>JACAEQ010000114.1 GCA_013388755.1 Chloroflexota bacterium
CGGCCTCGGCCACGCCCACCGATACGGCCACGCCCACCAGCAGCCCGACGGCCTCGGCCACACCCACCGATACGGCCACGCCCACCAGCAGCCCGACGGCCTCGGCCACACCCACCAATACGGCCACGCCCACCAGCAGCCCGACGGCCTCGGCCACACCCACCGATACGGCCACGCCCACCAGCAGCCTGACGGCCTCGGCCACATCCACCAGCAGCCCGACGGCAACTGCTTCAGCGACTCCGGCAGCGAATCTGCTCGCGAATCCAGGATTTGAGCTTGATGCCAACAATGACGGCCGGCCCGACGGCTGGACCAGCAATGCCAGCTTCACACGCAGTAACGCCATGGTGCGCAGCGGCAATTATGCAGGCCGGCATTTCTCGACCACCAATGCCGGGTATACCCTCACCCAGACCCGTACCGGCCTGGTGGCAGGGCAGAGCTATACGTTTAGCGGCTGGGTCAATATCCCGGCCACCAGTGATGCGTTCACCTTTCAGATCCAGGTGCGCTGGCGCAACGCCAGCAATGGCGCCATTCGCACCGATACCGTGCGCAGTTTCACGTCTGCAACTGGCGGCTGGACCGAGGCAGGAGCAACCCTCACCGCGCCGGCAGGAACGACCAACGCCGTCATGCGGATGGTCGTAAGCAGCCTGAACGCGACGATCTATGTGGACGACTTTGCATTCCAGACAGGGGCATCACCAACACCTACCAGCACACCCGGCGTCACGCCGAGCGCCACGAATACGGCGACCACGCCGACACCCTCCAGCACACCAACGGCCACGCGCACACCAACAGCAACACCATCCTCACCGGGTGGGCTGATAGCGGCCTACAATTTCGATGCCGGTAGTGGAACGACCCTGGCCGACATGAGCGGCAATGGCAACACCGGTACACTTGTCAACGGTCCAACCTGGACAACGCAGGGTCGCTATGGTGGAGCGCTTGTGTTTGACGGATCAAACGATTATGTTTCCGTGGCCGACTCGGGCACACTTGATCTCACGAGCGGCATGACAGTTGAGGCGTGGGTCTACCCGACCTCCGGCAATCGCTGGGGAACCGTGGTATTCAAGGCGCAATCAGGATCGCTTGTGTATGCCCTGTACGCCGGGTCGAGCAGCCCGGATCGGCCACGCGGATACGTTTACCGGAACGGCGAGCAGGAGGTTGTAGGAAGTACTGCGCTGCCGTTGAACAGTTGGAGCCACATAGCGACAACCTACGACGGGACGACGCTGCGCCTGTTTGTGAATGGGTCACAGGTAGCCAGCCGGGTGGTCAGCGGGGCGATGCCTGTTTCAACCGGCATCCTGACCATCGGTGGTAGCCAGGTCTATCCGAACGATGACTTTGCCGGGCGAATCGATGATGTGCGGATATACAACCGGGCGTTGAGTGCGGCGGAAATCCAGGCGGACTCGACGACGCCGGTAAGCGGGATGGCCGGTGCTGAACGATGAAACGAATACTGCGCGTGCGGCATCACATGGGTAGATTCAGTTCAGACCGAGGAAGTGAGGATGGCGTGATGTTCTGGCGCAAACAAACAGCAGCACCCGCGCCTGCCACAACGAGTGCTCCATCAGAAGCAGCGCTGGAGCGATTGCACGAACAGGCGGCCAACCGGCGCTACGACCTGCGTGTCTGCAATCCGGCGCATGGTGGATTCTACGCCCTTATGGCGCGCTACAAAGATGCTGCTACCGATCCCGCTGCACTGGAGGAACTGGCAACCGAGATAGAAGAGCGCCAGGCGTGTCTGGCGCAAGAATCCGGGCTGCGCGAATCATTCGGCCAGCTGGCGGAACTTGCGCGCTGGCGCGCTCGCAAGGTGCGAGCGCTGGCCGAACATGACAATGCACACCCTGGCCACTGAACCCTGTGCAGCCCGGCGCCGTGGATCATGACGCCGGGCCACCATTCACCGGCGCCGTGGATCATGACGCCGGGCCACCATTCACCAGCACCGCGCGCAACAACGCCATCACGACCAGAAAGACACCCGTGAACGCGAGCGCCAGGGTTGCCGGTCGCGCAAGCTGCGCAGGGTGCGTGATGGTTCCATCGTACCGCAGGATCACCGCTATGGCGACCAGCGCAGTCACAAACAGCGTACCCGTCACCCCGGCAAACACCAGCAACGCCAGCGGCCACGCCAGCGGTGCCACGTCCAGCAAGGCGCTGGCCAGTAAGGCGCCATCAATCAGCGCGATCAATCCCAGTTCGCGCCACTGCCCCAGCACCGGCAGCGAGTCGTCAACATCGCGACGCAGTGAGCGGTTCAGCAACAGCACCAGCACAACTGCCAGGCCCACCCCGGCACCCATACCCGTCAGCGCACGCAGGTCATTGCGCGGCGTGTACCAGGGCACCAACCCGATTTCGTTGAGCAGCGAATTGACGCCATCAACCCCCATGATGGCGACGAGCCCGGCGAGAACGGTGAGGATCGGCCACGGCGGCAGCGCCCCGGCACGCCCGCGCCCACGCATGATAACTACCGCCAGCGTTGCCAGCAGACTGAGATACATGCCCGAGTCACGCGCGCAGAGCGGCAACTGCACCCCGCCGACGATCAGGTTATGTTCCTGGGCGCAAACGCCGCTGAGCGCGAGGATCAGTTTGCGCTCAAGCGTTGCAGCCGGCGCGAACAGCACGCCAAGCAGCAGGATGGCCAGCACCACGAAAAACAGCGGTTGCCAGCGCCGTTCACGCGCCCGGCGTTCCGCGGCCGCCATGCCGGCGCGTTCCATTATTGCGGCGCGCGCCGCGGCGATCACCTGCTCCGGCTCCGGTACATTCGTCGGGTTGGCAGGCTGCATAGCAACTCACTCCAGTGTCTGCATCGCCGCGCAATATTCAGTATGAGCACCGGCGCGCAGCGTCTCATCGAGCAGCAAACGACAATCACACGACAGCAAAGTGCAGAATGATTGAACCACATGCGTGCTGGGAGCGCGCGCATCGTGCGCGCAAGCGGGCGGGACGCCCGCGTACCCGGCGATCAACTATTCTGAACTTCGCTGTAGCCAATGGTCAACTGGCGCACCTGCACGGCGCGCAGCCGCTCTGGCAGCACGACCACCCCCAGCCCGGGCTCCTGCGGGACGCTTATGGTCGAGTCGGCGTTCAGGACGAAATCGGGAGTGGCGATGTCGCTGTGATAGTAGCGTGCCGAGGCAGAAATGTCGCCCGGCAACGTGAAGTTCGGCAGTGCTGCCAGGGCAAGGTTTGCCGCGCGCCCGACGTTCGTTTCCAGCATACCGCCACACCATACCGGTATACCGCGCGCCGCGCATAGATCGTGAATCTGGCGTGCGGCCGTTAACCCACCGACACGACCGGCCTTGATATTGATCACCCGGCAGGCGTCAATATCGAGCGCCCAGCGGGCATGGTCAGGCGAATGGATGCTCTCATCGAGGCAGATCGGCGTACGCAGTTGCGCCTGCAATCGTGCATGGTCAACGATGTCTTCATGGTGCAACGGCTGCTCGATCAAGAGCAGATTCATCTCGTCAAATTCGCGAAAAATCGGCGCATCGGCAAGTGTGTAGGCCGAGTTTGCGTCCACCTGGAGCAGCAGGTCGGGCCAGCGTTCGCGCACGGCGCGTACCATCGCCACGTCCCACCCCGGCTTGATCTTCAACTTGACGCGCGCATACCCGGCTTCGACAAAGCGCGCCACGCTGGCAAGTTGTGCGTCGAGCGTCGGTTCGATGCCCACGCTGACGCCAACCGCTACCCGCTCGCGCGTTGCGCCAATAAGGTGTGCCAGCGATACGCCACGCACGCGGGCGGCGAGATCCCAGAACGCCGCTTCTACTGCAGCGCGCGCCATCGCGTGGCCGCGCACCGCGCTGAAGCGCTCCGCCAGCGCCTCGGGTGACGTGAACTCCTGCCCGACAACCATTGGCGCAAGAAATTCGCTGATGATGTGCCACGCCGTACCAATGGTTTCATACGCATACCACGGTCCGGCGCCGGCAACACACTCACCCCAGCCTGTCAATCCGCCGGCCCGCATCTCGACGAGAATACACGGGCGCTCCGTCTCACGGCCAAAACTGGTTTCAAAGGGGGCGACGAGTGGTAAGCTGATATGGTGCAGGGTGATCGACTCGATCTTCATTCCGGGCTCCCGTTCTGCTGCAGAAGATAGTAGCTGCACGCGCCGTCGGCCAACACGTCAACGACAGCATACCCGGCTGTAAAGGCTGCCTCGCACAGTTCACGAAGCTGCATACGCCACGCCAGCGCCTCGGTGGGCCGTGCGATTTTGATGGCATTGATATCCGCCGGGAAGCGGATAAGCACTCGCTCACCCGTAGGAGCGCGGCATGCTGTCGCCGGTGCGTCGTTCCCTGGTTCTGGCGATTCATTTAATACTATCACCCCTTCTGCCGCAAGGGCCGCGAGCACCGGCGCAGCAACGACCCGCCCCAGGCGTTCGGCGGTATGACGCGATGCAAGATGCCACTCGACCTCGAACCGGTCACTCGGCAACCCGGCATTCAGACCATCGGCCATGGCGCCATAGAGATTCCGGATATATGTCCGGCAGGTTGCGCCCAACTTGCGTATGTTCAGCCAGGCGTTACGGCTCTGCAACGGGTCATAGGTCCACGTCATCAACGTGATGCCCTGCGCCAGAACATAGTCGCGCTGGCGCTGTTTCAGCTCCTCGCCCACCCCACGGTCGCGATATGCTGGCAGTACCGCCAGCATGTGCGAGCAATGCTTTACCTGTCCCGCAGAGGTCAGACCCACAAAACCAAACACGAACCCGACCATGTCGCCAGGCGGTGCGAGCGCAGTATCAAATGCCCCGAGCGCCAGGCCACCATGCTTGTTTGCAGTCACCAGAACATGGAGTGGCACAATATCGCGCTCGCCGCCACCCCAGACCTGTTCCTGCAGTTCCTCCATCGCGTGGTAGTCGGCATGCGTCGTGACTCGACGGTAGGTCAGGGTCATGATCCTTCTTCCTCAAGAAACGCAGCCATGGCGGCATTGACCTCGTCTGGCGCAACCTGTTGCACCCAGTGCGACGCCTGCGGCAGGTAATGGATGCGCAGATCAGGGACGAAACGCCCGGTTTCGTGGACGACCTCCAGCGCGAAGGCAATATCCTGTTCGCCCCAGATGAGCAGGGTGGGCGCGGCGACGCGCATACCGGTCCCGCGGAACATACCGCGCGCCCCGACCTGCACCATGCTGCGGTAGTAGTTGAGCGCCGCACTGAGCGCGCCGGGCCGCGCGATGGCCTGCTGGTAATGGTGCATCGTCGCCTCATCGAATACCTGCCGGTCAATCGCCGTGGCACGGAAGGCGCACGCGATCGCGGCACCGCGACGGGCGCGCAATGCCGCTTCTGCCAGCCATGGGATCTGGAAGAATCCAATGTACCACGAGCGCCTCTGCTGCAGTGGATTACGGCGCAGTTCCTCAACGAAACGCGCCGGGTGCGGCATATTCAGCACAATCAGCCGTTCCACCAGGTACGGCCGGGCAATTGCCAGCGACCAGGCGAGCATGCCGCCCCAGTCGTGCCCGGCAACATATGCCCGGCGAAACCCGAGGGTCCGGATGAGTTCCGCCACATCATGCACCAGGACATCGAGCTCATATCCCCAGGACGGCTTCTCTGTCTCATTGTAACCGCGCAGGTCAGGCGCAACGACGGTGTAACGGTCGGCGAGGGCCGCGATCTGATGACGCCATGACCACCAGAACTCTGGAAAGCCGTGGAGCAACAGGAGCAACTTCTTGCCCCGGCCGGCGCGGGTAACGTGAAAGCGCACTCCATTCACGTGCAGATAGTGATGCTCGACCGGTAGACGCATCTCACCTCCAGGCAATCAGTCGTGTTGGCGTGACCCGCACCGGCAGGCTGTAATCTGCCAGCATCGTTTCAAGCGTCCAGCCCATGCGGGCCATGTGTTCGCCATATTTGGTGGTGAAGGCGGCGAATGCGGGTTCAGCATCGCGCAGGGTTATGAATGCGGCAACGCCTTCCAGAATCACGACATCACCGCCGTCAGCGGCGGCTTCCAGTGCAAGGCACACGTGCGGTGAGGCCCGCAGATTGCGGATCTTCTGGGCATCAGGCTGGCTGAAGATCAGGATGGTTGCCCCATCCCAGAGGAACCAGACCGGCACAAGGTGTGGGCGTCCATCACGACGAACGGTACTTAACCAGATGATCGGTTCGCGACGCAATCGCCCATTGGCGTGGGCATGGTGCGCATTCTGCAGATCGAACAGCATGCTGCCTACCTCCTGGCACCGGGTCATGGCCGTCAACAGCAGTCTAACAGAGAATCGGACCGTCTGGTGCGGTATACTCAGTGCCAGGAACGACATGGCTCCATGCTTCCAGATTGATTCTGCCATCCTGGAAGCATGGAGTGCCTATCCGAATAACGGACCGGATGTCATTGCGAACGCGAGCGAAGCAATCTCCGCTCGCGCTGGTCGATTGCTTCAGCCACGCTGCGCCCGCTGCACGCTGTCGCTGGCGCTCCTCGCCATGACCGCAGGCCCATGGGTTGTCGGATAGGCTCTTAGACACAATACCTTTCAAATAAGCTCTTCGCCTCCACCCCGGCCCGCCCCCGCCGGGGGAGGGAGTCCGACTCCTCCCCCCAGCGGGGGAGGTTGGGTGGCGTGTTTCGCTTCACTTGCAGCTTTCGCCGCAGTGTCCGACTCCTCCCCCCAGCGGGGGGAGGTTGGGTGGGGGGCTGTGCGGTGCATAACGCCTTATTTGCAAGGTATTGCTCTTAGACAGATGCTCTGGTGAAGGGCGTACTGGAACATTGTGCTTCTGAGAGGAGGGCCTACCGTGCCACGTTATCAACCCGCCGATTCGCTCGCGTCACCACGCTTCAGCGGCGTCCGCACCTTTGCGCGATTGCCGAACGTGCAGACAACCGTGGATGTGGATGTTGCCGTGATCGGCCTGCCATTTGACACAGGCGCGACCTTCAAAGTCGGTGCGCGTTTCGGCCCCGAGGCGATCCGCAGCGCGTCGGTGTTGCTGCGACCGTACAACCCTGAACTTGACGTACAGGTCTTCAACACTCTCTCGTGCATTGACTATGGCGACGTATCGGTTGTACCAGGTTTCATCCAGGAGAGTCACGCGGCGATCACGGCGACATTACAACCACTGGCCGCTGCTGGAATCATCACCCTTGGACTGGGAGGCGACCATAGCGTGGCATTGCCCGAATTACGCGCCCTCGCGGCAGCACATGGCCCGCTGGCGCTCGTGCAGTTCGACTCGCACGGCGACCTGTGGGATAGTTACTACGGCGGGCAAAGGTACACTCACGGCACGCCGTTTCGCCGCGCCGTCGAAGAGGGTTTGATCATCCCTGAGCGCTCGGTGCAACTTGGCATGCGCGGGCCATTGTATGGGAGCGGAGATCTGCAACTGGCGCGCGACATGGGCTTCACCATGCTGACGACAACCGAATTGCTACGCCGGACACCGCAGGAGATCGGGGACCTGGTGCGCGCAACGGTCGGCGATCACCTGGCGTTTCTGTCGTTCGATGTGGACTTTTTCGACCCGGCGTTTGCACCGGGCACAGGTACGCCCGAAGTCGGCGGGCCGACCAGCTTTCAGGGCCTGGCCTACCTGCGCGCATGTACCGGGATACGCTGGGCCGGCGGTGATGTGGTTGAGGTTCTGCCGGCGCTCGATCACGGCCAGATCACTGCACACCTGGCGGCGCAGGCTGGCTATGAGTTTCTGTCACTGTCCGCGTTGGCGCGTCGAGGATCGTAGTACAATACGGGCGGTTGCCGGTATCGAGGCATGGCAAGAGCACCGGCACAAGCAAAGAGGCGCCGCATGGCTAGAGAACTATCCCCCGAGCAACTCCGCCGAACCTTCAATGCCCGGCAGATCACGTTTCCCCCGGAAGACGCGCCACTCAAGGATGGCGGCATTATCGGCCAGCAGCGTGCCGTCGCAGCATTGCAGTTTGGCCTGAACATGGAAGATGGCGGCTTCAATATCTATGCCGCCGGCCCGCCCGGTATCGGGAAAATGACGGCGGTGCAGGCCTTTATTGAAGAACTGGCGCAGCGCCGCCCGACCCCACCCGACTGGTGTTATGTCAATGATTTTGATGACCCGTATCAGCCGCGAGCGTTGCGCCTGCCTGCTGGCCGCGGGCGCCGCCTGCAGCAGGATGTACGCCTGATGATCGAACACCTGCGCACCGAACTGCCACGCGCGTTCGAGAGCGACGACTACGCGGCGCGGCGCGACGAGGTGCTCCACGTACTGGCCTCACGTCGCGAGGAACTGCTCAATCAGATCAGCGAGCACGCCATGGCCCAGGGGTTCGTCCTGCAGGCCGGCCCGGTCGGGATCATGATTATCCCGATCGTTAACGGCGAGCCGCTGAACGATGCCGCGTTCCAGGCAATGACACCCGAACAACGTGAAGAGTTGCTGCGCCGCCGTTCAGCATTGCAGGACGAACTCAAAAGCGTGATGAAACAGGTGCGTGCCGCTGAACGCGCCGCGCGCGAGCAGATGGAGGAAATTGACCGTCAGGTCGTGCTCTATGTCGTTGGCGGCCTCATCGACGATCTCGAAGAGCAGTACGCCGACCTGCCAGACGTGGTAGCGTTTTTGAAGGCCATGCAACACGATATTCAGGAGCATCCTGATCCGTTTCGTACCGGTGGCCAGCAGCAACATCAGTCCGATAGCGAGGCGCAGGTTGACGTGGCCTCCGTTCCCTGGTTGAAGGAATTGCCATTTCGGAAGTACCAGGTCAATGTACTGATTGACAATTCCCGCCAGCAGGGGGCGCCGGTGGTCGTTGAGTTCAACCCGACCTATACCAACCTGTTTGGCCGGATCGAAAAAGAAACCCATTTTGGCGCGCTGTATACCGACTTCATGATGATCAAACCCGGCAGCCTGCATCATGCAAGCGGCGGTTTCCTGGTGATCGAAGCGGAAGATCTCCTGCGCGACTTCTTCAGCTGGGATGGGCTCAAGCGCGCATTACGCACCCGTGAGATTCAGATTGAGGAGCTTGCGGATCGCCTGGGCCTGACCACGGTCAAGAGCCTGCGCCCGCAACCGGTACCGCTTGAACTCAAGGTGGTACTCGTTGGCCCGCCGCCGCCCTACTATCTGCTCGCTGCCTATGACGACGAGTTCTCGACACTCTTCAAGGTCAAGGCCGATTTTGACATCAGTATGCTGGCGAGTGACGATAACATCCAGGGGACGTTGCGCCTGTTTCGCACGTTCTGCACCCGTGAGAAGCTGCGCCCGGTGGATGAAGCGGCGGCGGCACGACTTCTGGAACACTCATTGCGCCTGGCGGAGGACCAGATGCGCCTCTCAACCCATTTCGGCGCGCTGACCGACGTGGTGCGCGAGGCAAATTACTGGGCCGCCCAGATCGGGAGTGACACGATCCACGCACAGCACGTGGAACGTGCGCTGGAGGAAAAGGTCTACCGGTCGAACATGATCCAGGACCGCATCCAGGAGTTGATCACACGCGGGACGCTGCTGATCGATACTGATGGCGCGAAAATCGGCCAGGTGAATGGCCTGGCGGTGCTGAGCCTGGGCGATTATTTGTTCGGTCGGCCAAATCGTATCAGCGCCAGCGTTGGTCCGGGACGCGGCTCGATCCTCGATATCGAGCGCGAGGTCAAGCTGGGCGGGCCGATCCATAGCAAAGGTGTCCTTATCCTCAGCGGCTACCTGGCCGAACGGTACGGCCAGGAACGCCCGCTGACACTTGCCGCTCGCCTGGTGTTCGAGCAGAGTTACGAGGGTATTGAAGGCGACAGCGCTTCCTCTGCCGAGTTGTATGCGCTCCTTTCGGCGCTGGCCGAGTTGCCGCTGCGCCAGGGCATCGCCGTGACCGGATCGGTGAACCAGCGCGGCGAGATCCAGGCCATCGGCGGCGTCAACCAGAAGATCGAGGGGTTCTTCGATATCTGCCGTCTGCGCGGTCTCTCCGGCGACCAGGGGGTCCTCATCCCGCAGGCCAACGCACAGCATCTGATGGTGCGCGACGATGTGGTGGCGGCGGTGCGCGACGGCCGGTTTCATATCTGGACGGCAACGACGGTTGATGAAGGGATTGCGCTCCTCACAGGCGTACCTGCTGGTGAGCGCGGCGCCGACGGTGACTATCCGCCCGACAGCGTCAATGGTCGGGTTATGGCGCGCCTGCGGGCGTTCGCCGAGCGCCTGAAAGAGCCAGAGGCGAGCAATCGGAACAAAGAACCGCGAACTGAGGAGTGAGCTCATTCGTGACGACGCACCATTGACTTCTGGAGAAACCCATGCATTACCGTACACTGGGGCGAACCGGCATCCGCGTCAGCGAAATCGGCTTCGGCGCCTGGGGAATTGGCGGCGGCTGGGGCGCACAGGACGATACCGAGGCGCTACGGGCGCTGCGCCGTGCTTACGAGCTTGGCGTCACGTTTTTCGATACGGCGCTCGGCTACGGCGACGGCCACAGCGAGCAACTGATCGCCCGCGCCCTGGGCGATGTGCGCGACAAGATCGTGATTGCGACCAAGATCCCGCCAAAGACGTATCGCTGGCCGGTGCTGCCGCATGAACCGGCATCCGAGACCTTTCCCGCCGACTGGATCGTAACATGCACCGAGGAAAGCCTGCGTAACCTCAACACCGACTATATTGACGTTCAACAACTCCATGCCTGGACGCCACCGTATGTCGATCAACTGGAGTGGTACGATGCCCTGTCGCGGCTGAAGGATGCCGGCAAAGTGCGCGCCTTCGGTGTCTCGGCGAACGACTGGGATCCGTATGGTCCGGTCGGTGCAGTTGAGGCCGGCTTGCTCGACTCGGTTCAGGTGATCTACAACATCTTCGAGCAACGCCCCGCCGAGGCGCTGCTCCCCGCCGCGCTGGCGCACAACGTCGGCATCATTGTTCGCGTGCCGTTCGAGGAGGGGTTGCTCACCGGCCAGTTCGGCCCCGGCCACCGGTTTGAAGCGGACGACTGGCGCGCCGACTGGCTCACACCAGCGCGCCTGGCCGAAGCCGCGCCGCGCGTCGCGGCGCTCAAACGGTTCCTCGGCCCCGATCGGCTCACGCTGGCCGCGCTGGCACTGAAGTTCTGCCTGAGCCATCCCGCCGTTTCGACGGTTATCCCTGGTATGCGCAGCGCCATGCGCGTCGAGGCCAACTGTGTGGTCTCGGACGGTCTGCTGTTAACGGAGACGGAACTCACTGCGCTCAAGGAGCATGCCTTTGTTCATGGCTGGGCCTACCCCTGGGCACAGGGATCTGGATGATCGAAATTATTCATCACCCGCCGGGCGCGCCAATCCGCGCCGCACTCCTCGACTTCGATGGAACGCTGTCGCTGGTGCGTAGTGGCTGGCAACGTGTAATGCGCGCGCTGATGCTGGAAACGTTACCGGCAGGGAAGGAGTCGGGCGCGGCGCTCGCGGCGGAGGTCGAAGCCGCTATCCATCGCCTGACCGGGCAGGCGACGATCCACCAGATGGAATGGCTGGCGACGGAAGTTGCGCGGCGCGGCGGCAATCCCGAGCCCGCCGAAACGTACAGGCGTCGTTATGCCGAACGCCTGGCGGTGCATGTCGCGCACCGGCTCGCCGCGCTGGAGCGTGGCGACCTTGCCGCAGACGCGCTGCTCGTTCCGGGCGCGCGCGCGCTGCTGCAGGCTCTCCGGGCGCGTGGCGTGCTGTTGATCCTGGCGAGCGGCACCGATCGCGATGAGGTGCTACGCGAAGCGCGCGCGCTCAAAATTGCTGGCTATTTCGGCGTACACGTCTATGGGCCGGGAACACACGACCCGGCCTTCAGCAAACGCGCAGTTATTGCATGGGTACTGTCCCACCAGTGCCTGGCGGGCCCCGAGCTTCTGGTCATCGGCGATGGGCCGGTGGAGATCGCCGAAGCGCACGCCGTGGGCGCGGTCGCCGTCGGTGTGGCGTTTGACGAGGAGCGCGGCACGGGCCTGGATGCATCCAGGCGGGAGCGCCTGATTGCCGCCGGCGTTGACCTGATCGTCCCGGATTTTGTTGAGTATGAGCGGTTGCTGGCCCTGGTCGAGCATGGTGAACGTTGAACGGTCCAGGATGAGGAGGAGTGGTGACCGGTTACCGGATTGGCGTTGACATCGGCGGTACATTCACCGATTTTGTTCTGTTGCGCCCGGAAGGAACAGTTGTGCTGTACAAGTGCCTGACAACAGCGCACGATCCGGCAGAAGGCGCGCTTGATGGCCTGCAGCACCTGCTGGCACGTGAACCTGTCGCGCCATCCGACATTCAGCTGATCGTCCACGGCACGACCCTCGTGACGAACGCGATTATGGAGCGGCGTGGCGCACTCACCGCACTCCTGGTCACCCGTGGCTTTCGCGACATGCTCGACATGGGACGTGAGCAGCGCTACGATATCTATGACCTGTTCTTACGCTTCCCGGATGCGCTCGTCCCGCGCCGGTTGCGTTGCGAAGTTGATGAACGGATGACCCGCGATGGTGAGTCGCTGCGTGCCCCCGATCTTGATGCTGTCGAACGGCAGGTTGCCGCGCTGCTGGAAGAAGGTGTCGAAGCGCTGGCGATCTGCTTTCTCCATTCGTACCGCAACCCGGCACACGAGCGCGCTGTCGGCGAACGGTTGCGCACTCGCTTCCCGCAACTGAATGTCTCGCTTTCTGCCGAGGTTGTACCGGAAATACGTGAATTCGAACGCACCAGTACCACGGTTGCCAATGCGTTCGTTCAGCCACTCATCAATGGCTACCTGGCACGATTCGAAACCGCACTGGCCGCGTCCGGGTTCCAGGGCCGGTTGCTCCTGATGCAGTCGAGCGGCGGGCTGGCGGCTACCGAAACCGCGCGGCGCTTCCCGATCCGGTTGCTCGAATCCGGACCAGCCGGTGGGGCACTGGTGACAGCGTTTCTCGGCAAGTACGCCGGTCTGCGCGATCTGCTGGCATTCGATATGGGCGGCACGACCGCGAAAATCTGTTTGATTCAGGATGGCCGGATGGCCATCGCGCCGCGGGTGGAAGCCGCGCGGGTACATCGTTTCAAACGCGGTTCAGGCGTCCCAATCAGCG
This sequence comes from Chloroflexota bacterium, assembly GCA_013388755.1. Lineage (GTDB taxonomy): Bacteria > Chloroflexota > Chloroflexia > Chloroflexales > Roseiflexaceae > JACAEQ01. The sequence goes on from JACAEQ010000114.1 coordinate 13,149, forward strand.
CACCGGTGGTCGAGATGATTGAAATCGGCGCGGGCGGTGGTTCCATTGCCCACGTTGACAGCCTGGGATTGCTCAAGGTCGGCCCGGAGAGCGCCGGTGCCAGTCCCGGACCCGCCTGTTACGGCCGCGGCGGCAGCGCCGCCACGGTTACTGATGCATGCCTGGCGCTCGGCTACTATGACCCCGATTACTTCCTCGGCGGAGCCATGCGCCTGGATCGCGACGCCGCCATCCGGGCGCTGGCGCGCCTTGGCGAACGCCTGGGCCTCGACGTCGCCGCGACCGCCTGGCGTGTCTGCCAGGTTGTCGCCGAACAGATGGCCGGCGCGGCGCGGGTGCATATTGTTGAGCAAGGGCGCGATCCGCGGCGCTTTCCGCTGGTTGCCTTCGGTGGCGCGGGGCCGGCGCATGCCGCACAGGTTGCCCGGCACCTCGGTGTCGCCGAGATTATCGTGCCTCCGGCGTCGGGAGCGGCATCGGCGCTGGGGTTCCTGGTTGCGCCGGTCAGCCTTGAGCTTGTTCGCTCCTATCCGGCAGAACTCACTTCACTCGACTGGACCATGGTGGCGGCAATCTATGCTGACCTGGAGTCGCAGGCACGGCGCTTCCTGGTTCCCGCTGGCGTGCCGCCCGAGGCGATTCGGTTTGAACGCCGCGCGGCCATGCGCTATGCCGGCCAGTTCCACGATATTGATGTCCCATTGCCGCCCGGTGCGCTCAATGCCACCACCGGTCGCGCGCTGGCCGATGCATTTGCCGCCGAGTATCACCGGCTGTTCCATATCGCCCTGCCGGATTCTGAGCCAGTGGTGCTCAACTGGCGATTACACGCGTCCGGGCCGGAGCCAACCGTGCAACTGAACCTCCTGGCGACGCGACCGGGCGGCGCGCTCAAGGGTGAACGGGCGGCATACATGCCCGGCGACGGTTTTGTTGCTGTACCGGTCTATGATCGCTACCGGCTCGTTGTGGGCGACACCATCGCCGGCCCGGCGATTATCGAAGAGCGCGAGAGCACAACCGTAGTCTGGCCGGGCGATAGGCTGGCAGTTGATCCCTTCGGTAACCTGCGCATGACGCTTGCCACGACACCAGAAACCGCGACAGCTATGTGAGTTCAGTATGATCACACAGGATCGTCAACAGAAGAGGAACAGCCATGCCAGCACCTAACCGCTTCGCGTTCTTTAACGGCGAATTCGTCCCGATCGAGCAGGCGCAGGTCAGTGTGATGACTGCCGCACTGAACTATGGCCTTGGAGTATTTGAGGGTATTCGCGCCTACTGGAACGCCGAACAGGAACAACTCTTCGTCTTCCAGTTGCGCGAGCACATGGAACGCCTGCAACGTTCCTGCAAAATCATGTTCATGGAACTGCCGTACAGCGCCGACGAGTTATGTACCCTTACAGTCGAACTGCTGCGGCGCGAAGGCTTTCGTGAGGACGCCTACATCCGCCCGCTGGTGTACAAGAGCGACCAGACGATCGCCGTGCGCTTGCACGGCCTCAGCGATGCCTTCACGATCTACGCGGTTACCTTCGGCCAGTACATTCCCGGTTCGGCCATCCGCGCCTGTGTCTCGTCATGGCGGCGGATCGAGGACAATATCATGCCATCGCGCGCCAAGGTTTCCGGCGGGTACGTCAACTCTGCGCTCGCAAAGACCGAGGCACTGCTCAACGGGTACGATGAAGCCATCGTTCTCGGCGACGATGGTCACGTCTCTGAGGCCAGCGCGGCCAACCTGTACATTGTGCGCCATGGCGCTCTGATAACACCACCTATCACTAGCGATGTCCTTGAAGGAATTACCCGCCGTGTCGTGGCAGAACTCGCGCGGGCCGAACTGGGGGTTCCGGTGATCGAACGCCCGATCGACCGCACCGAGTTGTATGTCGCGGATGAGGCATTCTTCTGCGGCACCGGCGCCGAAATCAAACCAATCATTGAGATCGACCGGCGACCGGTTGGAACAGGCCAGGTCGGTAGTGTAACGGCGCGTCTGGTCGAACTGTATCGAGACGTGGTGCGTGGCCGGGCTTCTGCCTATCGCTCGTGGTGCACGCCGGTGTATCCTGGATAGCATACCTGTACCATGCCACCGACGTACGCGATGGGCCGCACGTCGTGTCAACGGCAGTCTGGCGGAGATCTCCCGGCTGGAGCGTAAGAGCCTATCCGAAAACCCATGGGCACGCTGTCATTGCGCGGCGCGTGAGCGACCGCCTGCAGCGCGCGACGCGTGGCTGACGCAATCGACCGGCGCGAGCGGAGATTGCTTCGCTTCGCTCGCAATGATCCGGAAGATGGGAGATTGCGTCGCTGCGCTCGCAATGACAGTGATCATCTGGTGTTCGGACAGGCTCTAAGTCCAATACCTTTCACATACGCCCGTCACCCTCACCCCGGCCCTCCCCCGCCGGGGGAGGGAGTCCGACTCCTCCCCCTGGCGGGGAGAGGTTGGGTAGAGGGCTGTGCGGTGCAGAACGCCTTATTTGAAAGGTATTGGCTCTAAGTCGTGTTAATAATGAATACTCATGAGGGGCAGGAGTGTCACTGGCGTACGACGGCGAGCGCGAGGTATGGCGCGCCAGTCAAGGCGTCGTCGACGTGGGCGATCGCGATCAACTGATCACGATTGCGCCATCCGGCATAGCTGATGGTATCGCCTTCGACAAGCACGTCAGGATCGGCGCGCCACCCTGTGCCTTCGAGCTGGTCGGCATAGAAGCGCTTTGCCTGCTCCCAGGTGACACCGGCGGGCAACCGCACTAGCCGTACCGCAGCAGCGTTGCGCTCGCCAACGATCTCTGCCGTGAAACCGCCGACCATCGCGTCGGCAAGCGACGACTCGCCGGTTGCAGCAGGGGTTGCGCCCGGGTAGAGTGGCGGTTCGGCCAGTGGCGTACTGCCACAGGCGGCAAGCAATACCATGGTGATCAGGATCGGCAGCCAGCGGAGAAACATACGCATTGCTCTCATGACAGGATTCAGATAACATGGCACCCTGTTCCACCGATACGCCGACAACATATCGGATGGAACCATGCCTCCAGAGATGGTACGTGGTGCATCGTCTGGCCGGATGCCTGGTATTGATGCGTGTGCAGGGCAACTTGCCTATCCGAACGGCTGGTTGGATGGCATTGTGCGCGAAGCGACGCAATCCCCCATCGCAGATAGGAGATTGCGTCAGCCATGCGTCGCTCGCTGCAGGCGGTCGCTCGCGCTCCGCGCAATGACAGGAGGCGGAGAGGTTTTCGGATAGACATCAGGTATACGAGTCCCACACGGCTGCGCCGTTTACTAACCGGATGATCCGGTATCATGGTATACTGCCACGCAAGATCGGGCTACAATCGCGCCCAACAACGACGAACGCAACTATGAGCGAAACCTCAACACCGCAACAGCGTGCCGCACACCTGATCGATGAAGGCATTGCCGCCGTCAGGGCCGGCGATCAGGCCCGCGCCCGCCAGTTGCTCGGCCAGGCATTGCACCTTGACCCGCAGAACGAACGTGGCTGGTTGTGGCTCGCAGGCGCGGTCACCGATGCCGCCCGGCGTCGCTACTGCCTTGAACGTGTGCTGGCGATCAATCCGCAGCATGAGGCGGCCAGACGCGGCCTGGCAAGCCTTCAACCGGCGTCACCGCCATCCATAGCTGCCCCCATACCCGAGCCGGCAGCACCTGTGACGCCGCCGGTGGTGAATGTTCCACGCCAGCAGCGCCCGGTCTTCGACCCGCTCGCACCGGATGCCGCTCCGTCGCGCCGGCCAGCGGCCCCGGCCGGCAATGCGCCCACGGTCGTGGAGCGCCCATCCATTGCGCCTGCGCCGCAGCCTGCGACCGGTCGTGCAGAAGCGGTTGCAGCGGCGCCAACCGGGCCGTCGCGGCCATCAGGGTCTGAAGTTGAGCCACAACGCCTGCGATCCGTGCCGGAGGTGACGCCTGATGACTCGCTGGCATCGTTGCGCCCCGGCGCCGCAACAAAGCCCGGTAGCCTGCTCCGGCGTCCCGCCGGTGCGCCGTCTGCCCCGGCAGTGCGCCGCCCACCTCGCACGCTGTATGCACTGATCGGTGTGGTTGCCATTATCGTTATCCTTGGTGCCGGCTTGCTCGTGCTGAATCCTGGTATCCTGGGGCCGCAATCGTCTGCTGGCGAAGCCGGTGCGCCAACCGCCGAACCGGCCGTGCCGACAACCATGCCCACCGTTACCAGTGTCCCGGCGACTGCGACACCGGTGCCAACCGCAACGCCGGCTGACGTACGGGAGATGGTACGTGAGGCCGATACCCTCGCGGCTGCCGGAAACCTTGGCCAGGCCGTGGAACGCTACACCGACGCCATTCGCGCCAATGACTCCTCGGTTGAGGCGTATTTTGGACGTGGTTCCGTCAATTTCGCCCTCTCGTTGTTTCAGAATGCGGTTGATGACTTCACCCGGGTCCTCATGCTCGACCCGGAGAATGCCGAGGCGTACCATCAGCGTGCGCGCGCTTTCTATCGCCTCGAGCAGTATGATGCTGCGATCAGCGACTTCAGTGAGGCGCTGGCGCGTGATCCCAACAACGACACGATTCTGCTGCGACGCGGTGTTGCATACCGCGACAATGGCGACTATGACGAGGCGCTGGCCGATTTCGAGCAGGCCTTGCAGTTGAATCCGAATGTTGGATTCACCTACTATCACCGTGCCGTCCTGTTCCAGTTGACTGGCAAGCCGGAACAGGCGCGCGCCGATTTTGACCGCGCCCTGGAGATTGCGCCCACCTATCGGCTGGCATTCGTCGGGCGGGGCATGCTGCGATTGGAGCAGGGTGATGCGCGCGGTGCGCTCCGTGACTGTACGCAGGCGATCGAAATTGATGCCACGATGGTTGATGCCTATCTCTGCCGCGCGGCAGCCGCATCTGCGCTGCGAGATTACCGTTCTGCGATTGCCGATCTGGACATCGTCATCGCGCGCGAACCGGAAACGGCTGATGCGTACCGCGACCGTGGCGTGGCACACCAGGCATTGCGCGACACCGACGAGGCGCTGGCGGATTACCAGCGCGCCGTTGAACTCTACCGCGCACAGGGGCGCGATGACGACGCGGCTGCGGTTGAGAAGCGTATTGCAGCGCTGAAATAGCCGTGCGTATTGACGCGCACATCCATGTTCAGCCGCCCGAACTGGCCGAGCGCCTTGCCGTTGAAGCCGAGCGCGAGCCCTACTGGGCGCTGTTGCTTGCCCCTGGCCAGGGGGCACGCCACGTACCGATGCTTGCCGATGCCTATCGTACGCTGGCCGACATGGATCGTGCGCGTATCGACCGCGCGGTGATCCAGGGCGAATACTACCGCCAGCATGAATCGTGCGTGGCGGCCAATAATCGCGCACTGGCGTTACAGCGGCAGCATCCCGATCGCTTCCTCGCATTCGCCACGGTCCAGCCATCCACCGAAACCGGCGCGCTTGATGAAGTGCGGCGTTGCGCCGCTGCGGGAGTTGCCGGGATCGGTGAGCTGAACCCATATGCACAGGGATTCGCACTCAACTCGCCAGCATTCCTGCGACTGGCGGAATTGTGTATCGAGCTGAAGTTGCCCCTGTTGCTGCACGTGAATGAGCCGGTCGGGCGCTACTACCCCGGGAAGGCCACGACACCGCTGGTCCAGTATTACCAGCTTGCGCTGCGCTACCCCGAACTCAAGATCATCCTGGCGCACTGGGGCGGCGGGTTGTTGTTCTACGAGTTGATGCCGTCAGCGCGCCGGGTATTGCGCAATGTCTGGTATGATACCGCTGCCTCGCCGCTGATCTACCCCGGTACCGCAATCTTCTCAGCCGCTTTGTTCTGTATTGACCATCGTAAGATTCTGTACGGCAGCGACTACCCGTTGCCGCTCTACCCGCGACTGTCGCGAGAGCCAGAGATGGCGAGGTTTTGGGGGGAGATCGCCGCGCTCGGGCTTGCGCCCGCGATCCTCGACGATATCCTGGGGGGCAATGCCGCGCGCCTGTTCGGCCTGGAACGCGGGCCATCGGCTTCGCCCGGCACAGATCCCGCCGGTGCGCGCCACATGCAGGTGAACGTCGCAATCGCGGCGCTGACGCCGGTCGCTGCGATTGCGTCCGCCTGGCCGGAAGCACGCCCGGTACTGGACGAGTATGGCATCCCGTGGGAAGAGGACCGGGTGCCGTTCTGGGAACCGCTTGGCCAGGCGGCTGCGGCGCATGGGCTTGGCCCGCAGCGACTGGAGCGCTTGCTTGATGATCTCAATACTGCAGTGCAGCAGCATACCCGGAACACCGATCGAGAGTCATCCTGAAAGATTCATACGATGCAATCGCACAATCAGGTCGCCGCACAACCCCGCGCACAGGGGGTGAACCGTGCGCTTGCCGTCTTTATCTTCTTTGGCATCGGCTATTTCCTGTCGAATTTCTTTCGCGCGGCCAATGCCGTGATTGCCGGCGACCTGGTACGTGACCTGGGATTGAGCGCCGCTGACCTGGGCATGATGACGAGCCTGTTCTATGCCGGTTTTGCTGCTGCACAGTTACCGCTTGGCGTCGCCCTCGATCGCATCGGCCCGCGCGTTGCCGTGCCGGCACTGATGCTTGCCACTGTTGTCGGCTGCCTGTTGTTCGCAACCGCATCAGCATTGCCGCAAGTCGCCGCAGGACGGATGCTGATCGGCATCGGGATGGCGGGCAATCTGATGGGCGCGGTCAAAGCATTTGCCGTCTGGTTCCCGCCCCATCGGGTCGCAACGTTCACCAGTCTGATGGTTGGTATCGGGGCACTGGGCGCACTGGCAGCGGCCACGCCGCTGGCCTGGCTCAATCAGCAGTTCGGCTGGCGCACGGTCTTTGTCGGTGGGGCGGTCGCGGCGCGGGCCAGCGCCACCGGGATCGCCGCCGGCACGCGTAATGCGCCAGATGGCGTTGCCTGGCGCGCGCCATCCGGCGCGCCAGATGAGGGATTCGCCCGGATCTTCCGCAGCGTCCAGTTCTGGCGCATCGCGCCGCTCAACTTCTTTTTGATCGGAACGCTGCTGGCGGTACAGACCCTCTGGGCCGGGCCCTACCTGTTTGATGCACTGCGATTGCCGCCGATTGACGTTGGCAACCTGTTATTGATTATCAGCGCCGGTGTCGCTGCCGGCTACGGGCTCTGTGGCTGGCTGGCCGACCGCTTTGGCGCGCAGCGTGTCCTGGCGGTTGGAACGCCACTGTTTCTGTTGTCGCTCGCGCCGTTGGTATTGCCCGACCCTGCATCACCAGCGTTGCTCGCAGTCACGTTCTTTGTGTTTGGTTTCACCGGCGCATTCAACCTGCTGACACTGGCGCAGGTCCAGCCGCTGTTCCCGCCACATATGGCCGGGCGTGCCGTCACAGCCGTCAACCTGTTCGGCTTCGGCGGCGCAGCCATCATTCAGTGGGGAATGGGAACGATCATCAGCGCCTTCGCGTCTGATCCGGCCGGGAGGTACCCGGTCGCCGCCTATGTAGCCGCCTTTGGCACGGCGATGGCGTTGACCGCAATTGCGCTGGCGTGGTACCTGGCGCCAGTACGAATACGCGAAACACCGGCACAGCGGTATGGCTGACCAGGTTCTGCCTGCACTACATGGCTCCGGAATCCAGATCCATGTACGGCACGTGGTGTGATTCGTAGGATGCACGCTCGATGACCATCCGTATATTCGTAGACATGCACAAAATGCCCCCCACCACCGGCTACAGTCGGGTAGCCGGGATCCCGAACAACATGGCGATACCATCGAGGAAGGCGGGGTTCAGTCTGTCGTTCATATGCTGTGTCCATGTTCCGTGAGCCACGCCTGCACCTGCTCAAGATGCTCTTGATGATGGTCGTACGAAGCGATGAGCCCAGATAGGTATTATAGGCCAGATGATCGAGCCCGATGTGGAGGTAGCATGCCATCCAGCGAGGCACGAATACGTTCGCCAGTTGTTTGAGCAGATCGAAGCCCTGGCTAAATGCCGCTTCACCGATGGGTGAGGTTGCCAGTTTCGCGCGCCAGCCGTGGGTATGGCGGTGAGGCTGGATGTCGGGTCAAAGTGGCGGATAAGAAATGCCCGGGCACGCTGGCTGTCGATATCGCTACTCATCTGGATTCGGGTGTGTGACCGATTCTTCACGTCGTATTGGTGTTACCTTTCCCCACGCGCCGCCATACTGTGCTATGGTGTTCCCTGGTCGAACAGCATGCGCCAGTGCGCTGGCTCAGCGTTCGCATGACGAAGGGGGGGAATCATGGCCGAAATCGATCGGCTCGTCCAGGACTTTCTCGCTCAGCGAAAGATTGCGGTGGTTGGCGTGTCCGATAAGCGTGATACCGGCTGCAATCTGGGGTATCGCCGGTTCAAGGAGGCGGGCTACACAGTCTTCGCGGTCAATCCCCGTCTGACAACCTTTGATGGCGATCCATGCTATCCAGACCTGACATCCATTCCCGAGAAGCCGGACGCGGTGTTCATCCTGGCCAATCCCAGGGTTACCGATCAAATCGTCCAGCAGTGCGTCGATCTGGGCATCAAGCATGTCTGGATGCACTGCATGATGGGAACGAAGCCCGGGCTGGCGGCAAGCATCACCAGCGTCTCACCGGCAGCCGTGGAACTGTGCCATGCCAGCGGAATCGCCGTCATCCCGGGCAGTTGCCCGAACCAGTTCCTCAAGCCCGATTTCGGGCACGCGCTGATGCGGGTGCTCTGGCGCGCGCTTGGGTTCATGAAGATCAGCCGGCACGGGTCAATGAAGCCGACATAATACCGTTTCAGGCGACCTGGTTGCTCACCTCCAGATGCGCCGTGGCAAACGAAACAATCTGCAATCGTAAGAAGCGGCCGGGCGTCCGCTCCCGCGTTAACGCCCGGCAAATGCCGTTGTACCGCTGAGTGCGCCCCAGATGAGGTTTGGCACGATGCCGAGCAGAACCACCAGTATGGTTGACGCAACGATCGCGGCATTGGCGATCCGTGGTGTGACGATGGGCGTTGTGGCGGGTGCCGGGTTCATCCACATCGCCTTGAGGAACCGCAGATAATAGTACAGGCTGACGACTGTCATAACCACGGCGATTGCCACCAGAGGAACCGCGCCCGCCTGGTAACCGGCCATGAAGACGAAGAACTTGGCCCAGAAGCCGGCCAGCGGCGGAATCCCGGCCAGCGACAGGATCAGGATCGTCATCATCAACGTCAGCGGCAGATTGCGCCGCCACATGCCGTTCATATCGCTCAGATCATCGTTGCCGATGGCGCCGCTCACGACTGCCAGCACACCGAAGCTGCCTACATTGGTGATGGTGTAGGTGATCAGGTAGTAGAACAGCGCCATCGTACCAAAGTCGCGATCCACCTGCGAACTCGACGTCCACAACAGGATAGCCAGCAACACGAAGCCGGCATGCCCGATCGACGAGTATGCCAGCAGGCGGCGCGCGTTGGTCTGCGGTAGTGCTGCCAGGTTGGCAACGATCACCGTCACCAGCGCCAGGATGGCCAGCAGACTGGTCCAGCCGCTGAATGTCTCGAGGCGTGGCGCGCCGACAGCGCCGGGGAAGGCAGTGGTGAGTAACCGGTAGAGCAGCAGAAAGCCGGCGGTCTTCGATGCCGTTGAAAGAAACGCAGTGACGGGTGGCGGCGCCCCCTGGTAGACATCCGGCGCCCAGCTATGGAACGGCACAACCGAAATCTTGTACCCCAGGCCGGCAACGATAAACAGCATGCCGAGGGTCAACAGCGGGTTGCTGGCTGCCTCACCGGTCGCCAGGCGCCCGACCTCAGAGAAGAGGGTCGCAATGATCGGTGTGCCGCCGGCCTTCTGATTCTCACTGGCGACGAATCCATACACCAGGCTGATGCCATAGAGGAAGATGGCTGATGAGAGCGATCCGAAGAGGAAATATTTCAGCCCGGCTTCCGGCGAACGATCGCTCTCGCGGAAGTAGCCGGCCAGGACGTACAATGCAATTGACGATAGTTCAAGCGCCAGGTACGCCAGGATGAACTCGGTCGCCGCCGCCATCAAGGACATGCCAAGCGTTGAAAAGATCAACAACGAGTAGAACTCGCCCGGGTTGGCCGTCAGGCGGTATCCCATCGCCAGCAGCGACGTGAGCAGCGCGGCACCGACAAACGTCAGCCGTGCCACCATGGTGAACTCATCGGTGGCGAAGGCACCCAGCAACGCTGGCCCGCCCGGCCCACCTGCCTGCAGATTGCGGCCAAGGGTCAACAGCACATCGAGCGGGCCACCGGTCGGATCAGGAACGGTAAAGAGCAGGCGGCTCTGGATCAGCGCCACCACGAAGACGAGACCAAGGCCAATGGCGGTTAACTGCCCGGCCTCCCTGGCGCGTTCGGCCCGGGCTTTCGGATCGCGTCCCCAGCGCGTCAGCACATCGGAACCGACCACCAGCAGCGCCAGCAACAGGAGCATCAGTTCCGGCAGAATGCGCGGGATATCGGTTAGCTGGAAAGACATATGAGTGCTCCACGCTCGGCGTTCAGCATTACCGCATTCCCAGCGCGCCTGCACGCGCCAGTGCCTCGGCGATGGGCCGTACGCTTGCTTCAATGGGCTCGGTCAGGTATGCCGGATAGATCCCGCTGATGATCAAAACCACTGCCAGAACAATGCCCGCCGCATACTCGGGTCGTGTCAGCGCCGGCAATGAACGAAACTCAGGGTTCCTCAGTTCGCCGAAGAAGACCCGGTACACCGCAATCAGAATATAGCCGGCGGTAATCGGAATCGAAATGCCGGCGAGCACCGCAATCAACGGGTACCGTTGCCACATCCCCATGAAGATATTGAATTCGGCCCAGAACCCGGCAAAGCCGGGCATGCCCATAGACGAGAGGCCGGCAATGATGAAGATAATCGCGGCGAACGGCATGACCGCGAACAGACCGCCAAGCTCGGGGAACTGTCGCGTATGCGTCCGGTCGTACACCATGCGCCCGACAACAGCGAAGAAGAGCGCCGTCATCACGCCATGCGCGAACATCTGGAGCACCGCGCCGGTCATGCCGATAGTATTGGCCGCTGCCAGGCCCATCAGAGTCAGGCCCATGTGGCTCACCGACGAATAGCCGATCATGAATTTGAAATCGCGCTGGGTCATGGCGATCGATGCGCCATAGACCGCATTGATCAGCGTGGCGACCGCGATCGGCAGCAACCAGTAGTTTGCCCCTTCCGGGAAGATCCACATCGCCACCCGCAGGCAACCATACGCGCCGAGTTTCATCAGGACGCCAGCGTGCAGCATCGAAACCGCCGTCGGCGCTGCAACGTGGCCGGTCGGCGACCAGGTGTGAAAGGGAAACATGCCGGCCAGTACGGCGAACCCGAGGAACACCGGCACGAAGAAGAAGATCTGCACCTCGCGCGTAAACAGCGCCGACTGCGCCAGCAACCGCATATCGAATGTGCGCAACGTACTGCCGAAATAGATCGCCACCATGCCCAGAATGATGAACGCCGATCCTCCCATCAGGTAGAGTGTCAGTTTCATCGCGCCGTATTCTTTGCGGGTGCTGCCCCAGATGCCGATCAGCAGGTACATCGGCAACACTGCCAGTTCGTAGAAGACGAACAGCAGGAACATATCAAGCGAGACGAACACGCCATACACGCCGGCTGCAAGTAATAACAGCAGCACCCAGTATTCGCGTGCCCGCTCCTCGATGTTCCAGCTGATCAATGCCCCCGTGAAGATGACAATGCCGTTCAACAGCAACATCGGCAGGCTAATGCCATCAACCCCGAGGATATAGTTGATGCCCAGCGTCGGTAGCCAGGGTAACTCTTCGACGAACTGGAACGTCTGCGGGCTACGATAGTCATACGCGGCGTAGACGAGGAGGGTCAACACCAGTGATATGAACGCAAAGGTCGCGCCAACGATCCGGATCTCGCGCTTCTGCGCCGGTTTCAGTAATGCGATGATCATCGTCGGAACGAGCAGACTGAGCCAGATCAGGCTGAGCCAGGGAATCGTTGTCGGCAGATCGATCAGGTTCATGCAACTTTCCCGTTCTGCAACTGTTCACCCCACGTGGAACGCGCAACGTTCACCATGCAACGTTCAACGTTCTCATGCCCCGGCCAGTGCTCGTGTGAAGAGCTCGGCCAGCGCCGTTGCGGTCCGATTCGAGAGATCCATCAGCGGCGCAGGATAGACGCCAAGGATGAGGAGCAGCGCCAGCAACGGCGCGACCGCCAGAAACTCGCGCCCGGTCAGGCGCATGTCGGGCAGCGCGCTGTGCCTGGCTGGCGCGCCATGAAACACCTGACCATACATGCGCAACAGCGCCAGGGCCGTCACCACCAGGCCGATGGTCGCCAGCAGGGCGAACAGGGGGAGCGAGGCCCACACGCCACGGAAGATGAAGAACTCGCCGACGAACCCGGCCAGCCCCGGCAGGCCAAGATTGGCGAACGTCGCCACACCCATCGCACCGGCAAAGACCGGCATCGTCGTTCGCAAACCGGCCAGCCCGCGCGTGTCGTCCGTGCCGGTGCGTTCAGCAAGCATGCCGGCCAGCAGGAACAGCGCGCCGGTGGAGAGACCATGCGCCACCATCTGGAACAATGCGCCATTGATCGCGGTTGCACGCGTGGCGGCGTCAGCGGCGCCCGCCGTCGCCGCTGCGGCAATCGCCAGGCCGACGTATCCCATGTGATTGACCGACGTGTAGGCGATCAGGCGCTTGAGATCGCCACCGACCTGGCCGAGCGCACCGAATGCGCCGGCAACGACGCCGATCAGCGCCAGGCCGCCGATGGCCGGCCCGAAATACTGGGCCGCGTCAGGAACCAGTGGCAACATCAGGCGCAACATACCATACGCACCCATCTTTGACATAACCGCCGCCAGCAGGATGGATGCAGCCGGTGGCGCTTCGCTGTAAGCGTCCGGTAACCAGGTATGGAACGGCCAGATTCCCAGCTTGATGGCAAAGGCCACGAAAATGGCCCAGAATGCGATCGAGGTGTAGAGCAACGGATAACGCCCGAGCGTGGCGCTGATACCGAGTTGCTCGACATAATTGAAGATGATCTCACGCAGACTGAGATTGACCGGGTCGAGCACCGCGCGTTCAACGGTCAACCCCTGGCCGAGGCGTGCCAGTGTGATCAGGTCAAACGTCGGAATGCTGGCGGCGGCGGTCGCGACGTAGAAGAACTGGAAGAGGAGCAACATGCCGATGGAACCGGCCATGGTATAGACGAAGAACTTGAGCGCTGCGGCCCGGCGTCGCTGTTCGGTGTCGGCATCGCCCGCATGACGGCGCCCCCAGTTCTGGATCAGGAAGTAGGCTGGCACCAGACTGAATTCCCAGAAGATAAAGAAGAAGAAGAAGTTCAGTGCCAGGAAGTACCCCAGCATCGCCGTTTCCAGCAGGAACAACAGGGCAATGTACAGTTTCACCCGCTCACCGATGCCTGACGAGGCCAGCATCGCGACAGGCGCCATCACTGCCGTCAGAAGCACCAGTGGCATACTGATGCCATCCACGCCGACGAAATAGTCAACGCGGATCGCCTGCACCCACGGGAGCTTCTCAACAAACTGGACCACGCCCTGTCCATCGGCGACTGCATCCGGCCTGAACCCGGCCCAGACGATCAGCGCCAGCGCCAGCGGCACGGTTGACCAGGCGGTCGCGCCGAGTTTGACGGTCCGATCGTCGAGGCGCAGCACACCCGCCAGCGCCGTTAGCAGCAACCCCACCAGCGGCGACAGGATCAACAGTGTGAGTAGAGGCGCCGACGAGAACGACAGATACGCCATAGGATCACCCTAACGTGCAACGTGCAACGTTCCAGTTCACCGCACCACATACAGGTAAATGACACCCAGAACAACGACGCCGGCGAAAACCAGCGCGACATAATCCTGAATCTTGCCGGTAACGCTGCGGCGCGTCCCATCGCCCGCGGACTGTGCGCCGGTCGCCAGCAGGTCGGCGCCATCGTTCAGCACCGTGTCGTCAATGATGAAATTCACCTGACCAAGGAACCGTGTGAAGCTGCCGCTATCAAGCACCACCCGGTCAAGCACCCGTTCATCGAGCCAGGTCGATGCGCGCGCCAGCACTCCGGCGGCTGCGCCAAACGTGGCGGCATAGATTTCATCGAAGTAGAACTTGCGATTGAGCGCCGTGAATGCGCCGGGCAGCAACCGTTGTAGCGGATCGGCGTCTTCAGCCGATGCGAATGCATTGCGGTACGCCAGCCAGCCGAGGCCGATCCCGAGCACCGCAATGGCGCTGGAGACCCAGATCACCAGCACATTGAACTTACCGGCCTCCTGGGCGAAGAACTCCGCCAGGTGGTGGTAGCCGTCGTACGGCAAGTTGACGAAGCCGGCAAACACGGCGAATAGCGCCAGGATGCCCAGCGGAACCGTCATGGTCCACGGGCTTTCGTGCGGATCGTGCGCCTCATGGTGGTGATCGCCGTGCGTGGTATGCGGCTGCTTGCGCGGATGGTGGCCACGGAACGTTCCAAAGAAGACCACCATCACCTGGCGTGTCATGTAGAACGCGGTCAGCAGCGACGCGAGGCTCAACACCACCCACACCAGCGTGTTGGTACGGAACGAGTCGGCCAGGATCTCGTCTTTGCTCCAGAAGCCGGCAAAACCAGGGAAGCCGGCCAGGGCAAGGAACCCGGCCATGTAGGTGACGAAGGTTACCGGCATAAACCGGCGCAGCCCGCCCATATTGCGAATATCCTGCGACGTATTGCTGTCGTGACCGACGGTGGCCTCCATTCCGTGGATGACCGATCCTGAGCCAAGGAACAGCAACGCCTTGAAGAATGCGTGTGTCAGCAAGTGGAACATCGCCGCCACCCAGCCGCCCACGCCAAGCGCTGCTACCATGAACCCGAGTTGCGACAGAGTCGAATAGGCCAGGATGCGCTTGATATCGAACTGGCCGAGGGCGATCAATGCTGCGAACAGTGCGGTGAATGCGCCCACTGCTGCCACCACCGGCAGTGCCTCGCTTGCCTCGAAGATCGGGAAGGTGCGCGCCGTCAGGAACACTCCCGCCGAGACCATCGTCGCTGCATGGATCAGGGCCGATACGGGGGTCGGGCCTTCCATCGCGTCGGGGAGCCAGACGTGCAGCGGAAACTGTGCCGACTTGCCGACGGTGCCGCCGAAGATCAGCAGCGCGATGCCGGTGGCTGCGCTCACGCCGGTACCGGTGGCCGTCGTTGCGAGGCGTTCAAGTAATGCCGGGTTGAACACCTGCCCCGGTCCGGCGCCCAGTTCCAGTGTCCCGGCCTCGGTCCAGAGCCAGGCCAGCCCGACCAGCAGCAGCACATCACCGATGCGCGTGGTGATAAAGGCCTTGATCGCTGCCTGGCGTGGCGTTATCTGCGCTGGATCGGCGTAATTCTTGTCATACCAGAAGCCGATCAGCAGATACGAGCAAAGGCCCATCACTTCCCAGGCCATAAAGAAGAGCAACAGGTTGCTGGCCATAACCATTGCCAGCATCGCCGCGCTGAACAGTGAGATGAACGAGAAGAAGCGCGCCTGGCGCGGATCATGTGCCATATAGCCGACTGAAAACAGGTGGATGCACGTTGCCGTGATCGTTACCATCACCAGCATGGCCGCCACGGCCGGGTCCACGATGTACCCCATCGTGAATGGCTCGTCACCACCGGCCGGTGCCCAGCGAATGGTACGGACGATATTCGGTTCGCGCCATTCATATCCGTGGCCGGCTTTGATCTCAGTGGCAGCCTCCGCATCCGCGCCATGCGCCTCGGTCCCTGCCACGCTCACGGTCCCGTCAGGCCCGACCACCACGCGCCCGGCGACCTCAACCGCCGTCCCGATCGCAATGACCGTCGCGCCGACCATCAGCAGCGTTGCCAGCCAGGCGCTTGCATTCCTGTTCCGCTGAATCGGTGTCAGGGTGATGATACCGAATCCGAGCAGCGGTAGCAGCGGAATGAGCCAGGCGTTTTGCAGAAACCAGGCCATGTATGGCTCCACCAGCATTCAGCGTTCCACGTTTCACGTTCCACGTTCAGCGTACGTACGATTTAGCCTCGTAAACTATCGACCTCGTCCGCATTCACCGTCTGGCGGGAGCGGTAGATCGCAATAATCATCGCCAGACCGACAGCCGCTTCTGCGGCGGCGACCGTCACCACAAATAGCGCAAACGTCTGCCCGGCGACGACATTCGGCTCCAGGTAGCGCCAGAACGCCACCAGATTGATATTGACGGCGTTCAGCATCAACTCGATGCCCAGCAGAATACCGACGGTATTGCGCCGCGACAGCGCGCCGAACAGGCCGATACAGAACAGGGCGCCGGCAAGCAAGAGCACCCAGGAAAGCGGCACGGCTTCGGTCATTGATGGCATACTGCGCCTCTCGTGCAGATGGACGTGGAACCACAACCGCCAGATTACGGCGCAATCATGTCTCGCTTCCTGCAGTCTCGGACGATTGCATGGCCGATGCCGCCGGATCGGGCCGGCGTACTCGCTGTTGCTGGCGCACCTTCTCCGCCAGTGTCGGCACGTAGCGGCGGCGTTCACGCTCCTCGAAGGCGATCACAACCGCGCCAATCAGGGCAACCGTCAGCAGCACGGAGGCCACTTGAAACGGCAACAGGTACTCGCGCACGAAGGCCGTGCCGATCTGCGCTGCTCCGGCGATAGGCGTGGACTGCCCGGCAGGCGCAGGCGGCGGCAACTGCCATTGATAGGTCAGCACCGTCGGCGTGATCAGCAGGCCAAACAATGCCGCAGGCACGATCAGCGCGATCCACCAGCGTGGGGTCATCTGGCGGTTCTGCGTCCCCTCCAGGTCACGTGTCAGCATGATGGCGAACAGGATGAGAATCGATACTGCGCCGACATAGATCAACACCTGCGCCACGCCGATGAACTCGGCTTCCATCAACAGATAGAGCGCACCGACTGTGAAGAACGACGAGATCAGCCACAGGGCGGCATGCACAATATTCTTCACCGTGACGGTCATAATCGCAGCTACCAGGATGTACACGGCAAACACCACAAACAGGATGGTGATGAACGTATTCATGTCGCTGCCCATTCCTCGTCGCGCGCTTCGGGCTCCAACACCGGGCGCTGATTGATCGACAGGATCCAGTAGGTTGCCGCGCCGTTGATGATCGCGCTGACGGCCACGGCAATGAGCTGGCGTTGCCAGGTCGTGAGGGCGTCAAGATTGACCAGGCCACCCCACTGTGCACCGGTCCACTGAGTGATGGACACAACGAGTGCAGCGGAACCGATGTTTACCAGCGCCAGCGGCAACAGCAATTTCCAGGCAAAATCCATCAACTGGTCAACGCGCAGCCGTGGGAACGCGCCACGCAACCAGATCATCACGAAGAACAATACCCAGATCTTGGCCAGCAAATAGATCGCCGAAAGTGCCGCGGCGGCATGGATCCACGGGCCTCCCATGCTTGCCAGAGCAGCCACGCCGGGCCCCTGCCATCCGCCGAGAAATGCGGTTGCTGCGAGCGCGGCGAGGGTGAAATTGAGGATGTACTGTGCGATATAGAATACCGCAAATTTCATGCCGCTATACTCGGTCATATAGCCGGCGACGATTTCTGAATCCGCTTCCGGGATGTCGAACGGCGTTCGCTCACCTTCGGCCAGCGCCGCGATGAAAAAGATGGCGAAACCCAGCAACCCGACCGGTGTAAACACCAGCCAGCCGAGACCGACATCGAGTACCTGCACCGGTGCCTGTGTTGAGCCAGGGAAGAGTGTCGTGGTCGAATAGAGCCAGGATGCACAACCTGAGGGATCGCCACAGATAATACTCGCGCCGAGCAGTGGCACGCCTGCCTGCAGATACGGCAACTGCGCCAGCGACATGCCGCCCACCAGAATAACGATGGCAAGCAACGAGATTACAGCCGGGATTTCGTACGAGACGAGTTGCGCCACAGCCCGCATCGCGCCGAGGAGCGCGAACTTATTGTTCGATCCCCAGCCGGCCATCATCAGGCCAACTCCGGACACCGCCGAAACTGCCAGAATATACAGAATGGCGACATGAAGATCAACCGGTTCCCAGCCGCGCCCCCAGGGGATGACAGCGAGCATCAACGCCACCGGCGCCAGCGAGACGACCGGCGCCAGCAGGTGCACCCAGCGATCGGCAGTGCGAGGGACGATGTCTTCTTTGGTGAACATCTTGACCGCGTCGGCAATCGGTTGCAGCAGCCCTGCCGGCCCGACCCGGTTCGGGCCGAGGCGGTCCTGCATGCGTGCCACGACACGTCGCTCGGCCCAGACCATCATAATGAAGTTGCCGACCGCGAAGAGCAATACAATGACGGTTACCAGCAGATAGGCGATCAGAACGATGAGCCAGTCGGGGAGGGCATTGCCGATCAGCGATCGCAGGATGTCCGTCATATTAACTTTGCTCCTCGCCATTTTCGCGCTTCATCGCAGCCTTTTTCGCGGCATTGGCGGCACGAATGGCGGCCAGGCGAGCGGCCTTGTCGTCCGGGGCAATCGGGGTGGTAGCGGCAGCCGGCGGCGCGGCAGGTTCGGCGGCCTTGTCGTCCGGAGCAACCGGGGCGGTAGCGGCAGCCGGTGGCGCGGCAGGTTCGGCGGCCGTCTTTTTCGCGGCATTGGCGGCGCGAATGGCGGCGAGGCGAGCGGCCTTGTCGTCCGGAGCAACCGGGGCGGTAGCGGCAGCCGGCGGCGCGGCAGGTTCGGCGGCCGTCTTTTTCGCAGCATTGGCGGCGCGAATGGCGGCGAGGCGAGCGGCCTTCTCCTCCGCGCTAAGCGGCCCCGGCTGAGGTTCTGCCGGAGCGGCGGGCGGCGGCGTGGCCGGCTTCGTTCGCGCGGCCGGTGGCGTCGCAGCAGGTATGTCAGCGGCCCGAGATGTAGCACGCTGCGCCTTGATCTTCTCGACCATCTGCGGTGCAACACCGATCAAATCCGGGCGGCGCTTGATGTTCCCTTGCAGTTTCTTCAGCGCGCCATCTTTCACTTCAGCCCAGAACGTCGGTGCGAGGCGTTCATAATACGATACAGGGCGATTCAGCCCTTCTTTGTTGATCGTCAACCCGCCGTGAACATCGGTGGAGAGTTCAAACTCCTGGTCCATCTTAATCGCATCGAAGGGGCAGACCTCGGCGCAGAGGCCACAGCTCATACAGGCATCGTACTCGATCATGAATTCGGCCACTGCCGGAACGGCTTTACCGGTAGCCGGATCCCTGGCCTGGGTCATATGAATAACCTGCGGCGGGCAGATTCGCTGGCACTGGAAGCACGACGTACAGAGTTCCTGGCCCGTTTCATCGTCATAGAGCAGGATCGGGAAATTACGGAACGCTTCCGGGAAGGTCAGCTTTTCTTCCGGGTACTGCACGGTAAAGATGCCGCTGCTCTGGCTTGGTTTTTCGAGCTTGCGGGTAAGTGCATCGCGGAAATGGCGAATAACGATGTCAAGCCCGGCGAGCATTCCCTGCCCGGCGCGCAGTCGTGGCCGGCTGCGGTCGATCACATATACCTTGCCGCGTTCGATGTCAGTCGTCGTCAATGCAGCGTCCTCTATGTTCCAGGGGCCATGCGGATGGTAAAGGGTCTCACCGATCCACTTCGCCCATCACAATATCAATGCTGCCGAGAATGACCACCACGTCGGCAACCTTGTGGCCGCGGCACATATCGCCAAGCGGCGACAGGTTGATGAATGACGGCGCGCGCACTTTGTAGCGATACGGTCGCTCGCTCCCGTCGCTGACCAGGTAGAAGCCCAGTTCACCCTTCGGCGACTCGACCCGGCCGTAAGCATCGCCCGGTGGTGGGCGCAGCGCCTTCTGCTTGCCGATATTCGCCATCGAAGGGTTAATATGCCCGCCGATGGTATCAGGCAGGCGTTCGATCACCTGTTGCAAAATACGGTAGCTCTGGCGCATTTCCTCGATGCGAATCAGGAAGCGATCATAGACATCGCCGACCGACCCGATCGGAATGTCGAAATCAAGCTCGCTGTACACACTGTATGGCTGGGCGCGGCGTACATCATATGGAATGCCAGAGGCGCGCAGTACCGGCCCGGTCACACTATACGATGCCGCGACTTCTCTAGGCAGGATGCCGATATCCACCGTGCGTGACAGCAGGATCTCATTCTCTTTCAGCAACCGCTCGAACTCATCAAAGAACGACGGCAGCGCCTGCATCAGATCCTTGAGTTGCGGCAGAAACTCAGGCGGCAGATCGCGCCAGACCCCGCCGAAGCGGAAGTAGTTACACATCATGCGGGCGCCGCTCGCCATTTCGAACAGGTCAAGGATCTTTTCGCGCTCACGCATCCCGAACATCAGCGGCGTCTGCCAGGCGCCCATATCATTGAGCATGAAGCCAACCGCTGCGGCGTGGTTCAGAATACGCGTCAACTCGACCATCAGCACCCGGATGTATTCAGCGCGCTGCGGTACGCTGATGCCAGCCAGTTTCTCCACTGCCAGGGCCAGGGCGTGATTGTTGGCCATGGAGTTGAAATAGTCGAGGCGGTCGGTGTAGGGCATGGATTGAATATAGGTCGACACCTCGGCAAGTTGCTCATGGTTGCGGTGCAAATAGCCAAATACCGGTTTCAGATCGATGATCGTCTCACCATCCACGGTCACGATCATACGGAACACCCCATGAGTCGACGGGTGCTGCGGGCCGATATTGATCTGGAGTTCCTGCGTCTGAAACATGGCACACCTGATGTCGCGCCTCTACTCCTCGGCGTCGCCAAAATACTTGTCGCCCTGCTTTGGGTAGTCCTTGCGCATCGGCCATCCCTCGAACTCATCCCACATATAGATGCGGGTCAGATTCGGATGGCCAGGGAACAGCACGCCGTACAGATCGAACGCCTCGCGTTCCTGCAGATCGGCGCCGGGCCACTCGGCGGTCAGCGTCGGTACGACGGCCGCATCACGCGGCACACGTACCTTGATGACCAGTTCTGCGCCGCCACCGAGGTGGAAGAAGTGATACACCAGTTCAATCACGCCATCGGCCAGGTAATCAACGGCCGTGATATTTGAGAGTAACTCGTATCCCAGGACATCGCGAACATACCGCGCCACCTCGGGGATACGGTCGGCATGGATGACCGCATCGTCAGTCGCAAGCAGATCGACGGGCGTGTGCTCGCCGCGCCTGGGCCGCGCCGTCTTACCGTCACCCGGCGCGTGGCCGGTATCGGCAGGCGTGCGAGTACGGGTTTCGGCGAGGACTCCGGGCAGATCGTGCGCCAGGCGTTCCTTCAACTCGGCGGCGTTAACCCTGGGCATGATCCACCTCGGACTCGGGGCGCTTCAGGTCGTTGATCGCAATCTCAGGTGCAATGCCCGCCGCCTTGTAGGGAGTCTCCAGTTCAACCGTCTCATCCATGATCGGGAACTGGCGCGCGAGTTCAGGATGCTCGATGGTGCCCGAGCGCTCTTCACCGTGCAAGGGGGAAGTATACGGGCTGACCAGCGGCAAGCCACCGACCGGGTCAATCAACTGCCCGTCAATCTCCAGGCCCTGCTTGCCAAAGGTTGGCACCGGAAAGTCCCTGGCCTCGCGCCTGCCGTACCAGCGCACGCGGTTCAGGCGCTGGTTATCGATCTGCGCCTGCAACGTCATCAACGCATGGAGCAGCGCCTCCGGGCGAGGGGGGCAACCCGGAATGTAAACATCAACCGGAAGGAGCAGGTCAATACCGCGCAGGACATTATAGCCGTCGCGGAACGGCCCGCCCGAGGTGGCGCATGCACCCATCGAGATAACATAGCGCGGCTCGGGCATCTGGTTGTACAGCCGCACCACCTGCGGCGCCATCTTCTTTGTGACTGTACCGGCGACGATCATCAGATCTGCCTGGCGCGGCGATGCCCGAAACATCTCGGCGCCAAACCGTGCCAGGTCGAAGCGCGCCAGGCCCGTGGCCATCATTTCGATTGCGCAGCACGCCAGCCCAAACGACAGCGGCCAGACCGAAGAACGGCGCCCCCAGTTATAGAAGCGCTGCATGGTCGTCAGAAAAACACCCTGTTTTTCGGCTTCGAGCTGGATCTCTCGATCGTCGGACATCATTCTGCCATTCTAGAATGCCGTGTGGCCTATACCCATTCGAGCGCGCCCTTCTTCCAGGCATACACCAGGGCTTCCACCAGGCTGAACAGGAAGACTGCCATCGCAATCAGCGCAAAAAGGCCCAGTTCACCATAGGCGACCGCCCATGGATAGAGGAAGACGACCTCGATATCGAAGATAACAAAGGCCAGGGCATAGAGATAGTATTGCACCTTGAACTGTACTCGAATGTCGCCGACCGCCTCGAGGCCGCACTCGTAGGTATCAAGCTTGGTGGGCGTTGGCCGTTTTGGCCCGAGAAAGTAAGCTGCAACGATCGGGATCAGTGGAAAAATGACCGCAGCGACAAAAAACACGCCGACAAAAGCGTAGTTTGCAAGCATCAGGCCACGCTCCTTCAGGGCAGTATCTCAGCGGTCGCAACGACGTTGTTGAGTATATCACAATCCTTCGTGAAGGCGCAAACAAACTGGTAAAAATGCCGCAACCACGGGTTAGCGGTTGGGAAAGAATCGAGATTGCGTCGCTGCACGCGCAATGCCTTCCAGCCATCCGTTCTTCGGGTATTCAGGGGCCGACCAGCCGCATCTCGATGCGCCCGACGCGGATAATATCGCCTTCCTCGACGATGGTTGCGTCGCGCACCTCAATGTCGTTAACGAATGTGCCATTGGTGCTGTGCAGGTCCTCAAGCACCCACTGGTTGCCGCGCAGTTCGAGGCGGGCATGCTGCTGTGACAGGAACGTGTCGTTCAACGCGATCTCGCACTGCTCCATGCTTCGACCGATGATGGTGCTCGGGCTGAGGGGGAACGCTTTGCCCACGGCGACGCCGCTCTGGCCGCTACGCAATACGACCAGCCGGCCATAGGGGCTGGCGGATGATCCGGCGTTGCCTGATTGCCCTGCAGATGCGAGGTCGCGCATCATGACCCGCAGCGCCTGCCACAAAAAGAAGTAGAGCAGCAGAATGACGGCAAACCGCAACACAAGCATGAGAACATCTATCGAGGTGTTGGCGAGGTCAAACATCGGGCCAGGTGGTGGGCGCTTCAGCGGTCAACATCCCGAAACGTCAGTTCCAGCCCGCCGAGTGACACAACATCGCCGTCACGCAATGCTCGCTCAGCCACTGGCTCACCATTCACGAATGTGCCGTTCGTTGAGCCCATATCGGTCAACCAGAAACGACGAGAGCGGTAGCGGAGCTGCGCGTGGTTGCGCGATACGCGCGCATCCTCCAGGACAATGTCGTTATTGAGGCCGCGCCCGATCGTCAGGAGCGTACTGTCGAGCGGGATAACATGGGCACCGTTTGCCGTGGCCAGCAGCAGGCGGGCGCGTGCTGCCGGTGCAGCGACGATCCGGGCCGGGATCACCTGGGTATCACTTGCCGGATCGTTGCCCGCAGGCGCTGCCTGGTTTTCTGCGAGCACCTGGATTGTCCGGCGCGGCACACCCGCATCAGCAACAAGTTCGACACGCGGATGTTCGACCATGCTGAACCCGCGTTCCTGGGCCAGTTCTGCCAGGTACGTTGCCATCTCGCGCTCGACCTCAGCGCGGATGGGCTTGAATGCCTCAAGATCCTGCGGGTTCAGATAGGCGCGGTAATAGTTCGGTACCAGGATACGCCGGACGCTGACCGTCTGGCTGGCCTCCATGGCGCGTTCCAGGCGTTTGGCGATCTCGGCTGGCTGCACCGGGCTGCGGAACAGCCGGGCAACGGACCCCTCGACGATATTCTCCATGAACGATTCGAAACGCGACAGTGCGGACATAACACCTGCCTGGCTCGATTGCGGCAACGCTAACATCGTGATGGTATTGTACAGGACCTGGAAGGGAGGGGCAACCTACACGTCATGTACGACTGCTTCTCTGCCCGACTCCGCCACCCGTGTGCAGACCGCCAGCAGCCGCGCCGCCCGCTGCGTATAGGTATGCGGTAGGACGCGCGTGCGTCCGCGTGCCGCAAGCTCCTCTCGCCGCAGCGGATCGTTGAGCAATGCGCGTATGGCCCCGGCCAGCGCGGCGCTGTCGCTGCGCGGCACGTGCAATGCGCCGTCGCCGCCGGTGATCTCGCGCAACGCCGGCAAATCCGGGCAGATGACGGCACGCTCCATCGCCATGTACTCGAACAGTTTCAGCGGCGAGGCGGTTACATCGGTCACCGTATCCGGAATAACCAGCAGATCGGCAGCCGCCAGGTAGAGCGGCACACGCTCCTGTGGCTGCGGCCCGGCAAAGGTCACACGCCCGGCGATGCCGAGACGTTGCGCCTGGTCTGCCAGCGCTGCGCGCTCCTGGTCGCGCCCGCCAACCAGAATGAAGTGCACGGCAGGCGTATCGGCGACGGCATCGAGGAGCAGGTCAAGGCCACGATAGGCAAAGGTCAGGCCGGCATACACCACGGTTGGAGCATCGGGGAGCCCCAGGGCCTGCCGGGCAGCATCGCGCGCCTGAGGGATGTACCGTTCGTCGTCATACGCGTCGGGCAGAACGGCCACCTGGCGCGAGTTGCGTATGCCAAGTGCGGCCAGCAGGTCACGAAATGCGCCGGTCAACGACGTCAGCGCTGCAGGGCGCGTCAGCGCCAGCCGGTCGATCAGGTGCACCACCGGTTGCACCCAGCGTTCTTTCGCCCGTGATGGGTTGCGCGTCTCCAGGTCGTGCACCTCGTACACGACCTGCGCGCCGGTCAGAGCCGGTGCGAGCAGCGCCAGCCACAGAGCACAGATCACCTCGCGCACATAGATCACATCGTAACGCTGTCGCCGCGCCAGCCGCAACCAGAGCAGCACAGCGAGCGCCAGCCAGGCATAGACACTACGCTCGGCGTAGTACCACAGCGTTGAGCGGTACAGTCGTGACAGACGGCCAATCGCGATCCGTGGCAGATGCAACGCCAGCCCGTCAAACGCGCTCGGCCCACCCTCCACACGTGGCACGATCGCCAGCGTCTCCGGCGCCAGCGCCTTCAACGCGCGTAGCGTCGCATGCGTCTGCACCGCGTTGGCTGACCGCAGACGCAGGCTGTTTGGATAGGCGATGTAGCAAATACGCATCTTTGTTGCGGGTCAGGTGGTAGTCCCGATTCTCAATTGCCCATCCCCCTGAGCCATGGTGCGTACAGCCGCAGCAATTCCCCGGCGATCGTCTGCGATGTGAAGCGCTTCGCCAGCGCCGGCCCGCGTTGTGCGAACGCCTGCCAGAGTGAAGGCTCGCGGAGCAGCCGTGCTAGTGCCAGGCCGATTGCCTGGCCGCTCTCCGGTTCCACGACCAGGCCACATCCAGCCTCCGCGACATAGTCGCTTACACCGGTGGTGCGGGTGACGATCGGTGGTGTGCCGACCGCCGCAGCCTCGACCACGACCCGGCTGAATGACTCGGCGACGGATGGCACCGCAGCGACATCGGCGGCCGCAAGGTACGTCATCGCCACTTCGTGCGGGATGCCGCCGACCAGTGTTATCGTCGTTGCAACGCCGAGCGCCTCCGCCCGGCGAGCGAGGTAGGCACCGTAATCGCCGAAGCGCTTTGTGCTACGGTTCGGGCCAATGATCAGCACCTGCGGATCAATGCCGCTGGCCTGCGCATGGGGAATGGCTTCCACCAGGTATTCGATACCTTTGAACGGATGCAACCGGTTCAGACTGACAACGATCGGTCGCGCCGGGTCGAGGCCATGCCGTGCGACGATCTCCTGCCGGCTGGCGCGCCGGAATGCATCCAGGCTCATGCCGGCAGGCGGATAGCTATCGGCGGTGATGTTGTATGGGATGGCTGTCACCTTAGCCGGCGTGGCACCCAGGCGTACCGCCAGCGAGCGGATCTGCGGCGAGTCGGCGCGCAACACGTCGGCGCGGCGGAACACGAATGGCAGGAGCGCCCGTACGGCTGCAAAGCGCGCATAGCCATAATCAAACGCTGGTTCGCTCATGATGTCGGCGCCGGGGAGAGTGACGGCCAGCGGCGGATGGATGGAGCGTGGCACAAGGGCGGCGACCAGCCCCAGCGGGAACGCAGTTTCCACGTGGACCAGGTCATAGCGCCGCGCGGCAATAAAGCGCCGGTAATGCAGGGCGGCGCCGGCCAGGTACGGGTAGCTCGTCGGCAGCGCCATGGCGCGGTTGGCAGCCTTCAACGCGATCGTCGAACTGACCGGTAGGGAGTGCACGACGATCCCTTCGAGTGTCGTACTGGTCAGGCGTGAAATACCGGCTGCGAGGGTGATCACTTCGCTGTCAACGCCACGTTCGCGCCAGGCGGCGATCACCTCGGCGTGAATGCGATTTCCCATAAGCGCCGGGTCGTAGCGTGGAATGAAATAGAGGATCGTCATGGCATGTCCGGCAATCGTCGCCACAGTTGCAGGGTGTAGCCACGCGTGGTGTGAATGTCAATCAACTCATACCGCGCGCGCAGGACGCCCGCGCCACCAAAGTAATCCTCCCAGATACGCGGGATGTAGGTCGGGCGGCGCACATTGAGCACATAGTTCGGGTCGCGCTTCTCGTGCCCTGCGGCGCCGCTGCCCATGCCTTCGACTTCGACGCGTGCGATGTGCCGGTCAGCCAGGCCATAGATGTCGATCGTTTCGCGCTGCGAGTAATAGGCGATTGCGCCGATGCCGCCCGCCGCGATGCTGGCATCCGGTGGCGTATTCTGGTTGAGCCACAGGCCGAGATCGGCCCAGATCCAGACGCTTTCGTCATTACCGCGAACGCGCCGGTCGAGTGTGTCGCCGCGGTTCAGCGCGACCAGCGCGGCCACGGCGAGCGCCCCCACGAGCACCAGCCGCGTCGTTCGCGGCGCACGGCGGGCGAACGGGCGGGCAGCCAGCGTCGCCATGCCGGCGGTGATCAGCATTGCCAGCCATGCAACCAGCGGCACGAAGAAACGCTCGCCGGGAAAATGATCGCCGCCCACCATGATGATGTAGGCAGTATAGACCAGGCACACCATCCAGAGATAGCCAGCGGGTGCGACCAGCGCAGCGATCAGCCGCTCCGCCGGGTGTTGCCTGCTTGTCGTCAGGAACGGTGCAACGACAGCGATGATCAGGAGCGGCCCGCCGGCGATCCGCGCAAAAGCGGCGGCATACTCCAGGCCGCGCAGCCATTGCTGCACGCCGCCGCCGGTTTTGGCGTAGAACGTATTCGGCAGCAGGTCGCCATAGTACCACAGACGCCACACAAAATACGGCACGAATACGGCCGCGAACGCCGCAATCAATGGTAGCACCGCGCGTGCCGCGTTGTCCAGGGCGCCTCGTCTGACCAGGCGTGTCGGCGAGAACATGTGCCCGCCCGGTTCCGCGCACAATGCCGCCAGAAATCCGTGCCCCGCCGTCAGCCCGACCAGCATGATGCCCTCCGGCCGTGTCAGCGCCGCCAGTGCGAATACCAGCCCGCTGAGTGCGAGTCGCCGGGTGACAACAGGGGCGCCATGCACCAGCCCCGCCGACAGGTACAGCCCGCCCCCAAGCAGGATCAGCCATGCAAACAGGCCGGTCTCCATCCCGGCGCCGCGGGTCGTATAGACCAGCAGACTCTGGCTCGACGCCACCAGCAGGGCCGTGGCCAGGCCCCACGCCGGGCCATACAGGCGCGCGGCTATCCGGTACGACAGCAGCACCAGCGCCAGGCCAATGACCATACCGGCCAGGTAGCTCCAGAAGACCGGATCACCACCGAGCCGGATCACCAGGGCCGCCAGGATGGTCCAGAGAAAGTTGGTATACCCTTCGACGCGCTCACCCGGATTGAACACCAGGCCGTGGCCGGCGACAAGGTTGCGCGCGTACTGAAACGAGATGAAGGCGTCGTCGGTGAAGCCAGCGGGCCAGATGACACTGCTGTAGCCGGCAAGCGCCAGAAGCGCGGCCAGCCCGATCCGTGCCGGTGTGGCGTGACCGATGAAGGCGCTGGCGGCAGTGGCAACCAGGACGGGCACAACGAGCCAGAAGAAGGGAAGCGCATCCGGCCGGTAGAGCGATGCGGTAGCCATCAGCGCAAGTGTATGCACGGCGACAATCGCCAGCGCGCCTCCGCGATCGGTGCGGCGCCGCGCTACCGCCCACACTGCCAGCAAGCCAGCCGGCGCGCCGAGCACCAGCGGCCAGTCGATCGCAACGATGGGGGAAATCTCCAGTCTGGTGATCATCAGGCCAAGATCGCGCCCTTCGCCGGCGGCGCGGAATGGCCGAGTCGCCACGCCAAAGCGCATGGCCGCGTCGCCTCCCGCCGGATCAAGCAACAGGCGATAGGTACGTAGCGCACGTTCGGGCGTCGTCTCGGCGAGCACGCGATCGTTGAGCAGGAAGCGGATCGGTTGCGGACCTTCGGGTTGCGGCGCCAGCGCCGTCACGACCGCGATGTACCTGCGCCCGCTGTTGTGTCGTAGCGGCAGACGCGCCTCGGTATTGCCGCCCGACCAGCGATAGGCGAACTGGTCATTGCGTTCGATACCATAGAGACCCTTTGTGTCAAGCGTATCCGCCGGCCCGTCGAGCGTGTAGCCAGCAGGATTCTGCTGCATGACAAACAAAAATACGGCACAGAGCGCTATGAGCAGAATCAGCGCCGCGCCTTCGCCCGGTGCAGGGAGGAACGTGCGGCTGGCTGGTCCAGTACGGGAGCGCCCAGGAAGTGATTGTTCGAGCGACTGACGCATGGCTATAGCAACGTGCAACAACCTTACACCCCGGTGGGGGGCGCGGCGCGCAGGAACGGCGGCGTGTCCGCGAAGCACGGTTGCTGCTTGCCGCTCTACGGTGCGCGACGTTCGTAGATTATGACATCATGGCGCGTGAGCACCGGCTGGTACCCATCCGCTAGGCGTTGTTCAAGCTCCGGGAAACTGCGGGTCGTGCCGGGGCCGTTGACCCACGGTTTGTCTTCGGCAGTGACCTGGACGATAAACCGCGGTTGCGCCTGATCCAGTTCGGCAAGGAACCGCTGGCGCAGGCGTTGAATAACCGGGTGCGACACATGATGGTAGAAATAGAAATCCTCCACAAAGGACGTCGCCGGGCAAGCCTTGGCGATCAGCAGCGCGTGAATCGCGCCGCCGGTCCAGTCGAGCGTCTGTACCCGATCACCCGGTTGGAGATGTTCGTCCAGGAATGCTGCGATCCGGTCGGTTCGTTCCAGTTTCGCGCTACTCACCGGCCGGCCGATCAACTGATCGAGCAACTCGGGCGCCGGCCGCGCCGCGGTGACGATCACCACAGCGGCAATGATCGGCGCCACGACCTGCCACCTTCCTGGCGCGCTGACGACACGAAAACAGAGCGCCGTCAGGATGGTGAGAAAGAATGCCAGCGGCAACCAGTGATAGGTCCAGAACTTTCCGGCCGGGATCGGGTAGAGGCTGTAGGCGATTGCCAGCGCCACGAGCATCCAGACGAACATCCGGTGATCGCGATCGAGCTGCTCGTCACGCAACGCGACCACACTGCCGATGACAGCCGGGATCAACCAGAGGTGATAGGTACCAAGTTCAAGCCAGCCACGCAACAGATACAATGGATAATTGATATCGTCCGTTGTGCGGTGCAGGCTATCGAGCCGGCCATAGAGCGGCCAGTAGCCAGTTGCCAGGTCGAGGAAGCCGGGTAATGCACCGGATGCCCACAGATAGCCAGCGGTTGCAAGCAGCGGCACGGTGGCGCCGGCGGCTGTGGTGGCAAGGGTCACGACAACGAGACGGAGCGATGGTCGTTCACCCGGCGGAGTACGCGCCAGCGCAGAGCATGTCGCCACGATCGGCAGGCCAATGATGGCGTGTGGTTTGATCGTCGCCGCAAGGCCGAAGAGCATGCCGGCAAGCGCCTGGCGAGCATAGAAATGCCGTGCATCGCCGTGAGCGGCTGCAGGATGTGTGAGGAGCAATGTCAGGCTGATCGGCAGCAAGATCACAAATTCGCGCTGTAACCCCATGTACATGCCATAGCCGAGGTAGAGTAACCCGAAGGTAATGGTTGCCGCCCAGGCGACTCGCGCGCCGAGCGATCGCAACGCAAACCCCGTACTCGTGAGTATTCCAAGGAGCATGGCGCCGTCAGCCATCCGGAAGCCGAGGTCACCAAAGCCGAATATGCGCCCGATGGCAGCATTGAAGAGATAGACGCCGGGCATATTCTGCTCAAAGAAATCGCGGTACGGCACGCTGCCGAAGCGATCGACCAGCCAGCCGAGGTAGAGCATGATTGCCGAGTCGAACCCGATGCGCCAGAACAGTGAACACACGATACTGACTGCCAGCAGGGCGCCAAGCGGTGCGAACAGCGCGGCAAAGGCGCGAGACTGGCGTGTGGCCGTCGGCTCTGCGGCGTGATTCGGCAGGTACCGTAGGGCGCTTGCGCCACACGCAGCGATTACGGCCAGATCCCAGAATGATGGTTGGATCGAAGCCAGCAGCGGCGGGGCAATGTGCCAGCCGGCGACCAGGGTTGCGGCCAGCGCCAGGGCCAGTGCCGTTGCCGGCAATGGCTGGAGCAGGCGCTGCAACCAGGCGCGCGCCAGCCATGCGACAAGCACAACCGTCAGGCAGCGCAGCGCCGCCGGCAGCGGCAATCGCTCATCCAGTGGGCGCACACGTACAGCGCCGATTGCCGCTCCAAGCGGGCGATCATCATCCGTGCCGCTGGCTTCCGCACGTCCGATCAGGCGCAGATCCGGTTGCTGCCAGGCTGCCGCCGCGGGCATGAGCAACAGGTGGTATGTTCGCCAGTGCGGCGGAATGTCAAGCACGGCAATCGTGCGCCGGTCAGCTGACAGGGTCAATGTTGCCGGCGGAGCATCCGGATATTGCGGCGCCGTCAACGGCGCCGACAGCACCAGGGCGCGATATTCGCGGTAGCCGCCAAGACGCACGATACTTCGCCCGTCGCTCCAGCGCAGCGCTGCCGCGCCACTGCCTTCAACGCCCCAGAAACCATCGAAGACCGCATCGGCGCCAGGCGCATCGACTGCGAAACGCTGTAACCCCGGTGCAGGCGGAAATACAACCAGTACAATGAGGAAGGCGATACCGGCGAGATGCCATACATCAGAAAGGAATCGCTGTGGTTCAGGGCGTTGCCAGGTCATCGAGAGCGGCATGTCAGTCACGGGCAAGACCATGTGGGGCTTCTACTACGAGGCGCACCGCGCGCCCGGGCACCTGCGATCATCCACAGGGATTCTCGTGTGTTCTCGCGCTGGTCGCATCACTCCGCAAGCCGGCGTTTGTGCATGTCTGTGTCATGGCTGCCACAGTGTACCACAGATCACCTCCACAGAGGGCCGCCGCATAACTGTTTATGAGCGGAGGTCCAGGGGAAGCCTCGGGAAAAAGAATCGGCGATGGCACGTCGCCCCGCCTTCGCAAACAACCTGCCTTCGAGACGTGTGAACACTGACGTCGCTGACTCTATTTGACAGGCATCTTCCCGCGTGCTATTGTGATTCCGTTAATAGATCACACACTGCTAGGGGTGCCGGGTGAGCCCGGCTGAGATTGCGGCCCGATTGATGCCGCCGACCCTTCGAACCTGACCCGGATCATACCGGCGTAGGGAAGCGTATCTGCTGTTCAGCCGCTGACCGTACCCGGGTCGGTGGCTGTTGTGTTTTCAGCCGGCGTGACGTTGCATGGCGCAGTGTGTGCGATCGGTCTCTGGAGTGAAAGACAGGAGGCAGAAGATGCGTACCAGATGGAGGAGGAGGTTCGCAGGCGGTGCGCGCCGGTACGTGCATACCGCGTGGGGGATCGTCGTCATGGTGCTGGCAACCATGCTCCTGGCAGCCTGTGGCGGCGCGGCACAAACGGGTGGCCCGCCAACGCCGGCATCTGCGCCGGGCGAGCGACGCCTGGTTGTCATGACCCACGACAGCTTTGCAGTCTCCGAAGATGTCATGGCCGATTTCGAGCGCGAACAGAGCGTCAGCGTTGAAGTGCTGCCTTCCGGCGACGCGGGGAGCGCGTTGAACAAGGCCATTCTCAGCAAGGATGCTCCACTTGCCGATGTATTTTTCGGCGTTGACAACACGTTCCTCAGCCGGGCGCTCAATGCCGAGATATTCGAGCCGTACCAGTCTCCGGCGCTGGCGGCCATACCGGATGATCTGAAGCTCGATCCGTCCGCGCGACTGGTTCCGATTGATTTCGGGTATGTGACGATCAACTATGATCGCGCGTTCCTGGAAGCGCGCAATCTGGCGCCGCCGCAACAACTTGCCGACCTGACCGGACCGGCCTGGAAAGGATTGCTGGTGGTGGAACATCCGGCAACATCATCGCCGGGCCTGGCATTCCTCATGGCAACCATCGCAACCTTCGGTGAGGATGGAAGTTACACCTGGCGCGACTTCTGGCGCGATCTGCGCGCGAACGACGTGCTGGTGGCCGAGGGTTGGAACGATGCCTACTACACGCATTTCAGCGGGTCGAGTGGCCAGGGGCCGCGCCCACTGGTCGTGTCGTATGCCACCAGTCCGGCGGCTGAGGTGTTTTTCAGCGAGGGAAAGCTGGAGACTCCGCCGACAGGCAACCTGATGGCCGGGAGTTTCAAGCAGATTGAATTCGCCGGTGTGCTGAAGGGCGCGCGCGAGCCGGAACTGGCGCGCCGTTTCATTGACTTCATGCTCAGCCGGCGTTTCCAGGAAGATATTCCGTTGCAGATGTTCGTCTACCCGGTCTTGCCGGATGCCGCGCTTCCCGATGTGTTCGTTCGCTTCGCTCAGGTCCCGTCCGATCCGGCGATCATTGCGCCCGAACGTATTGAGCGGAACCGTGAGCGCTGGATCGAAGAATGGACGCAGATTGTGCTCAGGTGACGCCAGGCAGGGCCAGGCGCGCTCTGGCCGGCAGCCGGCAGGGGGCAGGTTCAGGGGCTTCGGTGGCGACCAATGCGTCTTCGTTATGCAATATACGCGGTACCGGTCATATTTTTGACGCTGTTCCTGCTCTATCCGCTTGCCATGATCCTGCGATCAGGGCTGGCTGGCGGGTTTCCCGCATTCACCGACCGGTTCATCCTGTCGGTCATCTGGTTCACATGCTGGCAGGCGGTACTTTCCACCGGGTTAACCCTGCTTGCCGGCCTGCCGGCTGCGTATGTTCTGGCGCGCTACCGGTTTCCGGGCCGTAGCGCGCTGTATGCGCTGGCAACTGCGCCATTCGTCATGCCGGTGGTTGTCGTAGCAGCAGGGTTCGTGGCGCTACTGGGGCGGAACGGTATCGTGAACGATGCCCTGGCGGGGATATTCGGCGCGGCGGCGCCACAGATTGACGTGTTGAATACGCTTGGCGTGGTGCTGCTGGCGCATGTTTTCTACAATCTGAGCGTTGTTGTGCGCCTGGTCGGTGGCCTCTGGAGCGTGCTGGATCCACGGCTCGAAGAGGCGGCAGCCGTGCTGGGCGCCAGCCGCCGCGCGACGCTCCGGCGGGTGACGCTACCGCTCCTGGCGCCTGCAATCGGCGCGGCGGCGCTGCTGGTTTTTTTGTTTACCTTTGGCAGTTTTGGCGTCGTGTTGTTGCTTGGCGGCCCGCGCCTGGCAACCATCGAGGTTGAAATCTACCGCCAGACAGCGCAGGCCCTGCGACTGGATGTTGCGTCCGCGCTTGCGCTTGTGCAGTTGTGCGCCACACTGGCAGCCGCTGCCGTTTATGACCGGTTGCAGCGTCGCAGTACGGTGGCGTTGCGGTTGCGACCGGCAGGAGCCAGTGCTCGCCCGCCGGAAACGTGTCGGGCGTGGTTGCTGGTTGGCGGGTGCATGCTACTGGTGCTGCTCTTGATGGCGCCATTACCCGCGCTGGCATTGCGTTCGCTGACCAGCCTGACGCCTGGCGTTGAGGGCATGACGCTGGAGTACTACCGCATGCTGGGCGAGAACCGGCGAGGATCGTTATTCTTCGTGCCGCCGCTGGCTGCGCTGGCGAACTCGCTTCTGTTCGCCGGCGCTGCAACGCTCCTGGCACTCCTGGTCGGTATACCGGCAGCCTATGCCCTGACCGGCAACGCTGTGCGCAGCGTGGCGATCGCGCATACCCGGCGACGTGTTTCCGGCCGGCAGATCGCACGCGTGATTCTCGGCGGCATCATCATCCTCCCGGT
The DNA here is from genome assembly GCA_013388755.1 of Chloroflexota bacterium. Lineage (GTDB taxonomy): Bacteria > Chloroflexota > Chloroflexia > Chloroflexales > Roseiflexaceae > JACAEQ01. Next base: position 47,422 of record JACAEQ010000114.1, read on the forward strand.
CGGCGTCAGCGCGATCGTCCTCGGCCTCGGCTATATCGTCGCCTTCGGCCCGCCGGGATGGTTGCGCTCGCCATTGCTCATCCCTGTGGCGCATGCCTTGCTGGCGCTACCACTGGTGGTGCGCTCCCTGACACCGGCGCTGCAGGCGATCGATCCACGCATTCGTGAAGCGGCGCGTGTGCTGGGCGCCGGGCCGGCACGGATCATCATGCGCGTGGATCTGCCGCTTGTGGCGCCAGCGCTCCTGGTCGCCGGGCTATTCGCATTTACCGTGTCACTCGGCGATTTCGGCGCGGCACTGTTGCTGGCGCGCCCTGAATACCCGACGATTCCCGTCGTGATTGCGCGTCTGCTTGGCCAGCCCGGTGCGGCGAACTATGGGCAGGCGCTGGCCCTGGGCACCATCCTCATGGGCGTGACCCTGGCGGCGTTCCTGGTCATCGAATGGGTGCAGCCGCGATCCATCAGCACCCCCTGATGCACGCTTCATCTCCATGCTTCAGCAAGATGCAACATCATGCGCCGCCATCTGGTGCCGGTGTGGAGTACAATGTCACCAGGATGCCTGATAGGGTGTAGTTGTGGTGTGAGGGTGACATGTTTCGGGCGCTTGCCGCGCGTCCAGGGCTGTTTGTCACAGGGTACCTGGCGCTGGCGCTGCTCACCAGCGCAACCCTGGTGGTCGTCAGGAGCTACGATCAGTGGCTCTTCTTGCTCGTCTGGCCGGTGATTCTCAGTGCAGCACTCTTCCCGCGACGGTTGTATCTGCTCGTGCTTGGTCTTGCGCTGCTCGTTGTGGTTGGCACACTGGTACTCATTGTCCCCGACATTGCCGCATCGCTCAGAACGGTACTGGCCGGTGGAGTTATGACACTGATAGCCTGTGAGAGCCTGTTCCGGTTGATGCGTCGCCAGCGCACTGCTACGGCTGCCTTACGCATCAGCGAGGAACGCTTCCGCTCTACCTTTGAGCGTGCACCTGTGCCTATGGCGATCACTGATCTCCAGGGACGCTTGAAGCGCTTTAACCCGGCGTTGAGCGTGATGCTCGGCTATGATGCATCTGAATTGCAGGGCATCGAGTTGAATAGTATCGCCCATCCTGAGGATCGTGCAGTCGGTCACCGGTTGCGCGATGCCATCATGGCAGCGGGTGGTGATGCTGACCTTGAGAAACGCTATATCTGCAAGGATGGCCGGGTCATTCATATGCTGCTGAAGGGAACGCTCCTGCTGGATGCCAATGGCCAGCCCCATGAGTTGCTGGGTATCTTCTTCGATCTGACCGAGCGCCGTCAGGCGGAAGAGAACCGCCTGGCATTCGAGCGCACCATCCTCGAGCGGCAGCGCCTCGAAAGCCTGGGTGTTCTGGCTGCCGGCGTGGCGCATGATTTCAATAATCTTCTGGCTGGCGTGATGGGGAACACGAACGTGGCATTGCTTGAGCTACCGCCTGAATCGCCGGCGCGAGCCTGCCTGAGCCAGATCGAAGTCTCCGTGAAACGTGCCGCAGATCTGACGCGGCACATGCTGGCCTATGCCGGCCATGGCCGGGTGATGCGCGAAACGATTGACATGAATGCCACCATCGGTGAGTTTGATGCGCTGCTGGACACGTTGATCTCTGCTGCGATTACCGTTGAGTATCGGCTCGCTCCGGGTGCACTACCGGTGTATATTGATCGCGCCCAGTTGCAGCAGATGCTTACAGCCTTGATGATGAATGCCGTTGAGTCGATCGGCGAAAACCCCGGCACTATTGTTGTTGTGACCGATCGGCGGACGCTGCAAGCGGATGATACTGCATCGCACTGGATCGGCGCGCCGTTGCCTGCGGGCGAGTATGCCCTGATTGAGATTCGTGATACCGGGTGTGGTATGGACGAGGCAACGCGCGAGCGTATCTTCGACCCCTTTTTCAGTACGAAGCAACCTGGTCGCGGCCTCGGTCTCGCGGCCACGCTGGGGATCGTGCGCAGCCATGGCGGCGCGCTGCAGGTCGAAAGCGCACCTGGCGCAGGCAGTGTGTTCCGTATCGTGTTGCCGGTTTGCGGGGCGGCCATAACTGGCAATGTATTCCCGCCAGAGAAGACGCCAGCGCCACGAGCTGCGGTTCCTGATCGCGAACGCAGGATACTGGTTGTTGATGATGAGGCGGCGGTGCGTACGGTAACGTCACGTATGCTGGAGCGTCTGGGGTACCAGACGCTGGTTGCGCCTGATGGTCAGGCAGCGGTCGATCTGTTTGCGGCACATGCCGACACGATCGCCTGTGTGCTGCTGGATGTGACAATGCCGGTTATGGGCGGTGCACAGGCACTCCAGGCAATACGGGAGGTTCGCCCCGAAGCGCCGGTCGTGCTTATGAGTGGGTATGCCAGTGAGGAGACAGCGGCACGCTTTGCGCAGCTGCGACCGACTGGCTTTCTGCATAAGCCATTCGATACCAGTGAGCTGCGTACCTGCCTCGAAGCTGCGTTCAGGCACGCCAATGATTGACATCGCGGTTCCGGCGCGGGTTGCCACAAACAGGGGATCCAGTTCAGCGTATAATAGCCTGCCATGAACAGCAGCGATCGCCTTGTGCCTCGATTTTGCGGCCAGTGCGGCGCGCCTCTGCCGCCTGGCCATCCGCGTTTCTGCATCGAGTGCGGTCATCCGCTCAGGCATCACACGCCGCAGGACGCGCCACCATCCTCACAGCCCGATCATCCCGTGGCGACGGGACCGACAGTGCGACTCGCCAACGCGCGTACCGAGCAGTCAGTGGTCGGCGGCACCGTGCAATTGCCCTCGTCGGGTGCCGTCCCGCCAGGGTTGTGGTTCGCACCAGAGCTACCTGGCCCTGACGATATTGTTGCGATTTATGCTCCCCTGCGCGCGGTCGTCGGCGGGTGGAGTGGCCTGATCGAAAACGGTTGGGAGAAACTTGGGCAGGCATGGGCCGGCGACGGTACCAGTCGTGATCTGGTGCGGTTTGCGGTGGAGCGTGTCTGGTTTGCCGCACCCGATGCAGCGCAGGGCATGAAACTTCACGTCCGGATCACCGCTGCGGCCCATGCCGACGAGGGGCGCACACGGCGCGGATTTCGCTACCGGATCGGCGCCGACCCGCCGATGGAGGTTGCTGCATCATGGTGGTCAGAAGGAGATGCGCCGCGCTATGACCTGGCCGTGCCCCAGATACAGATCATGGCGCCGCCACGCATCAGGCGCGTGTCGGACTACCCGGAACAGGTGCAGCGGATGGTTGCGCGCGAGGCGGAAACCTGGGCACAACAGGGAGAAGTGCGCGGGTTGTTCCGCATGCCGAACCCGGCACAGCAGCGTACGATCGCCGGGCGCGGTATTCCGTTGATCGAAGTCTCCGCAATCGGCGCGTTGCTGCGCCTGGGAGGCGCGGTGCAGCGGCTCTATCGCGTCCTGATGCACCGGCCACTGGTCTGCCGCAGCGGCGACTGGCCGAAACTCAAGCGCCGCATGGCGCACGATGCAGCCGGCCTGGGTCTCGACATGCGCGCCGATGCCATGATCGAGTGGTGGCTCGATCGCGAAGGATACGATGGCGTGGTACTGGAACGCGGCGCGCATCGCTATGGCGGCGGGCGGGCCGTAATTGCCTTCCGGCGCAGCCAGATCGCTTTGATAGAGGGATGAAGAGAGGAGAACGATGCCACGACCGAAACGCACCAGAGCCGGAAAAGCCGTCCAGCAGGCAGCGCCGCCGCTGAAGGTCGCCATGATCGCATCAGAATGCGTGCCGTTTGCCAAAACCGGCGGCCTGGCCGATGTGGTTGGCGCATTGCCAAAGGTGCTGCGCGCCATGGGGCACGATGTCATCGTCATTATGCCGTTGTATGGCATGATCAATCGTGAGCGGTTCGATCTGCGCCTCTTCCTCGCGCCCATGGGTGTCTGGATGGGCGATGGCCAGGAATGGTGCGCGGTGCATACAACGACCGTTGACGGCGTCCCGGTCTTCTTTATCGAGAGCGACAAGTACTTCGCGCGACCTGGCCTCTATCACGATGCGGATTACAATGACTATCAGGATAACCCGCGTCGCTTCGGCTTTCTCACGCGTGCCGGATTGCAGCTCTGCATTGATATGGGCTTCCGGCCCGACATTGTGCACGCCCACGACTGGCAGACGGCGCTGGCTGCGGCGTATCTGAAGATCTGGCACTGGGATCATCCGGTGCTGGGTGGCGCCGCCAGTGTGCTGACGATACATAATATTGCGTACCAGGGCGTGTACGATGCGTCGAATTATCCTTATCTCGGATTGCAGTGGGGCAATTTTACTTCGGACAAGTTCGAGGATCACGGGCGGATAAACTTCCTCAAAGGCGGCATCCAGTATGCCGACATGATCAACACCGTGAGCCCGACCTACGCCAACGAGACACGCACGCCGGAGGGTGGGTACGGGCTGGCGATGTATCTGAATGATCGCGGCAGCGCATACCGTGGCATTCTCAATGGTGTGGACTACCAGCAGTGGAACCCGGAGACTGATTCATTGATCCCGGCGCGCTACAGCGCCAGAGACATGTCAGGCAAAGCAATCTGCAAGCGCGAGTTGCAGTTGCGCCTCGGGCTCGACCTGGATCCGAACGTGCCGGTTGTGGGTGTGGTCAGCCGGCTGGTGCATCAAAAAGGGCTCGATCTACTGGCTGGCGCGATCGAAGGCCTGGTGCAACAGGCGCTGGTGCAGTTCGTCATTCTCGGTTCGGGCGACAAAGGGCTGGAGGGATTCTATGGCCGGCTTCCCGGCCGCTATCCAGGCCGGATCGGCAGCTTTATCGGGTATAACGATGAACTGGCGCACTGGATCGAAGCCGGTAGCGACTTTTTTGTGATGCCGTCGCGTTACGAACCATGTGGCCTGAACCAGATCTACTCGCTGCGCTACGGAACGCTGCCGATTGTGCGCGCCACGGGCGGGCTCGAGGATACGGTGCAGCAGTATGATGAGCAAAGTGGTACCGGTACTGGCTTCAAGTTCTATGAATCGAGCGTTCACGCCGTCTATTACACAACTGGCTGGGCCATCAGTACGTACTTCGATCGCCCGCATCATATGCAGCAGATGATCCACACGGCAATGGCGCAGGATTACTCGTGGGAACGCAGCGCGCAGGAATATGTGCTCCTGTACCGGGAGGCGCTGGCGCGGAAGCGGGGATCGTAGCGCCACATCAGTGGAACCGGCAACGGGCAAACGTCCGTGAAGCTGCTGTCGCGCGCCTGCTGGATGGTCCACGTTCGGGCCCTGTGACGCATGCTATAATCCAGGCACCGGTTGTGGCCACGAGAAGGGGAACTGCCGTGCTTGAACAGATTGACCTCGATCTCAGGCTCAACAAACATGAGTATCGCCAGCGGCTCGTTGACCTGCAGACGCGGTTGTACCACATGGAGCAGGCACTGTTCGAGGCGCGCGTACCGGCGCTGTTCCTCTTTGAAGGATGGGCCGGAGCAGCCAAGGTGCGTACCATCAGTGTCATTACGCGCCGGCTTGACCCACGTGGCCTGCGGGTACATTCGATTACGCCGCCGCGCACCTATGAACTACAGTATCCCTGGCTCTACCGCTTCTGGCTGAAGACCCCCAGTTATGGCCAGATCGCGATTTTCGATCGCTCATGGTACCGCCAGGTACTCGCCGAACGGGTGCGCCAGGAAGTGACCGTCGCCGACTGGCGCAGTCATTGCGAGGATATTGTCGCATTCGAACGCCAGCTCGCCGACGATGGCGCGGTGATCTTGAAGTTCTGGCTGCATATCTCGCGTGGGGAGCAGGGCCGGCGTTTCAAGAAATTGCTTGGCGACAAAACCACGGCCTGGCAGGTGACTGAAGACGACCAGTGGCAACATCGCCATTACGATGAAGTGCGCGACGCGGTCGAAGACATGATTGCTCGCACCGATATGCCGTACGCGCCATGGATTGTGCTGCCGGCGACCAGTGCCCATTATGTTCGCGTCGCGGCGTTCGATGCCATTCTGAATGCGCTTGAGGCGCGCATTGGTCGCCCTTCGCTACCCGATCTCGCCTCGCGTGAGGAGATGCTCGATACGAGCGGGGTATCGTTTCGCCGCGGCCTTGACTTGCTGCGCACGGGCGGGGCTCGTCCGATCCCACTGCCAGCGCCGCACAATGGCGCATCGGTTGAAGCGTCATCGCCGGATGCGCATGCTTCAATCAGCCCGGCCGGGGTCAGTGTGCTGCGCCGTGTGGACCTGAGCCGCAAACTGGACGCTCGCACCTATGATCGCAAGCTCAATCAGCTCCAGGCGAAGCTGCGCCTGCTCGGTTTTCAGGTCTATCTCCAGAAACGCCCGGTAGTGATTGTCTTTGAGGGATGGGATGCCGCCGGTAAAGGCGGTACCATCCAGCGTATCACCGAGAAACTCGACCCGCGAAGTTATGTGGTGCACGCGATTGCCGCACCGACCGGCGAGGATAAGGCGCATCATTACCTGTACCGCTTCTGGCGCCGGTTGCCGCCGCGTGGTCAGATCGCGATGTTCGATCGTTCGTGGTACGGTCGTGTGCTTGTTGAACGAGTTGAAGGGTTTGCGCGCCCCGATGAATGGCAGCGCGCCTATGCCGAGATTAACGAATTCGAGCGCCAGCTGGTGGAGTTCGGTACGGTTGTGGTGAAGTTCTGGCTGCATCTGAGCCCCGAAGAGCAATTACGGCGCTTCGAAGAACGCCAGACGATCCCCTACAAAGCCTGGAAGTTGACGGATGAGGACTGGCGCAACCGCGAAAAGTGGTCGCAGTATGAGCAGGCCGCCGATGAAATGTTGCTGCGCACGTCAACGCCAGCAGCGCCATGGACGATCGTCGAGGCTGATGATAAGCGGTTTGCGCGGATCAAAACGTTACGCACGCTGGTTCGCCGGCTGGAGGCCGAGCTTGGCAAAGTGAAACTGTAGGAGTAGGGTATGCGCCTGAGTGAGGATAAGGTTCGCCGCATTGCCGAGCGATTGCACGATGAGCTGGAACAGCGTGGCCTGCTGGCCTATAAGGAGCCTGTCGGTGCGCGCGGCGGCACCGGGCGCGCTGCACGCGTCAAGGCCATCTATGATTTCATCGTTGCCGATTTGCAGGTTGAAGCGGAAATTGATGCCGAAGTCGATCGGATTCTCAGTACGTATTCGCGTGAGATCAAAGGTACGGAACGCGATATCCTGTTTCGGAAGCATAAAGAAGAGGTTGCTCGCAAACGAGGATATGTTCTGTAGCCAGCGTCAGACTGGTAGTACCGTCGGGTCACGCGAGGATGGATCCATCCGTTCCTGCGCTGTACGCCTCACACATATGCTGCCATGGTATCGCGCATCTGCTTCTGGTACGCATGCTGCAGCGCGCTAACATCCACCGCGCCGTGACGCAGCAGAATCTCGCCGAGCGGCTCGTGAGCCCCCGCCAGACGTAGACGGATCTGTTCCACCAGGGCGCGCTCGAGTTGTTCCGGTTTCAGGTGGCCTTCGGCGATCAGGTATTCACCGAGAACCTGTGGCACGGCGCCGTTCGTCGCGCGTACACGAAACTGCAGGATCAGCGCTCGCGCCAGTACCTCCGGCGTGATCCTGCCACGCGCTACCAGCAGATCACCCAGCAGCACCGGATGCCCAAGGTGTTTGAGGCGGTCTTGCTCTTCCAGCGCCAGTTCGATGTCTTCGCACGTGATCGCGCTGATGGCGCAGAGGATGGCGCCAAGGGGCGCCGTTGCATCCTGGTAGCGAAAGATGCGTGGCTTGTAGCCAGCGATCGCACGGCGCGCGCGACTCGCACGCAGATCGGCTGCGGCCTCAGCGTCGTCAGGATGCAACGCAACATAATGTTCGAGGTAAGCTATGCGGAGCACCAGATCATCCGGTACAATGGCTGCAGCGCGTTCGAGGCATTCGACCCGTTGCCACGGAGCATGCAACAGGTGCGCCAGCGCAACCCAGGCATCGGCACAGCGGTGCCCTGCGGCAAGGTGATTACGCAATTCAACCAGGTTGTTGCGATACATAAAGGCGACCGGGCATGGGCGAGCGCAGACGTGGCTCATACCAACCTCATACATTGTGATGAATGTCGTGCACTTCATACTTAATCGTATATTATGATTTGATCATATCGGCGGCAAACATCATGCTGGCAGATTACGATCAGAATTCGGACGCATAATTGTCGTACGATGCCATATGACAGGGGCGCGCCAGCGCGCCGCGATCGCCTGGCTATCGTGAGAGCCGGGCAAAGGGACCGATGAATGGCGGATACACACAATACACATACCGGCGTCTGGGAGGAGCGCTGGCATCCGCTGCGCCAGGAGTGGGTGATTGTGGCGGCACACCGGCAAAGCCGACCCTGGATCGGTCAGACGGTGGGCGCTCAGGATCAACCGCCGCCGGCCTATGTTGCCGATTGTTATCTCTGCCCCGGCAATGTACGGGTCAGTGGCACGCGGAACCCGCACTATGCCGGCGTTTTTGTGTTTGATAACGATCATCCGTGCGTCGGGCCGGATGCGCCGGGTGACATGGCGCTCCCGCCGCTGCCGTACCGCGTGCGCCGCGCCGATGGCCTGGCGCGCGTGATCTGTTATTCACCACGGCACGATCTGACAGTTGCCGAAATGGATGTGGCCGGTATTGGCGCAATTGTGCAGAGCTGGCAACAGCAGACACGCGATCTCGGCGCGCGACCGGAAGTTCGCCAGGTGCTGATCTTTGAAAACAAAGGCGAAGTGGTCGGGGTCTCCAATCCTCATCCGCACGGCCAGATCTACGCAACCAATTTCACCTGGACCACCTTCGATACCGAGCTCGACGCTCAGCGCCGGTATCGCGTCGAGACTGGCCGCGCACTGTGGGGTGATATCATTGCCGCCGAACAACAGGATGCCCGGCGCATCCTGTATGAAGACGAGTATGCTATCGCGTTTGTGCCATACTTCGCGCGCTATGCCTACGAGGTCTATGTAGCGCCGAAACGCTGCATGCCACATGTGACCGGCCTCAACGATGCCGAGGTGGAGAGTCTGGCGCGCGCGTTACAGAATGTGACGGTGCGGTATGACAACCTGTGGCGCCAGTCATTCCCGTACGTCATGCCGTTGCATCAGGCGCCGACCGATGGCGGCGACTATCGTGATTTTCACTTCTTCATCGGCTTTCTGCCGCCGCTACGCCGCCCGAACACGCTGAAGTACCTGGCCGGCCCGGAGATCGGTGGTGGAAACTTCCTCAGTGATACGTCGCCGGAAGAAAAGGCTGCTGAGTTGCGTGCTCAGCCATTGCGGCACTATCGCGATCACCGGTTACCATGAACGATTTTGTAGCATTGTTGCGCGGTGCGCGCGGGTATACCGGGCAGATCGCCCATGTTGAATCGTTGCCGTCGCGCCCGGCGCGTTATGCCGATCCTGCCCGGCCGCTGCCGCTACCGCTCGCCGAAGCGCTTGCCGCCCGCGGTATTACTCGTCTCTATGCTCACCAGGCGGCAGCGCTCGATGCGGCGCGCGCCGGCGATCACATGGGCATTGTGACGGCAACGGCATCTGGTAAAACGCTCTGTTACCAGCTTCCGGCGCTTGAAGCAATACTGGCCGATCCTGCGGCGCGGGCGCTGTTCCTCTTTCCAACCAGGGCACTGGCTGCGGACCAGTTGCGCGCCTTGAATGACCTGCTTGCGGCGCTTGCGCGCACTCAAGGCGAGGAGGCGCTCATGGCTGCGACCCTCGATGGCGATACCCCTCACTCTGCGCGTGACCAGTTGCGTGCCCGGGCGCAGATTGTGCTCTCGAATCCTGATATGCTCCACCGCACGGTGCTGCCCGACCACCGGCGCTGGGCGGTGGTGATTGCGCGGCTGCGGTTTGTGGTGCTGGACGAAGCACATATCTATCGTGGCGTCTTCGGGACCCACGCCGCACTGATCATTCGCCGCCTGCGCCGCCTGTGCACCTATTATGGCAGTGCGCCGCAGTTTATCTGTTGTTCTGCAACCAGCGCCAATCCGCAACAACACCTGGCGGCGCTGATCGGCGCTCCGGTGAATGTGATAGACGATGACGGTGCGCCGCAGGGCGCACGAACATTTGTGATGTGGAACCCGCCGCTCCGTGACAGGAGCGGTGAGCGGCGCGGAACATTGCCGGCGCGATCCCTGGCCGGCGAAGGTGGGCAGCGGCGCAGTACCAACGTCGAAACTGCACACCTGCTCGCGTTGCTGGTTGGCGCCGGAATCAAGACACTGGCCTTTACTCGTACTCGCCGTGGTGCGGAACTGGTGCTGCGCTATACCCGTGAGGCCCTGGAGAACAACGGAGCGATGCCCGCCGCTCAGTCGCCGCAGCGTACCCCAGGACACACCAGTACGCAGGGTGATGGGCAGCAGGTTGCCGCCTATCGCGCCGGCTACACCGTGGACGATCGCCGGCGCCTGGAGCAGGCGTTCCTGAATGGTGAACTGCGGGGCCTGGTTTCGACCAATGCGCTTGAACTTGGCGTGGATATTGGCGGAGTTGACGCCGTCGTGATGGGTGGGTTTCCCGGAACAATTGCCAGTTGCTGGCAGCAGGCCGGGCGCGCCGGTCGTGCACAGAGCCGTAGCCTGGCGGTGCTTGTCGCACAGGATGACCCGCTTGATCAATTCTACATGCGCCATGCAGCAGAGTTCTTTGCCCGGTCGCACGAGCATGCGCGTGTGGCCCTCGACAATCCCTACATCCTCAGCGATCAGCTCCGTTGTGCTGCCGCCGAATTGCCACTGCACGACGCTGACGAGATCTGGTTCGGCACAACGTTCGCTGCGCTACGCGACTGGCTCATGCGGCATGGCGAACTCGCATCATTGCCCGATGGGCGGGCTGCCTATGCAGGTAACGTGCGTCCGGCCGCAAGTGTCAACATCCGCAACGCAGATGGCGAACCGGTGGAGCTGGTAGATAGCGACACTGGACGCCGGATCGAGCAGATCGCCGCGACACGCGCGCCATTTGAGGCATTTCCCGGCGCCGTCTATATGCATCAGGGCGACACATTTCTGGTGACGGAACTGGCGCCGCGGCGTGCACTGGCGCGCCGTACACAACTGGAGTACTACACCCAGACAATTGATGAGACCGAGATCGCAATCAAGCACGTTCGTCAGCAGCGCCAGGTCGGGCCGGCCAGCCTGCACCTCGGCGTCGTCGAAGTCACGCGTCGCGTTGTGGGATACCGGCGCAAGCAGCATTATAGTGAGGCGGTGCTCAGCGAGCACGATCTGGTGTTACCGCCGCAGACCTTCCGTACAATCGCCGTGTGGTGGACCGTGCCTGAGCCGGTCTGCCGGCGCGTAGGGCAGGAGTGTGATGATGCGCTGGATGCACTGCACGCTATGGAGCATGCAGCGATCGGCTTGCTGCCGTTATTTGCCCAGTGCGATCGCGCCGATATTGGCGGGTTGTCGATCGGAACGCACCCGGATACCGGCGCAGCCACAATCTTTGTGTATGATGGCGTTCCCGGAGGCGCAGGAATCGCGCAGGTCGGGTATGAACAGGCGGATCAGTGGTGGGAGCAGACATGGCGGCTGCTGAGCGACTGCCCCTGCCTCGATGGATGTCCGGCGTGCATTCAGTCGCCGAAGTGTGGCAACGCCAACCAGCATCTGTCGAAGGCTGGCGCGGCGGCGCTCGCTGCACTGTTGACGGGAAGGACCCCGGCGGCACGTACTGGTCGTCGCGCCGCGACTGGCGCCGCAGTCATCGAAGAGTTACGCGGGCGGCTCGCGCGCGCAAAAGCTGAACCGCCCGGTGTGCAACGAACGGCGCTGCTGGTTGCCCTACGATACCGGATTGCGGTTGAGCGAGACGCTGCGCACGACGAGAGCCAGCGTAGCGCCCTGGCAGCAATCGAGGCCGAATCGAAACGCTTGATGCCATCGTAGCGACGCGGTGCGCCCCTCCCCCGCAATATCGTCACGCTGCCGCCCGCGCCGCCTCGTCCTTCGGTAGCCACTCGGCCTTCGGCTCGACCACATCAGCCGGGCGTGGCCCGGTATCGCTCCATCCTTCCTGGTTCTCCAGGGTCATTACTGGCTCAACCTCCATATCGTGTGAACAGACAATCTGGCATGCCAGGCGATACTGACCGAGCAGGCCACGTTCGCTCAGCTTCTGGTACTCGGCGATCGTCATCGTGTCGGGTTCACCCGTTACGAATGTCACCCGACAGGTGGTGCAACGCGCGTGTCCGCCACACCGATGGCCGATGTGTACTCCCATGTCTTCGATAGCATTGACCAGTCGCTTATCAGCGCTCCATTCGGCCGTCTGGCCTGCAACCGTCAGTTTCGACATACGTCTGTGTCCTCCAGTCTGATGCTGTCACTCATTGTGATTTCATCCCAACATACGAATCGCACGGTCAACTAGACGCATCATGCAGAGTGAGCGTGGTATACTGTGACGCGGTGTTGTCTGAGCCCTGATATTGAAGATCAGGACATCGGACAGTTCCACTATTGCACACTGGTTGGGGTGGTATGCTTCGAAGATATCGCTGGATGGCCTTGCTGGCGCTCGTACTGGTGCTGGCTGCGTGTGGCGAGTACCGTTTTCGTGGCGGTATTATCGACCCGCCGTTTGAGGCGCCTGACTTCACGTTGACCGATCAGCACGGCCAGCCGTTTCGTCTGAGCGAACAGCGCGGCAATGTGGTAATGATCTATTTTGGCTTCACCAACTGCCCTGATATGTGCCCTGCGGCCCTCGCCGACATGGCGGCGGCACGACGCCAGCTTGGCGCGGAGGGGAACAGGGTGCTTGGTGTGTTTATCTCGCTTGACCCGGAACGCGACACGCAGGAGCGCCTGGGGCGATATGTCACAGCCTTTGACAGCACATTCATCGGGTTACGCGGCAGCGAAGCGGAACTTGCGCCAATCGTGAAAGACTACGGCGTCACCTACGCTCGGCGCGAGTTGCCCGGCTCGGCGCTCAAATACACGATCGATCACTCCACGTTTATTTATGTGATCGACGCAGCAGGTCGCTGGCGTGTCCTCTTCCCGCACGGTGCAGCCGTTGACGACATCGTGAGCGATCTGCGCTACCTGGTACGTCGAGGGAGCGCCTGACGATGTGGTCGGTGCACCGAATTGCGTTGCTGGCGTTCACATTCATTGTTCTCGGCGCGGGAATCGCTGGTGCCTGGTACGGATCACAGCGCCAGGAAGCCGAGCGTCGCCTGGTGTTTACCGTACCGAACGGGAGTGTCGCACGGCTGGCGGCTGGCGAACAACTGGACGTTCTTCCGCCAACCATTCAGTTGTCGTTGCGTGGCCAGGATACCCTCGTGATCCGTAATGAGGATGTCCAGCCCATCCAGGTTGGCCCATTTAAGATCGCTCCTGGTCAGCAGTTCGAACAGCGCTACTATAATCCTGGCACCTACGATCTCATGTGCACACTGCACCAGTCACAGCGGCTGCGGATTGTTGTGGTGCGCTGAGGCGTGCCACATCTCTCCCGCGCGACGGTTGATCACCGTGTAGCGATTGCCGTGCTCAACCTTCCCCCGAAGATGTGCACTCTTCACGAGGGGGTGAAGCGCCTGGACCATACCGTGTCTCTCGTCCGTACCCGGGAGTCATCGTACGCTACGTCTGCTGGCAGGGGGTTGGCATGGAGGATCTGGAGATATACAAGCAGATGGCTGCTCAACGGTGCCTGGACTATGTCGAGAGCGGCATGGCGCTTGGTCTGGGAACGGGCGCGACTGCTGGCTGGATGCTGCGTGAGCTTGCCGCACGCCTGGCCGATGGCCGGCTGCGGCAGATCGTTGGCGTACCGACATCCGAGCGCACGGCACTGCTGGCGCGTGAGCTCGGCATCACGCTGGTGACGCTCGAGCAACAACCGCGGCTCGATCTTGCACTGGATGGCGCGGACGAGGTTGACCCGCAGTTGCGCCTGATCAAAGGGCTGGGCGGTGCGCTCCTGCGTGAGAAAATCGTGGCTGCTTCGGCTGATCGCTTTCTCGTCATGGGCAGCGCCATCAAGCGAGTGGCGCGTCTGGGTGAACGATCCCCGCTACCGGTCGAGGTTGTCGCTTTTGGCATACCGTTGTGCGCGCGCCGGCTGGCGGCGCTCGGTTGCGAACCGGTCCTCCGCCGCGATTCTACCGGTGCCCCGTTCATAACGGATGAAGGGCACGTTATTCTTGACTGCCGTTTTGGTGTCATTGATGATCCCGAAGCGCTGGCGGCGGCGATCCATGCCATCCCGGGCGTTGTCGAGCATGGCCTGTTCATTGGTATGGCATCGCTGGCGGTGCTTGCCGGCGCAGGCGGTGTGTCCATTGTGTGCGCATCAGTATGAACCGGTACGCTCGCGCCATCCTTGACGCCGTACAGCCAGCCTGCTAGAATCGACACATGGCTGCCACAACGAGTGCCCCTGTACCAACAACCATTCCGTCCATTGAGTATGTCGTCGTCGCCGAGGAAGAGCTCGAACGACCGTATCGGGTGATTATCGAGAATGATGATGTCACACCGATGGACTTTGTGGTGCTGATCCTGCTGACCGTCTTCGAGCTCGATTTTGAACGTTCGGTCGAGGTGATGCTACAGGCGCATCACAACGGCCGGGCGCACGTCGCTACCATGCCATTCGAAGAGGCGCAGCGCCGGGTGTATGAAGCCCAGCACGCTGCGCGTGAGGCCGGCTACCCGTTGAGTTTTTACCTCGAACCCGACTCATAGTCTTCGGTCACCAGGCGCAGCCGCCGCTGCAAGAGTTGGTTAGTGCCTATCCGAAAACCCATGGGCCTGTGGTCATTGCGCGGAGCGTCAGCGACCGCGTGCAGCGAGCGCAGCGTGGCTGAAGCCATCGACCGGCACGAGCGGAGAGTGCTTCGCGCGCGCTCGCCATGACAGTGACCATCTGGTGTTCGGATAGACTCTTAGCCGGTCAGCGCCGCGCCGCATTCGATGCAGAACTTTGCCCCCGGCGTCACGGCATGGCCGCATTTCGGGCATGCCGCAGGTCGCAGCGATGCCCCGCATTCGCTGCAAAACCTTGCTACTGACGGGATGTTTGCACGGCAACGCGGGCAGGTGATCACCGTTGTGGCAGGCGCCGGCGCCTGTGGCTGGTGCGCCTGCGGCTGTGCTTGCTGGAGCGCCTGACCCATAAGCGCACCCAGGTTCATACCCGCCCCCAGCCCGATCCCTGCGCCAGCTGCACTGTCGCCGCCGGCGCGCGCGGCATCCTGCAACGCCTCAGCAGCCTTGAACCGTGTGTAATCCCCCAGGCCACCCATCGCCGCCACGCCGCCCGCCTGATCGAGCCGGCGCTCGAGTTCCTCAGGCACACTGATTGTGTTGATGTAGAAACGGGTCAACTGCAGGCCGAGTGCTGCGAAGTCATCCTTCAGCGCGTGGTGTGCCATCTCGGAGAGTTCGTCATACTCGGTGGCCAGGTCGAGTACCGATAACTGCCGTTCGCGCATACGCTCGGCAATCACGTCGGCGACGCGCGCAATGATTGAGCTGCGCAGTTGTTCCTCAACATCCTGCACGACAAGCCGCCCGCGCGTGCCGACCACTGCGGTCAGCAGTCGCCGTGGTTCGGCGACCTGGATGATGAAGGTGCCGAATGCCCGCAACCGTACCATGCCGAAGTGTGCATCGCGCATCGGGATGGGCTGCGGTGTGCCCCATTTCAGATCGGTGTGCTGGTGCAGACTCACAAAATACACATCGGCGCGGAACGGGCTCTTACTGCCGAATGGTAGCTTGACCAGATCGATCAGCAGCGGGATGTTGTTACTCGTCAGTGTATGCCGGCCCGGGATGAGCATGTCGAGGAAACGCCCGTCGCGCGCGAAGAACGCCAGTTGTCCCTCGCGCACGATGCACTGTGAGCCAAGGCGCAGCTCACCATCGCCATTCGGTGGCACGCGCGCCACCAGGGTCTTGCCCGTAGGGTCAACAAACTCAGCAATATCGAGCAGTGGCATGGGATGCTCTCCTTGTCGTGGGTGTGGCCATCCTGCGAACGCCAGTACCATGTACGCGGCGAGTGCAATGTGGTTGCGCTCGCTGTTACTATACCCTGGCGCTGAACGAGGGAGATGTGCGATTCGGGATCGAATCCGTGACAGTGGGGAGGCTGGATTCGGGCGTCGAGAGCGAGACACCTATCCTTGCTCTGCTTCGTTCCACACAATCACGGTGCCTTCGCCGCCTGCATCACCGAGCAGGGCGCGTCGCAAGAGGCCAGGGTCAGGACCGATCAGATGCACCTGCAGAGTGGGCGTTGCCTGGACCAGGCGCCACATCAGTTCTACTTTGCTGCGCATGCCGCCGGTGACGTCAACGCCATGCGACGCTCCTGCACTCGCCAGCACTTCGCTGATGTTTGTGTGGTCTATCCGTGCGATCCGCACTGCCTGCGGGTTGCTGCGCGGGTCGGCGGTGTACACCCCTGCTTCACCCACCAGGATGATGCGCGTCGGGCGGAGTGGCGGCAGTGTTGCGAGGTGCGCCAGCAGTTGCTCCGTTGAAATGATGGCACTTCCCTGCATATCGTCGAACGCGACATCGCCGTGAACGACGGGTATCAGGTGTCGTTCCAGTGCGCGTTCGAGTGTGCCGGTTTCCCAGCGAACCAGCCGGCCATGGTGCGCGACGAGTGTTGCCGAGGGTTGCAGCGCCAGCGCCGGCACGCCGACGGCGATCAATTCGTCAACCACGATGCGGTTCAGGCGTAGCGCGGCACTGGCCGTCAAGGCGAAGCCCATCCAGTCGCCGTCGGGCGCGATGCCACGATGGATACCGTACCGTTGCGCGTAGACATGGCCGAATGATCCGCTGCCGTGCCCCACAATCACGCGCAACTCCGGCGCAGCATCGAGCGCCTGACGCAATTCACCGGCCAGTCGCCGGATCGTAGCCGTATCGGCGCACTCAGGTTGTGTCTTGTCGGTGATGACCGAGCCGCCGAATTTAACGAAGATCATCATGGGCGTCGGAACCTCATCGCCGGCATACCTGTTTACCCTGCTCCTGGCACGCGAGCGGCGCGATACGCTCGCGCATGTTATGTTCTCGGGAACGCCGCCAGAATCGTGACTGCCGTAATGCCCCATAGAACGATGCATGACGCCAGTGGTACATCTTTCAGCACCAGGTCGGCAGGGCTGCCGCCACCATCCTGTTTGTAGATCAGGTAGAGGTAGCGGAAGATAGCATAGATCACAAACGGCACGGTCACCATCATAACCGGGAACGGTTCGTGCGGCAGGGTCTCGGCGGTTGATGTGAAGAGAGTGTAGGCAATGATCGTAGCCGCCGTGACGATTGACATCATCTGGTCAAGCAGTGGTAACGAATACTCATCGAGAATACGCCGGTGGCTGGCGGCGCCATTCTCAAGCAGCACCAGTTCCGCGCGGCGCTTCGCCAGCCCGAGGAAGAGCGCAAGCAACCCCATGCAGATCAGCAACCAGGGCGTGATATCAATGTCAATGACCATCGCACCGGCGACCGCGCGCAACACGAAGCCTGCGGCAATCGTGAAGATGTCCATGATCACCACATGCTTAAAGTAGAAAGAGTACGCCACTCCCTGAACCAGGGCGTAAACGAGTAACGTCACGGGAAAGTCGTAGTCGTGGCCCAACCAGGCGACGCTGCCGCCAGGCGGTGTGTAGTTCCGGTCGAGGAGAACCGCAAGCGGGATCGCGGTCAGCGCCAGGGCGATAGCGGCTACCAGTGCGACACGTGGATGCAGGCGCCCTGAGGCGAGCGGCCGGTTACGTTTTTTGGGATGCGCCCGATCTTTCTCCATGTCGACCAGGTCGTTCAGCAGGTAGATCGCGCTGGCAACCATGCAGAACAGCACGAATGCGGCGCTGACGGTGATCACCGCGTCGGCCTGCGCCCATAGCCGCTGTTGCGAGAACGCAATCGCTGCGAAGACGAATGTATTCTTGATCCACTCTTTCGGGCGCATGGCGCGCAGCAATTCGATCATTGCCGCGCCGCCACGCGCGTGAACAACATCAATATCGGCCGTGTGGGCCATAGGAAATTCCCTCGCCATACCTGGAAGAACTCGCGTCATTCTAGCGGAGCGGCTGAAGCACGTCAAATGACTGGAGTGACGCGGTCACGCGCGCAATCGGCCAGTCAGGCGCATACCTATGCCCGTCCGCCGGCGGGCGTTCTTTTCCGCGTTGCGACCGCCTTCCCGCCGCTGGATGCTTGACCCTGGAGGGCGTGCCGCTCGCCAGGCCACCCTGCTGGTACGCCAACCCTCAACAATTCCTGCTCCACGGGTACTTGACATGCCGGCGCAATGCGGCTACCCTGCGGTCACGCTGGCCCGTTAGTACCTATCCGAAAACCCATGGGCATGCGGTCAGTGCGCGGAGCGCCAGC
>JACAEQ010000119.1 GCA_013388755.1 Chloroflexota bacterium
CTCGAAGCCGCGCTCGACCTGCAGTTCGAGGTGTTCACCACCTACCTGAACGATGGCGGGCGGCTGCCGCAGCGCAGTGCGCTCAACAACGCGCACGCCTACCTGGCGGCGCCCTACGGCATCTACGCCACGGCAGACGGCTACCTGGCGCTGGCGATGGGGTCGGTGCCCTGGCTGGGGGAGCTGCTGGGGTGTGCCGCGCTGGCGGCCTACACCGAACCGGCGCGCTGGTTCGATGAGCGCGACGCGATCAAGGCGACGCTGGCGGCGCACCTGGTGACGCAGCCGACGGCGCACTGGCTGGCGAAACTGACGCCGGCAGATTACTGGTGTGCCGAGGTGCTGGACTGGAACGCGCTGGTGGCGCATCCGGCGTTCGCGGCGCTGGAGATGGTGCAGCAGGTGACGCGGGGGGAGGGGGTGCGGCTGGCAACGACGCGCTGCCCGATCCGGATCGACGGGCAGGTGCTGACCGCGCCGCGCGGCGCGCCACGCGTGGGGGAGCACACCGCGACGATCGCGGCCGAATTCCGCCTGGAGCGCCACGCGCGGCAGGAACTCACGGAAGAGGAACCCGAATGATACACGAGCAATACTTCGAAGAGTATGAGATCGGCTTCACTCGCCGTACCATGGGGCGCACCATTACAGAGGCCGACATTGTGCTACATGCCGGCCAGACGGGCGATTTTTACCCGCACCACATGGACGCTGAGTGGTGCAAGACGCAGGGGTTTGGCCAGCGGATGGCCCATGGGACGCTGGTGTTCAGTGTTGCCATTGGCATGACGGCCGGGGCGATCAACCCGCACGCCATGTCGTACGGCTATGACCGGCTGCGGTTCATCCGCCCGGTCTACATCAACGATACCATTACTGTCCAGGCAACGATTACCGAAAAACGCGATCATCCGAAGCGCGCCGATCACGGGATCGTTGTCGAAAAGATCGAAGTGTTCAACCAGAAGCAAGAGACAGTGCTGGCCTGTGAGCATCTGTACCTGGTCAGGCGCCGGTAGTGTGGTGGTGTGGCGGATACTGATGATGACCACCCTGGATCATCGAAGCACCGTGGGCATTGTGGCGCTCATTGCAATCCTATCCATGGTGCTGGCATGCAGTGCCGGCAGCGTTGCGCTGCGCCGCGGTAACCTGCGGCCGCCATCATTTGCGGTGCACCTGGGGCCGGTTCACCTTGTGGGCCGCACGTCCGCCGTTCCGCTCTGCTCCTACGTGACATCGTGCCTGCTCGATCCGTCGGCGCGTGATAGCGAAATCTATACAATCTGGCTCCTGGAGCGCCCGGCGCGCCCCGGCGACGCTACCACGATTTTGCGTATCCTGAGCCTGCCACTCAATGATCGCCCTTAACTGTTCCTTGACAGCAACCAGCAAAAATTATAAAATACTGCTGTCTCCTATCTCCGTGAACCAGACGATTCCGTAACCGAGACCTGTCGGTTGGTTGTCCGCTATGCTGGTATTGAATACCGATGGGCCAGGTCAATGAAGACCATACCAGTTCTCGATCTGCGCTACAAACCGCATCTGCCTGAGCGCACCGATTACGGCATCGCCATTATCGGTTGTGGTGGCATTGTCAATTATGCGCATCTGCCGGCATACCGGGCGCATGGTTTGCATGTTGCTGGCTGCTATGATATTGATGCGCAAGCAGCGCGCAGGACGGCAGAGGCGCATGGGATCGCGCGAGTTTATAATTCGCTCGATGAATTGCTTGCCGATCCGGCAGTGGCGATCTGTGATATTGCGGTACCGGCCTGGAACCAGCGTGCCATCGCCGAACGCGCCGTGGCGGCCGGGAAACATGTGCTCTGCCAGAAGCCGCTCTCCGAGGATCTGGCGGATGCCGCTGCAATTGTTGCTGCTGCGCGGCATGCCGGGCGCAAGGCGGCCGTCAATCAGCAGATGCGCTGGAGCGCGGGGATTGCTGCGGCGAAGGACCTGATCAGTCGTGGCTTCATTGGACAGCCGACCGATGCGCAGATCCAGGTTTCGACACGGACCCCCTGGCACATGTGGCCCTGGCTCCAGGTCCATCCACGCCTCGAAGTGATGTATCACAGTATTCACTATCTCGACAGCCTGCGGTATCTCTTCGGTGATCCGGCGTGGGTGACGAGCCGCCATACAAAATATCCCGGCCAGCAGGAACGCGCCGAGACCAGGACGATCACGGTGCTGGATTACGATTCGGGCTTACAGGCGCTGGTGGCAGTGAACCATAACGACAGTAGTGGCGATACGTATGCCACATTTCGCTTTCTCGGTACGGATGGCGTGATCAAGGGGAGCATCGGCTTGCTCTACAACTATCCGCACGGGCGCCCGGATACGCTGCAATGCCGCTCAAATGTCCAGGCACCTGAGATCTGGTTCGATGTTGCGCTTGAGGGGCTCTGGGTGCCCGATGCCTTCATCGGCCCGATGGCGTCGCTCATGGAGGCGATCCAGAGCGATGGGATGCCGTTAACCGATGTGAACGACAATCTCGGAACGTTGCGCCTGGTCCATGCATCCTACCGGTCGGCTGCTGAGTATCGTTCGGTGCGACTGGAGGAGGTGGTGGCGTAGTATGGAAGGAGGCATCAGCAGCGCATAATCACGATCGCGTGGTCCCGTGCAGCAACAGGGCTGCCGGGCATCCCCAGGCAGATTCTCCTGGCTTGATGGCAATGATGCTTATACACGCCGGCATGATCCGGCCAAGACGGAGGAGTCACGCATGACCACCCATCACGAGGAAGAACTTGCATACGAGCTGCGGCGGCGTGGCCTGAGCCGCCGAGAGATTCTGAAGGCTGGCGCACGGCTTGGCCTGAGCGGCGCGGCCATCTCGGCGTTGCTGGCGGCGTGTGGCCAGCAGGCGCCTGCGCAGCCTGGCGGGGGTGCAGCGCAGGCACCGACGACGGCGCCGGCTGAGCCGACGGCGGTTTCGCTCTTCGACCAGGCCGAAGGCAACAGTGGCTGGCCAGCCAGCGCCGTGGGTGATCCGGCAGAGAAGGTTGAGATCAGTGTCGCCCATGCCTGGGACGCGACGTTCATGGAGCGCCAGAAGCAGTTCGATGCGCTGTTCATGGAGCGCCACCCGAACATCGTCGTCAAGGCCGAGAATACTCCCTTCGGCGAGTATCGCCAGAAGTATGTCGCCCAGGCTGCCGGCAATGCCCTGCCCGACATCATGTACTGCCAGTTCTCCTGGTCGCAGGAGTTTATTAAGAACGGGTTGTTCATTGCGCTTGATGACTATATCGCCCGCGAAAAGGATTTCAACCTGCAGGACTTCACGCCGCAATCGCTTGTGTCGTATCAGCGGGATGGGAAACTGTGGGGCATTCCGTACGATGAAGGCCCGGCGAACCTCTACTACAACAAGGATCTCTTCGACGCTGCCGGCATTCCGTATCCCGATGAAACCTGGGATCTGGAGAAACTCAAGGAAGTCGCGCTCAAACTGACTCAGGGCGAAGGGCCGAACAAGATTTTCGGCCTGGGCGAACTGCCATCGCTGGGCGATTCGCTGGTCGCACCGCCGTACCTGATGCCGTTTGGCGCGCAGTATCTCAGCGAACCGAAAGAGGATCAGTGCCTGATCAACCAGCCGGAGGCGGTGGCGGCGCTGGAGTGGTGGCAGGAACTGCGCGAGAAAGGCGCCGTTCCCAGCCCGGCCGACCTGCAGAATGTGGCCTGGCCGGCCTTCCAGTTCGGTAAGATTGCGATGACCCAGCAGGGCTCGTGGGCGACGCCGCCGATTCGCGCAGGCGCCAAGTTCAACTGGGATATTGCTATGTGGCCGAAGGGGCCGAAGGCGCACAAGACCTTCTCCGCCGGTAGCGCCTATATGATCACTCGCGATAGCAAGAACCCGGATGCGGCCTGGATCTACCTCAACGATTACCTCTCGACGGCCGGACAGTCGTACATGTGGGGTATCACCGGGCGCGGCAGCCCGGCGCGCCTCTCGGCCTGGCCGTCATACCTGAGCTCAAAGTTCGCGCCTCCGGGAGCGAAGTTCGTTGAGCAGGCGATGCGTGTCAGTGCCAGCCATGATATTATCGACCAGCCGACCGGCCCCCAGGTGACACAGGCGGCCGGCCCGATCTGGGACCTGGTGGTTGCCGGGCAGTTGAGCGTCAAGGATGCCTGCGATCAGGTGTTTGCAGCCGTGGATCCGATCATTGCTGCAAATCGCGCATAGCCGGGTCAGCGGCAAGGGGGAGGGGCCATTCATCAGGGGTTATTCTCCGGTCGTAGCGACATCAGTGAACATGGCCCCTGATTCCCTACCCTTTCACCCGTACAAAGGACACGTTATGGCAGTAGAACAACGTGTGAACCAGACGGTCGCGCGGCCGATGGACAAACCGAAAATGGGAAAAATGGCGCGCCGCGAGGAGCGTGAATTCTACCTGTTTATTGCACTCTGGATCATTGGCTTTCTTGCGTTTGATGCCGGGCCGATTCTGGCGTCGTTTGTGATCAGTTTCACCAACTGGTCCATGATGAGCCCGCCTGCGTGGGTCGGGGCGCTCAATTTCCAGCGTCTGATGACTGACCCGCTGTTCTACACGGCATTGTGGAACTCGCTCTACTTTGGTGTCGGTAGCGTCGGCCTGGGGTTGATTGTGTCGTTTTTGCTGGCCCTGTTGCTGAACCAGAAAGTGCTGGGCATTTCGCTCTTCCGTACGGTGTTTTATCTCCCATCGGTCGTCAGTGGTATCGCCGTCGCCATTCTGTGGATCATGATTCTGCACCAGGATTTTGGCCTGATTAACTCGGTGCTCGCATGGTTCGGCATCAAGGGGCCGGGATGGCTGGTGCAGCCGCAGTGGGCCAAGCCGGCGCTGATTCTGATGAGCCTGTGGGGTGCCGGTGGTTCGATGGTGATCTATCTTGCCGGGTTGCAGAGCGTGCCGCAGCACCTGTACGAGGCGGCGTCGATTGACGGCGCCGGGCCATGGATGAAATTCCGGAACGTGACGGTGCCGATGATGTCGCCGGTCATTTTCTACAATCTGATCGTGGGTTTCATCGCCTCGCTGCAGGGGTTTGTGCTGGTGTTGATTATGACCAACGGCGGCCCGGCGAATGCGACGTTAATGTTCGGTCTGTATATCTACCGCGTCGCCTTCCAGTTCTTCCAGATGGGGTATGCCTCGGCGCTGGCGTGGATCTTGCTAGTGGTGATTATGATTATTACCGTGTTGCAGTTTCTCGGTGCGAAGTACTGGGTCTTTTATGAAGGTGAGGTTGCGAAGTAGACGCTGCGTGCTGGCGTGCTCGGCTGGCGACGATATCGGCGGCGGAATGGTGCAGCAGGGTAGGGGGCAACAGAATGAGGTGCAGCAATGAATGTTGATCTTTCCGGACGTTCGACTTCCGCCGTAACGACGCAGGTGGGCAGCCAGGCTCGTCTCGGGATGCGCAACCAGCGACGCGTGCAGACGTTGGTCGTCTATGCGCTGCTGGCGGCGCTCTCGGTGTTGTTTATCCTGCCCTTTATGTGGATGGTCTCGACGTCGTTGAAAGAAAGCCAGGACGTCTTCAGCTATCCGCCGAGCTTCTTCCCGAATAGCTTCATCTGGCAGAATTACCCGCGCGGCTGGACGCTACTGCCGTTCAACACCTTTCTCACCAACTCGATTATCGTCACGACGGCCAATGTCGTCGGCAACCTGGTTTCTTGCTCGCTGGTGGCGTTCGGTTTTGCGCGGCTGCGCGCCCGTGGTCGTAATATCCTGTTCCTGGCGTTGCTGGCGACGCTGATGATTCCGCGCGAAGTGACGATTGTGCCGCGCTTTCTGCTGTTCAGCCAGCTTGGCATGGTCAATACCCTCTGGCCCCTGATCCTGCCGGCCTGGTTCGGCTATGCGTTCTTTATCTTCCTGCTGCGTCAGTTCTTTATGACCATTCCAACCGAACTGGACGATGCGGCGCGGATTGATGGTGCCTCGACCTTTCGCATTTTCTTCGAGATCATTCTGCCCCTCTCAAAGCCGGCGCTGGGGACGGTGGCAATCTTTGCGTTCATCGGCAACTGGAGCAATTTGCTCGACCCGTTGATCTATATCCGTTCCCAGGAACTCTATACGCTGGCGCTTGGCCTGAACCTGTTTCGCGGTCAGAACTTTACCCAGTTCAATATGCTGATGGCGGTCTCGATTATTACGCTCATCCCGGTGCTCACGGTCTTCTTCCTGTCGCAGCGTCTGTTTGTTCAGGGTGTGACGCTGACAGGGATGGGCGGACGGTAGAAATGGTGAGTATCGGGGATTGAGCATGCTGTGTTTTCTCGATGTTCGCCCCTCCATCTTCAATTAAGATATGCCAGCACTCAACATCAAATACCGCACGTTTGACGGCTTTGAACGTGCGTTGACCACGCAGACGCAGCATTTCTCTGCGCTGCATCCGGAGGTTCGTTTTGCGCTGAGCCATGCCGGGCCGGAGGAGTTGTACGCCGAGATGGTGCACCAGGGCGGAGTGATGAGCGGCGAGTATGATGTGATACTGGCGCTTACCGACTGGTTACCGGAGTTGATGCAGCGTGGTGGCCTGGTGCGTCTCAACGACTTCCTGGCCGCCGATCCGCCCGACTCGTGGCCCGACGGCTGGAGCGACTCGGTGCTGGCGCTGCAGCGGAATGCGCAGGGTGATGTGTTTGCGTTGCCGTACCACGATGGCCCTGAGATGTTTCATTATCGTACCGACCTGTTCGGTGATCCGCAGGAGCAGGCGCGTTTTGAGCGGCAGTTCGGCCGTCCATTACAGGTGCCGCAGACCTGGAGCGAGTTTGTCGAGGTGGCGCGGTTCTTTACCCGCCCGCATGATGGTCTGTATGGTACGGTCGTCGCCGGGTTAAACGACGGTCACAACACGGTCTATGATTTCTTCATTCATCTCTGGAGTCGCGGGGGGCGCCTGTTCGATGAGCGGATGCGTCCGGTGTTCCACGGCCCCGAAGGACAGGAGGCACTCCAGTTCTATGTTGATATGGTGACGACCATGGGCATCACCTCGCCGCGCACGCTGGAGTATGACAGCGTTGCTGCCGGGATGGCGTATGCTGCCGGCGAGGGCGCGATGATGCTGAACTGGTCGGGCTTTATGGCGGTGGCGCAATTGCCGCCCAGTGTGATTATCAACAAGACGCGTTGTACCCGCATCCCGCGCGGTGATGGCCCGCGGGGTCGCCATGCCAGTCTCAACGTCTACTGGGTGCTGGGGATCTGTGCGGGATCGCGGCAGCCCGGCCTGGCGTACCAGTTCCTCAAGGAAACGGCGAGCCCGGCAATGGATAAGGTGACGTCGCTCGTCGGCGGCACCGGCGTGCGCCGCTCGACATGGAACGATCCAGAGATCCGCTCCCGCTTCCAGTACTATGAGGTCATTGAAGACATCCACCGCGATATTGACACCCTGCCGGCCATTCCGCAATATCCGGCGATGAATGAGGTGTTCAACCGTATGTCATGGGACGCGGTGCAGGGGCGCAAGAGTGTCGAGCAGGCGTTGAACGACGCTGCCGCCGAGTGCGCGGCGATCCTTGGGGTGGAGAGAGAAGTGATGAGTGATAACGCACCGTAACTCGTATCAACAGAAGGTATCTTCCCATGACATCACCCCGGCTCTGGATCGATCCGCGCCTTCGCGACCTGCCTGCGCGCCCGTGGCGCAAGATCCATCTCGATTTCCATAATTCGCAGCATATCCCGCGCATCGGCGAACGGTTCGACCCGGACGAATTCGGCGATTGCCTGCTGGCAGCGCATGTGGATGCGATCGTCGTCTTCGCCAAGGATATGCACGGCTACTTCTACTACCCGACTGCCTATGAACCGGTGCATCCCGGCCTCGACATTGATCTGCTTGGCGCGCAGGTGGCAGCGTGTCGCGCGCGCAATATCAAGGTCTACGCCTATTACTGCACGACGTGGGACAATTACCTGGCCGAGAAGCATCCCGAATGGCTCGTCTGGAAGCGCGATCGCACGACCTACCTGCCGTCGTTCGATCAGCCGCCAGGCTGGACGGCATTGTGCCTCAGTCATGCGGATTTCGTTCAGCTTGTGCTCGATCATACCCGCGAAACGCTGGAGTGCTATGAACTTGATGGCATCTGGTACGATATGCCCTTGCCGATCGGTGGTGAGTGTTTCTGCAGGAACTGCCTCGCCGCGCTGCGCGCTGCCGGCGAAGACCCGTTTGACGTCGCGGTCCAGCGCCGTCATAAGCAGCAGCTACTGGTTGACTTCATGCGGCGCGCGTACGAGCAGGCGCACGCCATTCGCCCGGGTTGCCAGGTGGACCAGAATAATCAGACCCGGCTTGGCCTCGGCGAGCGCGCGCCGCTGATGGACAATATCGACATCGAGGCGCTGCCGACGGCGTTCTGGGGGTATCTCTATTTCCCGACGAATGTGCGCTATGCCCGTACCTTCGGTCGTAGCGTCTGTGGCATGAGCGGGCGCTTCCATCGATCCTGGGCCGATTTCGGCGGTCTGAAGCATCCCAACCAGCTTCGGGCCGAACTGGCCGGTATCATCGCCCAGGGTGCGCAATGTGACCTTGGCGACCAGTTGCCGCCCCACGGGCGTCTCGACCCGGCAGTCTACCGGACGATCGGCGAGGCGTACGCCGAGATCGAGCGGCTGGAGCCGTTCCTCCATCAGGCGGTGCCGGTGACCGAGGCGGCAATCCTTGTACGCGGCACGCCGCTGGACGACCTGGCACAGAGTAGTGATGCGCACGGCGCGCGCAACACGTCTGGTGTCAGCGTCTACGGTCTCACCAAACTCCTGATGGAATGCCACATCCAGTTCGATATTGTTGAGCCCGACCAGGCGTTCGAGCGGTATCGTCTGGTTGTGCTGCCTGATTCGCTGGCGGTCGATGAGGCGCTGGCACAGCGACTGCGCGCCTACCTGGCGTCCGGCGGCGCGGTGTTGGTGAGCCATCGCGCGTTGCTGCTGGAAGGAACCGGTCAGGTGTGGGCCGATGATATGGGCCTGGCGTATCGTGGCGAGTCGCCATTTGCGCCGGCGTACCTGAAGCTGGGCGAATCGCCACTCTGGCATGGCCTGCCAGACTATGAGTACGCCCTGTACGACGGTGCTGCGCGGCTGGCACCGCGTGATCCGGCGCTTATCCTCGCGCATCTTGGTGAACCGTTGTTCCAGCGGAGCGCCGAACACTATACCAGCCACGCGCAGACCCCGTTCGACCATCTGACAGGTGACGCGGCTGTGGCGCTTGCGGGGCGCCTGGCGGCTGTGGCGTTTCCGATCGGCAGCAGCTATTATCGGCATGGGTACTGGATCTATCGCGAGGTGTTTCGCCGCCTGGTGAACGCCATATTCCCCGAACCGGTCGTCATCACCTCGGCGCCGTTGAGTGCCGAGGTGACCGTCACGCACCAGGCCGCCGGTACCAACCGGCCCGAACGCTGGATGGTGCATGTTGTCAATTTCTCGCCGGTGCGTCGCAGCCCGGAACACTGTGAATATCTTGAGGATCCGGTTCCACTGCGTGATGTGCGCGTGGCATTGCGCATCAAGGATTCGATCACACGCGCATACACTGCCGCCGATGGCGCGGATCTGCCGTTGCGGGTGTTTGATGGCGGCTGGGAAGTGACGATCCCTCACGTCACCTTCGGCGAGATCGCAGTGTTCGAGGTTGGGCGCGATGAGCGATGACCGTTCCACCTTGAGCGTTGAACGTTGAACGTCGCACGTGTAACGCTCAACGTTCCTCTACCGCCACCACCAGCATCGTCATGTCGTCGTACTGCTCGGCGGCCCCGGTGTAGGAATCAAGGGCCGCAAAGGTTTCTGTGACGATCGCGTGCGGATCGTGCGGCGTGAGTGACAGCGCCAGATTGCAGAGTCGTTCGATACCAAACAGTTCCCGCGCAGCAGTCTGCGCGTCGGTCAGACCGTCAGTATAGAGAATGAGCCGGTCACCTGGCGCAAGGATGACGCTCTCTTCTTCCAGACGTAACTCGCGCGTTTCGAGGAAGCCGAGGAACGTGCCGGGCGCCGTCAACTGGTGAGCCGCGCCGTCGCGCAGCAGGAGAGGGTAGTCGTGCCCGGCGCGGCAATAGGTCATGTGGCGCGCATAGCCATCAAGCACACCATAGAACACTGTCACGAACATACGCGGGTCGCCAAGCTCGCGCAAGAGGCGGTTAACATTACCCAGTGTCGCGCGCGGTGACGGCTCGCGCCGGGCTTCGGCAAGGATCAGGCTGCGCGCCAGTGCCATGTAGAGTGCCGCCGGCATCCCCTTGCCCGACACATCCCCGATCACCAGGCCAATGCGATCGTCGCCCAGCGCAAACACATCGTAGAAATCGCCACCGACCTGGCGCGCCGGGCGGTTACGTGCGGCAAAGGCATACCCCGCCAGCGCCGGGAACGTACGCGGTAGAACACTCTGCTGCACCTCACGCGCCAGTTCCATTTCACGTTCCAGGCGCTCCTTGGCCAGCAACGCCGCCTGAGCCGTCTCCAGTTCTGCAATCGTGGCGCGCAGCCGTTCAATGAGCGTGGCACGCTGCATGGAGAGCGCCGCCTGTGCGGCAAAGCTGCGCAGCAACGCCGTTTCAGCCGGTGCGAAGCGCGCATGGTGGGTTGACTGCACCAGCATCATCCCGACCAGGCGGTCCTCAGCCACGAGCGGGATGCGCAGCCCGGCGCGCAAGGCGAACCCCGCCACGTCCGGGTGCATACGGTCTATGCCCGGTGGCCAGCCGGTGTAGGGCTGCGGCTCGCGTAGATCGGCGCTGCTGGCAAGATCTGCCACCGGCAGGTGCCTGCCGACGACCGCCGGCTCCCAGCCACTGACGGCGAGTACTTCGGCACCATCGTTATGTGCCAGGTAGAGCGCCACGCGATCGGCGCCGCACAGTTCGCCGGCATAGCGGCAGATACGTCGCGCCAGATCGGCCAGGTTGTTCGATGCCGCCAGTGTCTGCGCCATATCCTGCAGCGAGATCAACGCCGCCGTGCGATGCTCGAGTGCGCGATTGGCGGCTTCCAGTTCGACCAGTTTGCGTTGCAACTCGGCATTGATGTCGTTTTGCGCCTGCTCGCTGGCGTTGAACAGCGAGCATGTGCGCCGCAGTTGCGCCGCATCAATAGTGAGCGCATCTTCCGGCGGAACCATGGCGAGCGCGGCCAGACGCAACGCATAGGCTTCCATCGGTAGCACCGACAGGAGTGACTCGCCTGCCTGGTACACATCGAACAGGGTGATCTCCCCCTGGCGCCCGCTTCCGTTGCACGCGTCGCATCCTGGCGCAACGAGCGGGATGTCGTGCCAGGGTATCACGGTGCCAAGATGCTCGGCGGCGGCGCGCTGAAGCCGCTGCAGGAGCCGGGTATCGCCCGACGCAGGGCGGCGGCAATGCGGGCAGAGGGCGGCGACGCGCTGCACTGCGATGATCCAGCGGATGACGGCAAGTTGCTCAGCGGTCGCGCCTTCTTCACGCAACATCTGCACCACGTCGGCGCCACGCAACGCCGTGTCGAGTTGCGCCAGGACGCGCACCCCCTGGCGAGCAGCGTTGAGGATGGGCGCGATCGTTGCCGTATCGAGCCGATCGACAACCAGCAGGTCAGGCCGCTGCCAGGCCGCCTGCGTGATGCGTTCGGCATAATCGAGATACTCGCGAACGCGCCAGACACCCACGCGCTGGCGCATCTGGCGCGGCACGCGCAGCGCCGATTCATCTTCTGCAACCACGATCGCACGGGCAGCGGGATGTGCGGCGAGGATCTCGCCAGCCAGAATGCGCAGCATCGCGTGGCGCCCGCTGGGTGGCACAGCTATGCCGGCAGACGGCCGAGGATCGAGGCCGGCCACAATCACCAGGCCCGCCTGGTCAGTCGCCAGTTGCGCAATCAGTGCCGCGACTTCCGGCAGGTGATAGAAATCCGCCAGCTTGAGCATGGCATCGAGCCGCTACGCACCAACGTAAGCAATCACGTCAATCTCGATCATGAAGCCGAGCAACTGGCTGCCGACCGTGGTGCGTACCGGGCGCGGCTCAGGAAAATACTCGGCATAGACGGCATTGTAACGCTGGAAGAGGCTCAGATCGCTCAGGTGCACCGTCGCCTTGACGACATCAGCCATGCTGGCGCCGGCAGCCTCGAGAATGGTCTTGATATTCTCACAGACCTGACGAGTCTGTTCTTCGATCGTCTCGCCGACGAATGTGCCGGTGGCCGGGTCGGTCGGCCCCTGGCCGGCGACAAAGATAAAATCGCCGGCGCGCAGACAGGGTGAATACGCGCCGCCGGGGCGCGGGCCGTTCGGAACGGTAATCAGCTGCCTGGCCATCATGATTCTCCTTCTGGTGGTACGAGCGACATGGGCAGAACACGCCTCGCCCATCGCATTACGGCGCGTCTTCAAACACCCAGTTTTGCCGGCGGGCGATCTCGCGCAATGCGCGCGACAGCGCCTCGAGTTGTTTCAGCAGCAACCCGACTTTCATTGGCGCATGCTGGTCGTGCGCAACCCATTTTGACAGATCGCCTTCGGCGTGCGCGCGGAACAGGCGGTCGGTTTCATCGAGCATCTGGTCGAGCGATCGAATGCGGAAGACACGCGCCTTGTTCTTCGGCTGGTTCTCGATCGTCTCGTCGTCAACGCCGAGGTAGCCCGCGTCGGGCGTATCTTCCGCTTCGTTCCACAGATCGGCGTCGCTCTCGTCGTCGCCGGGCAACCCGCCGACGGCTACGCCTTTGAGCAGGCCGGCGGGTGCCGGCGCGGTGGCGTCAGCGGCGCGTGGCGCACCTGCAGCCAGTTCGACGCCCTGCTGTAAGGCATGGAGCGCGGCATCGAGCGAAAGATTCGGGTTTGCGGCGAAGAAGCTCGCAAGGCGACTGATTTCCGCCGCCGACATCCCCTCCTCAACGGCGGCACGGGCCAGTTCGAGCTGTGTGCGTTCGTTCGTGACGCGGCGCAAATGCTGCGCCTGAGTAACGGTCAACTCGCCTGTGCGGAGATACTCCTGAATCTCGAGCGGTAAATCGAGGAGACCCAGGTAACGCCGCACCGTGCGCGGCGTGAGACCCACCGTGCGCGCCGCCGCTTCGTCGAGCGCCCCATCGTCGCTCAGGCCCCGGTCAATGGCGATCTGCTCGCGCAACTTCTGAAACGCGCGCGCCTGTTCAAGATCGTTCAGGTCGCGGCGTTGCAGATTCTCGGTAAGCTGGCGCACGAAGGTGCGCGGATCGTCAGGGTCGAGCAGCACGCAGGGCACACGTTCGAGGCCCAGCTTCAGCGCAGCCAGCCGGCGCCGGTTGCCGTACACAACGCGGTACCGGCTGTGGCCGGTATCAACCACGCCGAGCGGTTGGAGAAGGCCATATTCAGCGATCGTCGCCGCCAGCCCCTCGACATCGCCCGGGTCCTCACGGACCCCTTGCGGGTCGGGTTCGAGCGCATGCGGATCGATCCAGAGCAACTGCATACTTCCTCCAGGCAGCGAATGATCAACACAGGTGTTCGCCGGCGAGTATACCAGATGTCACCCGATGCGACAAATACCGGGCTGCCGGAACTGTTCGCAGATATGCTGAAAGAGTTGCCGCTCGACACGCCGAGCGGCGAATCGACAAATGCGGCGTGCATACACACGTTGTAGTATCATTTGTCTTCAGCGGTACAGTCAGCCTGTCGCTCGAAGCGGCTTCTGAGGATACTCTGCGTCTTTACCAGCCTGGAACCGGTGGCCGCCATGATCCGATTGGAGAGTGAGCCGGCAGTCGAGGTATCCGGCATATAGACGCCGGTCATATGCAGCTCACCGATTGTCAGCCGGCAATCAGAAGTCATGTTCTACCAGATAGCATTCAATCGTACAGTATGATAGCACCCTGAGAAGCCGTTCTCCTGATCGTTGTATGTCTGAATGCAATCGGATAGTACCCTCCAGGGAGCCATGCCATGTTTCGTATCATCGCCAACACGACCCATTCATCCGGCCTGCAGTATCGCCCCGTCGAGTTAATTCTGCGCGCTGCGGATGCCGCGTATGCACTGGATCCGGATGCGGCGTTGCGGGTCTGGTTTCGTCATGAGAGTGGCAATGTCTGTAGCGGGCTGGGCTTTGCCGATGGCGGCGTGATCTGGCGCATTCGCTTCACGCCGTTGTGGCCTGGCCGCTGGGAATGGCACGCCGCCGCCGGTGATCCTGGCCTCGATGGTGCATCAGGCGAAGTGCGGGTCGCCCCGGCTGCGGGAACGACCCTGTTCGAGCGCCATGGCCCGCTGGCGTCGCCAGCACCCGGTGCGCGCGTGCTGTCACTTGCTGACGGTACGCCATTTTTCTGGCTGGGTGACACCGCCTGGGAAGCCCCGGCCAGCGCGCTACCGGCTGAGTGGGAAGTCTACCTGGCGCGCCGCGCGGCGCAGGGCTTTTCGGTGGTACAGATGAACCTGTTGCCGCAGTGGGACGCGGCGCTGCCCCATCGTCGCCTGCCGTTTCTGCCCGGCGCCGGCGGCGCGCCCGACCCCGATCGACTCGACCCGGCGTATTTCCAGGAGCTCGACCAGATCATTGACCGGAATGCGGAAATGGGTCTCCTTTCCGCGCTGGTGGTGTTGTGGTTCAATTATGCGCCTGGCGCGAACCCCCCATTTTATAACCCGCCGCCGGAGGGATTGCAGCTGGAGCTCACAACGGTGCAGGCGCGCCGGCTGGCGGCGTATGCCGGCGCGCGCTACGGGGCCTACCCGGTCGCCTGGTTGCTGACCGGTGATATTGCCTTTACGAACCCGGAAGATGAAGAGACCTACGGCGCTATTGCGGAAGGGTTACATGAAGCGTCATTTGTGCGTGCCCCGATGACGGCGCACATCAATGGCGATATGCCTGTGCGGCAGCGTGTCGCGCGCCAGCCGTGGCTCGACGTTCATATGTTCCAGTCGTGCCATTTTGCCCACGGCGGTGGCTTCCCGGCAGCGTACACACGTGCGGCGCGTGCATTGCACCCATCCAGGCCGGTTGTCAATGGCGAGCAATGTTACGAACAGCTTGGCCGCATCCATGGCGCGGGGCGCTTCGATCGCGACGATGTGCGCCGCGCGGCATGGGAGGCCGCACTGGCCGGCGCCTGTGGCATCACCTACGGCGCGCACGGCATCTGGCCCTGGTATCGGGAAGGAACGACGTTTCACGGCGCAGCAGCCTGGCAGGCACCGCCCCGCTGGGATGAAGCGCTGGCGTTTCCCGGCAGCGATGACGTGGCACGCATGAAACGCCTGCTCGAGTCATTGCCCTGGTGGACCCTGAACGAAGCGCCGGATCTGCCGATTGCTGAGGACCCCGCCGGTGATGCGATCGTCGCCCGGCTGGGTGCGACGCACGTGGTGGCCTACCTGCGCGCGGCGCGCCCGCTGCGCCTGACCGACTCCCGACTGGCGGGATCGCCGGCGCGCTGGGTTGACCCGGCGAGCGGCGCGGAGGAGCCGGCGGTAAGTGAGCCATTCTACGGCGGTATGCGTGTGCAGCCGCCATCGTGGGCGCACGACGCGGTGCTG
Organism: Chloroflexota bacterium; assembly: GCA_013388755.1. Lineage (GTDB taxonomy): Bacteria > Chloroflexota > Chloroflexia > Chloroflexales > Roseiflexaceae > JACAEQ01. Next base: position 15,580 of record JACAEQ010000119.1, read on the forward strand.
GTGATCGTCTGCAGCGGGTAACGTCGAGCCTTCCCGAAGGACTCTACGCCGTGTGTCATGGCGCGGAGCGCGAGCAACAGCCTGTAGCGAGCGACGCGTGGCAGAGGCCATCTCCACTCGCGCCGCTCGATGGCGTCGCGGCGCTCACACTGCCATCCAGCCATCCGTTTTGCGGATAGGCGTTTGAGCCAATACCTTGCAAATAAGGCGCGATACACCCCCAACTCCCCCCACTGGGGGAGAAGC
>JACAEQ010000056.1 GCA_013388755.1 Chloroflexota bacterium
CCCTGTTCCAGCGTTGAACTTCAAGTACTAAATCCAATACCTTTCACATACGCCCGTCACCCCCACCCCCGCCCCCCCCCCCCGGGGGAGGGAGTCCGACTCCTCCCCCCAGCGGGGGGAGGTCGGGTGGGGGGCTGTGCGGTGCAGAACGCCTTATTTGCAAGGTATTGCTTCTAGACGTCGACGCCACCGACCTCGATGTGCCAGAGGATCTCGGTGATGCGCGCCACACCGGCCTTGAGGTGACGGCGGTACGAACTCAACGGCACATCGAGCAACTCGGCAGCCTGCTCCTGGGTTGCCGCCGGCTGGAGATGGGTATGATGCACGGCGCGATAGAACTTATGCTCTCGCGGCGACTCGCGCAACTGCTCAGCCGCCTGTTTGAGCAACTCGCGCAGGGTAGCGACGCGCGCGCTATCGCCGGCAGCGGCGGCTACCCGCTCAGTCACGATCCGCGAGCGGAGCAGCCCATTGCCGTGCAGCACGTCAGGGCGTGTATAGTTACGAAGTGCATGTTCCACCGCCTCGCCAAACCCTTCGCGGCTCAAGACCTCCACGCGTGCCGGTGCGGGTGGCTGGATCGTCTCGGGCGCGGCAGCAAGCTCGCGCTGGCCCAGCAACTCCAGCCATGACAACGGTGGCATGGTGCGCCAGTCGTGGCCGTACACACCAAAGGACCGATCGCCCACCTGGAAATCGAGCTCCGCGAGGCGGTACAGTTCGGCGTAGGCAAAGACCGGTCGCCAGAATTCCGCGTCGGCGCAGGCATAGAAAGTATAGGCCAGGCCAGGCGTAAAGTAGTGGCGTACCATGGTCACAAAGATCAGGCTCTGGATCGGCGAGATGGCCTGGTAGCTATCGGCGGCCAGCCAGAAGCGGAAATACGTGGCGCGTTCGCCCGCGCGAAGCGGGGCCTGGCGCTGCAAAAATGCCCACGCGCCGGCCATAGCCGGATCGGTCGCCAGGTCGCCGGTTGAGGCGCGCTCCAGGGCCAGCAGCGTCACAAACCCCACTGCCCCATGTTCGGCGTCGCGAAACACCACCACGTTTTCGGGCTGGCGCGCCAGCCAGTAACGAGCAATCTGGGCGGCGGCCAGGCCTTCATGGTGGGCGACCATGGCACTCAGTGGCTCCAGGTCGTCCGGGAGCAGGCGATCGGGTAGCAAGCGGCCAGTGGTCTGCCACTCGAAGAAGGGGCGCACCGCCGGGTTGTCGCGGTGCAGGTAGATGAAGTCGAACAGCACCAGTTGTTGTTCGATCCCCTGTGTCTGGTGCAGGCGCTGCGTGTAGTGCACCCGGGCGCGCCGGTGCAACTCGGCGTACCACTGCGGGTTGCGCCAGCGCAGATCGGCCACGAGCGCCTCGCGGGCGACATCGTGGGGAAACAGCCCGTCGGGATGCGTCTGGACGAAGGACAGCCCACGCAGCCACGTGAAGAGATCGTGTGCATCGGGCACCGCCAGCATCTCGGCCAGCAGCGACTCGGTCGTCACGCGCATCAGCGCGCAAACCTCCAGTGCCGCGCGGTGCGCCGGCCCCGGAACGCGCTGCAGGAAACGCTCGAGCAGCAGCGTAACGACATCGTGGACCTCGGCCGGCGCAAAATGGTAACCCGGTCGCTGGTCATACAGGTCGGCAACCAGCGACAGCGCCAGCGGATAGCTATGGGTAAAGCTGAGCACTGCCGGGAGATCCGCCTCGGGGATGTTGCGCTGCGCCAGGTAGGCGCGAGCTTCAGCGGGGTTCAGATTGCGCAGCGGCACGATCCGCAGCAGTTGCTGCCACCCCGGGTCGGCGCGCCAGGCTGCGGCGGGCGGCTGACGGCTGGCCAGGATCACCAGCCCCTGCTCGGTCAACTGCGGCAGAAAGACCTCGCGTAACCAGCTTTCCAGCGGAGCGAGCAGTTCGAACGTGTCGATCAGGAGCACCCAGCGACCCTGGCGCACCGCCAGCGCCGCAGCGGGGGCACTGGCCGGATCGAGGCCCATCGCCAGCCGGAGCGTGGCGAGAAAGGCCTCGGGTGTGGCCTCCACGTTGCGCCCGTCGATACTCCATACCGTGGCGCCTGTCCGTTCGGCCAGGTGGGCGTACTCGGCCAGCAGGGTCGTCTTGCCGACACCACCCGGCCCGTGGACGTACAACACAAAAAACGGTAGTTCTGTCGTCGCCAGGGCCCGCGCGAACAATCCCACCTCATCTGTACGGCCCATGAAGTGCCTGCGCCGTACACTGTTCAGGCGATCGATCAGTCGTGACGCCATAGGCTCCCCGCGAAGGTACGACCTGTGCAGTGCAAAACGACCGTATGTAGCCCGGCATTATAGATCGCGCCCCCGGCAATGTCTACAACCGGTACCTTGCAAAGATGTCGCAAGATACACCGATGTCTGCGCTCCCTGCTCAGGCGTCTGCGCAGACAGACGCATCCACCTGTTTTGGATGAACCATCCCTGTATGCCAGTAGCGCCGACCTGTTGCCCCCATTCCGGTGACGGGAGGCCGACAATTGCGACATTGCCCAGTTCGCCGAGCGCCAACGGCACAATGCTCCGCATCGCTCGATCCTGGTGCGCCGGGGGATCGGCGCGATCGCCGCGAATGGCGATACGGCGACGGCCGTCACCCGGGAGAACTGGAGCAACCAGGAGGCCGGCGCCGTCGCGTTGGAGCAGACCATCGTGCACGTGACCGATACGCTGCGTTGGGATGCTGCGGCGGGGAGATGGCTGTTTGTCGGGACCAGGCAGATGCCGATATGAGCCGGTGGGTGCGTAACGCGAAGCCGCCTGCTATAATGCGTTCGGATCAGCAAACAACGTATACAGGCAGGTTGCGTGTATGGTCGGCGACCCTGGTACCAGCAATCAACCATCTACCAGCCCATGCCCCTGATCGGCCGTGACGAGGCCCTGGCTGAGGTGGCGGAGCTATTGACGGGCGATGCGCCAGGCGAGCTGCCCGCCGGGGTTGGCTCAGGTATAACGCTGAGGAGAAGCCGTATGCCAGGCTTTGCCCGGAATTGGGTTCGATGCCGTCCCCTCGTGAGTTTCTTCATTCTGGCGTGCCTGTTTTCCTGGCTCATCGCCCTGCCGTTGGGTCTGCTGGCGCGTGATGGCATCGGCTCTGATCTTTTCGCCCTGCACTACCTCACCGCCTACGGCCCGGCGCTCGCCGTATGTGTGGTGCTCAGCGTCGAGGGCGATTTCGGGAGCGCGCTGGCGGCGCTGCGCGATCGTTTCACCCGACCTTTTTCGCGCTACTGGGCTATCGTTGGGGCCGGCTTGCCGGTGCTCCTCTTTGCCGGAGCTGCGCTTCTCCAATGGATCACCAGCGGTCTCTGGCCCGATCTGCGCCTGATCGGGCAGGTTGGTTTCCTTCCGCCGCTGGCGCCAATCAGCGCGATCCTCCTCTGGCTGGTCACCTTCGGGCTCGGTGAAGAGCTCGGATGGCGCGGCTTTGCTCTCCCACGGCTGTTGCAGCGTACCGGCCCGATCCGCGCCTCGCTCATCCTTGGTGGATGCTGGGCGCTCTGGCACATACCATACTTCCTCTACCAGCCATCTTATCGGGCAATGGGCTGGCCGGGCCTGCCAGTGCTGGGAGTGAGCTTCGTGGCAACCGCGCTGGTCTTCACCTGGCTGCTGCTGGGCGCACGCGGCAATCTCACTCCAGCGGTGCTGTTCCATGCCGGATTCGACGTTGTCACCGGTTCTGCCGTCGGTGAAGGACTGGTGGCGGCAGTGATGAGTGCCGCGGTCTGGATCGGAGCGCTGGCGCTCCTGATCTGGTGGAGCGTACGTCCGCAGGATACTCCCGGCGGGATTGCCTGAATCATTCGATCAGACGCTGCGGGTCTGGGACGCGCAGAGCGGCCGGGAGCTGCGCCAGCTTGCTGGCCACACCGACGCGATCGTCGGCGTCGCCATCTCGCCTGATGGACGCTATATCCTCAGCGGTAGCCTCGATCGCACGGCACGGCTGTGGAATCTGGCGACCGGGCAGGAGGTGCGGCGGTTCGTTGGCCATACGGGAACGACTGGCCTTGCAGGTGCAATCGCCTTCACGCCTGATGGCAGGCGCATGCTCACCGCCGGCACCGCCGGCACCGCGCGCCTGTGGGACGTCGAGATCGCCGACACGGTCGCCGATATCTGTGCTTGCCTGCAGTGTGACTTCACCCCTGAGGAGCGCGCGCAGTATGGCATCCCCGACGATGGGCCGACCTGTGCGAGGCGGGCAGGGCGCTGAGGAAAGGAGCAGCATCATGGTTCGTGCCGGAACTGCTCTGAGGAAGGGGTTGTGTTGACTCGCCATAGCGCGTAAAAACAAGGTGTCTTTCACGTGGTCGTTGTTCGACTGCTGAGCACGCGCCAGGTTGATCCATTCCTGGTCGAACAGCTGAAGGACGATCGCCCATGACAATCAGGCTGGCTCTCACCCGTTCGCAGATCCTTGCGTTCCGGCGCCGTGTTGCGGCCCTCGATGAGCGGCTGCCACGCGGTCAGGACTCGTTGCGGCATGCCGCATGGGCGGGTTTGCAGGACAGTATGCCACGCGCCGCGCTGCTCTCGATCCATGCGCGCATGGCCGGTACCGAGCCCGCCAGCTGGCAGGACCCGTCGCTGGTCCAGGTCTGGGGGCCGCGCTTCAGTGTCTATGTCGTCGCCGAACGCGATCTCGCGGTCTTTACGCTCGGCAGGCTGCCGGATGAAGCCGGGCCGCTGAAGCGTGCGCAGGATATCGCCGCCCGGTTGGGCGCGGCGCTGGCCGGTGCACGGATGCCATTCAGCGAAGCGGCGCGCATCATGGGCGAGAAGGACGTCAACCGGCTGCGGTATGCCGCGCCGACCGGGACGGTCGTGATGCGCTGGGACGGTGCGCGCCAGCCCGAGATCTGGAACGTGCCGGCGCCGGACATGGATCCGCACGAGGCGCGCCTCGAACTGGCCCGGCGGTACGTACATGTCTTCGGTCCCGCCACGCCCGAAGCATTCGCAACCTGGGCCGGCGTGCGTCCCACGCGGGGCGTTGCGGCCTTCGCGGCGCTCGATCGGTCGTTGACGCCCGTGCGCACGCCGATCGGCGAGGCGTGGATCCTGAGCGAGGATGAGCCACTGTTCGGTGCGGCGGCCCGCCCACCTGCCCCGGCCCGGCTCCTGCCGAGCGGCGATACCTGGTTCTTACTGCAAGGCGCCGACCGCGAACTCCTGGTTCCCGAGGAACGTCACCGCCGCGCCTTGTGGACGTCGCGGGTCTGGCCTGGCGCCCTGCTCGTCGACGGTGAAATCGTCGGCACCTGGCGGCGCGCCGGGCATGTGCTCACCATCCAGCCCTGGCGTCGCCTTGCAAGCTCACAGCGCGCTGCGGTCGGGGCAGAGGCGGGCACATTCCCGCTCCCTGGGGTCAATCGGCCCATGGAGATTCGCTGGGATAACAGTTACGATGAGGAGACGCATCAACAGTGAACTCCCTCGTCAGGAATGCGTCGCAACACCCTCACTGTGACCAGGATCCCTAGAGCGCCGGTAGAGTATTCCGGCTGGGCTGTGATACGATGCAGCATCGCTGCAAGTGAACGTGTGGAGGTGCCGCATGCAACCATCAGTTTGGAGACCTCCGGTGGAACTGTCGC
>JACAEQ010000074.1 GCA_013388755.1 Chloroflexota bacterium
GCCACGGGTATTGGTGGCCATCTGGATGTTCCCCGACATCCACGACATCGCGCCGGATTCGGAATAGACCGTCTCGCCCGGGTCGAGTTCCAGGATGACCGCCTGCAGGGTGGTGCCGATGATCTGGTACTCCATGCCGGTGACACCGCGCCCGCGCGCCGTGACGGTTGGATCGGGCAGGTCGAGGCGATTCCCGTATTCGCTCATGGATACGCGCTCCTTTCAAACGGATGGCGCTCACTGGCATTCATCATGAATGATGCCTTACGCGCACGATCCATCGTACGCCAGAATCGGGCGCGACGTCAAGCTATGCGAGGGACATGCGCAATGTCCATCTCCAGCGGTGGAGCGTTTTTGCTGGACTGGCAAACTCCGTTGTTCCCACGCCGGATGCGCGGATTCGCCGACGGTATCTGTGCACGAGCCCTGTGGCTATGCGGCCATTCGCAGCACTCTACCAGAGGCAAACAGCCAGATGACGCGAGTCATCTGCCAGACGACCGCGTAACTCGTTATTCACGATATTCGGCTAACCAGGCGCGCGCGGCGGCGACATCGCGGCTGATCTGCGCGACCAGCGCCGATACGCCGTTGAATTTCTGCTCGCCACGCAGACGATGGAGAAAAACCAGGCGTAACTCCTCGCCATAGATCTCACCGCTGAAATCAAGCAGGTATGCTTCGACCGTGCGCTGTGTGCCATCGAATGTCGGGCGCACGCCGACATTGGTAACGGCACCGTAGGTTGCACTGCCAGACGTGGCGTGGCACACATACACACCATTAGCTGGCAGCATACGGTTCGGCTCGATCGCAATGTTGGCCGTCGGGAACCCGATGGTTCGACCGCGCCGGTCACCTTCGACCACCGGGCCGCGCAGGCTGTAAGGGTGGCCGAGGAGCGCGGTGGCAGTGGCAACATCGCCGGCGGTCAGTGCCGCGCGGATGCGCGTTGAACTGACTGCCTGGCCATCAAATGACAATGGATGCACCGTCTGGACGGTGTAGCCAAGTGTGTGGCCGATAACCGCCAGGCGCGCCGCGTCGCCGTCGCGCCCGCGACCAAGCGCAAAGTCCCAGCCGATCCAGAGTTCACGCAGCGCCAGCGCGCCACAGACACGCGACATAAAATCATGGGCGGTCAACGCCATGATCTCCGGTGTAAACGGGACAACCACCATCAGATCAACGCCCAGGGCGGCGATCAATTCCGCCCGTTCGTTCATTGTTGTGAGCGCCGGACGTTCGCGGCCCGGTCGGACGACAACGTCCGGGTGGGGATCAAATGTCAACACAGCGGCCTGGTAACCGGTCGCACGTGCGCGTTGCACCGTAGCGCCGATCAGGTGCGCATGGCCGCGATGCACGCCATCGAAGGCGCCGATGGTGAGGATCGTCGGCAATTCATTGATCGGTTGCGGGAGGCCATGGACAAGGTTCATCGCTCGGTCCAATCAAATACCTTGAGCGGACGCCAGAGATCTCCATCACGCCGCAGTAGTGCCAGCAACACACCGTCCGGCCCGTGGCTGCGCGCATGCGTGGGGCCATCGGCTTCCGCCGCGATCGGGAGGCCATCGCGGATCCGGCGGGCCTGTTCACGATCCAGGTTGAGCAGATGCCAGTCGGCAACGGCGGTCTCGGGCGGTAAGAGGCGGCTTGCCAGAAATGCGGCATCATGCTGTTCCAATTCGGCCAGCGACGTGGCGTCGGCGATCTGAAAGGCGCCAACCGCGGTTCGCCGGAGCGCCGCGAGGTGCCCGCCACAGCCGAGCGCCGTTCCGAGGTCACGCGCCAGCGCCCGTACATAGGTTCCTTTGCCACACACCACATCGAGTGTGAGCAGCGGCGGCGCATACATAACCACGTCAAGTCGTTCAACATACACTGCGCGCGGTGGAACATTGACCGTGATGCCTTTGCGCGCCAGTTCGTAGAGGCGGCGGCCTGCATAATGCAGCGCGGCATACATTGGCGGCGTCTGCATGATCTCCCCGCGCAGCGGCGCCAGTGCCCGCTCAATGACAGCGATATCAACGGCCGGCACGGGATGGCGTTCCAGGATATCCCCTGCTGCATCATCGGTGGTGGTTGTCAGTCCCAGGCAGACAACCGCCGTATAGCGTTTCAGGGTTTGATCCTGGACATATTCAATGAGTCGGGTTGCCGCACCGATCGCCACCACCAGCACGCCGGTCGCTGCCGGGTCGAGCGTTCCGGTATGCCCGACGCGCCGCTGACCGCTGAGGCGGCGAACGCGCGCGACGACGTCATGCGAGGTGAGGCCGGCAGGTTTATCAATGTTCAGAAAGCCATGCATGCTGATAGGTGGAAGCCACTTCTTGCTTTATGGCCCATCACTCTGCACCAGCGCCATAAGGAATGGTACGACGGTCGCCTCTGCATCGGCCGGGGGCATGTTTAGCGTTGCGCCGGCAGCCTGCGCGTGGCCGCCACCACCCCAGCGCTGCGCCACCTGTGCCACATTAAGCGGAGCGCGCGAACGCAGGCTCACTTTCGTCGTCCCATCGTGACGCTCCTTGAAGAGTGCCATTGCCCGCGCAGCGCCAACGCGTTGCAAAACGCGAATAACCTCATCAGCTGCTTCTTCCTCGGCGTCGGTTGTCGCCATCATCGAACGGCTGACGGTTACCCAGGCCACGCCGGCTTCGAAGCGTAATCCGGCGAGCGCATGGCCGATAAGCGCGGCGCTGCTGGGTGGCAAACCATAATACACCTCGCCAATGATTCGAGCATGATTGGCCCCTGCCTCAAGCAGCGCCGCCGCCACGCGCAACGTCTCCGGTCGTGTGGCGCTGGTCTGGAAACTCTGCGTGTCGGTTGTGAGGCCGAGGAGCAGGCAGGTGGCGAGGTCATGGTTGATCGGCAACTGCATGGCGCGGAACAGGCGGTAGAGCAGGTCGCATGTCGAAGCTGAAGCCGGGTCAACCAGGTTGAGCGTGGCCTCACCGCCGTTGGTCACGTGATGATCGACAATGATCAGCGGCAGGGTAGCAAGCGTTGCGGCATGTTCATCATATATCGCGCCGATGCGCGTGAGACTTGCCGTATCGACCATGATCACGAGATCGGCCTCCGGCAGAGGCGTACCGGCTTCATAGGTCACCATCTGATCGGCGCCGGGCAGCCAGCGGGCATAGCCGGGCACCGGCGGAGTAACGAGCGCGGTTCGTGGCTTGCCGATCGTGCCGAGCGCATGCCAGACCCCGAGCAACGCGCCGATGGCGTCGCCGTCGGGGTTGACGTGGGTCAGTATCAGTATCTGGCGCGCGGCGGCGATGCGCTCGGCGATCGGTGCGGCAGCGATGGCCGGGTCATTATGGATCATTGAGACACCTTGCGGATATGATACACCGTATGGCCAGCACGTTTCTTTATCTCTTTCAGCCTGAGATGATGCTGGCGCCCGAGCATCGGGATCAGGCGGTTGAGGCCACTGACCACCACGAACCAGTAATTGCCGCCGTCATTCAGACGTGCCAGCGGATCGAGGATAAACTCGCGTTCAATCGCTTCATCGCCGATCTTTGCCGGAATGTTGGAGACGATCAGATCGAAGGTGACTGCTGGAACGTCTTCCATGCCAACGCTGCCGACCACCTCAATATTCGGCGTCTGATTGAGGATCGCGTTATGGCGGGCATAGCGCACCGCCAGCAGGTCACGATCGGCGAGGATGACCCGCGCCTGTGGGTACCAGCGCGCCAGCACGATACCGATCACGCCGCAACCGCACCCAAGGTCAAGGATGGTACGGGGAGCATCGAGTGAAATTGTGCGGAGAAAGAGGTCCGTCCCTTCATCAACCTGGTATGATGAAAACAGGGTATGGGCGATGTCGAACTCAAACGCCTGGCCACGACAGGTGTAATGGATCCGTTTTTTATAGTAGACGTCGGCAGGGGGTGCGACTACGGTCATGGTGCAAGCGTCTCCGAAGGCGATCATACGCAGGCGCCAGAGCAACGCCTTGACCGGCAGGCGCACTACTCTTCGTCGGTCACCCGGGGTGGGTTTGCGGCGCGTTCATCGGCGGCGCGCCGCAACACCTCATCAATGTGCAGGCTGTAATCCAGCGACGTATCGAGTGTCAGGCGCAACTCGGGCGTGAAACGCAGGTAACTCAATTCCTGCGCCACGCGGCGGCGGAGAAAGCCCCTGGCCCGTTCGAGCGCGGTCATTGTTTCACGGCGCTCTTCCGGCGAACCCATGACCGAGATACGCACCCGCGCAAGCTGCAGGTCCGCGGTCACATCTACGCTGACCACGGTGGCAAAGCCAACGCGCGGGTCCTTCAGTTCGTACTGAATGACCTCGCTGAGGATATGCTGGATCTCCTGGGCAAGTTGTTCGGTTCGTTTGCTCATAACAATTGCGAAGTGCGACGTGCCGCGCAACCCGGGCTTCTGTTGCACGGCTCAATTCGGGATGCGCGATCGCGTCACACCGTGCGTTCGACGCGCTCCTTGCGGTAGAACTCCATCGTATCGCCGGGCACGATATCGTTAAACCCCTCCACAATCAAGCCACACTCATACCCTGCCTGCACTTCGCGCACATCATCTTTGAAGCGCTTCAAGCTGCCGATTCTGCCGTCGTGCATCACAACCCCGTTGCGCAGGACGCGCACGCTATACTGGCGGGTAATCTTGCCATCGCTGACATACAGGCCAGCCACCGTCTCGCGGCTGGGCAGGCGGAACGTATTCCGCACTTCGGCAAACCCTTCGGTCACCTCGCGGTACTCCGGTTCGAGCATGCCAATCATGGCCTTCTTAATATCTTCGGTCAACTGGTAGATGATATTGTAGAACCGGATATCGATGCCATGTTGCTCGGCCTGGCGGCGCGCAGCCGGGTCGGGCCGGGCGTTAAAACCGATAATAATGGCGTGCGACGCAATCGCCAGGTTGACGTCGCTTTCGGTGATTGTGCCGGTGCCACGGTGAATGATCTTGATCTGCACTTCTTCGGTGTTGAGTTGCCCGAGCGCGTGCTCAATGGCGCCGATGGACCCCTGCACATCAGCCTTCAAAATAATGTTCAGCTCTTTGATCTTGCCTTGCTGGATGGAGCTGAAGAGCCCATCGAGGCTGACACCGCGCGTCGCGGCCATCGCCTCGAGGCGTTGCTGGCGCTGGCGTTGCAGGGCAACGTCGCGCGCCACCGACAGGTCATTCATGACCTGCAGGATATCACCGGCCTGTGGCACTTCGGTCAGGCCGAGGATGACCACCGGTGTTGCCGGCTCGGCGAACCGTAGACGCTTACCGGAGTCGTTGAACATGGTGCGAATCGTGCCAGCCGAACTGCCCACCAGAACATTGTCTTCCAGGCGCAATGTACCATTCTGCACCAGTACCGTGGCGATCGGGCCGCGGGTCCGATCCATCTCGGCCTCAACGATCGTCCCGACTGCCGGCGCGTCAGGGTTGGCCTTATACTCGTTCAGGTCAGCGACGAGCAGAATAATCTCAAGCAGGCCGTCAATGTTCTTTTTCAGCTTGGCCGAGACCTCGACCGATGGGACGTCGCCACCGAACTGCTCAACAATGACGCCCGCATTGGCAAGTTGCTGCCGCACCCGATCCGGGTTGGCATTTGGTGTATCGATCTTGTTGATCGCCACGATCATTGGCACGCCGGCCGCCTTGACGTGTGAGATCGCCTCGAGCGTCTGCGGCATCACGCCATCGTCGGCGGCGACCACGAGTACCACAATGTCGGTCACCTGCGCACCACGCGCGCGCATCGCAGTGAATGCTTCATGTCCAGGTGTATCAAGGAAGGTGATCTTTCGCCCATGCAGTTCGACCTGGTAGGCGCCGACATGCTGGGTGATTCCGCCGGCCTCGCTCTCCGCCACGCGGGTTGAACGGATCGCGTCGAGCAACTTGGTTTTCCCATGGTCCACGTGACCCATGATTGTGACAACCGGCGGTCGCGGTTTCAGTTCGGTCGGATTCTGAGTTGCCAGCACATCCCGTACATTATCAACGATTCCCTCAAGTTGTGGTGGAACATACTCGACCGTTTCGATACCGAAGTCAGCCGCAATCACTGCTGCGGTTTCATAGTCAATCTGCTGGTTAATATTTGCAACGACGCCGCCTTTGAGCAACGCCTTAAGGATCTCGGATGCGCCGACTCCTGTGGCTTCCGAGAACTCGCGCACGGTCATGGTGACCGGCAGTTCCACAGGCCCTCTGGGCCGCACCGGTGCCCGAACGACTGCCGTACGAGTCATGCTGCCGGAGGTACGCCCACTGCTGGAACCCCGCCCGCTGCTGGAACCTCGCCCGCCACGTATGCTATCGCCTTCGCTGAAGCTATCATCGCGTCGTCGCCCATCGGAGCTGCCGCGCCCGCTGCCACGCCCGCCACCGGGGCCACCGGGGCCACGCCCGCCAC
>JACAEQ010000124.1 GCA_013388755.1 Chloroflexota bacterium
ACCCCAACCCGCCCCCGCTGGGGGCGGGAGTCGGGCCGCATTGCCGAGGACGCGCCCGCGGTCATCTATCCAACACCCCAACCCGCCCCCGCTGGGGGCGGGAGTCGGGCCGCATTCCCTAGGACGCGCCCGCGGTCATCTATCCAACACCCCAACCCGCCCCCGCTGGGGGCGGGAGTCGGGCTCCTCCTCCCGGCGAGGGGAGGTTGGGTGGGGGGGTGGGGGGTGTGCGGTGCGTTGAGCCTGATGTGCAAGTTGTGCACTTTGTGTCTATCCGAAGAACCGATGGCTGGATGTCAGTGCGCGTGCAGCGATGCAAGCTCCCATCTGCCGGGTCAGTGCGCGCGCAGCGACGCAAGCTCCCATCTGCCGGGTCAGTGCGCGCGCAGCGAAGCAATCTCCCCGTGCAAGCGGAGATTGCGTCAGCCACGCTGCGCGCGCTGCAGGCGGTCGCTCACGCGCCGCGCACTGACAGGGGGCGGCGCGTTATTCGGAGAGGCACTACATACACCGGCAGAGGGTGCCCTTCCACGTCATAATGGCAAGAGTTGCAGGCATACCGGCGTTGGTGAATGATGGACCGGCCCGGGTTCCAGCGCGCCGCTCGCAGCGTCGATGCGGAAGGTCACGATCGTGTCGCTGTCCTGATTGGCGGCCAGTAAGAACGTTCCTGACGGGTCGATCGCGACGTTGCGCGGAGTACGCCCGCCGGATGGCGCATAGCCGCGCGGTGACAGCAGGCCGGTAGCTGGATCGATCGCGAAAATTGCAATACTATCATGGCCGCGATTCGAGCCATAGAGAAAACGCCCTGACGGATGCACATGGATGTCGGCGCAGGCGTTACGCCCGGTTGCACCGGGTGGCAATGTGCTGACCGTCTGGATCTCGCGCAACACGCCGGTAGTTGTGTCATACGCGAACACGACAATCGTCGAGGCGCTTTCGGTGATGCAGTAGACAAACCCACCGGTAGGACCAAACGCAAGGTGGCGCGGCGCCGCTTCAGGAGGCAGGTCGGCCCACGGCGGGTCATGCGGCTCCAGGGTGCCGTTGGCGGTATCGAGACGGTACACGTAGATCCGGTCCAGCCCGCAATCCGGCACAAGCACAAACGCGCCAGCAGGGTCCTCCAGAATGGCATGCGTGTGTGCGGCGCCGCGCACATTGGCCGGGCCGCTATGCCGGATCACCGCGGTTGCCGGCCCGAGCGCGCCATCAGCGCCGATGGGCAGGACGCTCACGCTCCCGCTGCCATAATTCGCCGTGAGCAACCAGCGCCCACCGTGGCCAATACTGACGTAGCACGGGTGAACGCCATGAGCTGGCTGGTGGTTGATCGGCGCGAGTCTGCCGGTGGCAACGTCAATACTGTAGGCGCTGGCGGCGCCACCCGGCCGACCATCGAACTGGTCAATCTCCTGCACGGCGAAGAGCCGGGCGCGCTGTGCATCAAGTGCCAGGAACGATGGATTGGCGATGCCTGTCGTTGTGCCCAAGTGGGTAAGCTTGCCGGTAGCGCCATCCATACGATGCACGTCGATCCCCATGGCTCTGGCATCAACGTGCGGCAGGGGTTGCGTATAGGTTCCAACGAAGACCAGGGTATCACGCGCTGCTGGCAAGTTCATAAGCGGGGTCCTTCATGTTTGTTCGGCTGGAGGTTCCAGGTTGTCCGATCCGGCACCAAACCGCTCGATACGACCGGCAGGTGACGCTCCGCCTGCCGTATGCATCACAAGCTTCAACGTACAACTACGTTCAACTCTCCGAGTCAGACGCCATCCGTTCGCCACGCAGCAGGTAGGCGCGAATATCATACGGGCCCGGCCGTTGCGGCGCCAGGTGACCCGATTCGACCATGAGATCCAGCGGATTATGCCGTGTCGCCATCGGTAGCAGAACCTTTTCATGCATGCGGGCCGACTCATACACGGCGTGGACCATCTGTAACGCCTTCAACCCGTTCACGGCATCGCCGCGGAACGAGTCGCGCGTACCTTCAACCCAGTCAGCCAGTTCGTTCATCTGCGCCGCCGGAGCCTCGAACCATTCGAACTGGTCGCCATGATCGGCAAGTTTATGGAACATGCCGTCAGGTTCGTGGAGTTGCCATGCACCGGCAGTATCCCGGTTGAGCAGTTGCAGATTCGAGGTCGTCAGGTTGATCATCCCATCTGTACCATAGATTAACGCACCCTGGTAGACCGTCGGCGTGACATCGCTCAGGAGCGTTGCGACCGCACCACACCGGAAATGAAACACGCCGACCGCGCAGTCTTCGATTCGGGTGCTGCGCTCATACCGGTCGGTTTTACGCTCAACATTGCCCATCACCCAGTCGCACTCGTCATCCCCGAGCAGATAGCGATACATATCCGTCTGATGCGTGCTATAGTTCGGCAGGCCATCGGCGGCGAAACTCTGGATCATGCGCACATTTCCAATGGCGCCGCGCATGATCAGGTCGCGCGCCAGGGTATAGGAAGGGATGAAGCGACGCTGGTGCGCGATGCCAAGTTTGACGCCGTTGCGCTGGCAGGCAATCATCATCTGTTCCGCGTTGCCGATCGTGTCCGCGATCGGCTTTTCGCACAGGATCGCCCTGGGCCGGAAGGTCGCTGCCGCAATTGTCCAGGGCGCGTGGCCAGGATGCCACGTACAGATGGATACCACATCCGGTTGCTCTGCCGCCAGCATCGCGCGCGCATCGGTATAGTGGCGCGGCGCAATGCCGAAACGCTCGTTCTTCTCACGCATCGCCGCTTCTTCGAGATCGGCGAGCCCGACAATCTCGTAGCGACCACAGTCAAGGTACCCTCGAATGTGAACTCCGGCGATACCGCCACTACCAATCACACCGACGCGCAGCAG
The DNA here is from genome assembly GCA_013388755.1 of Chloroflexota bacterium. Classification (GTDB taxonomy): domain Bacteria; phylum Chloroflexota; class Chloroflexia; order Chloroflexales; family Roseiflexaceae; genus JACAEQ01. Next base: position 2,875 of record JACAEQ010000124.1, read on the forward strand.
GGACGTCATCTGTTGCTCCTCCTACACCGCGGTAAAACCGCCATCCACGCACAGGACCTGACCGGTAATCATGCGTGCTGCCGGGGAGGCGAGGAACACGACCGCGGCGGCGATCTCCTCCGGCTCTGCCGTACGCCCCAGCGGCACCTTCTCGAGATTGCGCGCAAAGTCGGGGTTATGAAGGGCAGCTTCCAGCATCGGCGTACGCGTGAAGGTTGGCGCCACAGCATTGACGGTAATCCTGTGTGGCGCCCACTCGGCGGCCAGGGTCCGCGCCAGGTGGCCGGCGCCGGCCTTCGCGGCGCTGTACACGCTGCGCAGCGGCGCGCCAACGACGCCGGCCTGCGATGTGATCGTAATGATGCTGCCCTCGATGCCACGCTCAATCATACTCTGCGCGACTGCGGTGGACATGAAGAACACACCCTTCAGATTGATGTTCACAATCGCGTCATATTCGGATTCGCTATACTCAAGCGCCGGTTTTGGCAGATTGTACCCGGCATTATTGACCAGCACATCAACCCGGCCAAACGTCGCAAGCGTCTGGGCGACGAACTCACGAATTGTGGCGACGCTGCCGACATCGAGCGGCCAGGCCACGGCGCGCCGCCCTGAGCCACGGCAGCGCTCGGCAACCGCCTCACTCTCGGCAACCGTGCGACTGCCCAGCGCCAGGTTGGCGCCGTGCCGGGCGCACATTTCGGCGATCGCGCGGCCAATGCCACGCCCGGCCCCGGTAATGATCACAACTTTGTCCGTCAGTTCAAAGCTCAGCGTTGAGGTCACGGTACGCCTCCTCTCGTGGGGCTCGCATGGCACGCAAATGCATCAGGAGGTGTGCGGCCCGGTCGCGACATGCGCGCCATGGTAGATCAAGTCGGCCCATCCCTCAACTCGCCGACAGCCTGTCGGCCCCCGCTGTAACGTCACGTGCCGGGCGCGCATCATGTGTGCAGAAGAAACAACCGATACTGAGGAGGCACATCCGATGACGCTCTTGAACGATAAGGACCGCAAGGCCGTACGCGAGCAACTCGACCAGGGATTACAGCGACAGGTGACCATGGCATTGTTCACCAGTGCAGAGAATTGCGAACTGTGCGATGTCACCGGCGAACTGGTGGAAGAGATCGCCGGCATTCATCCCTTGCTACGCGTGACGCGGTACGATCTCGCGGCTGACGCAGGCCGTGCTGCGGAACTGGGCGTTGACAAAGCGCCGGCGATTGTGGTGCTTGGCGGTGAAGAAGCCCGGGATTACGGGGTCCGTTTCTATGGTATTCCGAGCGGCTACGAATTCATCACCCTGCTCGAGGCGCTTCGCATGGTCGGGAGCGATTCGGTGGAACTGCAACCGGCGACGCGTACCTTCCTTGATGAGCTCACACAACCAGTGCACCTGCAGGTGTTCGTGACGCCCGGGTGCCCCTACTGCCCGCGCGCCGGCGTCCTGGCGCACCGGCTGGCGTATGCCAGCCCGCTGGTCAGCGCCGATGTCGTTGAGGTCTCGGAGTTCCCCGAGCTCGGCGAACGCTACGAGGTGATGGGCGTGCCGCGTACCGTCATAGATGATGTGGTACATATTGAAGGCGCCGCACCTGAAGGCATGCTCCTCAGCAAATTGCGTGAAGCACTGGCGGCATAGCGACCAGGCAGACGCTCTGGATGAAGGGTCAGGGGGCCACCGGACCCCCTGACCTTCGCCCCCACCTCCGGCATCTCCACCGCACATCGTATGCTATACTACTCGCATTCCTGCATCGGTTCTGAGAAGGAGGGCGAGCGATGGCAACGATCAGTCGCGACACCACGATCAGCTGGTTGGGGCATGGCACGTTCCACATCGTTACTCCGGGCGGCAAGAAACTGTTGATCGACGCCTGGGTTGACGGCAATCCTTCCTGCCCCGACGAGTGGAAGCAGCGGATCCGGCACGAAGGCCTCGACGCGATCTTCATCACCCACGGGCACTTCGACCATATCATGAATCTGCTGGCACTTGCGGAGGCTACCAGTGCAACCATCGCCGGGCAGTACGATCTGACCAGCTGGCTGGCGACAAAGGGCGTGAGCGACGATCGCCTGGTTGGCTTCAACAAAGGTGGCAGTGTTGAGGTTGCCGGCATTCGCGCAACGATGACCAACGCGGTACACAGCAGTACATTCAACGATGGTGGCGTGATTGTATCGCTGGGCACCGAAGCTGGCTACGTGCTGCGCATGGAAAACGGGTTCACCCTGTACCACACCGGCGACACGGCCGTCACGATGGATATGCAGATCGTCGGCGACCTGTATCGCCCGGAACTGGTGATTCTGCCCATCGGTGACCACTTTACCATGGATCCGCTGCAAGCGGCCTATGCGCTGAAGTTGATCCGGCCCGCCTTCGCGATTCCTGAGCACTACGGCACCTTCCCGATCCTGCGCGGCACGCCCGATCAACTGCGCGCGCATTGCCAGGAGTTCGGCGTGGCTGTCACTGTGCTCGACCTGAAGCCGGGCGAATCGGTAAGCTAGAGAATCTGGAACGTTCAGCGTTGAACGTTCAACGTTGAACAAGGAACCTATGAAACTGATCATTCCTCAGGCGCTTGCGCCATTCATTGAGCCCCGGCTTCAGGAGGTGGCGCCGGGCCTGACCGTGGTACACTTCGACGATCATGGCGAGCCGGACGGCGATGTCAGCGATGCAGTGATGCTGCTGCGCTGGTGGACCCCGATCGGCGTGTTACGCAAGACGCTGGCGGCAGCGCCACAACTGCGCTGGATCCATACACCAAGCGCCGGCGTTGAGCACCTGCTTGTTCCAGAGGTGATGGAACGCGACATTGTGCTGACGAATTCGGCCGGCGCGCACGCGATCCCGATCGCTGAATTCGTTGTGATGTATATGCTGAACCATGTCAAGCGAGCCTTCGAACTCAAAGCGCTGCCGCCCGAGGAGTGGAACCGTGGCGATGATGTACGTTGCGGTGAACTGTTCGGCCACACGGTCTTGATCATTGGCTTCGGCAATATCGGCGAAGAGATCGCAACACGTGTCCGCGGCTTCGGTATGCGGGTACTGGCCAGCCGGCGCCACCCGCGCCCGGCAGAGGGCGTGGACCTGGTTGTGGGTGAAGCCGGCTGGCGCGATCTATTGCCGCAGGCTGACTATGTCGTGATAGCGGCGCCACTCACTGAAGCCACACGCGGCATGTTTAACGCTGATGCGTTCAGCCGTATGAAGCCGGATGCCTACTTGATCAACATTGCACGCGGCCAGATCGTTGATACTGATGCGTTGCTGGCGGCGTTGCACGCGGGGCGGATCGCGGGCGCTGCGCTCGACGCATTGCCTATCGAACCGTTGCCGGTGGATCATCCACTCTGGCGCGCGCCCAATACCTGGATAACACCACATATTTCCTATTCGTCGCCGCGCACTCGCGAACGCATGATTGATATGTTCGTCGAAAACTTGCGCCGCTTTGTGCATGGTGAACCACTCTTCAACGTGGTTGACAAGGAAGCTGGCTACTGAGGTGCAGGCAGGACGGGCGAAGCCGGCGCATTCGTGCCGCCCTCGTTCCCGCCGTTATCAGGAGAGCAACGATGCTGACACCCGCGCCAACGCACGGCGATACGGCATGGTTCATCCATGACCGCTTCGGCATGTTCATCCACTGGGGATTGTACGCCCTTCCCGCGCGCCATGAGTGGGTCAAGAGCCGCGAAAAGATTGATGACGCAACCTACCGGCGCTATTTCGATCATTTCGACCCCGACCTGTACGACCCGGCGGCCTGGGCGCGCGCGGCGCGTGAGGCGGGGATGAAGTACGTGGTGTTGACCACCAAGCATCACGAGGGGTTCTGCCTCTGGGATTCGCAACATACCGACTATAAGGCGACCAGCACGCCGGCCAGGCGTGACCTGCTGAAGCCCTTTGTCGAGGCGTTCCGCGCCGAAGGGTTGCGCATCGGTTTCTATTATTCGCTCATTGACTGGCACCATCCCGATTTTCCAATCGATATCTTCCACCCGTTGCGTGACCGGCCCGACGTTGCCGAATTGAACAACGGGCGCGACATGCGCCGCTATGCTGCCTACATGCGGGCACAGGTACGTGAACTGCTCACCGGGTATGGCCCGGTGGACATCATCTGGTTCGATTTCTCCTATCCAGAGCGCGAGTACAACGGCCTGCCCGGTAAGGGCCGCGCCGACTGGGAGAGCGAGGAATTACTAAAACTGGTGCGCGAACTGGCACCCGGCATCATCGTTGACAACCGGCTCGATCTGCCCGCCGAATTCGCCGATGTCCATACGCCGGAACAGTTTCAGCCGCGCGCATGGGTGCACGTGGATGGCAGACCGGTTGTCTGGGAAACATGCCAGACGTTCAGCGGCTCCTGGGGCTACCACCGCGACGAGACAACCTGGAAGAGCCCGGAGCAATTGATCCAGATGTTGATCAACTCGGTCGCATGCGGCGGCAATCTGCTGATGAATGTCGGCCCGACGGCGCGCGGCACGTTCGACAATCGAGCGCTGGCGGCGCTGAAGGTCTACGCCGACTGGATGCGCCTGCATAGCCGCTCAATCTACGGTTGCACGCAGAGCGAGTTTGCTCCACCACCCGATTGCCGCTTTACCCAGTGTGGCAAACGGCTCTATCTGCACGTCTTCTCCTGGCCGTTTCGTCACCTGCACCTCGACGGGTTTGCCGGGAAGGTGGCCTATGCCCAGTTGTTGCACGACGCCAGTGAGATCAGGTTGCTCGAACCGGGCAAACATGATGAGTGGAGCATTGCCGCGACGCCGTCCAGCACGCTGACACTCGAACTGCCGGTGATCAGGCCGGATGTGACGGTACCGGTGATCGAATTGTTCTTGCGCTGACCATGGCACGTGTGCCGTTCTCTGTGGCATTCGAGATAAATGACAGCCACCTTTTTTCTTGGCATTGACGCCGGCGGCTCGAAGACCCACGCGCTGATCGCGGATGCGAACGGGCATGTGGTTGGCGGTGGGCAGAGCGGGCCAGGCAACTGGGAGAGTGTCGGCTTCGACGGCGCCGCCGCAGCGTACGAACTGGCCCTCGACGAGGCGCTGCGCGCTGCAGGGATCGGGCGCCATGATCTCGCAGCGGCCGGCTATGCGCTGGCAGGGCTGGACTGGGAGAGCGACTATGGGCGCCTCGAACCGCTCATTGACCGGCTCGGTGTGCCTGGACCACGCATCCTGGTCAACGATACCTTCGGCGCGCTACGCGCCGGTTCCGCTGATGGCCACGGCGTGGTGATCATTGCGGGCACCGGCTCGACGATTGCCGGGCGCAACCGCCACGGCACCATCTTCCGTACCTTCGGACTGGGCGCGTTGTGGGGCGACTTTCAAGGCGCCAGCGGTCTGGTATGGGGCGCAACGCGCGCAATCGGGCACGCCTATTTCGGCCGCGGCCCGGCAACGGCGCTGGCCGACGCCTTTGTGAACGCATATGGCGCTGCCGACATCCCGGACATGGTCGAACGTGTCTCGCGTGGCGCAGCGACGTGGCCGAATGGTCGCCTGGCGCCGCTGGTGTTTGCTGTCGCAGAAGCCGGCGATGCTGTGGCGCGCCGGATCGTCCAGGATGCGGGCGAGGATATGGGGCTCACCGCGGCAGCCGTGTTGAGCCGGCTCGATCTCGGGCATGAGCCGTTTGACCTGGTACTGGCAGGCGGTGTATTTCGTTCGCGCAGTGCCTTGCTCCTGGAAGCGCTGGAAGCCCCCGTACGGGCCTGCGCGCCACAGGTCAGAATCGTCGTGCTCGAAGCCCCCCCGGTGGCCGGCAGTGTCCTCCTGGCGTTCGATGCCGCCGGTATCCCGACACCACCGGCGCTTTGCACGCGCTTGCTGGACGATGCAGGAAGCTGGTTTCAAACGATCGGAGGAGCGGTATGATCAGGATCGCGTTGATCGGCACAGGCAGGATGGCGCGTGGATCGGGCATGAGATGGCGGCTGATCATCGAACACGATCAGCGCCATAGTAGCGCATGGCAGACATCGTGGAAACGTCTTCCCTGAGCACGGCTCGACATGTGCGTGTTGTCATCCTCGTTCTGTTTCTCCTGGCAGCCTGTGGCCAGCCCGAAGCCAGCCGGCTGACCCCATCCCCCACGCCGACCACTGCGCCAGTTGCAACGGCGACACCGTTGCCCGCGCCGACTACTGCGCCAACGGCAACACTCGTGCCCACTCGCACCCCCGCGCCGGAACCGCTGACCGTGTGGGCAGCGGGTGACGAGACACACCGTGACGCGCTGATCCGCCTGCTGATGGATGCTGCTGCTGAAGCAGGGGTGCCGATCCGTATCAACGCCGCAAGCTCCGACGCAATGATCGCCACGGTGCGCGTTGCCCAGCTCGATGGACGCCCATCGCCGGACGTCTTCTGGGGTACTGGTGACGACCTGGCGATATTGCGCACCAGTGGTCTGATTCAGCCCATCCAGCATGCTACGCTGGCGCAGCAGGTACTTCCGGCGACCATTGCCGGTGCAACCGATGGCGATCAACAATGGGGCGTACCGATTGGCGCGCAGGGATTTCTGCTCCTGTTCTACAATCGGCAACTCGTGACAACGGCGCCTGGCAGTATGGACGCCCTGATCGCGACGGCGCGCGCACAAACCGGTGGTGGAACCTATGGCCTGGTGGCCGGCTGGGTCGAGGCGCGCTGGTTTGCACTCTGGCTGGATATAACCGGTGGGGAGATGCTCGATGACACCGGCATGCCGTCACTCGATAGCACGGAGACCATGGCTGCACTGGAATTGCTGCGCACGCTGCGGCGCTATGGTCCCACCCCACCATCAACGTACGATGCAGGCGCGCGGCTGTTCCGGCGTGGCAGGGCAGCGCTGGCAATTGACGGTGACTGGGCGCTGGAAAGCTACCGTCATCTGACCGGCACGCTCGACCTGGGCATTGCGCCATTGCCGCTCGCAAGCAACGGCCGGCCGGCGGCGGCGCCATTGACCGGCGTCTATCTGATGTATGGTGCGGCACTGGACGGCGCGCGGCTGGCGCAGGCCGAGCAACTGGCGGAGACGCTGACCGGCGCGCGCTGGCAGGCACGCATTGCGCGCGACCTGGGTATGCTGCCTGCAATCACATCCATCCTGGTCGATCCGGCGGTGACCACCGACCCTGCGCTGGCCGCTGCCGCCGGCTACGCCGCGCGCGCGCCCGGCATCCCGCCAACACGGACAATCCGTTGCGCCTGGGATGCCGTGGAAATAGCATTGCCGCCATTTTTGCTCGGGCAACGTACCGCCGCTGAAACGGCGACAGCAATGCAACGGCGCGCACTGGCATGCGCCACGCAGTAACGGCGCGCCAGGCTTGCCCGGTATCGCCCGGATCGTGTTAACACATACTCCTTGCCGGTTGCGAACCATTTACCATAACCCTGTGCCGGTGTTCACTATAATTGGCGACAAGCATCTCTCCGCGCAGTCAATAACGAATGCACGAACTTTCAATTGCGCATAGCCTGATAGAGCTTGCCACACAAGCTGCGGCACAGGCTGGCGTCACCCGGGTGACGGCAGTCCATCTTCGCCTCGGCGTACTGGCAGGCGTCGTAAAAGATGCGCTACTCTTTGGCTTCGAGATTGCGTCCGCCGGCACCATCCTGGAGGGCGCCCGCCTGGAGATCGAAGATCTCCCGCTGCGGATCCACTGCGCCGCCTGCGACACAGTGGTTACGCTACCCGACATTCAGCACTTTCGCTGCCCGTATTGCGGTACACCAGGCAACCGGATCATGTCAGGTCGCGAGCTTGAACTGAGTGCGCTGGAGTATGACGATACAGTAGCGGATTCTGCGGGAGAAAGTTATGTCAACTCCGCGACTCCTTGAGATTCGCCAGGGCGTGCTGAGCAAGAATGACCGTCTGGCTGCCGAGTTACGTCAGCGTTTCCACGCCGCCGGCGTTTTCGTGGTGAACCTGCTCTCCAGTCCCGGCGCTGGCAAGACGCGGTTGCTCGAAGAAACGCTCCGCCGGATGGGAACCGACCTTCGCGTGGCGGCGCTGGTCGGCGACCTGGCGACTGACAACGACGCGCTGCGACTGGCACGGAGTGGCGCGCCGGTGCGCCAGATTCAGACTGGCGACATGTGCCACCTGGAGGCACACCTGGTTGAGCAGCACCTTGATGGCTGGAACCTGGACGATCTCGATGTCCTGTTCATTGAAAACGTTGGCAACCTGGTCTGCCCGACGGGATACGATTTGGGCGAAGCGGCGCGCGCGGTCCTCCTGTCGGTGACGGAAGGTGAAGATAAACCGCTCAAATACCCGGGCGCGTTTGTTTCCGCCGATTGCGTCGTCGTTACCAAGATGGACCTGGCAGAAGCGGTTGAGTTTGACCAGCGGGCCGCCGAAGCAAACATCGCCTCGGTGCATCCGGGTGTGCCGATCGTCTATACCTCGGCCCGTACCGGCGCAGGGCTGGATGCCTGGATGGAATGGCTTGAGCATCACCGGTGCTCGAGCCACCGCTGACGCGGAAGGAGTTCCCATGACTCACCAGTTGCTTCACCCGCAGCCACTCGGCATCTTCCCGCTGCCGGCAGCCTATCTTGTCGTGCCACCGGTCACCGGCGCCGAAGAGGTATGCGCCGTTCTGCTGGACGGGTACGTGCCGGAACGTGTGCCCATCGCGCTGCGCTTCTATACACTGGCGCTCGCGAATGAGAAGCATGCCGCCTGGCTCGCGTTGACCGAAGACTCCTCGCTCGAAGCGCGTTACAATCGCTTCGTCTTGCAGAGTAAACCGGCCCAGTATTCGTGCCTGCGTCATGAACTGGATGGCGAACTGGCGGCATTACTCGATCTTGTTGCCTACACTGCCGGCATCATTGATGCGCCGCCGGCGGCAGACAGGTTGCATGGAGAAGTTGCCGGCTGCGTGCTCCCGGCGCATGCTGCGTATGCGCTGGCGCATCACCACCCTGACCGCGCGATTGCCGCCCTGTGCCGGGCCGTCGAGGAAGTCAGCCCGATCTCGCCGCTTTTTGCCGCGCAATTGCTTGCGCATCTGGCAGAAACATATGTTCAGTACGAGCAGATGCCGGCAGCGTTGCAGGCGCTGCGTGATGCTCTGGCGTTTACCAGTGGCCGGGGCCTGCCGGATCTTCGCGCCTACTTCGCGCTCCGCCTCGGCGCCCTGTGCCAGGATCACGCCAATGGCCAGGAGACTCTGCTTCACGAAGCGAGTGTGTGGTATGAGGAGGCGCTGCGTTACTATACGCGGGACCATGCGCCCGAACCATTTGCAGCAGCGCACCATCACCTCGCACTGGCATACCTGGCCATGGCATCACACGAAAACAGCGCCCGGCTCTTTGTCGAGCGTGCGGTATGGTCATTACACCAGGCGCTGACGGTCTATGCCGCTGAGACGCACTATGAATACTGGCACAGCGTGCAATCAAGCCTGACACAGGCGCAGCAGATGCTGCTGGCATTGAGCAATGGCCACACCTCATCGCTGGAGAATGGGCGGGAAGACCTTGCGTCGCATGGCCAACCCGCACATGCATCCTGCATTGACACCATGGCCGTGTCGATACTGTAACCTATAGTAATGAGCGAAAGGAATGCGCCATGTGTCTTGGTGTTCCCGGCCAGGTCATAGAGATCTATGAGCAGCAAGGCATCCGCATGGGCAGGGTTGATTTCAGCGGCATTGTCAAAGATGTCTGCCTGGCATATCTACCGGATGTCGCTGTCGGCGATTACACAATCGTGCATGTCGGCTTTGCGATCACACGCCTTGACGAACAATCGGCGCGCGACACACTGGCGCTGTTTCAGGACCTTGGCTTGCTGGACGAAGAGTTGCACGATGATGTGGCGGGGACAGCATGAAGTACCTGGATGAATACCGCGACCCGGAACTGGCGCAGCGCTTATTTGCTGAAATCCGGCGCATAACGACCCGCCCCTGGGCGATCATGGAAGTATGCGGCGGACAAACGCACTCGATCATTCGCAATGGTATTGATCAGTTGCTGCCAGATACGATCGAACTCATCCATGGCCCGGGTTGCCCGGTGTGTGTGACGCCGCTGGAGATCATTGACAAAGCACTTGCAATCGCGGCCCGGCCGGGCGTCATCTTCTGCTCGTTCGGCGATATGCTGCGCGTTCCAGGGAGCGCGAAGGATCTGTTCCGCGTCAGGAGCGAAGGTGGTGACGTACGCATCGTCTACTCACCGCTTGACGCGATCCGCCTGGCGCAACAGCACCCGGATCGCGAGGTGGTCTTCTTCGGCATCGGCTTCGAAACGACGGCGCCGGCAAACGCTATGGCGGTAGTGCAGGCGCATCGCCTGGGCCTGACCAACTTCTCCATGCTGGTATCGCACGTGCTGGTGCCACCGGCTATTGCCGCCATCATGGAGTCGCCCACGAACCGGGTGCAGGCATTTCTAGCCGCCGGGCATGTGTGCAGCGTGATGGGCACCTGGCAGTACGGCCCGCTGGTTGAACGCTATCGTGTGCCGATTGTCGTCACCGGTTTCGAGCCGCTCGACGTGCTGGAAGGAATCCGGCGTACGGTATCGCAACTCGAGGCGGGCCGCGCCGAACTGGATAATGCGTATGAGCGGGCCGTGCGGCCAGAAGGAAACGTCGCGGCGCAACGGATTCTGTCCGAGGTGTTCGACGTGACTGACCGGGCATGGCGCGGGATCGGGGTCATTCCGCAGAGCGGCTGGCGCCTGCGCGCCGCATACCGCGCCTACGACGCCGAGGAACGGTTTGCCGTCGGCGACATTCAGACGCGCGAGTCGGCGCTCTGCCGCAGCGGCGAGGTGCTGCGCGGCATGTTGAAGCCCAATCAGTGCCCGGCGTTCGGCAAGGAGTGTACGCCACGGACTCCCCTGGGGGCGACGATGGTCTCGAGTGAAGGCGCATGCGCCGCATATTACCAGTATGGACGCTTCATCACGCCGGAAGAAATAGGAGTGGCGCGATGAGCGACGCACTGAACTTCGAAGGCTGGAGTTGCCCACTGCCGCTCCGTGATCACCCGAATATCGTGATGGGCCATGGCGGCGGCGGCAAATTATCGGCGGAACTGGTCGAGCACCTGTTTTTGCCTGCATTCGCGAATGATGCCGCCGCCGAACTGGGCGACGCCGCCCTTGTCGAGGTTGGCGGCACACGTCTGGCGTACTCGACCGACTCGTTCGTGGTGCGACCATTGTTCTTTCCCGGTGGTAACATCGGCGACCTGGCGGTGAATGGTACCGTCAACGACATTGCCATGCGCGGCGCGCGGCCGCTCGTTCTCAGTGCCGGGTTCATTCTCGAAGAAGGAATGCCGCTCGACCGGCTGGCAGCCATTGCGCAAAGCATGGGCGCGGCCGCGCGCCGCGCCGGGGTGACGCTCGTCGCCGGCGATACCAAGGTGGTGGATCGCGGCCACGGTGATGGTGTCTATATCAACACCAGTGGCTTCGGCATTGTCCCGCCGGGCGTAGATATCGGCCCGGCTCGCGCCCGACCCGGCGATGTCGTGCTGGTCAGCGGCGATATCGGTGCGCACGGTATTGCCATCCTCAGCGTTCGTGAAGGCCTGGAGTTCGGTGCGCCGGTCGAGTCCGACACTGCACCACTCAACGGGCTGGTCGCCGAGTTGCTTGACGAAACCCGAGACATTCATGTGCTGCGCGATCCGACGCGCGGCGGGATGGCCTCGACGCTCAATGAAATCGCGCGCGCGTCGCAGGTCGGCATTGTGATCGAGGAACGCGCGTTACCGGTGCAGGACGCCGTGCGCGCGGCGTGCGAGCTCCTCGGCATGGACCCGCTCTATGTGGCAAACGAGGGTAAACTGGTGGCGATTGCCCCGCCCGATAGCGCTGAGCGCCTGCTGGCGCGCATGCGCGCCAACGTGCTCGGGCGCAATGCCGCGATTGTCGGTCGCGTCACCGCCGATCATCCCGGTGTCGTCGCGTCCCGTACCGGCATTGGCGGCACGCGCATCGTTGATATGATGGTCGGCGAGCAGTTGCCGCGGATCTGTTAACCCCGCACATAGGTAGCGGCAGGCTGCAATGGCCGCACCGCCATCACCTGCCGTCTATGCCCCTGTAACCGTTGCGGCCACGCTCACAGTTGTGAGAAAAGTCACTGACCAGATCGACCGCTGTAGCCTATACTCCTCGTAACCGGCTACCCCTGTCGTGCACGTGATGAACCAGCCGGGTGAACACAACTCAGGCGCCGACAGGCAGGCCGTTCTCGTCCACACACTCAACGAGGAGCATGGCGATGAGGCTATGGAAACAACACGCGGTCTTCTGGTCGGTCGCGCTGCTGCTGGTTCTGGTTGCCTGCACGCGTCAGGCCGAGGCACCGTCCCCCACAACGGCGCCAACCGCTGCTCCGGCGGCAGTGGCCGATACCGGGCATCCGCCAGTTGATCTGGCACAGACGGCTTTCAAGAAAGGCGGTTGTGGCGCGTGCCATATCATTCCAGGCGTTGTGCATGCCCGTGGGGTAATTGGCCCGAATCTCACCGATATCAGCCAGACCGCGACCCGGACGATGCAGAGTACGGCATACACCGGCAAGGCCAGCACAGTTGACGACTACCTGCGAGAGTCGATACTTGAACCGGACGCGTTCGTTGCACCTGATTGTAACGGCTCACCATGCCAGAAAGGAATCATGCCGCCATCGCTCGGCCAGGGTCTGTCGCCGACAGAACTGGGCGCAGTCATTCAGTACCTGAAAGCGCCACCTGCGGAAAGTGAGGCTGTAGCGCTCGAGGAGCCCACCGCCGTTGCAGCCGACGAGGCGACGGCCCTGAGCGACGAGGAGTTCGCCTGGGCAAAACAAGTCTACTTCGAGCGCTGTGCCGGGTGTCACGCGACACTTCGTAAGGGTGCAACTGGCCCGGCGTTGACACCTGACCGGACAATCGCGCTTGGAACCGTGGGATTGTCGGCGATTATCTACAATGGCACGTCGCGCGGTATGCCGGATTGGGGCAAACAGGGCTTCTTCACCCAGGATCAGATCGAAATCCTGGCAAAGTACCTCCAGATGGAGCCGCCGACACCACCCGAACTGCCGCTCGATGGCATGAAGTCGTCCTGGAAGCTGATAGTTACCCCTGATCAGCGGCCTACCGCACCCGAGACCCAACGCAACTGGCAGAACTATTTCATTGTCACCCTGCGTGATGCCGGCCAGGTCGCGGTAATCGACGGCGACAGCTACGAGATCGTGAGCAATGTTGACAGTGGCTACGCCGTCCACATTACCCGCATGTCGGCGACCGGCAGATATGCCTACGTCATCGGGCGCGACGGCAAGCTGGCGCTGATTGACCTCTGGATGGAAAAGCCCACAAAAGTAGCAGAGGTGCAGGTCTGCTATGATGCCCGCTCGGTCGAGGTCAGCAAATACAAGGGACCGGAAGGCGATTTCACCGATAAACTTGCCGTAGTTGGTTGCTACTGGCCGCCACACTTCGTGATCCTGGATGGGCAGACCCTCGAGCCGCTCACAATCGTCAGCACGCGCGGCTACACGGTGGACACACACGAATACCACCCCGAACCACGTGTTGCTTCGATTGTGGCATCGCACTTTAAGCCAGAGTGGATCGTGAATGTCAAGGAAACCGGGCAGATCTGGCTCGTGAATTATGTTGACCCATATGCCCCCGTGATCAAGATGCTGCCAGCGGCGCGTTACCTCCACGATGGCGGCTGGGACGTCACCAAGCGGTACTTCATGGTGGCCGCGAACAATTCGAACAAGGTGGCCGTGGTGGACGCCAGAGATGGCAAGATGGTCGCTCTTGTGGAAACGCCGAAGATTCCGCACCCGGGTCGTGGCGCGAACTGGACTGATCCCGAGTATGGCCCGGTGTGGAGCTCGGCGCACCTGGGTGATGCAGCCATCGTTTCAATCGGCACGGACCCCGAAGGCCATCCTGAGGCGGCCTGGAAGGCAGTGCGCGTCACGCCACTGCCCGGGGCCGGCAGCCTGTTCATCAAGACTCACCCCAACAGCAAGTGGATCTGGGTGGACATGACGTTGAACTCCGACCCGGTGCTTGCGCGAACGATCTGTGTGATCGCCAGGGATGAACCGTCCAGGACGCACAAATGCTGGGAGGCCAGTGCCTACGGACGCGCCGTGCACTTCGAGTATAACGAGGCCGGCACAGAGGTGTGGGTGAGTATCTGGGGCGATGCGAGCAAACCGGGCGAAACCGGCGAGATCGTCATCTACGATGACGCGACGCTCACGGAGAAGGCACGCATCAAGAACCTGATCACACCAACCGGTAAATTCAATGTCCATAATACGGTGTTCGATATCTACTGAGTGCCTCTCCGAAAACTGCTCCGCCCCCTGTCAGTGCGCGGCGCGTGAGCGACCGCCTGCAGCGCGCGCAGCGTGGCTGACGCAATCGCCGCTTGCACGGGGAGATTGCTTCGCTTCGCTCGCAATGACACATCACCTGTCAGTGCGCGGCGCGCCAGCGACCGCCTGCAGCGCGCGCAGCGTGGCTGCAGCAATCGAGCGGCCCGAGAGGAGATTGCTTCGCTTCGCTCGCAATGACCCGGAAGATGGGAGCTTGCGTCGCTGCGCGCGCACTGACCCGGCAGATGGGAGCTTGCATCGCTGCACGCGCACTGACCCGGCAGATGGGAGCTTGCGTCGCTATCGCTCGCAATGATCCGGCAGATGGGAGATTACGTCGCTGCGCGCGCAATGACATCCAGCCAGCCGTCCGTTTTTCGGACAGGCTCATAATCACCGCGCGCGTCGCAACGCAACCCGCAACAGGAGTGCGCTACCCATCAGGAGCGCAAGGGTAAGCAACGGATTGGCGCTCATCCAGAGAATCGCGCGCGCCAGGGCACGCGCGCGTTCGACCAGTTTGATCTCGCGCACAGGTTCGTCAACAGGCGCATCCCAGTCGAAGGCACGCAGGCGCTCAAGATAGCCTGCGTGCACGCACCCCTCCAGGCTGAAGATAGAGATCGTCTTGCTCCAACGGCGCGCGATGCGCAAATCACGCGCGAGTTCGTCCCACGAGAGCGGCGCGATCTGATCGGCGCCACCGACGCTTACCCCGCCCCCGGTGCTGCCGATCCCTGCGGCGCGCGCTTCGCGCGCATAGCTTGCCAGCACGCCAGCGCCGTATGGGCGCATGAAACTGCTGTACAGCATCGGAATCTCGCGGTCGGCCGGCGTATCCACCAGGCCGGTCAGGCGCTGCAGCAGTGTCGCGCCGGCCCGCCGCTCATCCAGCACAAACGGGATGACATAGCTCTCCACCAGGTACCCATCGGCTCGAATGCGTCGGACGAGGTCATCATAGGCCGCCGTGGCGGCGCGCAGACGCCGCCCATTCAGGAGATTGCGCAGCAAGGTCGGCGCGATTCGACGCCGGTCGGCAATCAGCGCGCGCACTTCCCGCATGTCGAACTCGATATCAAGACCGACAGCCTCCCACCGCAGGCCATGCGTGGCCGTCCACTCGCAGAATGCATCATACCGCGCGGCGGCCTCGGAGGCATTATTGATGTTCAGCCAGTACCCCTGGTCCTCGGGCAGCAACAGCCAGGCGGTCAACGGAATGCCCGCGTCGTTCAGGCGGCGCAGAACAGCGGCGCGTTCAGGGCTCAGATCGCGCAACCCGACACTGACGCCTG
This sequence comes from Chloroflexota bacterium, assembly GCA_013388755.1. Lineage (GTDB taxonomy): Bacteria > Chloroflexota > Chloroflexia > Chloroflexales > Roseiflexaceae > JACAEQ01. The sequence goes on from JACAEQ010000124.1 coordinate 18,610, forward strand.
CGCCGAGCGCCAGCAGATGCGCGGTCACCGCCGGTTCGGCAAAAAGCGCCTCAAATGCGTTACTATCCAGTTCGCAGAAGAAGGTCAGATCGGTCATCGGTATCTACGGTAGAAAAACACGAGGTGCCATGGCTTGAGCCGGCCGACAACGCGTCTGGCTCAGACGCCGATGGTGTATGCTGCCAGCGTAGCGGCCATGATGCTGCTGACACTCCGTGGCATGCGTTGCTCTCTTAGATCGAGGCGCTCTGATGCTCCCGCGGAAAGGCGGCTCACGAGCGATACGGGCAGCTCGCACGCCGCCCGTACCGCTCTGCCGACAGCGCACCCGCCTGTGAGGGCGACCGCGTACCTCGCGCACCTGATCTACTTCATTCCGCTCACCGTCACCGCCGCAAACCCGGCTGCCGCGATCGCGGCGTTCAATGCCGGCAGGTCGCTTGCCAGCAGTGCGTCAAAGCGCGCTGTCTGAACACCAATGCGCCCGGCGATATCCTGGTACGACGCCTCCGCCGCGTCGGTCGGGCGGTAATCGCCGAGTTCGACGACGGCTGCGACGCTGTGAAGCTTCTCCAGCAGGCGCACGCCCTGATTGAGATTATCGGCCCAGCCTGGACGCAGATCGGGGATCAGGAGCTGTTTTTCGATCTCCAGCACCTTCTCCTTCAGCGCCTTCGCCTGCTCGACAACCGCTGCGCCTTCCGGCAACGTCTCGGCGCGCTTCGCCCAACCGTCAAGTTGCGCGCGCAATTCGCGCATCCGGTTGATTACCTGCACCGTCGCGCCAGACGTTTGATGGATCCGCATAGCCAGATCGTGCTGTGCTTCCAGATCCTCCTGTGTCGCCTGAGACTGGACATCGGCAACGATGGTGAACTCCTGCGACTGCTCGGCGTCACCCACCTTCAACACGACCCGGAACGTGCCCGGGGCGGCAAACGGCCCTTCGAGCACCATCTCGGATGGTGGGTCCTTGCCTTCGATCCTGGGCGCCGGTGCGTGGCGCATGTCCCATACAAAACGGTTCCAGCCCGCCCTGGCAGGGACCTTCGGCTCTTTGTCGTCTTTCTTCGCGCCTTCAGGCTCCGGGCCGGCGCTCTCGGGCGGCTTGCTGCGGAAGCTGCGCACCAGCTCACCCCTGGCGTCATAGAAGCTGAGGGTGATTGGCTCGGCAGGCGCATCCTTCAAGTAATACGTGATGATCGCGCCCTTCGGCGGATTCTGGCCGACGTCAAGGAAGCGGCGCTTCAACGTGCCGTCAGGTTGCTTCTCGTTAACAAATGCCCCACCGGTGGTGCCCAGGTAATCCTTGCCGGGCGTATTACCGGTCCAGTCGATCCCTGGCAGGATGCGCTCGCTCGTTCGTGGCGCGAAGAGATGGATCGCGGCCTCCGTCACGTCAGGAGTGACGGCACGCAGCGGCGTGATGTCGTCGAGAATCCAGATCGAGCGGCCATGGGTGCCGACGATCAGATCGCTGTCTTTGATCAGGATATCATGCACCGGCGACACCGGCAGATTGAGCATGAAGCGTGTCCACGACGCTCCGTCATCGAACGAGACATACAGTCCGGTCTCCGTTCCAGCGAACAGTAGCCCGTGCCGCACAGGATCGGCGCGTATCACCCGGGTAAAGTCATTGCCGGGGATACCGGTATTGATTCGCTGCCAGGTCGCGCCATAGTCGGTGGTCCTGTACAGATAGGGCTGATAGTCGTCAAGTTTGTAGCGCGTTCCCGCCACATACACCGTGCCGGGATCATGGGGTGACGGTTCGATGCCGCTGATCATCGTCCATTCCGGCAGGTCGGGCGGCGTCACATTCTGCCAGGTCGCGCCACCGTCGCGCGAGAGATGGATCAGACCATCATCGGAGCCGGCCCAGAACACACCCTGCTCGTGCGGCGATTCGATGAACGAAAAGACGGTCGCATACACCTCGGCACCGATCGAGTCACGGTTCACCGGGCCACCAGTCGGCTGGAGGGTCGTCGGATCGGCGCGCGTCAGGTCCGGGCTGATCGCTTCCCAGCTCTGCCCTTCGTTGGTGCTGCGGAAGACCATATTGCCGCCAATATAGAGCGTATTCGGATCGTGGGGCGAAATAACGATCGGGTAGGTCCACGCAAAGCGGTATTTATGATCGATCGCGCCATAGCCGCCCATATACTCCGGCCAGGTCGTCACCAGGCGGATCTGGCGGATACGGTGATCATAACGCTGTAAGGCGTTACCACCACCTGGCGACGAACCGATCGCGCCGACGTACACAATGTCGGGATCGTCGGGGCGCACCGCGATATACCCGCTCTCGCCGGTGCCGGCGATCCAGCAATCACCCCACAGAATACCGCCAGCGCGGCTGCGGCTCGGCACGGCGATACTCGAATTATCCTGCTGGGTGCCGTAGACCACATATGGCCTGCGCGTATCAACCGCCACGTGATAGAACTGCGCCGTCGGCTGGTTGTAGATAGTTGACCACGAGGCGCCGCCATTGAACGACACACACGCACCGCCGTCGTTCCCCTGGATCATCCGCTGGTTGTTACGCGGGTCGATCCACAGATCATGGTTGTCGCCATGCGGCGTGGTAACCTCGACGAAGGTTCGCCCACCGTCGGACGATTTCCACAGGCTGAGATTGTTCACCCAGATCGTCTCCGGATCGAGTGGATCGGCCGTCAGGTGCATGTAGTACCACGCGCGGGAGATCAGGTTCTGATTATCGGAGACTTTCTCCCAGGTGGCGCCGTAGTCATCGGAGCGGTAGAGGCCGCCCTCCTTCGCGTGCTCAATCAGCGCCCAGACACGCCCGGAGCGCGCCGGCGACGCCGCCACCGCCATCTTCCCCTTGATACCTTTCGGCAGGCCAGGCCGGTCGCTGATATCCGTCCAGGTTTCGCCACCGTCATTACTCATCCACAGGCTGCTGTCAGGGCCGCCGGAAGAGATCTGCCAGAAACTGCGATACGCTTCCCAGACGGCAGCAAACAGCATGCGTGGATTCGCCGGGTCGAGCGTCAGGTCCACTGCGCCGGCCCTGTCGCTTTTGTACAACACCTTGCGCCAGGTCGCGCCACCGTCAGAACTCTTGAACACGCCTCGTTCCTCATTCGGCCCGAAGGCATGGCCAAGCGCCGCAACCCACACAACATCCGGGTTCTGCGGGTGGGTGCGAATCTTGCCGATGAAGCGGGTGTCGGCCAGTCCAATATGCTTCCAGGTCCGTCCGGCGTCGGTGCTCTTATAAACCCCGTCACCGTGCGATACGTCAATCCGGATGGTCGTCTCGCCGGTGCCGGCGTAGATGACATTCGGGTCGGCGACGGCAACGTCGATCGCGCCAATCGCGGCGGTAGTGAAGAAACCGTCAGAGATACATTCCCAGTACGTGCCGCCATCAACCGTCTTCCAGACACCGCCGGCGCATGCGCCGAAATAGAACGTCCCGATGTCGCGTGGGTCACCGGCGACAGCGACGACGCGCCCGCCACGGAACGGGCCGATGCACCGCCATTCGAGCAGACCGGTGAAATCAGTAGGGATGGGCATGAACGATCTCCTTGTGCGTCATCGCACGTCGAGTAACAGGCTACAACACCAATGGTCCCCTCTGGTGCCAACCGGGCTATGGCGTCACCAGCACCGCCCCTTCGGATGCCGACGACACCAGCGCACTATAGCGTGCCATGACACCCCAGTCGTAGCGTGGCGCCGGCGGTTGCCAGGCCGCGAGGCGTTCGGCGATCTCCTCTTCCGCAAGCAGCAGATCTACCCGGCGCTCATCGAGGTTGATCTCGATCTCGTCGCCTTCGCGAATGACAGCGATCGGGCCACCGCGCGCCGCCTCGGGCGCCACATGACCGATCATCACGCCGCGTGTGGCGCCACTAAAGCGCCCATCGGTGAGCAACGAGACCGACTGGCCCAGCCCGGCGCCAACGAGCGCTGAAGTGATGCCAAGCATTTCGCGCATGCCGGGCCCGCCGCGTGGTCCTTCGTAGCGAATGACGACAATATCACCCTCGTGAATCTGCCCATTGACGATCGCCGCCATGGCAGCTTCTTCACTGTCGAAGACACGCGCCGGGCCACGGTGATGGGTCCGTTCATAGCCGAACAACTTGACCACCGAGCCGTCAGGTGCCAGGTTCCCCTTCAGGATCAGCAGGCCGCCGCTCGCCTTGATCGGGTTATCGAGCTGGCGAATCACATCCTGCCCCGGCGTCTCGACGGCGTCGGCGGCTTCTGCTGCAAGGGTGCGCCCGGTAACCGTGACGGCATTGCCATGGGCGAAGCCGCCATCAACCAGGCGTTTCGCGATCACCTGGATACCACCCGCCTGGTCAACATGGATGGCCGAATACTTGCCACTTGGCATCAGATCACAGCAGAGCGGCGTACGCCGGCTGATGGCATCGAAATCGTCCACCGTCAGCGGGACACCCGCCTCGCGCGCCAGCGCCAGCAAGTGGAGCACCGCATTCGTCGAGCCACCGGTCAGCGCCACGCTGGCGATCGCATTCTCAAAGGCGGCGCGGGTCAGAATATCGCGCGGTTTCAAGTCACGGCGCAGGACCTCCATGATCAACTCGCCGGCGCGATACCCGACCGAGTCCTTGCGTGGGTCAGCGGCCGGTACGGCGGCCGTACCGATCGGCGAGAGCCCGATAATCTCCATGACCGTGGCCATCGTGTTGGCGGTATATTGCCCGCCGCATGCGCCCGGGCCGGGGCAGGCCGCATCCTCGATCTCCTGCAACTCCTCATCGGTCAGCTTACCAGCAGCATTGGCGCCAATCGCCTCGTACACATGCTGGATGGTCACTTCCTTACCACGCCAGTGACCGGGGGCAATCGAGCCGCCGTAGATCAGGACACTGGGAACATTGAGGCGTGTCACACCCATGGCTGCGCCCGGGATGGTCTTATCACAGGCGACCAGCGCAACAATCGCATCGAACATGTAGCCGCGGCCCATCAGTTCGATCGAGTCCGCGATCAGGTCGCGACTGATCAGCGAGGCTTTCATACCCTCGGTGCCCATCGTCACGCCATCGGAGATCGCCACCGTGTTGAACTCCATCGGCGTACCGCCCGCGGCGCGCACACCTTCCTTGACCCGTGCCGCCAGGGCACGCAGGTTGATATTGCAGGGCATGGTCTCGATCCAGGTATTGGCAATACCGATGATCGGCTTCGCCAGATCCTCGTCGGTAAACCCGATCGCCTTGAGCATGGAGCGCGCGCCTGCGCGGGTGCGCCCATCGGTGATCGTGCGGCTGTGACGCTTGAGATCGCTGGACATGGCTTCGTCCTTCCGTACTATACGGGCAAACTGAGGTATGGTTGAGGATTCGTTGCGATTGTACCACTTCTGAACGGACCGAATGTTGTGTTCAGGGGAACCGTTCACACGACATCTGTGCGCCATCACGGCATGTGATGAATGCCACACACCCGTTCGGATGCGGTATAATAGCGTGTATGCCTGACCTGAGCCACACATCCATTGCCGATCGGGCGGCATTTGAGGAGCGTCTCCGCGCCGTACCGCTCGCACCCGGCGTCTATCTCTGGAAGAATGCGCACGGAAAGATCCTGTACGTCGGCAAGAGCCGGCGCCTGCGTGACCGGATGCGCTCGTACTTCAACGGCGCCGACGATCCGTCGGGCAAAACGGCGCGCCTCGCGGCACAGATCGCCGACTTCCAGATTATCGTCACGTCAACCGAGCTTGAGGCGCTCCTGCTGGAGATGACGCTGATCAAACAGCACCGACCACGCTTCAATGTGTTGTTGAAAGATGACAAGAGCTACCCCTATATCAAGGTAACATTGCGGGAGCCATGGCCGCGTATCTTTGCCACGCGCAACCCGCGCTGGGAAGAAGGCACGCGCTATTTTGGCCCGTACTCGAGTGCCGGCGCCGTCTATCGCACGCTTGATCAGCTCAACCGGCTGTTTGCCTTCCGCCCGCCGTCACGCTGCCCGGACGAGAAATTCAACCGCCACCGCAAACTTGGCAAACCGTGCCTCTATTACGATATCAAGCGCTGCCTCGGGCCATGTGTGCCGGGGCTCGTAGATCGCGAGGAGTATCGCACGACGATCGAGACCGTCTGTCGTTTTCTCGAAGGGAAGAGCGATCTGGTGCTGAAGACGCTGCGCCGCCAGATGGACGCCGCAGCCGATCAGCTGGATTTCGAACGTGCCGCAAAACTTCGCGACAGTATTCGCGACGTGGACCTGATCAGCCAGCGCCAGCAGGTACTCCGCCAGGACTCCGCCGATCAGGATGTGATCGGCCTGGCGCGGGAAGATGGGATGGCGGTCGCGCAGTTGCTGTGCGTTCGCGGCGGCAAACTTGTCAGCGCCGAATCGTTCCCATTGCAGAACACGGAAGGCGAGAGCAATGCGGCGTTGCTGGCATCGTTCCTGACCCAGTTCTACGATGCTGCTGCCGAGGTACCGCCATCGGTGCTGCTGGCCGCGCAGATCGAGGCGCCGGCGGTCATTGAGCAATGGCTGGCGCAGAAGGCCGGGCGCAAAGTCGCGCTGCACGTACCGCAACGCGGCGAAAAGCGTCGTCTGGTTGAGCTCGCGGAGCAGAATGCGCGCCAGAAGCTGGAGGAGTTGCGCCTGCAGTGGCTCAACAGCGAGCAACGCGCCGTCGCCAGCCTTACCGAGGTGCGTGATCTGCTGGGCCTGAGTGCGCTTCCGGCACGGATCGAGTGTTTTGACGTCTCGAACACCCAGGGAACGAATTCGGTCGGCGCCATGGTGGTGTTTGAGCGCGGCGAGCCGAAGAAGAGCCGTTACCGTAAGTTCAGGATCAAAACCGTTCAGGGCGCCAATGATGTTGCCTCGATCCAGGAGGTGCTGCGGCGGCGTTTCCAGCGTGCGGCGGCGGCGATTGGCGAAGAAGAGCAGAAAGCGGCAGACGACGAACGCAGCACAACGAACGGCCAGCAGGAAGCAATCACCAGCGCGCGAGCCGATGTCGAAGAGACGGACGCGGCGGACGCCGGCGCGGTTCAGCAAGCACGAGCGGAGCTTGAACAGCAGGAGACATGGGCCGAACTGCCCGACCTTATCCTGATCGATGGCGGCGTGGGCCAGTTGAATGGCGCGCTCGCCGTGCTGCGTGAGCTGCGCTTCGATCACATCCCGACTGTGGGTGTCGTCAAGGGGCCGGACCGGGATCGCTTCGATCTGCTGCTGCCCGGCGCCGGCGAACTGCTGACGCTGAAGCGTGATAGCGCAGCGTTGCGGCTCATCCAGGTGATCGATGAGGAGGCTGACCGTTTTGCGAAGGATTACCATCGCAAGCTGCGCAGCAAGTCGGCGACGTCATCGCGACTGGAAGAGATTCCCGGCATCGGGCCAAAGCGACGCCAGTTGCTGCTGAAGCGTTTCGGCTCGCTCGAAGGCATTCGCCAGGCGACGGTAGACGAACTGGCTGCGGTTCCGGGGATGACCCGTAAGGCGGCTGAGGAATTGAAGAGCATGTTGTAGTTCTGTCCGACACCGAACCATCGGTTGTTCGGATCGGCGCTACGGCCCGACGCCCGTGCCGGGGGTGAACGTGTCCAGCGCCTGCGCCGCCTGCCGGGCATACGCTGCCAGATCGGAGCGGCCACGTTCTTCCCAGGCGTAGGGCCACGTTTCCAGCTCTTCGCGGATTTCCGCGCCATTGTCCAGTTGCGCCAGAAGGCGCGCGCCATGCAGCGGCTGGCCGTTCCAGACATATGCCAGTCCAAGCGCCTTGCGCGTTGCCTGGTCGGCTCCGAGGACCACGCGCGCGCGCTCAAGCGCCGCGATCGCGCGCGGGTAATCGCCCTGGCCGAGTGCCAGCATGCCAAGACGCTTCTGCACGAGTGGCGATCCGGGCGCAAGGTGCAGGCCATAGTTGATCCAGGTGATGCTTTCTGCCATCAACACGGCACGTTCATCCTGTGAGAGCCCGGGTGCCAGCATGGCGCGCGCATGCAGTATGGCGGCATAGTTTGCTGCGCCCGCAGCGGCAAGGTGGGGAGTGAATGCCACCAGCCCGGTGACGAGCGCGGCAAGCGCCAGCCGGCGCCCCATCCTGCCGCGTCGCGCCCGCGTTGCGACGTCCGCCGATCTGGACGGCTGATCGCCGGCCACAAGCGGCATGGCGGCCGGCGCGGCGATGATCGCCAGCAACCCGAACGCCAGGATCATCGTCGGCCAGCTCGTGTCATACTGCGGCGCGTCGGTTATGCCGTGGAACAGAATCACACAGCATGCGATCGCCGCTCCCTGCTGTTGTCGATCGCGGGTGTGCAGCGTGGGTGCGATGCGCCGGATCGCGGTAACCAGCAACCAGGCAAAGCTGGCGAGGCCGAGCAGGCCCTGGGCAAGCCAGATACCGAGAAACAGATTATGGGCATAGCCGAGGAACGTTGGCACTATCAGGAGTTGAAAGCGCGAGTACATCTGGCCGAACACGCCACCCGGCCCGATGCCGCTGAACGGAAACTCAAAGGCGAGGAACAGGCTATTGCGATAAAGGGCCAGTCGATCCTCGGCGCGGAACAGAGCAGAGTCCAGCGCGCGCTGGATGCGCGGATCGCCCGCGATCGCCAGGATGCCGAGCGCAACCAGGCTGCAGATGGCGACAGCACCCATCCATCGGTGTCTCCCGGGCATGGGGCCGGTTGCGTCGCGCCGCATGGCGTGCTCCTGCCACCGCACCAGTCCCCAGAGCACGCCAGCCATCGCCAGGGCCATAAATGCCCCGCGCGATACAGTCAGTAGCACACCGAAGGAAACAATGACCGCAGCAGCGATCCACACCCTGCGGCGCAACCCGCGATCCACCAGCGCCAGACCGATGATCAACGGCAGACCCGGCGCAATGAAGGATGCCGCAGCGTTCGGGTCAATATACAGCGGTGTCACATCAGGGAACGGAGCGCTGGTCAACTGCCCGAGCCGCGCGGCCAGGCCCAGTTTCGTTCCGAAGCCAAGATGGCGGTACTGTACCATGAGGAGCAAACCATAACCGGTGCACCAGAGTGCCATCAGCGCAGTCACCGTCGCAAGCCGCCGGCGCGGCGCGCAGGCGACGCCAGCATAGAGCGCGACACCCAGCACCAGCGAAACAAACCAGGGCAGGCTCAGGCGCAGATCATACGCAACACCGAGGCCAAGCGCGCCGCTGGCGGTGAAGAGCGCCATGGGCGCCAGAAACGGAATAGAGGCGTTGACTCTGCGCATAACGCTATTGTACCATTGCGTCATTGACGGTTCTCAATGAAATACCACACACGCTACAACCTCTCGCTCTACGTGCTGCTTGCACCATTCCTGTCCGGTATTGTAATACTCGTCCTCATACCGGCAGCACTCTCGCTCGCACTGGCATTCACCAGCTATGATGGCCTCTCCGCGCCTGGCTGGCGTGGGTTGCAGAACTTTCGCCAGATCATAGATGACGATCTCTTTCGTCGCGCGGTGGCAAATTCGCTCGTCTTCCTGGCACTGACCGTGCCACTCCGCACCGTGGTGACGCTTGGTCTCGCGTTACTGCTGCATCGTTCACGGCGCGGCATCGGCCTGTACCGCGCGGCAGTCTACATACCGACCGTCATTCCCGGTGTCGCGTATGCATTGATCTGGCTCTGGATCCTGAACCCGATCTATGGCCCGCTCAACCTGCTGCTTAACGCCACAGGGTTACCGGCGATCGCCTGGCTCGTCAACCCACACACTGCCTTGCCCGCGATCGCGCTGACGGCGCTGTTCCAGCTCGGTGAAGGATTCGTCGTACTGCTTGCCGGCTTACAACACATCCCCGACGAGTATTACGACTCCGCAGAGCTCGACGGCGCCGGGCAGCTTGCACTCTTTCGCCACATCACACTGCCGCTGGTGATGCCATGGCTGCTCCTGGTCATCATGCGCGACCTCATCGCCAGCGCGCAGAATACGTTCACACCCGCGCTGATCATGACCAGCGGCGGACCATACTATGCGACCCTGTTCCTGCCGCTGTTCATCTACCAGACAGCATTCGATCGTTTTCGTTTCGGCGAAGGAGCGGCGCTGACAACCTTTCTCTTCCTGGGGGTTGCTGCGTTGATTGCGGTGACCTACCGGCTACTCGGCGGATGGGGGTATGATGACTCGGTCTGATCGGGCGATGCGCCAGTCGTTGGGCTTTCATCTCGTTGCGGCCAGCATCACGCTCCTGTTTGCGGCGCCACTGGTGTGGGTGCTGGCCGCATCGTTGCGCCAGCCCGGCGCGCCGCCGCCAGCCAGGATCGCGTGGCTGCCTGATCCACCGGCCTGGTCGAACTATGCACACATTTTTGAGCTGTTGCCGCTGGGGCGCTACATGGCCAATTCGCTCCTCCTGGCCGCCGGAGCGGTGCCGCTGACGATTCTGATTGCGTCGTGGGCGGGCTTTGCCATGGCGCAGCTCCCTGCCCGCGCACGGTACGCGCTGCTGACGCTTGCCGTCGTCGTGCGCATGATACCGATTACCGCGCTCTGGCTACCGCGGTTTCTGGTTATCAAGGAGTTGCACCTGATTGACACCTTCGCTGCTTTGCTTGTGCCGGCGTGGATGGGCTCCAGCCCGCTGTTTGTCCTGGTGTTCTACTGGAGTTTCCGGCGCATGCCGGCGGCGCTGATCGAGTCGGCGCGCCTTGACGGCCTGGGGGCACTGGCAATCTGGGCGCGCGTTGCCATGCCGCTGGCACGCCCGGCAACCGTGGCCGTCGGTGTGCTGACGTTCGTCCAGTACTGGAGCGATTTCATCAATCCCTTGCTCTACCTGAAATCAGAGACGCGCTATACCCTGTCCGTCGGGTTGCGCGTCTTGCAACAGATGGACCTGACCAGCTGGCCGTTGTTGATGGCCGGCGTGGTGGTGATGCTGATACCGGTGATACTTTTGTTCGTGCTGGCGCAGCGCGCGTTCTGGATCGAGGACCAGATTGGAGGAGTGCATGGCAACTGAGCGCTGGACGATGCGTAGAACCATGCACTACTGCCTGATGGTCGCCGCCATGTGTACCAGCGCGTGCGCACCGGCGGCGATGCCGGCTGTGTCAACGGAAGCCATTTCGTTCATGATCTCAGGCGACGCCGCCGAAAAGGCAGCCTATGCGCAACTGGTGGATGCATTCCGCCAGCGACAGCCGCAGATCGCCGTAACGCTGATCCACGTGCCGGGGCAGAGCGATTACCGCAAGCGGCTCGGTGTAGATTTCGCCGCCGGCACGCCGGCCGACATTGTGCTGATTAACTACCGGCGCTATGCGCCATTTGCCGCGAAGGGAGCGCTTGAGCCGCTCGGCCTCTACCTGGCGCAAAGCAACCTGATCAGTGAGCAGGATTTCTATGCCGAAGCGATCGCGCCGTTCACATGGAATGGTGTGCTGATGTGCATACCGCAGAATATCTCCAGCCTGGTGGTGTACTATAATCGCACACTGTTCCAGGCAGCCGGGCTCAACGATCCGCAGCCGGACTGGACCTGGAACGACTTCCTCCGCGCCGCGCAGGCGCTGACGCGCGACACCGATGGCGATGGTCGCGTTGACCAGTACGGCCTGGGAACCGAGGTCTCGTTGTTTCGCGTCGCTCCCTTCATCTGGCAGAATGGCGGCCATCTGGTTGATGACCCGCTGGCGCCCACGCGCCTGACTCTCGACACTCCCGCTGCTCGCGAAGCGATCCAGTGGTTCGTTGATCTACAGGTGAAGCACCACGTCACGCCCGGCGCCGTCGCCGAAGCTGCGGAGAGCAGTGAGAGCCGCTTTCTGAACGGACGGCTCGGCATGTTCTTGAACAGCCGGCGTGGAGTGCCAACCTATCGCACAATCACCAGCTTCGATTGGGATGTCGCACCGTTGCCGCAGGGGAACAGTCGCGCAGGGATCCTGCACTCCGACGCCTATTGTATGCCGCGGGTCAGCGCGAACAAGGCGGCTGCGTGGGCATTCATCGAGTTTGCCAACTCTGCCGAAGGGCAACGGATCATTGCCAGCACCGGGCGCACCGTGCCCTCGTTGCGCGCCGTCGCCGAGTCGCCGGCGTTCCTCGATCCAGGGCGCAAACCGGCAAACAGTCGCGTGTTCCTTGATGTCATTCCGTTCATGCGTGGCGTGCCGGTAATGGAAACATGGGTGGATATTGAGGACCTGGCGGCAGAGGAGCTGGAGCGCGCCTATTACGGGCAGGCAAGCGTTGACGAGGCAATCGCCACGGCGATCGAGCGGGCGCAGCCGTTTTTTGCGCCGCCAGCATCGACTCCTGGAACGCAGTAAGCACCTATCCGACGCTCAACAGCGAAAGAGGTATACCGATGCAGATCACACGCACAGATATCGAACAGGCCGCGCAGATCGTCTATGCAGCAATGCCGCCGACGCCGCAGTATTGCTGGCCACTGCTGCGTGAGCACCTGGGAATGAATATCTGGGTCAAGCACGAGAATCATACCCCGGTCGGTGCCTTCAAGATTCGCGGCGGGCTCGTATATTTCGCGCATCTCGCGCGATCAGGGAACATGCCACGTGGTGTGATCAGCGCAACGCGCGGTAACCACGGTCAGTCGATCGGCTTTGCCGCGCGCCGCTATGGCGTACCGGCGACCATTGTTGTGCCACACGGCAATAGTGTGGAAAAGAATGCCGCCATGCGCGCGCTGGGTGTCGAGTTGATCGAATATGGCGAGGATTTCCAGGCGGCACGCGAGTATGCCGCGACTCTGGCACTTGCACGCGGGCTGCACATGGTGCCGTCATTTCATCCGCTCCTGGTCACAGGAGTGGCGACATACAGCCTGGAATTGCTGCGCGCCGTACCTGATCTTGATGTCGTGTATGTGCCGATCGGCCTCGGATCGGGAATCTGCGGCATGATCGCGGCGCGTGACGCGCTCGGTCTCAACACCAGGGTCGTCGGGGTTGTCTCTGCGCACGCTCCCGCCTATGCGGAGTCATTTCAGGCCGGGCGGCTCATCGAAGCGCCGGCGCGGACCAGGGTCGCCGATGGCATGGCCTGCCGTGTTCCTGAGCAGGATGCGCTTGCGTTCATGTGGCGCGGTGTTGATCGCATGGTGCAGGTGACGGATGATGAGGTCGAGGCGGCCATGCGGTTGCTGTTCGCATGCACCCACAATGTCTGCGAAGGCGCAGGAGCCGCGGCTCTGGCAGCAGCGGCGCAGGAGCGCTTACGCAATACCGGGCGCAACGTCGCGGTGGTCGCCTCCGGGGGAAATGTCGACCGCGAGGCATTTGCCGCGATTCTCGCCGCACCTGCTGCGGTGTAGGATGGGACCATCCACACCATGGAACACACCACACAATCTGGCGTTCAGCCTCGCCCGCGTATTGACTGGGCAGTGGTGATCCTTGCGCTGTGTACGGCGCTTGCACCGGCGGTTGCAGCAGCCGACGCAACCCTGCGCCTCCCGTGGTGGCAGTTCTTCTGGGGCGGCCTGCTGGGACTCGGGCCGGGTGCAGTTGCCGGGCGACGACACCCGGCTGGATGGGGGGCGTCGCGCCGGGCGCGCGTACTGCGCGCAGCAGGCATGACTGCGCTCTGGTCGGCGGGGCTGGCCGTGCTGATCCTCAGCGCCGGCCAGGCGCTTCCGTCGTTCAATCTGGTAATCACCGATGTAGCGGCGTATGCTTCCTGGGTCTGGAGCGCGCTGTGGCGCGACCCGGCGGCGGGATTACCACCGCGACCGATCGCGCCCGCACTCTGGAACGCCTCCCTGGCCCGGTTCCGCGACCAGTTGCTGAGTGCGCCAGCCGCCGGCGAACGTGGCGCCGCACTGATGCTGGCTGTCGCCGGGATCGGGTTGACGTGGAGCGGCGCACTGCTCACCGGTGCGGCCATTGCCGCGCGCCAGGCAACCCTTGGCCGCGGCATGGTTGCACTCGCGGCGCTGGGGATCACCGCAATTCTCGGCGGCGGCAGCGGCGGGCCGCTGATCTTTGGTGCCACAGCCTGGCTCTTGCTGGCAATCGCCAGCGGCTTCCGCTGCCGCGAGGCACGATGGGATGCCGCCGCAACCGACTACTCGACCGAACTGTTCCGTGATGTGCTCGCCTGGGGAACGTTGTTCACGTCGGGTGCGCTTCTGGCGGCGTGGTTGTTGCCGCTCTGGCCGGGCAACCCGCTGGCGCGCGCTTTCATCCGTGACGATGAGATCCCCTCCGGCCTGGCAGTGCTGGAACGCACGATCCAGCGCCCGCATCCATCAGGCGGTACAGCCGATATTGGCGTCCCGGCGTTTGCCGAACTGACGCTGGGCCAGTCGCTGGAACTGGGGCCGCCGGAGCAACCGGCACTACGCATGACCGTGAGCGCGCCATTGCCCGCCGCACGTGAACCACGTTACTGGCGGGTACGCATCTTCAATCGCTACACCGGCGATGGCTGGGGCAGCAGCGCGCGTGTGGCCGACGAGCCGCCAGTCCCTTTCCCCGACGAGCCATTGCCGGGAACCATCATCCAGCAGGTTGACGATCTGCGGCCACAACGCGAGGCGCTGGCGGCACTCGCCGATCCGCTCTTCGCCGACGTGCCGACCAGAGCCGAGCGCCTGCGCGATGGTTCACTGCTGGCGCTCCTCCCCGCTCGTGACGTCACGCGTTACCGCGTGGTATCGCGCATCCCTGATCAAGCAGCATCGGCGGAAAACGTACAACCCGGCGCACCACCCCCCGACATGGGGCCATACCTGGGGATACCGGGGAACCTGCCGGCGCGCATCGGCGACCTGGCGACCATTATTGCCGGGGAGGCGCGCGGCGACGAGGCGCGCGCGCTGGCACTCGAACGCTACCTGCGTAACCTGCCGTACACCTACCAGGTCGAGCCACTCGCCAGCGGCGCTGATGGCGTCGATCAGTTTCTGTTCTCGATGCGGAGCGGCTATTGCACCTATTATGCCTCGGCAATGGCCGTCATGGCGCGCACCCTTGGTATTCCGTCACGAGTGGCGGTCGGGTATGCCACCGGCACGTACGACGAGCGGGCCGGCATGTACCTGGTGCGCGAGGCCGATGCACATGCCTGGCCCGAACTCTTCATTGCTGGTCGCTGGACAGCGTTTGAACCGACTCCGGTGCGCCCCTTGCCTGATCGTGGCGCGGCGCCGGCGCCCGCGCCGACGTCCCTTCCCGCCAGCGAACTGGCACGCGACCGTGTGACCGGGCCACTGATCTGGCTCGCAATCCTGGCCGGTGCTGTCGTGCTGATCGCAGGCGGGTTCCTGCTTGGGCGGCGCCCGGCGCCCGAGTCGCCGGTGACGCGCGCGCAGCGCGACCTGGAGGCGTGCGGAACACGGGCCGGCCTGCCATGGCCGCACGGCGCGACGCTGCACGAGTACGCGGCGCTGGTCGCGCTGCGCGCGCCCGCGCTTGCCGGTGATCTTACCGAGCTGGTGTCACTGGTTTCCGAAGCGCAATACAGCGATCACCGTCTCGATCGTCCGGCAATCGTGCGCATGGCACTGGCGTCCGAGCGCCTGCGATCGTGGAGACCACGTCAGGGCGGCTCGTGAGCCGCCCCGGCTCTACCAGGCGCTACACCGCATCAAGCGCGTCCCAATCCTGCAGGATCTCCCGCGCCCGCGCGATGAGCCGTGGCATCGTGGCGTCCGCCACCGCGCTCAGGCCGATACCCAGGCTGGTATCGGCGGGCTGGATGCCCAGCAGATGCAGGCGGCGCGGAAGTTTACCGCGCACCATGGCCAGTCCGAGCACTTCCTGAAACGTCACCTGGTGTTGCGATACTCTGACACCGGCAAACAGCGGGATCTGATCGCGCGCCAGTTCGACCAGCGTTCCCGGCGCGCGCCCTGCATCAACTGCATCCAGCACGAGCAGATCATCGCACTCCTCAACCAGAGGTAACAGGCTGAGACCCATCGTGCCGCCATCAATCAGTTCGGCGCGCACCTGCGATCCGCAGCGCGTTTCCAGCGCCTTGAGCGCGTGCACGCCGACCCCTTCATCAGTATTCAGGATATTGCCCAGGCCAAGGATCACACTGCGCGGCATAGACGCCTTCTTGATACCTCCCGTCATCGAACACACACATTCAGACCAGTGGCCAGTTCACCTATGTCGCGCCCTGTGGCATCAACCATGTGGATGGCACAGGCCATGCACGGATCGAATGAATGTACCGTGCGCAGGATCTCGAGCGGCCATTCCGGTTTTGCCAGCGGTGTACCAACCAGCGATGCCTCGTAGGCGCCCATCTGCCCTTTGTGATCCCGTGGCGAAGCGTTCCATGTCGTCGGCACAACCATCTGGTAATTCGCAATCTTACCGTTCTCGATCACCACCCAGTGACCGAGCGCCCCGCGCGGCGCCTCCATGAACCCGAAACCCTGCGCGCGCGCGGGCCAGCTCAACGGCTCCCAGCGATCGCGGTTGAATGTCCGCGTATCGCCGGTGCGGATCGTTGCCACCAGATCGTCGTAATACCCGCGCATGGCATCGGCGAACACCTTCGTCTCGATCGCGCGCGCTGCCGTTCGCCCCAGCGTCGAGAAAAGCGCCTCTACGGGTGCATCGAGCGTCTTGAGCGTCAGGTCAACCAGCTCTTTCGTCTGCGAATGGCCGGCGGCGTACATGATCAATACCCGCGCCAGCGGGCCGACCTCCATCGGCGTTTCGTTCCAGCGCGGCGCCTTCAACCACGAATACTTCTGCTCAACCTCCAGTTGTTCATATGGCGGCTTCGGGCCGGTAAAATTGAGCGCCGTTTCGCCCTGCCAGGGATGCAGGCCGAGATCGTCGCCGCCGCTGTAGCGATACCAGGAATGGCTGATGAACTCCTGCATCTTTGCTGCGTCGCGCGGGTCAGGCACGACCAGATTGTTCAGATCCCTGTTCAGGATCGCCGCGCGTGGTACCAGGTACGATGAGGTATCGGCAATATCGCCTGCCGGGAACTCGCCCCACGAGAGAAAATTGCCCAGACCGCCGCCAATTGCCGCATACTCTTTGTAGAACGGAGCAATCGCCAGCACATCCGGCAGGTAGACCTCGTCAACGAAGCGGGTAATAAACGCGATCGAATCATTGATCACCGCCAGCCGTTCAGCATTGAGCGCGGTATCGCTGTTCAGATCGATCGGCATCGGCACGCCGCCGACGACGAAGTTCGGATGGGGATTCTTACCACCAAAAATGGTATGGATTGCTGTTGCCCGGGCCTGCCAGTCAAGCGCCTCAAGATAGTGCGCCACCGCCAGCAGATTCACCTCCGGCGGCAGTTTATAGGCCGGGTGGCCCCAGTAGGCGTTGGCAAAGATTGAAAGCTGGCCGCTGTCAACAATCGCCTGTACCTTCGCCTGTACCTCGGCGAAATAACCGGGCGAACTGTTCGGCCAGGGCGAAATCTTCTGCTGCAACGCAGAGGTTGCCGCCGGGTCGGCTTTGAGCGCGTTCACCACATCCACCCAGTCGAGGGCGTGCAGGTGATAGAAGTGCATCACATGGTCATGCACATACTGCTGGGCAATCATCAGGTTGCGGATCAGATTTGCCGCCTTTGGAATTGTGATGCCCAGCGCGTCCTCGACGGCGCGGATCGAGGCGAAGGCATGCACCGTCGTGCAGACGCCACAGACGCGCTGCGCGAAGGCCCAGGCCTCACGCGGGTCGCGCCCGTTCAAGATGATCTCGATCCCGCGTACCATCGTACCCGACGAATAGGCGTTCGACACAACATTGTTTGCGTCGAGTTCGGCCTCGATCCGCAGGTGGCCCTCGATACGCGTGATCGGGTCAATGACGAGTCGGCTGGCCATAAGGTCACTCCTCTATCAGCGCATCGGCGACCATCGCTGCAAGTCCTCTGACCTGTACGTCAAGGCCGAAGTGCTTGATACCATCGGTGAACTGCAACCGGCAGTTGGCGCAGGTCATAGTGATGGTCTTCGTCCCGGCAGCCGCCATCTGGCGCATCTTCAGTTCGAACACTTTGTAGCGCAGCGGATCGGCCTCCTGGATGGCGATGACACCACCGCCGCCGCCACAGCAGATCGACTCCTCCCGGTTCGGGCTGATCTCGCGGAAGCTGTTGGGCGCCAGGATGCGCAGAATGTTGCGCGGTTCCTGGATGTGGCCGCCACGGCGCTGGATCTTGCAGGCATCGTGGAACGCGATCGGCCCGAGAGAGTCGTACTTGCCGGCCTGTAGTTTGATCCGCCCCTTGTTCAACAGATCGTCAATCACTGCAACAATATGGGTGATTTCGACCGGCACATCCGTCATATTGTGCGCGGTCCAGCGCAGCAAGTCGTAGGCATGACCGCACTCGGTCACCACCAGGCGGCGAACACCGAGGGATCGCGCCGCATCGAACAGCCGCGCCATAAAGAGCTTCGTGCGCTCCGGATTGCCTTCGAACACGCCGAAGTTCACCACTTCGCGCCCCGGCGTGCTGATGGTCCATTTCTCACCGGCAGCGTTCAGGATTCGGGCGATGGCCACGACATTCTCCGGGAACTTCATCACCTCGATCGACGTGAAGACTACCAGTGTCTCGGCGCCCTGGACATCGATCGGGATATCAACTTCCCATTCGTCGGCAATCCACTCGATGCGTTCTTCCCACATCTCCTCGGTCACGCCGAGCGGGCTGCCAAGTTCCTCCTGTTTCCTGATGGCGGTCACCAGGTCAGCGGGAACCACCTGGCTGGCGGCCATGGCTTCGCGCACCTCGTGGATCAAGGGACCCAGTTGAATACCCATCGGGCAGACCATGGCGCACTTATTGCAGAGGGTGCATGCCTCATAGACAATCGTGCTCCAGTGCTGGATGTCCCTGTCGGTTACCGGTTTGTCGAGACCGAGGGCCACCTTGAGTTTGCCAGGCGGTGTGAAGCGCTGTTCATAGGCACGGCGCAGCAATTCAACCTTCCAGACCGGAGCGAACTCCGGGTTACCGGTGGCTTCGTAGAAGTGGCATGCCTGGGCGCAGATACCGCACCGGGTGCAGGCCTCGAGTTGTGTCGCCACCCAGCTACCTGTTGTCTTGACGAAGGTATCAACCGCCGTCTTCGCCACCGGCGCACGTGTGACGTCCTGGGTGCTCATAGGGCCTCCCTTACGGCGCGACGGCGCGCTTGCCTGCCTGCGCACCGTGGAACGTTCGCGAGAAGAAGTAGAACATGAAATGTGAAATCCGGCTGAACGGAATCCAGATCAACATCAGGTTGATGGATAGCATGTGCAGACTGAAGAGCGTCTCGTAGCGAAACCAGAGGTGATGGGTGGTCATGTACCCGGTGATCATGGGCAGAAACACAATAATCAGGTTGGTCCATTCCGCCGGCCCGGAGATCAGGCGTAGCACCGGGTTGATGCGCCGATTGATTGCCAGCGCGATCATCGCCACAATCGTCACCGCTGAAAGCCAGTCAATGATCGGCAGCGCCAGTGTCGGCCAGCCAAAGCCGAGCAGACTCTTCCAGACCAGCATATGCGCCGTGCCGAGAAAGATGACCACAAACAGCCCGAGATGGAACAACCCGCCGGCCAGGTAGGTCACCGGGTTCCGGCTGAGGGTCCCTTTGACCCACGGGAAGAAGGGCCAGATACCAAACCCTTTCAGGTACGAGACAGCCACACCGCGCAGTTTGCTGCCACGATTCGGCACACGGTCAGCCTGCCAGCCAAGCAGGATCGTCGAGAAGAGGCGGTAGGTCATGCCGGCCATGAAGACCAGGAGCGCGGTGTAGAACATCGGGCCACGGGAGAACTCAAGGATCGCATACCAGTCCATACAAACCTCCCTCTAGCCGATTGCCTTCCTCTGCGCCAGGTCCGCCAGCGCCACGGCAACGCCGAGCACGGCACCCGCACCAAGCGCCGCGCCGGCTGCGGTGATGGTCGGCCGCCCGACAGGGGCGGACTGGCCCTGGTAGAAACCACCCCGGTCCCAGAAGTTCGGCTCGGAGCATCCCAGACACGGATGGCCGGACTGGATGGGAAACGACAGGCCACCGCCCCACTTCAGACCAGCGCAGGCGTTGTAGGTTGTTGGCCCTTTGCAGCCAAGTTTGTAGAGGCACCAGCCTTTGCGTGCACCTTCGTCATCGAACGACTCGGCGAACCTGCCGGCATCATAGAATGGCCGGCGCAAACAGCGATCGTGGACCGTCTGGCCGTAGAAGGTCAACGGGCGGTGCAGACTGTCGAGTTCGGGCAACGCACCAAACGTAATGAAGTGCACCAGTGTGCCGGTAAACGCTTCTGGAATGGCGGGGCAGCCGGCAATATGCGCCACCGGCTTATCGGTGATCAATTCATATGCCGCCTTTGCGCCGGTGGGATTCGGGCTGGCCATGGGAATACCACCGAATGCAGCACAGTTGCCGGTGGCGATGACGGCTGCTGCGCCAGCGGCCGCCTCTTGCAGCAGATCAACCGCCGTTCGACCACCAATCGTGCAGTACACGCCATCCGCAGCCGTGGGAATGCTCCCTTCGACGACCAGCAGGTATTGCCCGGCATACTGCTTCATCATCGCCTGCTTATTCTCTTCGGCCTGCACACCGGCCGCCGCCGAGAGCGTCTCGTGGTACTCGACCGTGATCGCATTGGTGACCAGGTCGGTCAGGGCGGGTGAGAGTGAGCGGGTCAGGGCTTCGGTGCACCCGGTGCAATCCTGAAAGTTCATCCAGAGAACCGGGACACGCGGCTTGCTGGCCAGCGCGCGGGCCACGATGCGCGCCGGGCCCGGTGTGCGTGCCAGCCGCTCCGGCAGGCCGCTCGCTACAACCGGCGCGGCGTACTGCAGGCCCATCACTCCGGCAAGAACGCCGCATGTTTTGAGAAACTGGCGGCGCGACATCCCCTGGCGCCGCAGGCGTTGATAGATCGTTTCCTCGGCCATAGGGTTCCTCCCGATGGCGAGCGGCAACAACGAACCATGCCAGCGGCGCCGGCCGCTCGCATAGACGGATGTCGCCCGTCGTGCGTTGATTGACGATCTGTCCGGTGGGAGTATGTTCCAGTCGCTAAGGGCCTCTCCGAATCAGGGATGGTTGGATGTCATTGTCAGCGCAGCGACGCAATCGACTGGCCCGATAGAAGATTGCTTCAGCCACGCTGCGCTCGCTGCAGGCTTTCGCTCGCGCTCCGCGCAATGACCGGCGGTGCATCATATTCGGATAGGCGCCAGGTATGCTCCAGGCAGGCCCGGCGCACTAGCACGGCCAGCGCTCACGCCGGTCACTTCACGAGCACGAGATATTTTCAGCATCAAGCTTCGCCTGATACGCCGCCACCCCCGCCGCGCCGGTCACCAGTGCGGCACTCTCGGCATCCCAGCTGGCCGGCTGGATCTCGACGATCCACCCCTCGCCGTACGGATCGCTGATCGCCAGGTTCGGATCGGCGGTCAGCCGGTCGTTGAACCGCAGCAGCGTACCGCTCACCGGCGCAGGCACCGGGCCGACAAACTTGCTGCTCTCAACCGTCGCGGCGCTTTTGCCCTGCCTGACCTCCTGGCCAATGTTTTTGGCCTTGACAGTCACGGCGGTCAGTTTTCCTCCCGCGAGCTTCCCGGCGACGCTCGTCATCCCCACGCGTACGACACCGCCGTCAAGCGGTTTGACCCAGACATGCTTATCGAGCAAGTAGTAGAGATCCTCAGGCAGGTTGCAACCACGGATCACGGCCATCGTGTGTCTCCTGTACGTTCATCCAGGTGGCCGACTTCCTCAAGGTACTTGAGTGTCAGGCGCGCCTCTTTCTCATTCAGCCTGGAGCCTGACGCCCACGCCGTCGGGCTGATGGTCTTTGACTAAATAACCCGCTCCAGCCCGCGCAGGCGGGCTTCGCTCTGGATAGCCGAGGGCTTATGGTCGTTGAGTGGTTATTCCGCTCTAGCCCGCGCAGGCGGGCTTCGCCCTGGATAGCCGAGGGCTTATGGTCGTTGAGTGGTTATTCCGCTCTAGCCCGCGCAGGCGGGCTTCGCCCTGGATAGCCGAGGGCTTATGGTCTTTGAGTGGTTATTCCGCTCTAGCCCGCGCAGGCGGGCTTCGCCCTGGATAGCCGAGGGCTTTAGCCCGACGGCAAGAGGCACATACCGGATTACATGCTCAATCTTCATAAGCCCGCGGCCAGGTGCAGTCGAAGCCGGCTGCGCCGGCTCCCGAAAAACGTGCAGACAGCCTGCGTGCCTGCGAGCCGAGCCCTGCAGGCCCACGGCGAACGCATATACCTGTTTTAATAATGACAGGCGGCGTAGCGTTTTGATAATCTATCCCGACACGCCAGGGCCGGTTGCCTCCTCCGCTTCAGAACGTCAGGACCGTCTTGCATTCCTCGGCCATCTGCCACATTGCAGCGCCGCCGACCATCTTCACACCATCAATCAACTCGTCAACCTGGATGTCGTGGAGCTCGGTCGCGGCAGTACAGGCCGTGAATTTCACGCCAGCCTCCATGGCTTCGCGAATGAAGTCAATCGCCGCCTTGCCGCCTGCTTTGGGATACACCGTGTCAGCGACGCCCTGCTTGAGCAGCAGAATGCCATCGATCGTGAAGAACATCGTAACGTCGTAATCCATGGCGCAGGCCAGGGTGGCGAAGAAGAATGGCGTGGCGCAGCGGCGCGGCGTCTCCGGGCCGCTGGTCATGATGATCAAGACCTTATCCTCATCCATGATGCGCTCCTCAGAACGTCAACGTGATCGCATTGCGGCTGGCAAACTCGAGGAAGGTGGCAGCGCCGCCGATCTCGAGCCCATCAATCAGGTCGTCGCGCTTCAACCCCAGCACATCGAGCGACATCTGGCAGGCAATCAGACGCACACCCGACTCGCGCGCAATGTCAATCAGTTCACCAAGGTGCGGCACGTGCGCCCGGTCCATCCAGTTATGCATCATGGCGGTCGCAGCAGCTGTCATACCCGGTAGCATGCCGATTATGTTCGGCACCGGCAGCGGCATTGCCGGGTTGGCGATCGGCGCGACCTGTAAGTGGTCAGCTTTGCCTTTCTTGATAATCTCCAGCCCATAGAAGGTGAAAAAGATCGCCACCTCCATGTCCATGGCAGCGGCGGCAGTGGCCAGAATAAACGGCGGGTAGGCGGTATCGAGCGTGCCATGCGAGGCAATGATCGCCAGGCGCGTGGCGCGCGGCTCATCCAGGGTTACAGCTTCCGGCTGCGCTTCGGTCAGGGCGGTCATACTCCCTCTCCTACCTGGTCTTCTTGATAAAGAACACGAACGTACCGGCTTCCTGCTCGGCGGCGAGCAATTGATGCCCGGTCTTCTTGACGAACGCATCCATATCGCTTTGCGAACCGGGATCGGTGGCGATCATCTTGAGTACCTGCCCGACACTGAGCGTGTCGAGCGCCTTGCGAGTCTTGATGATCGGCATAGGGCAGGAGAGGCCGCTGCAATCCAGCGTCTGATCAGCGGTCACAGGCATGGTGCGTGCTCCCTTCAGTTTCAGCCTATTCGAGGGACGTGATTTCGGCAATGCGCCGCAGCCGTCCGACAAGCTCGGCACGTTCATGGGCAATGGTTGAAAACGTCGTTGCAACACTTTTGAGCCAGCCGCCGAGCCGGGCGCGTGAACGTGGGTCAAGGATGCTAATGCTGGTTGCAGCATCTGCCAGCGCCTCCGGGTCAATGCCGTGCATCCCGGCCAGGCGTTGCACACGTTGCGCCACCTCGACAGGGTCCGGAGCGGCCGCGTAGACCTGGTCGGCAATCAGCAGCGCGACCGGCTCGCCATCAACGTCGATCGGTGCGCTGGCATACTGCAGGCCAGCGTGGCACGTCTGCAGGCCAGGATCGGCGCGCTCGGCCAGGCGCCGCCAGCTGGCCTGGCACGCTTGCCTGCCCGACTCGCTGGCGAGCATCAGTTCGCAGAAACGGCAACCAGAACTGACCTCGGTGAGCGGCGTCCCGTCAGTCGCCGCAGTCACCGCGCCGACCCCGGCCACTTCAGCAAAGACATTCTGGATCGGCTGGATGCAATGGAGCGGTAAAACATCCTGTGGCCGGCGCGACGCGGCCTCGGCATCTGGCTCGCCGTGTGGAGCGCCGCCAAGCAGTGCCTCGACTCCTGCGCGCGGGAAGCGCCAGTGCAACCCGATCTTCACACCGTGCAACCGCCCATCCTTCAGCATGCGGTAGACCGTGGTGCGATCGATCTTGAGCAGATCCTGGACCTCACGCGCTGTCAGCAGGTCGTTCATTCCGTTGCTTGCTGGTGTTTGCAATGATTTGCTATAGCAGAGTATGCCGGCGAGCCAGCGGAATGACAAGCGATCCTTTCGCAACCCGGCAGCGAGGATTCCTTCACTGAATCGTTGCCATGATTGCGGTGGCAAAGTCGGCAGGCGTCACACCGGGCGACTGCACCTGGTGCGCAGCATAGGCCGACTGGAGGCGCGTGACGAGCGAGTCGTGCTGAAGATCCGCGCCAATCAATGCCTCCTCCAGCGCACCGACGGCGCTGGCCGGCAGTACGGTAAAATCCCCCGACAACGAACAATCGTCAATGCGCCCTTCGCGCAGGCGCGCCGTGACGCGGATCAGGCCGCCAGGCGCTTTGTGCGTCGCTTCAACCACGTGTACATCCTCGTGAATCTTGATGCTACGCGGGCGCAACCCGCCCTTCGTGGTAAGCCACTCCTCGCCTGCAAACCGTTCATCCAGTTCTTGCGCCAGCGCCTCCTCGCGTTCATTCAGGGCGCCGGCGACAAGCGGGCGCTGCAGAGCGGCGGAACAACGCGCAACATATAGATCCAGCACTGCGGCACGCTCAGGCGCCTGTCCCAGTTCGCGCGTCATGGTGGTCATGTAGTCCTGCAATCCCTGGAAGACCTTGTCGCGCATTTTTTCCGACGCAACCTTCAAGACACGTGCCATGGTGGTGGTGTCGAAATCGAACATCAGGCTGCCAACCATGACCTCCGCCGTGTCGGTCGCCATGGCGCCGGTGCCGCCGATCTTCCGGCCGGCCACCTGGATATCATTGATCGGGCGATGGTAGGCGTTGATTCCGAGATGCTGATACGTTTCGACCAGTGGCTTGATGTACAGTGCGAAGCGCTCCTCCAGCGACGACGGTAGATGGGAACGCTGGAAGACCCACTGGGCAAAGACCTGGTTGCGGTCGAGGTAGACGGCGCCGCCGCCGACTTCGCGCCGGTAGACCGGCAGGCCGTGGTTCTGGCAGTACGCCAGGTCAACTTCTTTCGCCAGATCCTGGTGATACCCGATGCAGACATACGGGGTGAGGGGAGCGACCAGAATGATCGTATCGGGAGTAGCATCGTCCATCGCATGCGCGACGGCGTGGTAGACGGTCTGTGAGCGTACCGGCGTCACGAGGCCGAGGTCGATCAGGCGAACAGGTTCATTCACGGCGCATCTCCTTTGCGTGCTTGCAGATTGCGACTTAGAGCCTATCCGAAAACCAGATGGTCACTGTCATTGCGAGCGCGAGCGAAGCAATCTCCTCTCGCGCCGGTAGATTGCTTCGTCGCTGGCGCTCCTCGCAATGACAGCGCGCCCATGGGTTTTCGGATA
>JACAEQ010000136.1 GCA_013388755.1 Chloroflexota bacterium
CGTCGGCGTGCTCGTGGCGGTCGGCGTCGGCGTGCTCGTGGCGGTCGGCGTCGGCGTGCTCGTGGCGGTCGGCGTCGGCGTGCTCGTGCTGGTCAGTGTAGCAGTACGGGTTGGTGTTGGCGTACGCGTGAGCGTCACCGTTGGTGTGCTGGTTGGCAGCAGGGTTGGTGTCGCGCTCGGCGTATGTGTTGGGACCGGCGTGCTGGCTGGCGGCGGGAAGGTTGGCGCAACGGCTGGTGTGGCGGTTGATGGTATAGCGGTCAACACCACCGCCGTTCCTGTCGGAAGCGCAGTTCGTGCTGGTGATGGGATGGTGGTTGCAGGCGGCGACGTGACAGGCGGCGCACTGGTAGGCACAGGCGCCCGGGTAGACGCTGGCGGCAATGGTGGGAAGGTTGGCGCAACGGTTTGCGGCGCAACCGATGGCACCGGGCTGGTGGTCGCCATGGTAGCGATGCTCGTCACGGAACTTGTGGCGGATGATGATGGCAGCGGCGTCGCACTGCCAGGAGCGGTTGGCGATGGTTGCATCACCGCCGGTGGAGCGTCATCGGCGGATGGTTGCGCATGAGCCGCAGGCACTAACGATCCCATGCCGGTCTCCTGCACGGCATCATACTCAATCTGTCGCAGGGCATCTGGATCGATTGGCGGCAGTTGCGGACGATCGGCGACTGTCCATGGCCGGTAATCGGCGCTGAGGCGTGTGAGCAGACTCTGCGGATAGATCGAACCATGCGGCATGACCAGTCGGAGGATCAGTGCCGCAAGCACCATCGTGCCGACTGCGCCGGCAACGATGGTTGCGGTGATCAGGACGATGGTCAGCGCGCGATTACGCCGCAGATGCAAGCGTGAGGTTGTGTTCTTCGGCTGGTTCACTGGTCGCACATCTCAGCGTGAAACGAAATAGACACCCCTGGTCGGACGAGCGTTCTAGCCAGAGCGCTCCACCCTGGCGCTGAATGAGTTCGCTGGCAATTGCGAGGCCCAGGCCCATGCCGCGCTCGGCAGAGTTAATTCCCTCGGCGCCGCGCGCAAAGCGGGTGAAGAGAGACGTGCGTTGCTCGGGCGGAATACCCGGACCGCTGTCGTGGACATCCATACGAACGACGTCACCCTGGTGTTCCGCCGAGACGCGCACGCTTCCCGCCTCAGTGTAGCGCACCGCATTATCCAGCAGCTGCGTAATCGCCTGGCGCAGATGGGTCGCATCGGCATAAACATCGGGCAGGTCGTCGGGGATGTCGATCGCGAGCGTCAGACCTTTTGCTGTGGCGGCCTTCCGCACCGGCCAGAGCATACTCTGCACCAGTTCGGCAAGATCGACCGGTTCGATATCAAAGGTCAGTGATCCCGAGTCGAGACCGGCGATCGTAATCACATTGTTGACCAGGGCAGTCATCGTGCGGCTATGGCTGTGAATGGCTCTGACGAGCTCCTGCTGCTCATCAGAAAGCGAGCCGACCAGACCCCGTGCAAGAAGATCGGCATTGCCACCGATAATTGTGAGAGGTGTGCGCAGTTCGTGCGAAATTGTGGCGATGAAACTGGTTTTGGCACGATCAATCGCCACGTCATCGGTCATATCGTGCAAAACGATCACAATCGCGGTCATTGTGCCGTCGGAGTCATGCACCGGAGCGCGCTCAACGCGTACCACGCGATCACCAAAGCGGTACAGGTCTGGCGAGCGAGCGCCACCGAAGTTAGGCGCCTGGACCCCGAGTGGCTCGAAGCGCAAGTCGTTGATCGATTCGGGCGCAGGCGCATTCCCCGCAAGGTCCAGGATTCGCTGTGCTGCCGGGTTCAGTAGCTCGATCCGGCCAGCAGCGTCACACACAATCACACCATCGGTAATACTGGCGACGATGGCGGCCCGGCGACCTGCCTCGGCACGCACCGCCCGGTAGAGTGTCAATAAATGACCCGTCATATCGTTGAATGCATCGGAGAGCATCCCGATCTCATCCTCGCTGCGAACATCGCTGCGCCGATCGAGGTTTCCACCGGTGACAGCCTGAGCGACAGAGAGCAATTCCTCGACGGGTCGGGTAATCTGGCGTGCTACATAGACACCCAGGCCGATAATGGCCAGCATGAGCGCAATGGTTAGCCCGAAGAGGGTCGGGCGGAGGTCCGACCATGGTCCGACCACATAGTCGCTTGCCAGTGCAACCGACAGCAAACCGACGATATCGCCGCGAATGACCAGTGGCGCGAATGCCAGTTGATACTCGCGATCGTTGACGACTGCCGTATCGAACACACCATGTTCCGCCTGTAATGCCAGATCGCCCAGTTTACCCATGAGCTCGGGGCGCGCATCAAGCGATTCCAGGCCGCCAACCGGTTCCATTGAGCAAGCGAACGCCCTGCCGGCTGAGGCATCATAGACCGTCGCCAGTGCAGATTGCGAGCGAACCGCCAGGTCGGTCAGCAACGTATCGAAACGAGTTGCGATGACGACGCCACCGACGACGCGTTCACCGGCAACCACTGGTGCAACCGTGTAGAGGTAGCGCGCGTCATCGCCGAGATCGAGCAACCCGGCATATTTATCGCCGCGAGTATCGGCGGCGCCGGTAAGAATGCGAGGCACGAACCACAGACTGGAGAGATCGCGCGCGGGCCGTTCGATCCAGGATGCGGCATCCACCGGGCCGGCGCCGCGCTCCCGATCGAGCACCACTCGTCCGACGTCGTCAAACACGATAAGCCGATCGAGTCGCACACCCCGCCGGCTACTGATTCGAATGAAGGGATCGATGGCCCGGCCGAGGCCGGTTACGTCATGGAGGGCCAGGGCATCGGCAACGGCGGGCGCCCCGATTTCTTCATTGGGGCCGGCAAAGGCAAGCTCGCGGAGAAAGGTCAGGTTATTGCTTTCCTGTGCAACAATATCATCCGCAGCATTCCGCGCCGTTTGCGCCAGTTGATTGTTCAAGCGCTCCTGGGCGTTGCCGGTGACAAAGAGGAAGGCGGCTGCCGATCCAGCAAGGGCGACCAGCAACGTCAGCAACAGGAACGGGACGATGATTTTATACTGTATGCGCGATCGCAATGGGTGCAAGAACATACGGATCATCCTCGGCGACGCTCACTCTGGAAAGCCGGGCCCGACCGGATCACGGGCGAGTTCGCTGGACCCACTGTACCAACCTGGCATTACCAGTAGAAGGAGCAGCAGTGTCACGAATACGATCGCTTCTGGTATAATGTCGCGGGTGCAGCCAACGAATGAATCCCGTCCCATGTCGCTCATGTGCCGGGCTTGCCGTTGCCGGCAGGGTCGTGACAACGCCGGAAGGGCGCGAGGGTGAAAAAGCTGATCAATGGCGTTGATGCGGTTGTAAGCGATGCGCTGGCAGGTCTGGCGCGCGCCCATCCTGGCATATTGCGCGTGATGCGTGACCCCGACTATGTCGTGCGGGTAGATGCGCCGGTTCAGGGGCGCGTTGCCATCATTTCCGGCGGAGGGAGCGGGCATGAGCCGATGCATACCGGTTACGTCGGGTATGGGATGCTGACTGCCGCCTGCCCTGGCCCGATCTTCACCTCACCCACGCCCGACCAGATCCTGGCGGCGACGCGTGCGACCAATGGTGGCGCCGGCACCCTGTACATCGTGAAAAACTATGCTGGCGATCTGATGAATTTTGAGATTGCCACCGAGATGGCGACCGCTGATGGCATGACGATCGCGTCGGTCGTGGTGGGAGACGATGTTGCGATCGGCATCACCGAGCTACGGCGCGGCGTCGGGGCCACGGTTCTGATCGAAAAGATTGCCGGCGCCGCTGCCGAGCGGGGAGCGTCGCTTGACGAGTGCGCCCGGGTTGCGCGTCGCGCTGCGCTGCAGAGTCGCTCCATGGGGGTGGCGCTTACAGCCTGCACGATACCTGCGCTGGGCCATCCTTCATTTCAACTGGCCGACGATGAGATTGAGGTGGGTATCGGCATTCATGGCGAAGCCGGGTGCCGGCGCGTCGGTCTGGCGCCGGTTGCGGCGATTGTTGACTGGCTGTGCGGCGCAGTCGCCGACGATCTTCGATTGTGCGCCGGTGATCGCGTGCTGGCATTTGTGAATGGGCTGGGCGCAACGTCGCAACTGGAGTTGTATGGCGTGTTCCACGAGGTGGCACGCTGGTGCACCGAACATGCATTCGTGATTGAGCGGAACCTCGTGGGGAATTACATGACGTCGCTGGATATGGCCGGTTGCACCGTGACGTTGTTGCGCCTGGATGATGAATTGTTGCAGCTGTGGGACGCGCCGGTGCTTACTCCCGCGCTGCGCTGGGGTATGTGATCCGCAGAATGCCGCAGCGCCCGGCGGTTGCCCTGTTCCGCAGCTGTCCGTGGGCCGCCTGTTGGGAGAAACGCCGGATGCAGTTCACCGTTGACCATGTCATCCGTTTTCTTGAGCGTGCTGCCGCGCTCATCCGCGATCACAGCATTGAACTGACCGAACTCGATGCGCTGATTGGTGATGCCGACCATGGCGCCAATCTGAACCGTGGCTTCACAGCGGTGCTGGCGAAGCTTGATGATCTGGTCGACGAAGATATCGGCACGGTGCTGGATGTTACCGGCAGGACGCTGCTGTCGACCGTCGGCGGGGCGGCCGGGCCATTGTATGGCACCGCGTTTCGTCGCGCCGGTGCGTTGCTCGCAGGCCGCCGCATCCTGGAGAGTGCCGAACTCGTAGCGGCGCTCGAAGCCGCGCTGCAAGGGGTGGTCGAACGTGGGAAGGTGCGGCAGGGCGAGAAGACGATGCTCGATGCGATTGCGCCGGGCGTCGAGACGTTTCGCGATGCCATCGCGCAGGGTGTGTTGCTCGAAGAGGCAGCGCGCCAGGCGCTGGCTGCCGTTGAGCAGGGGATGCGTGCGACCATTCCTATGCAGGCAACGAAGGGGCGTGCTGCGTTTCTTGGCCCGCGAAGCATCGGCCACCAGGATCCAGGGGCAACGTCGGCGTATTATATTGCCTGCGCAATGGTTGGCGATGTTGAACGGCTGATGACCAGGTCGCGGGACGTGTCATCGGCGTGTTGATGCGAGGTGTGCCGTATGCGGACGTATGTCGCCGCCATTGACCAGGGAACGACCAGCACGCGCTGTATGATTTTCGATCATGGCGGCCAGGTCATCGCCGCCGATCAAAAAGAACACCAGCAGATCTATCCACGGCCCGGGTGGGTCGAGCACGATCCGGAGGAAATCTGGGAACGCACGCAGAGTGTGATACGCGCCGCTCTGCAACGCGCCGGCATCACATCCGCCGATCTCGCCGCCATTGGCGTGACGAATCAGCGTGAGACGACGGTTGTGTGGGATCGTCGTACTGGCCGGCCATTGCACAATGCGATCGTCTGGCAGGATGTGCGAACGGATGGCATCTGTGCCGAACTGGCGCGCGATGGCGGCCAGGATCGCTTCCGCCCACAGGTTGGCCTGCCGCTGGCGACGTATTTCTCCGGCCCGAAGATTCGCTGGCTGCTCGACACGATACCCGGCCTGCGCACGGCCGCCGAAGCAGGCGATGCGCTGTTTGGCACCATTGATACGTTCCTGATCTGGCGCCTCACCGGCGGAGCAGCAGGCGGCGTGCATGTGACCGATGTCACCAATGCCAGCCGTACCATGCTGATGAACCTGCGCACCCTCGACTGGGATGCCGCTATCCTTGCCGCGATGGGGATTCCACGCGCCATGCTGCCGTCGATCCGTCCGTCGAGTATGGTGTACGGTACGGCAACCGGCGACCTGGCCGGTGTGCCGGTTGCCGGCGATCTTGGCGATCAGCAGGCGGCGCTTGTCGGGCAGACATGTTTCAACCCGGGCGAGGCGAAGAATACCTACGGCACGGGTTGCTTCATGGTATTGAATACCGGGCATGACATCGTGCCGTCACAGAGTGGCCTGCTCACAACGCTCGGCTATCGCTTCGGCGACGCGCCGGCAGTATATGCGCTCGAGGGTTCGATCGCGATGACCGGCGCGCTGATCCAGTGGTTGCGCGATAACCTGGGCATGATCACCAGTAGCGCCGAGGTCGAGGCGCTGGCAAGCCTGGTTGAAGATAACGGCGGGGTCTACTTTGTGCCGGCGTTCTCCGGCCTGTTCGCGCCCTACTGGCGCAGCGACGCGCGGGGCGTGATCGTGGGCCTCACCCGCTATGTGAACCGGAGCCATATTGCGCGCGCGGCGCTTGAGGCAACGGCCTGGCAGACACGCGAGGTGCTCGATGCAATGGAACGCGACTCGGGTGTCTTGCTTACCGCGCTCAAGGTTGATGGCGGCATGGTGGCGAATAACCTGCTCATGCAGTTCCAGAGTGACGCGCTGGGTGTGCCGGTGATCCGGCCGAAAGTGGCTGAAACGACGGCGCTTGGCGCAGCCTACGCCGCCGGGCTGGCCGTCGGGTACTGGCAGAGCCTTGACGATCTGCGCGCCAACTGGCAGGTTGATCGCGTCTGGCAGCCGCAGATGCCCGCCGAACAACGTGAGGCGCACTATGCATTGTGGAAGAAAGCGGTGACGAGAACATTTGACTGGGTTGAAGGTCAGGGGTGAGGGGTCAGGGCGATGCGAACACTGACCACAGACGTACTGGTGATTGGCGGAGGCGCAACGGGCGCGGGGGTGCTGCGTGATCTGGCATTGCGCGGCATCCGCTGTGCGCTGGTCGAGAAGGGGGACCTGACGCATGGCACCACCGGGCGCTACCATGGCTTGTTGCACTCCGGTGGCCGGTACGTGGTCAAGGATCCGCAGTCGGCGGAGGAGTGCGCACGCGAAAACGAGATTCTGCGGCGCATCATGCCGCACTGTATCGAAGACACCGGTGGCCTGTTCGTCGTTACGCCGGCTGATGACGAGTCGTATGCCGATCGATTCGTAGCGGCCTGCCGGCGAACCGGGGTATGGGTCGAGGAGATTGCGGTGAGCGCGGCGTTGCGGCGCGAGCCGCTGCTCAACCCGCGCATCAGCCGGGCCTTTGCTGTGCGCGACGGCGCGGCAGACTCGTTTCTGGCCACGCATGCCAACACGGATGATGCGCGCCGTTATGGCGCGCAGGTGTTGACCTATCATGTGGTGAATGGGTTGGAGCGCGTGGGCGATCGGATCATCGGTGCGGTGTGCGAAGACCTGCGCAGCGGCGAGATGGTGCGGATCCATTGCGCGGCGATCATCAATGCCACTGGCGCATGGGCGGGTAAAATCGCCGCGCTGGCCGGATTGCAGGTCAGCGTCGTGGCCGGTAAAGGTACGATGGTGGCGATGAACCACCGGATTGTCAATACCGTGATCAATCGCTGCAAGATGCCCGATGATGGCGATATTATCGTGCCGATCCATACCGTCGCCGTACTTGGTACGACGGACATCTACGTTCCCGATCCCGACGTGTACAGCATTACGCCTGAGGAAATCCGGCTCATTCTGGACGAGGGCGAACATCTGATTCCCGGCGTTCGCCGTATGCGCGCGCTGCGCGCATGGGCCGGCGTGCGTCCGCTCTATCGGGAGGAGGACGCCACGCACGATCGCGATATTCCACGCACGTACAGATTGCTCGATCACGAAGTGCGCGATGGCGTTGCCGGCATGGTCAGCATTGTTGGCGGTAAGTGGACGACGTACCGGCTGATGGCTGAGGAAACCGTTGATGTCGTGGCACACAGACTGGGCGTGACGACTCCCTGTCGGACGGCGGAGCTCCGCATCGAAGCGTCGGCGCAACCTGCCGCGCCTTTACGGCCCGCCATATCGCACGGCAGCGCGGCGCGTGCGCGGTTTGCCATTCTCGCATCGCCATTCTATATGCTGGGTCACCGTCTGGCAGAAGTCGAGGCCGACGATAGCTACGGCGACCTGGTATGCGAATGTGAACTGGTTACCCGCGAGCAACTCGAAGCGGCCATAGAGAGCGAAGGCACGGCCAACCTTGACGATCTGCGGCGCGATACGCGACTTGGTATGGGGCCGTGCCAGGGTGGTTTCTGCACCTATCGCGCCGCCGCGATCTGGCACGAACGGCGTTCGGCCCGATACGGCCAGGCAGCAGGTGCTGCGCCGGCAACCCGGCTCCTCACGCATTTTTTGCAGGAACGCTGGAAGGGGCTCACGCCGACATTGTGGGGTGACCAGTTGCGCCAGGCGCGCCTTGATGAACTGATCTATCTGGAGACGCTGGCAGTCGATCGGTTACCAGAGGCGATCCCTGACGAAACGATCGTAACCGGGCACGCGGCCATTGCGACCGAGGCAGGGTAGGCCCCCATGCATGAAGCGATTGTGATCGGCGCGGGTCTGAGCGGCCTGATGGGTGCGCTCGCGCTGGCCGAGGCCGGGTTACGCCCGCTGGTGCTGGCGAAGGGACATGGAGCGACGCACTGGGCCTCTGGTACCATCGATCTCTGGGGCAAGGACGAACGCAGCCCGCGAGACGCGCTTCGGTCAATCGTGACTGCGCGCCCTGAGCATCCGTATGCACTGATAGGCGTCGATGCGGTCGCCGACGCGCTGGCCCGGTTTCGCGCGGTGACAGAGGCGGCGCGCTACCCGTACGTCGGCGGAATGGATCATTCGGTCTTGTTGCCGACGGCTGCCGGCGCGTTGCGCCCGGTGGCGCTGCTGCCGATTACCATGGCGGCAGGCGATGTGCGCGCCGGTGGCGAGATGGTGATTGCTGGCTTTCACGAGCTGCGCGATTTCTACCCGCCGCTGGCGGCCGCCAACCTGGCGGCCCAGGGCATTGCAGCGCGCGGCGTGTACCTGCAATTACCGCCCGTGCCGCGCGTACGCGATTTCGGCCCGCGAACGCTGGCGCAATTGTTTGATGACCCGGCATTTCGCAAACAGATTGGCCGCCAGTTGCGCCAGCAGCGTGGCAGCGCAACGCGCATCGGGTTACCGGCGGTGCTTGGCGTGCGTGACCCGCTGGGCGTCGTTGCCGATCTCCAGCTACTGAGCGGAGCACAGGTGTTCGAAATTCCGACCCTGCCGCCATCCGTACCTGGTATACGATTGTTTAACGTCCTTCGTGCTGCGATTGAACGGAGCGGCGGGCGGCTGCAGATCGGATCCGAGGTGATTCGTGCCGAGGGTGTCGGTCACATCCTGACAACACTGTGCAGCGAGGCGGCGGCGCGCGAACAGCAGCACCGGGTGCGTCGTGTGCTGCTGGCCACCGGCGGTATCGCCGGCGGCGGCATCCGCACCAACGATGCCGGCCTGGTACGAGAGACGGCGCTGGACCTGCCGGTGCGGATGGATGTGAACCATGCCGGGTGGTTCGCGCCGCGTTTCCTTGATCCTGGCGGCCACGCCATCTATGCCGCCGGTGTCGCTGCCGATGATCGGCTGCGCCCACTCGGTGTGGATGGCTGGCCGGTGTATGAGAATGTTGCCGTCGCCGGTGCAACCCTGGCAGGCGCAGATACACTGCGTGAGCGCAGCCGCACCGGTGTCGCGATCGCGACTGGATGGGCGGCCGGGCGCATGCTCGCCGCATATGGGTGTGATGCCACACGATCATATTGAGCTTTCGCTGGAGCAATCGCTCGATCACTGCATCAAATGCAATATATGTACGGCGGCATGCCCGGTCAGTGCAGTGACCGATCTGTTTCCAGGTCCAAAGTATGTCGGGCCGCAAGCGCAGCGTTTTCGTCATGAACGGCAGCCGGCGCCTGACGAATCGGTTGACTACTGCTCGGGTTGTCGCGTGTGTAACGAGGTGTGCCCGACGGGCGTCAAGATTGCCGAGTTGAACGCCCGTGCCCGGGCGCGGCTCGTTGCTGAGCGTGGCATCCCCCTGCGGAATCGCCTGATCAGCCGTTCCGAGGTGCTCGGGCGGCTGGGTGCGGGGCCGCAGGCGCCACTGGCGAACCTGGCGCTCGGGTTCGGTCCGCTGCGCCTGGCGCTTGAACGTGTGCTGGGCATTGCCCGCGCGGCGCCGTTGCCGAAGTTCAGCCGGTATACGTTTCGATCCTGGTTTCGTCGCCGGAGCGCACCGATGGCAAATAGTGGGCCGCGCCGGCAGGTGGTGTATTTTCACGGGTGCGCGACAAACTACTATGAACCGTGGGTCGGCAGGGCCGCGGTGGCCGTTCTTGAACACAACGGGTGTGAGGTGATTATCGCACCGCAACGCTGTTGCGGTCTGCCGCTGCTCTCCAACGGCGATTTCGCCGCCGCGCGGCGTGCCCACGAGGCGAATGTCGCGTATCTTGCGCCATATGCGTTACGCGGTGTGCCGATCATTGGTACGAGTACCAGTTGCACATTGACCCTTAAAGAAGAGGCGCCTGAATTGCTCGGCATGCGGAGCGCCATGGTCCGCACGGTGGCAGAGCAGACCTTCGATATCTTTGAGTATTTGCGGATGATGTATGAGTGTGGCGAACTCAGGGCCGATTTCCGTCCCATTGAGCGTACGTTGCCATACCATCCGCCATGCCAGTTGCGTGCCCACCGTATTGGCCGGCCGGCGCTCGACATCCTGGAACTGGTTCCCGGCCTGCGACTTGTCGAAAGCCATGCCGATTGCTGCGGGATTGCAGGAACCTATGGCCTGAAACGGGAGAAGTACCAGATTGGCATGGATGTGGGCGCGCCATTGTTCGAAACGATCCGCCGATCCGGATCGGATCTGGCAGTCTGTGACTCGGAGACGTGTCGCTGGCAGATCACCCACGGCGCCGGCGTCGCTGCGCGCCATCCGATCGAAATCCTTGCAAAAGCATATGGGCTTGTGATATGACATGGTTGGTATCTTGATCGTTGCGCATAGCGCCCGGCTGGCGGACGGCGTGAAGGAATTCGCCGAACAGGCCGTCCAGGGTAAGGTACGCATCGCTGCCGCCGGTGGTGACATTGATGGTAACCTGGGTGTCAGCGTCGACGCCATTCGTGCTGGCTTGCACCACGTTGCCAGCGACGATGGTGTGCTAATTCTGGTTGATTTCAGCAGCGCCGTGCTGAGCATTGAAGCTGTGCTGGAAGAAGAAACAACGGCACGAGTCGAGATCAGTAACGCGCCGCTGGTTGAAGGAGCATATCTTGCTGCGGTCGAGGCGTCCATCGGGGCGACGCTGGAGGAAACTGCCGCCGCCGCATTACGGGCTCGTGACCTGGTGAAAATACACCACGATTGAACGTATGGAAGAGCGACTGGTGAGAATACGGCATCCACTCGGGTTGCATGCGCGCCCGGCGGCTGACTTTTATCGGAAGACGCGCGAGTTTCGCAGTTGTATCACGGTGCGCAATCTCACACGGCGATCGTCGATCGAAGTGCCGGTGAGCCTGTTCAACCTGCTGCAACTCGGTGCTGCACAGGGTCACCAGGTGCTGATTCGCGCTGAGGGTGATGATGAACGTGAGGCAGTCGCGGCACTGGCTGCGTTGCTTGACTCGAACATAACCGAAGGGTAGGCCGGCAATGGCGATCTACCTTCGTGGCGCCGGTAGTGCGCCGGGCGTGGCGCTTGGTCGCGCCGTACGATACATGCCCGATACCATGGCGTTGCGGGCGGTGGACGCTGATGTTGATGCAGCAATGGCGCGCTTTGCGGCGGCACAGACAGCGGTGGCCGAGCAGTTACGCACCCTTGCGGCCATACTACGCGCCGAAGGTCGCGCTGAAGAGGCGCGCATTTTCGACGCGCATGCGTTCCTGGTTGAAGACGAGATGCTGGCGCTGGATGTGGCGCGGCGTGTGCGCGATGGGCGGATCAGCCTGGAACAGGCGCTCTCTGACGCCGTTGGCTCCCTGCGGTCGGCGATTGAGGTCATTGATGATCCCTATCTGCGCGATCGCTCGAGTGATGTAGATAATGTGCGTCGCGCCATCCTGGCCATGCTGCGCGGCGATACCCGGCGATTGCATGATCTGCCCGCCGGCGCCATTCTGGTGACCAACGACCTCACACCGGCGGAGACGGTCAGCCTGCGCGATGGGTATATTGCCGGGTTCGTCACGGCGGAAGGTGGCCCGACCAGCCATACGACGATCCTTGCGCGCGCGTTCGGCATCCCCGCGGTTGTGGGCCTGGGCGCAGCCACACTGGCGATCCCCGACGGCGCCAACCTCGTCCTTGATGGCGGGGCGGCGCTGCTGATCGTCGAACCGGATGCGTTCGAGTGGGCGACGTACGAGCGCCGCGCGTCGGGATTTGTGGCCGCGCGGGTGCGACGCCATGCATTGCACGATCAACCTGGTCGCCTTGCAAGCGGTGAGTCGGTGACAATCTGGGCCAATATCGGCCATCCTGATGAAACACGCGCCGCGCTCGACAATGGCGCCGAAGGTATCGGCCTGTTCCGCACCGAGTTTCTCTTTCTGGGTCGTGATGCGCCTCCTGATGAAACCGAGCAATACCAGGTCTACCGCGCGACGGTTGCGGCAATGGATGGGCGCGCCGTCATTGTGCGAACGCTCGATGTCGGTGGTGACAAGCGTATCGCCTATCTTGATCTGCCGCGCGAATCGAACCCATCGCTTGGCATGCGCGGTCTGCGCCTGTCGATGCGCCGGCCGGAACTCTTTCTGGTTCAGATCCGTGCGCTGCTGCGCGCGGCGGCACATGGCGACCTGCGTATCCTCCTGCCGATGATCGCGACGCCTGATGATCTCGCGTGGGCCCATGCGCAGATCCGATCCGCCGCGGCATCGCTGGCGCACGATGGCCTCCCGCATCGCGCGGATGTTCCGATCGGCGTCATGATCGAGACGCCTGCGGCCGCCGTGACCGCTGACCTGCTGGCGCGCAATGCCGCATTTTTCAGCATCGGCAGCAACGATCTTGCGCAGTATACGCTTGCCGCCGATCGTGGCAGCGCCGATGTGGTGGCGCGTTATCCGCACGACTCACCGGCAGTGTTGCGCCTGATCGCTCAGGCGGTGGGTGCCGCCGAACGCGCGCGCCTGCCGGTATGCGTCTGTGGTGAGCTGGCCGGTGTTCCTGAGATGGCCTCCCTGTTGATTGGCCTGGGGGTCTTTCAGCTCAGCATGAACCCGGCAAGCATCCCTGCCGTCAAAGAACGGCTGCGTGAAACCACGATCGCGAAGGCGCGAACGATTGCCCGCCGCGCGCTGGAGGAACAGGTGGTACGCGCGGGGTGAGGAGCGACGGCTCATGAGCAACGTTCCCGAGTGGATTGGCAACTATCATCTCGAACGTCAGCTCGGTAAAGGCGGGATGAGCCAGGTCTGGCTGGCGCGTCACCGAACGCTGCGCGACCGGAGCGTGGCGGTGAAGTTGCTGCTGTCGCAGGATGCTGAATGGATCGAGCGCTTCGCTCGCGAGGCCGAGATCACCAGCCAGTTACGCCATGAGCATATCGTCCCGATCTATGATCACGGCTACCAGCCTCCGTATCACTACACGGTGATGGAATATGTCGCCGGCGGCTCACTGCGTGACCTGCTGGATCAGCGTGGCCGTCTGCCGCTCGACCAGGCGGTGCGCATCTTTCGTTGCGCGGCGGCGGCCCTCGACTATGCCCATGCGCACGGTATTGTCCATCGCGATGTCTCGACCGGCAATATCCTGGTTGATAGCACCGGCGAGCGGGTGCTGCTCGCCGATTTCGGCATCGCCCGTGAGGCCGGCAAAGTGCCGATGACCACGGTGAACAAGGTCATGGGCACGCCCGGCTTTCTCTCGCCTGAACACGCGGCATCGGCCACGTCGGTCACCCACCTTTCCGATATTTATAGCCTGGGGGTAGTGCTCTTTGTG
Source organism: Chloroflexota bacterium (assembly GCA_013388755.1). Taxonomy (GTDB): domain Bacteria; phylum Chloroflexota; class Chloroflexia; order Chloroflexales; family Roseiflexaceae; genus JACAEQ01. The sequence goes on from JACAEQ010000136.1 coordinate 13,758, forward strand.
ATGCTTGCAGGCACCCTGCCCTGGCCATACACTCCGGGGTTGGGTGAGGGTGGCGGCCCGTTCGCACCGCCAATGCTGCTACGTGACCGTGGCGTCAGCGGCGTTCCGCCAGATGTTGACGATGTTATTCGCACCATGCTGGCGCTCGCGCCGCCAAAACGCTATTCCAGCGCAAAAGCGGCGGTGGAGGCGCTGGATCGGGCATTGCGCCGGCATAACAGCACGACACAGATTGCGACCGTGGCGCCGGCCAGCGCGATCCCCGGTCCGCCAGCGCCGCCGGAGGAGCCGCACCCGGTCGAACAGGTACTTGCCGCCGATTTGATCAAGGCCCCCATGCAGGAAGCCCATATTCGCGCGTCGGAGCTTGATAATCCACGCCAGGTGGCCGACCTGCTGAATCGCTGGAGTCGTGAACGGCCGTTGCAGTTGCGCCGGCCCGCGCTCGGGAGGCAGGCGGCGATCCGGCGTATCGTTCACCGGAACGTCTACCATTATGCCTTACGCGTGCTGTACGAAACGCGCAATCCGGCGCAGACGGTGGAAGAGCCGGACTACAAAGTGTCGGCCAGCAAGCTCGAGCGCGAACTTGATCGCTGGGAAGTGGTGTTGCCGGCGCCGAAGGGGTTCGAGAACGAGGCCGGCGGGGTCGTGCGGGTGCCGGGTTCGACACGGGTGGTGAAGTGTGATGCATGCAACGGTATCGGCCGCACGATCTGCCCGCGTTGTCAGGGTCGCCAGCGGGTGACGGCGCCTCAGGATGCAACGCCAAAGCTCGACCGCACCGCCACGGCGGTAGCCAGCGGGATCACCGCCGCGCCGGCAGCACCGGCGCTCGTTCCCTGCCCGGAGTGTAACGGTGTCGGCGGCCTGCACTGCAAGCGCTGCAATGGTGTGAGCCGCTTGATTCTCCACAAGACGGTTCGTTGGAGCCGCCGGGCGTCGGTCTATACGGGCGACGATGATCTGCCGCTGGTGGATGAGCAGTGGTTGCGCAAGAATTGCCGTGCGCGCGAGGTCTATTGTGAACAGGCGCACGGTGGCTTTCGGACCGAATGGCAACTCGTGCCCAGATTACAGGAATTGATCCGTGAAGCCGAAGGCCGCCTGACGCCCGATTCGCGCGTGGTGCTCAGCGAAGTCGCGATCAGCTTCATTCCAGTCACCGAAATTGTCTTTGATCTGGAAGAGCCGGCAACGACCGGCGCCGGCAAAGGTAAGGCACCGGCGCTGTACCGCTGGCATATTTATGGTTTTGAGCGGCGCCTGCCGAATGACTGGCGCTTTCTCAACTGGGATCGCGCGATTGCGCTGGTGTCGCTTGCCCTTGCGCTGACGCTGGCTCTGCTGCTGGCCCTGCTGCTGATGCTGCCACGGTAGTCGCCAATCGTGCATGGCATACCCTGCAGCCGTGCCTTCCCGTCGTCAGGCTTTCTCCAGGACAAAGAGCAACTGACCCTCCTGCACGATCTCATTCAGCCTGACACAGATCTCGGCAATGCGGCCATTGAAAGGCGCCAGCACCGCATTCTCCATCTTCATCGCCTCGAGGTTGGCAATCTCCTCTCCTTTGTGAACGACGTCGCCAACGGCGATCGGGCCGCGCCGCGGGTTGCCTATTCGCCAGACATTGCCATTGATCGGGGCGCCGACATCGTTCGGGCGCCTGGCCAGCCGGATCTCAGCCTTGCGTGCGCGCGGAGTCGCAACCGGGTACACGCGGGTCACATTATTGACCTTGATGACCACGTAGATCAAACCATCGTGCTCAGCACCAATTGACACGAGCTCGATACAGTACGGCTTGCCATCAAGCTCAAAATCAACCTTCTGTCCGGTATGGCGCAGGCCATAGCGCCAGACATCGGTAGGCAGAACGAGCGGCGCCATACCGTATTTCTCGCGAAACTCAATGAAGTTGAGGGCGTCTTTCGGGTGCATCAGGTACAGGATAAACTCTTCCTCCGTCGGTGCCCGGCCCAGAGCCTCGGTCAGGTTCTGGCGCAATGTGTCGAGATCGTCATCCTTGAGCGCATCAAGCGGCGACAGGTCGCTGCGCTCCTGGATCCGGCTCTCCCATTCGTCGCCGAAGGCACTCTGATACACCCAGTCGGCGGGCCAGCCGACGGGTAACTTGCCATAGTGCCCAACCAGCAGGCTCTTGAAATCTCCGGGCGCGTTGCGAAAGAGCTGTAGCAGTTCTTCTTGCTCTGACTCATTCATTGTCGCGAGATTCTGCCCGTGTTCCTCGACAAACCGGGTAAGGAGCGCAATTAACTGCCTGACGCCCGCCTCGCCTCTTTCTTTTGCATACCGGTTGACAATGCCACTGCAGGTGACCCACGTGATCTGCGAGCCAGGGGTGACATCAAAGTAGCGCACGATCTGGTTGTAGATCGCCATCATGCGCAAGATCGCCGGCATCAAATGCAGGAAGCCACCCTTTTCCGCCTGCTCGAACGAACTCGGGAACGCACCACCCGGCATGCGATGCCTGGTCACGCCATGATCGTACCCTTTGAAGGGTGATTCGGCCCATTCGTAATGCCCGATCCATTCGCGCACCTTTTCGTTGGCCAGTTCAGCCGCCCGGCGGTTCAGATGCACATGGACCCCACCCTCTTCAAAGTAGGCGTGAACGCCAAGGATGGGCGGATGGCCATAGAAGCGCACCAGCGCGTCCTCCTGCACATCAACGATCTTTGCGCCGGCCCGCACCGCGGCGAAAAGCGCCGGAACCGCCAGCCCATCGGTCACATGCCGGTGGTAATGGATCACCAGATCAGGATAGTGGTGCTTGATCGCCGCTACTAACTGGCCAATGCGCGCCGGGTTCCCCACGCCGGCCATATCCTTGATACACAGGATGATCTCGTCAACGCCGCCACACAGGGCCACGATATCGTGCACGACGCGCAGGTAGTATGCATCGGTGGCCCAGTCCGCAACCGTAAAGGAGATTGCCGGTTCAAAGAGCCGGCCGCGCTTCATGACCATCTCGGCCACCGCGCGCATATTGCGCACATCGTTGAGAAACGAGAAGCACCGCCAGACATCAATGTCAACATTCGAGACGGCATACTCGATCACATTTCTGGGATAGGGCCGGTACCCCCACAGGTTTGTCTCACGGATCAGGGTTTGCAGCAAGACATCCGGCATGAGTGTACGTAACAATCGAATCTCTTCGAAGGGGCTTTCGCGGCGGTTCATGATGCCGACGTGCCAGCGCGCGCCGCCATGACACTCGGCGCTGAACAGACCCAGCGTGTTATAGAGGGGGGCCAGCGTCTTCAGATCATGGATTCGATGGCGATTCTTGAAGTCCGACTGGCCGGAGTCGCGCATACTCACCGATGTAAAACAGGCCCCCGGTAATGAGCGCACAGCCTGGACGATTTCGCGGGCCGTCATACCCGGTCGAACGAAGAGATACTCCCGGCTGGAGTGTGCAGATGGAAGTACACTGCTGGTCATCGTTGTGTCTCCTCACATCCAGTTCTGCGGCCCGAGTGCCGAGATTTCGGCCACATACTGCGCGACGCGCAGCATCTCGTCCTCACCGGTCCGTTCGCGAAAGCCGGAGACCAGTTCCGGCAAATGCTCTTCAATGAAGTTGGTCGAGAAGTCACCGGCGATGAACTTGGGATGCCTGACAATGCTCAACAGCAACGGGGCCAGCGTCTTGACCCCTTCAAGGCGCAAATTGCCGCTGATCGCGCGGTCCAGTACGCGCAGAGCGTCGGCCCGGTCGGCTCCCGACGCCATCAGAAGCATAAACAGTGAGTCGTAGTAGGGGGGGATGTCTTCGCCTTCCGACGCGCCGAGGATGACCCGCACGTTCGGGCCCAATGGGGCGCGTAAGTGAGTTATCGTGCCAAACGAGGGATTGAACGTCCTGGGATCCTCGGCATTCAGGCGTACTTCGAGTGCCCACCGGTTCGGCACGACATCACTCTGCTTGATCGGCAACGGCTTTCCCTCGGCGACATCCAGCATGAGGCCGACAATGTCGAGCCCGGTGATCAGTTCAGTAATACCGTGCTCGACCTGCAGGCGGGTATTGACTTCCAGAAAATAAAAACTCTGGGTTGCGGGTTCGAAGAGGAACTCGACGGTCCCTGCCGAGGTGTAACCGATCCTGCGCATCAAGCGCGCAGCAGTGACGCATATTTCGTGGCGGAGATCGTCTTCGAGGGTGGAGGGAGCTTCCTCGATGATCTTCTGGTTCCGGCGCTGCAGGGTACACTCACGCTCAAACAGGTGGACCACGTGACGATGCTCGTCGGCCACCACCTGCACTTCAATATGCCGCCCATGCTCGATATACTTCTCGACCAGAACCGTATCGTCGTTGAATGCCTTCTTCGCCTCGGAGCGCGCCTGGGCCAGAGCCATCGTGATCTGGTCAGCATGTTCGACCTTGACCATGCCCTTCCCACCGCCACCTGCGGCCGCCTTGATCATAATCGGAAACCTGATCCCCTCGCTCCGCATCCAGTCAATGATCTGTTCGGCACTGGCAGCATTCTCAATCCCCGGAATGGTTGGCACGTTCGACTGCCGGGCCATTTCCTTGGCCTGGATTTTGTCGCCCATCAGACGCATGACCTCTGGTGAGGGTCCAATCCAGATCAATCCGGCATCAATTACTTTCTGGGCAAAATCTGCATTCTCCGCCAGGAATCCCCAGCCGGGGTGAATGGCATTCGAGTTGCTGCGCAGGGCGGCCTCGATCATCTTGTCGTCATTGAGGTACGACTCGATCGGCGGCGCCTCGCCGATGTGGATGGCGGTATCGGCCATGAACACGTGGTAGGCAAGGCGATCGGGGGTACTGTACACGGCAGTCGTGGGGATCTTACGGTCGCGGCAGGTGTGCATGATTCTGACGGCCGGGACGCCGCGATTGGCCACCAGAACCTTTCGTATGGTGCGTTGCATGACGTGTGTGCCTCCTGATCACCGTGGATCCGTTGCCACCCGGTAACGCCACTTGGTACTAGACGCAATACCCTGCAAATAAGGCGCTACGCACCGCACGGCCTCCCCCCCCAACCTTCCCCTGCTTGGGGGAAAAGCCGGGATCCCTCCCCCAGCGGGGGAGGGCTGGGGTGGGGGCGAAGGGCTTACTTGAAAAGTATCGGTACTAGACGACAATCAGTAGCGCCAGGTCATTTACATTTGTCTGCGTTGGTCCGGGACGTAGCAGGTCCTCCAGTGCATCGAACAACGGATAGCTGTCGTTGCGCGCCAGCATCGCCATTGCATCCAGTCCCAGCGCGCGGGCCCGCTCGACGGTCGCCTGGCTGGCAACTGCCCCGGCGGCATCGGTCGGGCCATCGCCGCCGTCGGTGGCCAGCGCGATCACCAGCGCGCCGGGCAGCCTGACGAGGTCGAGTGCGGCAGCGAGTGCAAGCTCCTGATTGCGCCCGCCACGTCCATCACCGCGCAATGTGACCGTCGTCTCACCGCCGGCAATAACGCATGCCGGCCGGGCGATCGGCTGGCCGCTAACGGCAATCTCCCGCGCGATGGCTGCCAGGAGGCGCCCGGCCACCCGCGCCTCGCCCTGGAGATAGGTCGTCAGCAGCAGTGTGTTGAACCCTTCGGCGCGCGCAGCCGCCAGCGCAGCTTCCGCCGCCAGCCGATTGCTGCCAACGACCAGGTTGTGCACCCGCGCCAGTGCTGCATCACCCGGTTTGGGCGTCTCTGCCACGTCACCGCATATACCGCGTTGCAGCCGTTCAACGATTGGCAGCGGCGCATGTTCCACCAGGTTGTAGCGTTCCAGCACGCCATACGCATCGGCGAATGTTGTCGGGTCGGCGACCGTAGGGCCGGAGGCAATCACATCGAGGGGATCGCCGACAACATCGGAGAGCACCAGCGCGATCACGGTTGCCGGCGCTGCCAGGCGGGCAAGGCCACCGCCCTTGAGGATATCGAGATGGCGCCGTAGGGTATTGATCTCCTCGATAGAGGCGCCACATGCCAGGAGCAGGCTGGTAAGGCGCTGGATATCGTCGAGCGCAACGCCCGGCGCCGGGTGGGTGAGCAGAGCGGAACCACCGCCCGAGATCAACGCCAGCACCAGGTCGCGCTCGCCTGTACCCTCCAGAAGCGCCGCAATCTGCTCGCCGGCGGCAACGCCACGCGCATCCGGGATTGGATGGCCGGCTTCGAGCATGCGAATCGGCGGCTGGAGTGGCTGGTGATCGCGGGAGGTGTGCGATGGGGCCGTGCCAGGCCGGTCCAGGTGGCCTTCCTTGACCACGACAACCCCCCCCGCCAGCCGGTCTCCCAGGATTGCGGCGGCAGCGGCAGCCATTGGCGCGCCGGCCTTGCCCGCACCAGTGATCCAGATCCGGTCGAACATGCGGAGATCATAGACGGTGTTGCCCGCATACAGGGCATCACCCTCGCGGCGCAGGAACCGTCGCACGGCCGCCCCCGGCTCAACCGCGTCAACAGCCGCTGCCATGATGCGGGCAACGGCCACGCCGTGCGCCAGGGTACGCAGCGTGGTCGTCATCAACCGATCAGGGTTCATGGATTATTCACCGGCCAGTTCCACCGGCGCCGTCAGGCCAGGCGAAGGACGATCACCACGAACCTGCCAGTATGACGGGCGATGGACAGCCAGGTTCATACGTGATGATGCGGTATGCCGCGCGCGCGGTCCAGGTAGCGCAGATCGCGGCAGGCGATGAAGAACGCCAGCTGTTCGCTGGCGACGGACTCGTGCGGCGTCGTGTGCAAAGCCTCGGCAACCTGCTGCGCCGCCTGCTTGAGGCATAGATCGACCTGATCGGCTGGTGCGCCGTGGGCGCGCAGGCGGCGCAATTCAGGCTCCCAGGGCACGCTACACATCCCGCGCACCACGACCCCGACGACATCAGGAACGGTGGCGCTATGGCGCAGCCAGTTCAGGCCGAGGCAGAACGTCACTGCCGGGCCGGGGACGCGCTCGATCGCCAGTTTCAACAGTTCTGCCTCGTGACCAACGGCGAGGACCAGGAGCGCGATATCGTGAGGGAGGAGGGCATCGGGGGCACGCACCGGCACGCCAAGCAACGGCGCGAGAACATCCGTCAGCGGCTCAGCAAGCCGGTCAATCGGTACGACACATGTGACGCGCCAGCCCTGCGCCTGTGCCAGATGAACCAGTCGGCGCAGGCTGACGGCAGTATCAGGATGGGTGAAGTGAAAATCGGCGAACTCCTGGAGATGGATGCCATCGTCCTGAGCGGAGCCAATACAGGCGATGCCGTGTTCGGCATAGAGGCGATCCCTGGCCGACCGGATGGCGCCAATCTCACGGTGGCGAGCGACGGCGCGCAGGTAGGCACGGATGCGCTGGCGGTTCGTGTCGTGCCTGGCGTTGCTCAACGCGGCCTGAAACGCGTCTTCGGCTTCATCATACGCCCCCAGACGGAGGTGGCACCCACCGATCAGATAATGGATCTCGCTATCGTGCGGGTAACGCTGCCGGGCGATCTGCAGATGATAGAGCGCGGCATAATCGTCGCCACGCAAATACTGTGCCTGCCCCAGTTCATAATGGACAGCCGGATCGTCTACATCGACCGTCAGGCAGGTGAGCAGCGCATCAATCGCTTCATCATACCGGCCAAGTTCAATCAGGACGCAGCCGATATTGAAATGAGCCAGGAACCCGCCCTCAAGATTGGCAACGATCCGGAATTCCTCGGCCGCTTTCGCCAGCAGGCCATGACGTTGATAATAGCTACCGAGCGCATCATGTGCCTCGGCCAGGTGCGGATTATGGGCCAGTGCACGGCGGTACTCTTCGACCGCTTCATCAACACGATTGGCCTGCTCAAGCACCAGACCACGCTGAAAATGTACAAGCGCCTCGTCTCGTTGCGGCTCACCGAGCATCGCGACTTCTCCTCCAGTCGGGCCGCGCGTGGAGTACGGCGGAACACTTTGCCAGATTATAGCATAGCTCGCGTCCTGCCGCTGTATCGTGCGCCCGGGGGTGGAACGAAACGCCCTGCGGAACAACACTCCGGTAAGCTCACACCCGGACCATGCATACTGCACAATTCGTCGCACCCCGCACGGTCAGGGAGCGGCATCCAGCGCCGCCTGTTGTACGCTGAGCAGGTGGTGGACACCATCCGTAGCCAGGTCAATCAACCGATCGAACTCCGCCCGGTCGACCGCGCGAGCTTCGGCCGTACACTGCACCTCAACGATGGCGCCGTCGCCGGTCAACACCAGGTTGCAATCCAGGTCCGCCATACTATCTTCGCTGTAATCGAGGTCAAGCAGGGCGTAGCCAGTGACATACCCGGCGCTGACCGCGGCAACCGCGCGCTGGAGTGGGTTCGCGGCCAGGTGGCCCGACGCGACCAGGCGGCGCAGCGCCAGCGCCAGTGCCACGTAGCCGCCCGTAATCGAGGCGGTACGCGTGCCACCGTCTGCCTGCAGGACATCACAATCAATCGTGATGGTGAACCCATCGAGCGACTCAAGCGACACAGCGGCGCGCAGCGCGCGGCCGATCAGGCGCTGGATCTCCTGTGTACGCCCCGTGGCACCGTTGCGCTCACGCCGGGTACGCTGCGTCGTTGCGCGCGGCAAGAGCGCATACTCGCCGGTCACCCAGCCACGGCCCTGGCCGCGCAACCAGGGCGGCACGCCTTCCTCAACGCTGGCCGTGCACAGCACACATGTCTTGCCCATCTGGATCAGCGCCGATCCCTCAGCATACCCATACCTGTCGGTAGCGATTTGAACCGGGCGCAGCTCGGCCGGCGCCCGGCCATCGTTACGAATCATAAACCTTCCCCGTAAACCCACGATAACTGGCAATGGTATAATCGGTGTTGTGCAACATTTCACAGTTGGCGTGACCACGCCGGGAGCTGCCCATGACGACTGCGGGACCACAGGCGCCATTCAGCGTGACGCTGCGCAACGGGCGCACCGTCACCATACGGCCGCTGGATGCGGGGGATAACCAGGCGCTGATCGCGCTCGGCGCAGCGCTGCCCGAGAACGACTGGCTGCATGCTGAGAATGACCTGCGCAGCCCGGAGATGATTGCGCGCCTGATCAACGCGCGGTCTGCCGAGCACTGGCGCCAGCTGGTTGCGGTAGCACCGGACGGCACGATCATAGCCTATGCGTCGGCGCGCCAGCTACCTGGCCGTTCGAGCCATGTCGCCGATATCCAGTTGATCGTGGACGAAAGCTGGCGACGCTGCGGACTCGGTACCGTGATGGCGCGTGAGATTGTCGCGCAGGCCCGTGCCCTGGGTGCCGCCAAGGTGATAGTTGACATGGTCGAAGAGCAGCTAGCCGGTGACGCCATTTTCACCCGCCTTGGCTTTCAGCACGAGGGCCGGCTGGTCAACCACATCCGCGATCGGCAGGGCCAGCCACACAACCTGCTTGTACTGGCGTATCATGTCGAATAAGGGCTAAGGAGCAAGAGGTAAGGGTTCAGTGCATTCACGGAGCTGACCCTCTGGCCCCTGACCGCGTAACCAGTCACATCCGGGATACAACGCTACCCTGGGAGCGAGGGCGTCCCGCCCCCGTTACGGGATACGAAGGCACGCTGCCCTTGCTCCCAGGCGAAGTGTGAACACGTACCTGCCCTCCTACCCCTCCAGTGTTGACAGATCGCCGGGATCCTGGCCCAGCGCCTGGGCCTTCAGCACGCGCCGCATGATCTTGCCCGAGCGGGTCTTGGGCAGCAGAGTAACGAACTTCACACTTTCAGGGCGCGCAATCGGCCCCATTTCACGCGCGACATGGGCCTTCAATTCATCCTCGAGGGCCGGCGTCCCCTCGATACCGGCGCGGAGAATGACGAAACAATGGATTGCCGTGCCCTTGACCTCGTGCGGCAACCCGATTGCCGCCGCCTCCGACACCGCCGGATGTGACACCAGCGCGCTTTCGACCTCGGCTGTACCCAGGCGGTACCCGGAAACCTTGATCACATCATCGATGCGCCCGATGATCCAGAAATAGCCGTCCTCGTCCTTGCGCGCCGAATCCCCTGCCGTATACATGCCGACCGGCTCGCTGTTCCAATACTGATTGACATAACGATCGGGGTCGCGCAAGATCGTGCGCATCATTGCTGGCCAGGGCGTCTTGATCGCCAGCAACCCATCTTCATTGGCGCCCTTGCTATGGCCCTGTTCATCCACGACGTCAGCAACGATCCCGAGGAAGGGGCGTGTGCCGGAACCTGGTTTGAGTGGCGTTGCCGGGTTGGGGGTGATCATAAAGCAGCCAGTTTCGGTCTGCCACCAGGTATCCATGATCGGGCAGCGGCCCTTACCGATCACATTGTAGAACCAGCGCCAGGCTTCAGGGTTGATCGGCTCGCCGACTGAGCCGAGCAACCGCAGGCTGGAGAGATCGTGGCGGTTGGGCCAGGCATCACCAAAGCGCATCAGGCCACGAATAGCGGTTGGCGCCGTATAGAGAATGTTGATGCCATATTTCTCAACCAGGCTCCACCAGCGATTGGGGTACGGATAATTGGGCGCGCCCTCATACATAAAGGACGTCGCTCCCTCGATCAGCGGCCCATACACAATATATGAATGCCCGGTGACCCAGCCCGGGTCGGCGGCGCACCAGTAACGATCCTCCTCCTTGATGTCGAATGTCATGTGGAGCGTGGCCGAAATGCCGACGGCATAACCACCGTGGACGTGCACCACACCTTTGGGCTTGCCGGTGCTGCCGGAGGTGTAGAGGATATACAGCGGGTGTTCCGCATCCACTGGCACGGTTTCGCATCTGGCAGAGGCGATCGGCAGGTTCATCAGATCATGCCACCAGTAATCACGGCTGGCCTGCATCTCGACGTCGTGACCGGTGCGCCGGAGGACGATACATGTCTGGATTGACGGGCTATGCCCCATGGCCTCGTCGGCGATCTTCTTCAGTTCAACGATCTTACCGCGCATGTAACCGCCGTCGGCAGTGATCAGCACTTTCGACTGGGCATCGGCAATTCGTTCACGCAGCGCTTCGACCGAGAAGCCGCCATAGATCACCGAATGGGCCGCGCCAATCTTGGCGCATGCCAGCATCGCGAAGACCAGTTCAGGCACGCGCGGCATATAGATCGACACAATGTCGCCTGCTTGCACGCCCATGCTCTTCAACACATTGGCGAACTTCGACACCTCGCGGTTGATGCCAAAATAGGAGAACGCGCGATAACTGCCGTCCTCGCCTTCCCAGATCAGCGCCTGCTTGTTGCGCCGTGCCGTTTTCAGGTGGCGATCGATGGCATTATGAACAATATTGAACTTCGCGCCCGTGAACCATTTGTAGAATGGCTTATTCGAGTCGTCCAGCACCTTTTCCCATGGCTCGTACCACTCCAGGCGGCTTGCCATATCGGCCCAGAACAGTTGGGGATGCTCAATCGACCACTGGTACAACTCTTCCCATGTTGCGAAGCCCTTTGACTGCGCGTAGGCCATCACGTTGGAGCGTTCAACGATGTCCGGCGCCGGTGGATAAACACCATGTTCACTATCGAACTGGCTGATCGTTTTCGGGTCGGCCACATCAATGGACATGCAGGTTCCTCCCTTGCTGGTTGACTCTATGCGAACCAATCCGCTACCGAGAATCCCGACCATCGTTCGGGAACGAGCGAAGCGTAGCTGAAGCAATCTCCTATCGTGCCGGTCGATTGTGTCGCTCTGCTCGCAATGACATCCAATCCGTCATGCAGCCAGGCACGTCGACGCCGCCTGTCATTGCGA
>JACAEQ010000143.1 GCA_013388755.1 Chloroflexota bacterium
CCCCCCCCCCCCCCCCCCTTCTGTTTCACGATACAAGCTCTGTCAGGCACCGGTTATACGGCGCAGAAAGCTATACTAGAGTGACACGACCTGCGCGCCGCCTGTCTCACCGTGTGATGGTGCAGCTTGCTCCGGCGCAGCCTCGCGGCGTATGACCGACATGTCCGGCTCGGCGCCCTCGGCCACGGGGCGCTTGAAGATGTAGTATGCCTGGCCCGGCATCATGTGCTGGATGCCCACCAGCTCCCACCCGTCTACACCCATGCCATTCAACATGCGCCGCGCGAACGCGCTGTTACGTTCGTTCGCTTCGGGGTGCATCTCGTGGCCTTCTACCGATGTTCGCCGCCAGCGATCGACGAACACAACCCTGTACTCCCAGCGGGTATGCATGTGTCTGCTCCTGTTTGCGTGTCGGCCGGTGCTCACCAGTATCAGCACCGGTTCGCCATGGCGACCGTTCCTGCCCGGGCAGAACAGCACCTACCGAGAGTGTACAATGTAATTGTGTAATCATGTAACTAGACGATCGGGTGGTCCGTTGCCTGGTGTCGTGCCCTGCTGGTCGCCTGCGCAGCAAGCGACAGCAGATCGGCGACGCCGAAGGCGGGATGGCGATGCAGCCTGGAGTCGATCACCACGTCACCGAACTGCTCGTACAGGGCTGCACGCGTTTGCAGAAGGAGAGGATAGCAGCGAACCAGCGCGGCGGCTGGATCTTCGCCGGGGAATGGTTGAAACATCCCGTTCCAGACGACCGGGCGCGGCATGGCAAGATAGTCGGCCAGGAGACACTGATGCAGGTCAGGGTCGGCTGCAAGGTAGATGATCGTCGCCAGGCGACCAATGCGCGCGAGTAAATCCGGCTCAAGGTAGACGACGCTGCCGGTCATATCAATGACAACATCGTCGTCGGCAGCGACATGATCGGCAATCTCGGCGAGAATGGCGCCTTCGTAGGCCAGATAGATCCGCTCGCGCTCAGCATAGCGCCTCTCATAGGGAAAGCCCATCCAGCGCCCGACATCGTGAACCGACACCGTGCCGGCGCCGGTTTCAACCCGTAACCGTTCAGCGATCAGGTCATCACAGTAGAATGGTGTCAACCCGGCGCCCGCCAGCCGCGCTGCCCACGACGACTTACCCACACCCGACATGCCGATCAGACCGACAACCACATGGTACTCCTGCATGTTATGTTGATGAACGCAACTGCCCGGCCAGCGCAACAAACACGTCAAGTGTCTCCGGATTGGCCATGGCGTCGCGGTTGGCCGCCTGTTCGGGTGGAATGCCGCGCAGGATCTTTTTGACCGGCACCTCAAGTTTCTTGCCATTGAGCGTACGCGGTATATCCGGGATGGCAATAATGGCGTCGGGCACATGGCGCGGCGAAAGGACGTCGCGAATGCGGGCGCGGATGCGCTCTTCCAGTGCGGCATCAAGCATCGCGCCAGCCTCCAGCACGACGAACAGGTACATGCGTGCAGCGCCGGTCGGTTCTTCCAGGTCAATCACCAGGCTATCGATCACCTCAGTGATCCCCTCGACCGCCCGGTACATTTCGCTGGCGCCCATGCGCACACCATAGCGATTAATGGTTGCATCGGAACGGCCGGAGATCACCAGCGTGCCGCGTTCGGTCAGCTTTACCCAGTCACCATGGCGCCACACACCAGGGTAGACATCGAAATAACTGGCACGGTAGCGCGAGCCGTCGGTATCGCCCCAGAAAAAGAGGGGCATGGATGGAAGCGGCGCGGTCAGCACAAGTTCGCCAACCACGCCGGTCAGCGAACGTCCCTGTTCGTCAAATACTTCGACCCGCGCGCCGAGACAGCGGCACTGGATCTCGCCGGCGGTTACCGGCAACAGCGGGCAACCGCCAACGAAGGCCGTGCAAACATCCGTACCGCCGCTGAGCGACACAAGCCACAGGTCACGTTTCACCTGATCATAGACCCACTGGAAACCTTCCAGCGATAACGGTGATCCTGTTGATCCGATGGCTCGCAGTGACGCCAGTTCAAACGTCTCGCCAGGCGTGATGCCCGCTTTGCGGCATGCGCCAAGGTAGGCGGCGCTCGTGCCAAAGAGGGTCATACCGGATGCAGCGGCAAAGTGCCACAGCACGTTCATGTCAGGCCAGGCGGGACTGCCATCGTACAGGAGTACCGTACTGCCCACGAGCAGGCCACTGACAAGAAAGTTCCACATCATCCAGCCCGTGGTCGTAAACCAGAAGAAGCGGTCATCCGGGCCGAGGTTGAGATGGAGAGCAAGCGACTTCAGGTGCTCGAGCAAAATCCCGCCATGCCCCTGTACAATTGGCTTAGGCAATCCGGTGGTACCGGATGAATACAGGATCCAGAGCGGATGATCAAACGGGACGGGTTCGAATTCAAGCGGCGCGTCATATTGCAGGAGATCGTCCCACTGGATCGTTGCGCCATATGGTGCGGCGACTGTCGCATCCAGGCAGGGCAGCACCACGACGTGTGCAACACCGGGAAGCGCTGCGCACAATTCGGCCAATGCTGCGCGCCGGTCAAACTCGCGCCCACCATAGCGATACCCGTCAACGGCGATCAGCACACGCGGCTCAATCTGACGGAAGCGATCTATGATACTGGCGACACCCATTTCCGGCGAGCAACTCGACCAGATCGCGCCAATCGCGGCGCAGGCAAGAAACGCAATCATCGCCTGGGGCACGTTGGGCAACATCGCCGCCACGCGGTCGCCACGGCGGATGCCAAGCGCTCGCAGGCCGGCTGCAACCGCACCGGTCTGGCGCTGCAATTCGGCCCAGGTCATCTGGCGGAAGGGCGCGCCTTCGGACTGGAAGATGATGGCGGGGTGCTCAGCAGTTGCATGGCGGAAGGCATGTTCGGCATAATTCATCGTTGCGCCAGGGAACCAGACCGCGCCAGGCATGCTTGCGTCAGCGAGCGCCGTATGCGGCGGAGAGACGGCGCGTACATCGAAATAATCCCATATCGACCGCCAGAACGCCGCCGGCTCATCAACCGACCAGCGCCAGAGCGAGTGATAGTCATCAAATGCCAGCCCGCGCATGTCGGCCAGCCAGTCGATGTAGCGCTGCATGGCGCTGGTACGCGCCATATCGGCTGAAGGCGCCCAGAGGATGGCACCTTCCTGAATGGGCAGATCGGTCATACGTATCTCGTCATGGTTCAAACGCGCGCGACGCGCTGGCGCAGCAGATGGTCAGCCAGGACGAGCGCCAGCATTGCTTCGGCTATGGGAACCAGGCGCGGCAGCACCGTGGGATCATGGCGGCCATGGATTTCGATATCAGCCGGATGACCATCGCGGTCGACCGTAGACTGAGGCCGGGCGATGGAGGCAGGCGGCTTGGCGGCGATTCGCAGGATAATCTCTTCGCCGGTGCTGATACCACCGAGAATGCCGCCGTGGTGGTTGGTGGACGTGCCAATGCTGCCATCGGCGCGGCGGATGAAGGGGTCGTTATGGGTTGAGGCCGTCATGTGCGCCACGCCGAACCCCTCACCGAATTCAACACCTTTGATCGCCGGAATACTGAACATTGCCTTGCCGATATCGGCCTGTAACTTATCGAATACCGGTTCGCCAAGACCGGGCGGGACACCGCGCGCCCGAACCTCAACAACACCGCCGAGCGAGTCAAGGCTACGACGCGCCTGTTCGACACGTTCAACCATCAATGCGGCTACCCGTGCATCGGGGCAACGCATGATATTGCGCTCGATCTCTTGCTCATCAATTGTTTCTGCTTTCAGGTCACCGAGTTGCGACGTCCAGGCAATCACCGAAATACCAAAGCGCGCCAGCAGCAATTTCGCCACTGCGCCACCTGCAACGCGACCGATTGTTTCGCGGGCGCTGCTGCGCCCACCGCCACGCCAGTCACGAAAGCCGTACTTGGCATCCCAGGTGTAGTCGGCGTGGCCGGGCCGGTAAAGATCCTTGATATTCTCGTAGTGGCCGGGCTTCGCATCGGTATTGAACACCAGCATACTGATAGGAGCGCCGGTGGTACGCCCCTCGAACACTCCCGAAAGAAGCTGGACCTGGTCGAGTTCCTGGCGCGCCGATGTGACCCGGCTCTGGCCGACACGCCGCCGATCCAGTTCGCGCTGAATGTCTGCCTCACCAAGATCAATTCCAGCCGGGCAACCATCAACGGTACAACCGACCGCAGCGCCATGTGACTCACCCCACGTCGTGAGACGAAAGGTATGTCCGAACGAATTCCCTGGCATGAACGCACTATCCTCATTCGTATCAAATGGAGCACAAGGGTGCCAGGCCCTGAGCCGATTGCAGATCCAGACGGCAGATAGGCACGCCAGGCACAGGCGGTTCAGCGCCGGGCCTCAGCCGCCAGTTGTTCGATCAGGCGTCGATCATCAACGAGTTTCGGCTGTCCCGGTGCAATCTGCAGAGCGCGGTCGAGCATGGTACGCGCCTGATCAAAGCGTTTCAGTTGCGCATATGCAAGAGCGAGTGCGCGCAGGTAGGTCACATCGAACGGCGCCTTCTTCACGGCCCATTCCCACTCCAGCGACGCGGCGTGCCACATGGCGCGATCCTTCAGCGCGACACCTTTATTGTAGTGGGTCAGGTGATCAGACGGCACGAGATGATGTTGAAAGCGTTCGAGTTTGCCGACGAAATCACCATAGCTGAGCGCAACGAGGCCCGCCGCCAGAATGTGAAGCAGGATTGCGGCCAGCCCGACGGATCTGACAACTGGCGGCGCGAGCACATCCCACGCAGCGGGGACGGCAAGTTCGCCGGACAGGGAACGCAATACGGCACCGGCGGCATCTGCACGCGCGACGAGAAGAAACGCCATCAGCAAACCAACAACGGTCAGGGTCAGCGCCAGGTAGAGCGCCCAGATCCGCCGCTGGCGCAACGCGCGCGCAACCCAGACTCCCACAATGGTCAGCACTGTCAGGAGCGTTGCCGGGATAAGCATGCCGATCGGGTAGGCGACACCGGGCTGTATCGCGCCCGACGGATCGCCGCTGAAACGCGCCTGCTGGTAGAGCAACAGCCCGAGTAACGGGAACACGAGTGCCAGTATGGCAACCAGGGCCGCCCCGATGTTCCACACGAGCGTCAACGCGCCCAGCGACGGGGAGGGTTGCTCCGATAGGGCCGCGCGTACCAGCAGGCTATTACCGCACTGGGTGCAACGGCGCTGGGTCACAACCGTTGGCGCGCCGCAATAGGGACACAGATTCTCAGCCGTGGCAACGGCCTCGGCAGGTTCCACCTGCGCAGGACCGACAGCGCGCGCAGCCCTGACAGACGCCGCTGCCCCGACACGGGGTGCAGCCACCGACGCAGGGGCAACTGCCGGTGTTGTGCTGACAGACGGCGCTACCCGGGTATAGATTGAAGCGACGGGGGCGGGTTCAACCGGCGTGGCTCCCGGTGGCGCAACAACCGGCGCGGGAGAAGCGGCGCGCGCGCGCAGGCGCGCAGGCGACAGGGCCGCAGGATCGACTTCGCGCTCAACCGCGGCTGCACCGCTGGTGAGCGGCAACAGCGGCGGCGGGGTGCCCAGGCGCGCATGGAGCCACTCCAGCCCCTGGCGCGCGCGAGTATTGGCAGGGTTCAGCGCCAGGACGTTTTCCAGGCACACCTGCACATCAGCCGGATCGTCAACAACGCCTGAAAGCCAGAGCCAGGCACGTTCATTCCGTGCATCCGTTTCGACGACACGCAACAACAGGTCGCGCGCTTGCTCGCGGCGGCCATTGCGTGCAGCTTCAATCGCCTGCTTCAGTTGATCGCTGCTCATGGTTGTGTCACTTCTATGATGATGAGCATCGGGCCGCTAACGTTCCCACACCACCTTACCTTCAAGCATCGTCATCCTCGCGCTGATCGTGTGCAGTTCCGACGAAGGGATCTTGAACGGATCGGCCGAGAGAACCGCCAGATCCGCCAGCATCCCGACAGCAAGGGAGCCCTGTTCGCGGCTCGCCCCGGCTGCTGCGGCCGCACCACCACAAAAGCCGCAGAGCGCTTCCTCAACCGTCAGGCATTGCTCAGCATACCAGCCGCGCGCAGGGATGCCACCCGGGCGCTGGCGGGTCACCGCCGCGTGGACGCCAGGCCACGGGTTGAGCGACTCAACCGGCGCATCCGAGCCAAATGCCAGGATGGCGCCCGTGTTCCGCAGCGAGCGCCAGGCGTAGGCGCCTGTGCAACGGCGTCCCCAGAGCAGATCAGCGACCTCCATGTCGGCCGTGCAATGGATGGGCTGCATGGATGCAACCACGCCAAGCTTCGCGAAGCGCGGGATGTCATCGCGATGAAGCAACTGGCAATGTTCGATGCGGTTCGGAATGGGCACAACCGGCGCCCCCTCAAGTGCCGCCTCAATAGCGTCCAGCACGTTCCGATTGGCCGCATCACCGATCGCATGAACCATGACCGACAGGCCACCCTGGATGGATGTGCGGATCGCTGCACGCAGCTCCTCGACCGGCAACACCGGCAGACCACACCCACCCCCACTCTCATAGGGTGCCAGCATATCTGCCGTCTGTGAGCCAAGCGTGCCATCAGCAAACAGCTTGGTACCGCCGATACGAATCCAGCGGTCGCCCAGACCACTGCGCAGACCGAGGGCCAGCGCCGCGTCGAGCGCATCGAGACCGATATACACCAGGCACCGCAAGGCAAGCTGATCCCGTTCCCGCAACACCTGCAGATCACCCAGGGTTATCTGGCCATCGCCGGGGAGCATAGCAGTTGGCAGATGCATGCCGACCATACCGTATGAATGCGCCTCACTGATCGCCTCGCGCACCGCAGCCAGTCGCTCCTCCTGCGACGGCTCAGGAATAAGGCGGCGCACCAGATCAATGGCCGTCTCCTGGAGGATACCGGTTGGCTCGCCATGCTCGCGCTGAATGGCGCCACCAACCGGGTCAGGCGTATCGCGTGTGATACCGGCCAGGCGCAACGCCGCGCTGCTCACCCACGCTGAGTGACCATCCTTGCGCGACAGGAGCGCCGGCCGGTCACCGATGACGGCATCGAGGTCGGCAGCGGTGGGCCAGCGCCCCCAGCGCGTATGGTCCCAGCCACGCCCCTGTACCCACGCGTCTTCGGCAAGTTGCGACGTTGCGGCGCCGATACGATGGAGCGCTTGATCGAGCGTGGCGGCGTCGTCGAGCAGCACATTGCGGCGCGCCAGCGCGTGCCATACCAGGTGCACATGCGCATCGGTGATGGCAGGGATCACCGCGTGACCCTGGAGATTAATACCCTCGGCACGCCCGATCACCGCGGCGCGCACCTTACCCTCGCTGCCGGCAGCAATGACGCGCCCGTTACGGATCGCGAGCGCCTGTACTCGCGGTTGCGACGGATCGAGCGTATAGATCGGGCCGTTGTAGAGAATGAGCGGATCATCCATGGTTGCTGGTTCCAGTATGAGCTGCAGGGCTCGTGCAGGCGGCACATCTTGCGAATTGAACGTGTAGTTGCATGGTACGGGCGGAGCGCCCGCTTGTCAATAACTGGAGTGATGCGGTCGCCCGAGTGAGCGACTCGCGTAACCGATTGTCTTGCCTTCGGCAGAGTGGACGTTCCTTCATATCGCACCACCTTGATCGTGAATACCATGCTGCCGCAGGCTCTGGCGGAGCCAGGAATCCGCCACCACGTAAGTCGTGTTAATAACAGGAGTTATACGGTTTCTGGAAGCACCATGGGCATGCGATCATTGCGAGGAGCGCCCGCAACAGCCTGCAGCGAGCGTAGCGTGGCTGAAGCAATCGTTTCTCACCCGCGGAGATTGCTTCGCTTCGCTCGCAATGACACTGCATACCAATTAACCAGCAACGGTTTGACGCAGTCCAGCACAGCAAGGTGATCTGGAGGGCCACCAGGCCCTCCAGCAACAATGGCCCGGCGGCGGCATGGCAGTTTCATTCCGGAAAAAACGCCGCACCGCCGGCGGGTGGACACCGGCATCCGCCCCGCAAGCCGATTGCGCGAGCCACTGCGTAAGTCGTGTCAATAACTGGAGTGACGCGGAGCTCGCTGCCGGATAACACGGGCGACATTCACCACCTCGATCACGAGGACCACGCTGCTCCAGCGCTTCCAGGCGCGGAATCTGCACCGTTACGTGACTGGCCGAATACCAGGATGACACGATTGCCCGCTAGAAGGACCACAGTATCGCTAAAATCCACAAAAATGCGCTTTCTACTTGCATCTGATGTACCATTGGATACGTCATTCTGGTAATATGGCACCAGACATCGTTCACCGCCGCACGATGATTATTCGGCCAGGATATGTTGCTGAGGGCGAAGAACAAGCATGGCACATGACAATTCCGGTGCGCCGCCAGCCACCTATGAGGCATACAACGAGTACCTGTCTGCCTTGCACGATACGGCGCTGGCCCTGATGAACCGGCTTGACCTTGACGGTGTGCTGGAAGCGGTTGTCACGCGCGCGGCACGCCTGGCCGGCACCGACCATGGATATATCTACCTTGAGACGGCGGACAGGTCCATGATTGAGATGAAGGTCGGAATTGGCCGGCACGCTGAAAATCTGCAAACCCGTCTGCACCATGATGAAGGATTAACCGGCCATGTCTGGCAGACCGGCCAACCCGCCATCATTGACGATTACCGATCGTGGGAAGGTCACGTCAAGCGGCTGAAAACGCTCGATTTCGGCGCCGTTGTGGCCGTTCCGCTGACCTCTTCGGACCGGATTGTTGGCGTACTCGGCGTTTCGTATGAGACGCCGAGACAAGTGGACCTCGGTGACATCGCAACCATGCTGGTGCACTTCGCCAAACTGGCGTCAATTGCGATCGACAATGCCCGGCTCTACACCGCGGCGCAACAGGAAGTCGCCGAGCGCCGTCGCGCCGAGGAAGCGTTACGGGCCAGCGAACATCAATTGCGTGAGTTGTACGTAACGACCAGACGCCAGGCGCAGGAATTGCACCTGATGGATCAGGTGCGCACGGCGCTCTCGCGGCAGATGGATCTCCAGAGTATCTTCCGTACCATTGTCGAAACGATTGCAGCAACCTTCGGCTATACCCAGGTGAGTCTTTACCTGCGCGAGGGCGACACTATGGTGTTACAGCACCAGGTTGGTTATGAGCGCATGCTGGAGCGCATCCCATTGAGCCAGGGGATCATTGGCCGTACTGTTCGCAGCGGTCGCCCGGCCTTGATCACCGATGTACGGCATGATCGTGACTATCTGGGTGCGATTGACGGGGTCGTTTCCGAGATCTGCGTGCCGCTCACGTTACAGCAACGGGTGATTGGCGCGCTGAATGTCGAGAGCACCAACGGGGTAACGCTGACCAGCGCCGACCTTTATCTGATCAATAGCCTGGTGGAGCAGCTTAACATTGCCATCGAGCGGGCGCACCTGTACGAGGAACTCCAGCACCGTGTCGAGCAACTCGACGCCCTGCACGACACAATGGCCGCGATCACGCGACACCTGGATCTTGATACTGTCTTGCGCGCCATTCTGGAGCGCGAGGTGAAACTCATGCGCGCGAACTGCGGTGAACTCGGCCTGTATGATCCGGAACGGAACGATCTGCGAATCCAGCTCAGTTTCAACATGGGCCGCGACTATGCTGGAACACGCCTGGCACCTGGCGAAGGTATCATGGGCCAGGTTGCATTGACACGCGCGCCGCTGGTTGTCGCAAACTACCACCAGTGGGAGGCGTGCTCACACATTTATGACGATTTGCCGCCTGCCACGCTGGTGGCAGTGCCATTACTGGCCGGCGACGAACTGATTGGTGTGATCGGGGCAGGCGATTGGAACCTGGAGCGTGTGTTCACTGAAGATGACGTGCGCCTGCTCACCCTGTTCGCCCAGCAGGCGACGATTGCCATCCAGAACGCGCGCCTGTTTGCCGAGGCGCAATATCTTGCAACGACCGACCCGCTGATGGGGATAAACAACCGGCGGCAGTTCTTCAACCTGGCGCGCCGCGAATATGAGCGCGCGCAGCGCCATAACCGCCCGCTGGCAGCGATGTTGTTCGACATTGACGATTTCAAACGGGTCAACGATACCTATGGGCACACGGTCGGTGACACGGTGATGCAAGCGGTTGGAGGGATCTGCCGCGACGAATTGCGCACAGGCGATGTATCCGGGCGCTACGGCGGTGAGGAGATTATTGCGCTGCTGCCCGACACCGATTGCAGCGGCGCATTCCAGGTCGCAGAGCGGCTACGGCTGCGCCTGACCAGCATATCGGTACGCGCCGGCGATCAGGAGTTGCGTATCACCGCGAGCTTCGGCATAGCAGCCAGCAAGAGCGGCAACCTGACGCTTGATACCTTGATTGAGCGCGCGGATCAGGCGTTGTTGCGGGCCAAGCGTCTGGGTAAGAATCGGATCGAAACCTGGCCCGAAGGATGTGACTCCGGCGACGCTGTACCGCAACAGGCAGCGCAGAGCCTTCCTATGGCGTGACTGGCTCAAGCCGCACAATGGCGCGGTGTTCCAGCAGAATACCTTCCGGCGTCGTGACCCGCAGGCGTAGCGTGTACTCCCCCGGCGTACTCGTGCCGGTTGACCAGATCCCCAGAATGCCATCCGTCATCGCCGCACCCCGGGCGATGGTACGCCAGCCGGACCCCGGATCGCGTCCATTGCCGATTTCAAGCGCATACACGCCGGCCGCAGTACCGCGCACATAGACTTGCGGCCCCCGCACAACGGTGCCGTCCACCGGTTGGGCAATGCGCGCAATGCTCCCACCTTCACGCCCGGGCAGAGCATCCGGCGGCGGGCAGTACTGCTGCGGTGGCTGTGCAATACCGTTTGCAACCGCCCAGGCACGATACGGCGCCGGGTATGCAACAAACGTCACCTGGCGCACCTGTTCACGCGGCGTATACGATGCAGCCAGGCATGATCCATTGCCAGCCACAGCCACCGTCAGCAACGTGATATCACTCGTGCGCGGCTCAGTACCGGCGATGAAACGCTCCATCACCGGGTGCGGGCAATCCGCGCTCGCCAGCGCGCCGGTATCGGCGCAGATCGTCGCTTCGCTGATGCCTGCTGGCCGTTCGAAGGTCAGGATCGGTCGCCCCTGATGGTAACGTTCCATTAGCGCGCGCCAGATCACACCAGCTCCATTCGACCCGGCGACTTCCTGCATCGGTGCATTGTCGTTATTGCCGACCCATACGCCAAGCGTGAGATCAGGCGTGTAGCCCACCGCCCATGAGTCGCGCCACTCATTACTGGTGCCGGTTTTAGCGGCGACCGACCGTCCATCGCCAAGTTCCATGACATTATTCGGGCCGAACATGAAGTGGCGCGCTTCGTTGTCGCTCAAGATGTCGGTAATAAGATACGCGATCTGCTCGCCGTGTTCCCCAAGCACCTGCCGTCCTGGAGCATCGCTTGCCGTCTCAAGCACCTCACCACGGGCATTGGTCACTTTCAGAATGGCAACCGGAGGCCGGTAGTGCCCACCATTGCGGAACGTGTTATAGGCGCCGGTGAGATCAAGCAATGTTACTTCACCAGCGCCAAGCGCCAGCGGCAGCCCATACCGCTCAGGATCATTCAGCGTTGTGATCCCCAGGCGATGCGCCAGCGCGACGAACGTGTCAACCCCGATATATTCGAGCGCCCGGATGGCCGGAATATTGAGCGAGTTCGCCAGCGCCATTCGCAGACGTTGCGGCCCGTGGAACGCGTTGTCATAGTTACGTGGCGCGTACACTGTACTATCGCCGGCCGGGTATGTTACCGGCGTATCCCAGATGATCGTCGCCGGGGTCCAGCCACGCTGTAATGCCGCCGCATAGACGATCGGCTTGAGCGCAGAGCCTGGCTGCCGTGGCGCAAGCGTAACATTGACCTGCCCGTCAATCGCCAGATCGTTATAGTCAACACTGCCGACCATCGCGATAATCTGCGCATCGGGGGTGAGCATCACAACGCCGGCATTCGTTGCATGACGTTCGCGCAACGGCGCATAGCCGGGTCCGCCCTCGCGCACCCACTGGCGTGCAATGCGTTCGGCCTCAGCCTGCCATGACGGATCGAGCGTGGTCACGACACGCAACCCGCCACGATGAAGCACGTCCGGTCCATACCGCTCCTCAAGCAACCGGCGCACATAGAAGACGAAATGAGGCGCCGTCAGGTCGGTTTCGGCAGCGACAAAGCGCAGTGGTTCAGCAAAAACCTCCTGTGCCTTCTGTTCAGAGAGATAGCCATACTTCACCATCAGATCGAGCGTCGTGCGCTGGCGTTGCTTCGCGCCGGCAAGATTGTGCAGTGGGTTCAGGACGGTCGGAGATTGGGGCAGGCCGGCGAGCAAGGTGGCCTCACCGGGTGACAGATCCTCGACATGTTTGCCGAAGTAGGCCTGGGCCGCCGCCTCGACACCGTATGCCTGGTTGCCGTAGTAGACCTCATTGAGGTAGATGCCGAGGATCTGTTCTTTGCTGTAGCGGCGCGCAACTTCAACCGCCAGAATCGCCTCGCGCAGTTTGCGCTCGAATGTGATGCGCGTGCGCTCTTCCGGCGGCAACAGGACATTGCGCACCAGTTGCTGCGTGATCGTGGAACCGCCGCTGACAACCTCGCCAGCCTGATAGTTGAGAATCAATGCGCGCAAAATGCCGCGCACATCAATCCCCGGGTTGGTATAGAACTCAGCGTCCTCGACGGCTACGGTTGCATCGGCAAGAATCTGCGGGATGCGCTCAAATGGAACCACCGTTCGTCTGCCGCTCTGCGGGTCAACCAGTTCGTAGAGTGGTGTGCCGTCACGCGCGTAGATGTACCCTGTTTCAGATGGACGATACCGCCCAATCTGTGCTGGATCGGGCAGGTCGCGGCTATAGTAGCGGTAGGCGACGACGAGCCCGATCAGTACCAGTAGTGCGCTGATAAGCGTCACCTGCACACATGCGAGCAACAGACGCCAGAACAGGCGCAACGCCGAGCGACGCCGGCGAGGTGGAACAGGCGTCTCTTTCCTTCCGCTAGCGGGCCCAGCGAACATGACCTCTGTCTTTACGGCCAGCCGTCACACTGACGCCAGGTACAGCGTCAGCAGGGCGTCAGCTTCATATCACACACCGTACAGGCCGGATCAACGGCGGCAGGGATACACTGTCATTGAAGTATAGCATGGAGGGCACGATGACAGCACTACTGGTTCTTGCAGCCGGCATTGCTGCGGCACTGGCAGCCTGCCGGTTCATCTGGCGCGAGCCGGTGGCAACCGGTGATCTCGCAATCGGGCTGGTTGGCGGCTTGATCGGGCTGATCATGGCGCGGCTATTCTCCGGCGACGGCTGGGGGCTGGCGTTACCCATTCTGGTCGCATGCGCCGGTTCGCTGGCATTGTCTGCAGTACGCCAGTCACCGCCGGCTGGCGTCGGGTCACGACCGGTCATCTATGACGGCCAGACCAGGCGGCTGGAGCGACAGGCGCGTCGCAGGTAATGGCTGGCGCGCATTGCGTGCCACGCAACTCTGCTTACGCCCCGAGCCAGGCGATCCATTCCTGTTCCAGTGTGGTGAGATCCTTACCATATACGCTGGCATACGCTGCTGAACCTGGATCGCCAGCACCGGTTATGTAGACCTGATCAAACATCTCACGCCCATAGACGCTCATCAGGAACTCCACAAAACTGGCCCACTGGTAATAGAGCGCATTCATCTCACCAATGCTCCGCCCGGCATAATGGGTTGCGAGGGGATAGAAGACACCTCCGTCGCGCTGCGCGCGGACGTAGCTGCGAAAATCGGCGTGATCGCCAAGCCAGTATTCTCCCGCGGCCCAGGTCGCCATCCCCTCAGACAGGATGAGATCTGCGCTCAAGTGGCGCGAACCATAGCGATCATGCTGCAACTGGTGGATATATTCATGCGCCAGAATAGCAATCGCCCGGCCACTCGCCACACTATTGCACGTCTGCACCTGGAGTGTACGCACATCCGTGTACGCAATGCCGCTCAATGCGCAGCCGGAGTCCTGCACGATGGCAACCGTCACCGGCGCGTTGAGTGTGCCGCCAAAGCGTGCGGAGGCATAGGCATAGGCGCGACGCACGCCGGCGTCTAGCTCGCCTCGTTCATTGCTATAGAGCCCGTCGTCAACAACGATATGCAGCAAGGCTGGATCGGCAGCCGGCACGGCCACCGCACCAATGGTCGGCACGGGCCGGTCGCTGGTGCCGTGGCCGGGCCAGCGCGACAACGTGACCGGCTGATTCCGGCCGAAGAAGAGTAACGTGCCGCACACAGCCAGCACAACGATGAAGAGCATTCCAGGGGAACGCGAGCGTGAATGCATCATGGCGCCATTGTAACATCTATCGCCAGCACCGTGCTGCCGCAGGGTGATTGCGGCCAGGTACGAAGGCAGATATAATGCGCATATGCCTGAGTTACCCGAAGTTCAGCACGCTGCCGATAGTCTGGGGATTCAGATTGCCGGTGCGCGGATTGCCACGGTTGAGCGGCTCGATTGGCCGCGCATGGTCGAGACGCCTGCACCGGAGGAGTTTATCGTTCGGCTGGCCGGGCGTGAGATCCGCGGTTGGGGGCGGCGCGCCAAATGGATCCTGCTCGAACTCGATGGCGGCTGGACGCTGGCCTTGCATCTGCGCATGTCGGGCAGCCTGACGGTGCATCCTGCCGATACTGAACCGGACAGGCATACACACCTGGTATTGCGCCTCACCGATGGTCGCCAGATCTTTTTCCACGACACCCGCAAATTCGGGCGTGCGCGTCTCCTCGATGCTGCCGGGCTTGCAATGCTCAATGACGCCCATGGCGATGAGCCGTTATCAGAAGCGTTCACAGTTGAGCGCCTCGCCGGGCTCCTGCGCGGCCGGCAGCGCGCTATCAAGCCGTTGCTTCTCGATCAGTCGCTGATCGCCGGTATCGGCAACATCTATGCCGACGAAGCGCTGTGGTGTGCCCGGATTCACCCGCTGCACCCGGCCGCTGAGCTGAGCACCGAAGCGATCGCCGATCTCCACGCCGGCATTCGCGCGGTCCTGCGTCAGGCGCTGGCGAATGGCGGCAGCACCCTGCGCGACTACCGCAACTCGTATGGCGCACGCGGGACGAACCAGGATCACTTTCATGCCTACGATCGCGAAGGGCAGCCATGCCCGCGTTGTGGCACGATGATTGTGAAGACGGTGGTTGCGCAACGCGGCACCCACTATTGTCCGGCATGCCAGCGGAGATAGCGAATCACTCGGTCAGCAACGCCCAGCCGCCACGGATCAACATCTCAGGTAGATAGGTCAGGATCAGGGCGGCAAGATACCCGCTCCACCAGGTTATATTGATGATCTGGCTGACGATCGGGGGCAACGAGGATGGAGCAGTGATACCGAGATAGGTCGTCAGGACATCAATACCATGTGTGAGAGCGAGCAGTACCAGCAACGCAACCAGCTGCGAGGCGCCGCCGCGAATGTTGGGCCGTACATTGGCTTCGACATACGAGAAGATCAGGCCCAGTGGAACGAGAAGCAGGTTCCACCAGCCGGTGGGTGCAGCCACCCGTGCCGGCAATTCAAGGAATTGCGCGAGTAGATTAAGGCCGATCACAACGCCGTCAAGGGTGTACTTCGCACCTAGCGCCCACAGCGGCAAACCAAACGCCAGCATGAGCAACCCTGCGGGAGCACCGACACCAGCGCGCGCCGGCGGCTCGACGATCGGGTAGGGGGCGAACGCCCGACGCGGCGCCACCGCGGGCTGTCGTGGTTGCGGTCGGGCTGGCCGTTGCGGCGCCGATCCCAATGGTTTGCTCCGTACTGCCACGAATGATTCTCCTTCAGGCACGCTGGCGTGGCTCACTGCGCGTGGCGCGCGCGCGACGTAATGCGCGATATTCGGCCTCGCTTAATTCAACCATGCGCGATTGGCGCGCCGGCTCGCCGGTGCGCTCAGGCGCCCGCGCACCGGCCTCGCTCCGGTCAACAAGCTCATGGGTCGAAGGGTCGGTTAGCGTCCCCATTTGCAGGGTATCACCAATATATTCCAGAATATCGCGGATGTCCTCATTGTCATCGAGCATGTTGTCGAATGGCAGTGCAACACCGGAGACCGTCTTCACCGTCTGGCCGACCTCCTTCAGCGTCCGGTCGATGCCGCTCACCAGCGACTGCATCACCGCCGCCAGTTCCTCGCGTTCCTGCACCGTCAGATTGGCAAAGCCGATGAGCGCCTTCTCCTGCGCCCGCAGCAGCGTCGCGCGCAGGATCGCAATATCCGCCTGGGTCTGCAACTCATAGCGCTTCACCAGGTGCGCCTGGCGCACCTGTTCCACCAGTTCATCGCTCGACACCGGCGTCCACAGCAATGCAGGAATCACGATGAAGCCGATCATACCGATCAGCACCTGCTGATAGACCAGGTTTGCATCGGCGACGACGGGTTGCGCGGCCCACCAGGCCCACTGGAGCTGGAAGGCATAGTAGAGCAGGTAGAGTGCGCACCCGATGATCACCGGGAAGGCCCAGGTGCGGGCATTGACCTTCTGCAGCAACATGCCGGCAGGCGACCAGGGAATGAGGAACGAGACCAGACTGGGCGGCGCGAGTACCAGGATGGCAGTGAAGGCAACGGCAACGATGCGGTTGTCGGTGAGTTGCGACTGGACGCCCCACCAGTAGGCGGCGGAGCCGGCCATGGCGACGAACGCCAGGATCGCCAGCAATGTCCGGGCCGTCATCTGCATGCCGGCAGGACGCCGGCGCTGTTGCCGAATCATGTCAAGGTAGTGTGACATGGCGTGTTTCCCTGTGACGATTGTTGTGCTGGAACCATGGTAGACACGCGACGTTACTCGCCGGAACCGGATATCCGTCGAATCCTACCATTCATCGTGCCCGGGTTGCCTTGTTACCTGGTCGTTACACTACGTCAATCATGCCTGATGATCAGTAGCCGTACGATTGCGAAACTGGATCAATGTTGCACGCTACGGCAGCGCCTCGTAATCTCATCATGGCATCTCGCCACGCGGGGCGACTTCGAGAGATGGACCAGGTTGCCATACGGTCGTGGATGGTTGCGCGGCTGATCAGGATTGCAGCCGCCCCGCCGATCCGGTATAATCGAGGCAATGCCCCCGTAGCTCAGTGGATAGAGCGACGGTTTCCTAAACCGCAGGTCGGCCGTTCGAGTCGGCCCGGGGGCGCCACATCCCACCCACGATGATACCCGCCGGTATGCCGCACAACAGCCGCGCCACCCATCAGCAAGTGCCATGTGGGGTGGCCTGGCGCATCATCAACGCCTCAGCAAGCAACGCGTACCTGGTACGAGTGATGTCCGGCAGCCACACTGAAACCGAGCTGGTGACCGTCAGACCATATATTCATGTCCACGGTAGCGGGCCGCCAATCGCAGGTGACGTTCAAGACGGTTGCGCATCGGCAGACGCGCCTCGTCATTCTCGATATTGCCGATGCGACAACCAGCATGTCCAGTAATCACATCGGCGCACCCGGCACCACGTCGATCACCACACTGACCGCGCGCCGGAGTCGCGTCACAATATCGCCACGGAGACGGCGAACCCATCCACCCGTATGCGGCTGGCCGATAATGATCCGTTGCACGCCGTGGTCGCGCGCAAAGCGTACGATCGAATCAACCACCTGGTGACTGTCAATCACCTCGATGTATGCACCAAGATCGCGCGCCAGTCGCAGGTTACGTTCAAGCTGAGCCGAGACCGCCGGCGCGCGCCGGGTACGAGCACCGGGCGGTTCGACATGTAACGCCAGCAATTCCGCGCCAAGCTCGACTGCAACCTGTGCAGCGCGCCGAATCACCTCCTGCGATCCAGCGCCCTCGCCAATACACGCAAGAATCGATGGAGAGCCGCTTCGATGCTCCATGTCCATGCCCATCCCACTTGCCATGCAGACCATCGCCGTTATACCGCATCCTGCACAGCTTCACGCGTACGGCGATACCATTTGAAGAGTTCGTCGGCCAGCAGCATGATGAACGGGTAACATGCCAGCAATATCCAGTGCTCAGGATGCGGCGGCACGAACCCCAGGAGCGTTGCCAGGGGCTCGACATAGACCAGCACCAGCATCAACCCGAACGAAGTGATCGTTCCCGCGACCAGGGCACGATTCGTGAACGGGCCAAGCTGAAACAGTGAATAGCGTCGCGTCCGGCTGGCAAATGCCGTGCCGAGCTGCGCCATCACAATCGCCATATAGGTCAGTGTCGTCGCCTGAGCATAGATGTCGCCGCTGCTGGCCAGCAGCATCCCCGGGCGCCATCCGGCACTCCAGTAGGCCATGAAGAAAGAAAACAACGCGAGTGCGCCCTCCAGCATACCAAGCAGCGCAAATGTACGCCACAACGTCTCGCGATCCAGCAAGGGCGCGGTGCGGGATCGCGGCGGCTGGGCCAGGATGCCCGGCTCAGGCGGTTCCGTGCTGAGCGCGACCGACGGCAACAACTCCGTACCAACATCAATCGCCAGCACCTGCAATACCG
The DNA here is from genome assembly GCA_013388755.1 of Chloroflexota bacterium. Lineage (GTDB taxonomy): Bacteria > Chloroflexota > Chloroflexia > Chloroflexales > Roseiflexaceae > JACAEQ01. The sequence goes on from JACAEQ010000143.1 coordinate 18,583, forward strand.
TGAGCGGGATCGGCAACCCGAACACCACACTGACGACGATGACGGCGGCTTCGGCGACATTGTGCGCGAAGATGTAGGCCGCCAGTTTCTGAATATTGGCAAAGATCGCCCGGCCTTCTTCAACCGCCAGGAGTAATCCGGCAGGATGCTGGGCATTGAGGACGATATCAGCAGCGGCCACTGCCACGGCGGTGCCGGAAGCGCTGACCGCTACGCCAATATCTGCCTGGCGCAGCGCTGGCGCATCGTTGATGCTGTCACCCAGGAATGCAACCACCTCGCCGCGCTGTTGCAGCGCCTCAACGATCCGTTGTTTCTGCGCGGCGTCCATCTGGGCAAACACCACATCCTCCAGTGGAGCAAGCAGCAAGCCGAGGCTGGCGCTACTCATGGAGTCGAGATCGGCGCCGGTCACGATCTGGTTGCGGGGTGTATCGATCAGGCCGGCACGGCGCGCTCCCGCCTCGGCGGTCAGCCCGTACGCCCCCGTCACAACAATGATCCGAATGCCAGCTTTATGACACCCCTCGACCAGCCGGGTAACCTCGGGCTGGGGCGGCTCCTGCAACGCGGCCAGGCCGAGGAATGTCAGATCATCCTCGATATCGCGCGCCCGCCAGGCCATCCCATCCGTTGGCTCATCGAGGCGACGCGACGCAAATGCCACCACACGCTGACCTGCGCGGGCAAAGTCATCGATCTGCCGTTCGATCTCCTGTCGCGCCTGATCGTCGAGATCTTCCTCCGCACCACGACGTCCCAGGCGCGTACAGAGCGGCAGGATCGCTCGCGCTGTGCCGCGCACATAGGCAATCAGATCGCGCCCGTCAGGGCGCTCAATGGCAACAACAACGCTGGCAAGCTGGCGGCGCGGCTCGTAGGGGAAACTTTGCAGTCGCACCGTTTCCGCGGCAAGCGTGGCAGTATCGAATCCCGCGCGCGCCGCGGCAACCAGCAACGCACCCTCGGTCGGATCGCCCACAATGTACCAGTCGGGATGGCCGGCATCGGGAGGCATCAAGCGCGCATTATTGCACAATGCTGCGGCGCGCAGCAGCGCCGCCAGGTCTGGCTCGGCCGCCGCGCGCACCAGCGTACGCCCGCGTAAGAACGCGCCTTCGGGCCGGTAATCGCTGCCGGTCACGGTGTAACGTTGCCCGCCAGCCCACAGACCATTTGCCGTCAGGATGCCGCTGCTCAACGTTTCAGCGCGATCGACGCACAGCACCGTCGCTGAACTGAGACTCTCGACACCGGCAAGGCGGCGCACCAGCACACCATGGCGCGCCAGCCGGCGACGAGCCAGCGCCAGCGCGAGGGTCACCGTCGGCAGCAACCCTTCCGGCACAAACGCAACGATCATACCGATCGCGAAGATAATGCCGGCCTGAATGGAAAATTGTCGCCCCAGCACGGTCAGGGCGAACGCGCCGATACCGGCAAGGATCGCCACCCGGGTAATCGTGGCGGCCAGAGCATTCAGCGCGCGACCAAGCGGGCTTGGTTCGGCGCGTAGCGACACGGTGCTTTCCGCGATATGGCCAAGCAACCGCTGCATACCGGTAGCGACGACCACCAGGCTACCCTGGCCCTCGAACACAATCGTGCCCGCCAGCACCAGATTGGGGCGCTCCGTCAGCGACAGGGTCGGATCCGGCATGGGGCCAGCGACTTTGGTCACCGGCGCAGCGTTGCCTGTCAGTGCCGTCTGTTTGACGCGCAATCCTTCGCTGGCAATCAGGTAGCCGTCGGCCACCACCACGGTACCCGGGCGCAACGGCAGGATATCTCCTGGAACCACATCAACGGTCGGAACCTGGCGCACCTGGCCGGCGCGCCGTACATAGGTCGTTGCCGGAAGCAAGCGGCGGAGCGCAGCGATCGCGCGCTCCGCCAGGTATTCCTGCCACGCCGTGAAGAGGCCATTTACGAGGGCAACAATCAGAATGACCCAGCCGATGACCGGGGTATCGCTGAGGAAGGCCAGCAGGCCGGCAACCACCAGGATGAGCGAGATCCAGTTGACAAAGGAGGAAACGAGCCGATGCACCGTGGAGACGGGCAGGCCTTCGCTCAACACATTCGGGCCATAGCGCTCGCGGCGAACGGACGCCTCAGCTTCGTCGAGACCGTGGGGAGCGGTCTGCAATTCGGCGCAGACCTCGAGCGGCAACAGCGCCGCAAGTTGATCCAGCGGGCGGTCCGACACGATATTCCTCGCGAACAGATCGCGGTTCTATCACTGTTCTGCGTAACGCCCCGAGATGCTGAGCTTCTCGCCGGACTCTGCGCGCCGGCGCAACGCCGCCAGCAACTGATCAACCTGTTGCGGCGTCGTCAGGTCGCGATGGTACTCAAGGTTGGCCTGCAACAGCGGCGCGTGATTACAGTCGGCCAGGCATTTGACACGCTGCAACGTAAACATGCCATCGGCTGTCGTCTGATCAACCGTGATGCCAAGCCGTTCCTGGATCGTGGCGATCAACTCCTCGGCGCCGCAGAATGCGCAGGGTACATCATCGCACACTTGCAGCACCCATCTGCCAACCGGCTGCTCATAGAGCAACGAGTAGAATCCAGCCACCTCAAAGACATCGGTTGGCGGCAGATCCAGGATGGTAGCGACTTCGCGCATGGCCGCATCCGTCAGGTAACCGTACTCATCCTGGGCGAGGTACAGCAGCGGCAACACGGCACTCCGCTTCTGCGGGTACCGCGCGATGATGGCGTCAATTTCAGCGCCAGACTTTTCGAGCAGTGACATCGAATGGCTCTCACACGTCAGGGTAAAGCGGAGCACCGGCGATCAGCGGTCAACTTCGCCCAGGATCGGATCCATCGAAGCGATCAGCGCCACCAGGTCGGCAACCAGATGGCCACGCGCCATATAGGGCAACGCCTGAAGGTTGGCGAACGACGGCGCGCGAAAATGTACCCGGTACGGCTTCGGGCTGCCGTCGCTCACAATATAGGTGGCAAGTTCGCCGCGCGGCGACTCGACCGCTGCCAGCGCATCGCCACGCGGTGGCCTGAACCCTTCGGTCCACAGCTTGAAATGATGAATGAGCGCCTCCATGCTGTGGGTAATTTCACTCTTTGGCGGCGGCGCGATCTTGCGATCCAGCGTCATATATGGCCCCGGGCCATGATCCTTCAGGCGCTGCAATGCCTGGCGGCAGATCGAAACGCTCTCGCGCATTTCCGCCATACGCACCAGGTACCGGTCGTAAATATCGCCGTGGGTCGCAGTAGGAATGGCGAAGGAATAGTGCTCGTAGCCGCAATACGGCATGCTCTTGCGCAGATCCCAGGCCACGCCGGCGGCGCGCAGGCCCGGGCCGGTCAACCCGAAGGCAATCGCCGCTTCGCCATCAATCGCGCCAATCCCCTGCGTGCGCTCGATCCAGAGCGGATTATCGGTCAACAGCTGCTCATACTCATCGATCCGGCCCGGCATCACCTGCAGGAACGCCGCAACCGCATCTTCGAACTCCGCAGGCAGATCGTAGGCCAGCCCGCCGACGCGGAAATAACTGGTCATCATGCGCGCACCGGAGACCAGTTCAAAGATATCGAGAATCTGCTCACGCTCGCGAAATCCGTACAGGAACACACTCATGGCCGCCAGGTCGAGTGCGTGGGTGCCGAGCCAGACCAGGTGGCTGGAGATGCGCTGCAACTCAACGAGCAGCACACGTGCGATCGTGGCGCGTTCAGGAACATCACAGCCGAGCAACTTTTCGACCGCCAGCACATAGCTGAGATTATTGGAGAGTGGCGCCAGGTAGTCGGTACGATCGGTGAGCACGACGGCCTTCTGGTACGTCTTGCTCTCCATCGTCTTTTCGATGCCGGTGTGGAGAAAGCCGATATCAGGAGCAACATCCACAACCGTCTCGCCATCGAGTTCGACGACCAGCCGCAGGACCCCATGCGTACTCGGGTGGTGCGGCCCCATGTTGAGCACCATCGTCTCTTTCGCCCCTGCGAGTGCCGGGCGCGTGATCTGACTGGGCGCGGGGATGGTCAAGGCGCGGGGGGGTGATGGAGCGACTGTCATCGAAACTCACTCTCTGGCAAACGGCTTATGGGCGTAGATCCGTTCCTGATTGAAGGTAAAGGCGACCTCTTCCGCCCCGAGCGGCACATCTTTCCGCAGCGGATACCCTTCCCAATCATCGGGCATCAAGATACGGTCGAGGCATGGATGGCCGGTAAAGACGATACCAAACATGTCAAATGTTTCACGCTCGTGATAATTGGCGCCCGGCCACAACCCGGTCAGTGAAGGCACCGACGGGTTATGCTCTGCGACGCCAACCTTCAGGCAGATCCGGTGCCGGTTGGTAAAGGAGAGCACGTGATAAACGACTTCAAAGCGCGGCTCACGGCCAGAATAGTCAACGCCGCACAGATTCTCGAGGAAGTTATAGCGTAACGCCGGATCATCGCGCAGGAAACGCGCCACATCAACGATCCTGGCAGGCCGGACGAAAACGCTCAGATCGCCGCGAAACTCGGCCGACCCGGTGATCGCGTCAGGCAGGGCAGTGCGCAGGCGTGTCAGGACAGTATTGTTCTCAATGGTCACGTGTTTCTCCAGCCACAGACGCGCCTGCCCTTCTGGCGAGTGCCTCGGCAGGCATACCGCTATGATTGCGTCGGCTCGCGCAGCGATCCATCGAGCCGCATCCGCTTGACTTTTTCGTGCAACAGCATGATCCCGTCAATCAGCGCCTCAGGGCGCGGCGGGCAACCAGCAATATATACGTCCACCGGCACGATCTCGTCAACTCCCTGGACGATCGCATAATTGTTGAACACCCCGCCGCATGCAGCGCAGTCGCCCATTGCAATCACCCATTTCGGATCGGACATCTGGTCATACAGGCGGCGCACGACCGGCGCCATTTTGCGCGAGACGCGCCCGGCGACAATCATCAGGTCGGCCTGGCGGGGCGACGCGCGGTTAATCTCCATACCGAAGCGCGACAGGTCATAGTTCGCACCCTGCGCGCCCATCATTTCGATCGCGCAGCAGGCCAGCCCGAAGAGCAGGGGCCACATCGCGTTCGAACGGCTCCAGTTCACCACCTGCTCCAGCGACACGGTGACGATGCCCATATCGCCGGCTTTTTGCTCTATTCCCACTCCAGTGCTCCTCGCCGCCACTCATATATCATGCCAATCACCAGCACAACAAAGAACACCCCCATGGCCGCCAGGCCGGGTACGCCGAGTTGCTTATAGACCAGGGCATACGGAAACAGGAAGATGACTTCGATGTCGAACAGGATGAAGAGCATCGCCACGAGGTTGAACTTTACCGGGAAGCGACGCTGCCCGGGGCCGATCGGCTCCATGCCGGACTCGTACGGCATCAACTTGCGCCGTGTCGGGCGTTGCGGCCCCAGGTACCGCGACAGCACTATCACGAAGACGGCCACGAACAACGCGACCAGCAACATCACCAGGATAGGTAGATAGTCCGCAAGCATCCAGGGCTCCCTGGCCGGCAGGTACGCACGCAATCGTTCTGCGTGGCGACATCTTCCGTGCCCTAGCAGTATCCGGCCCAGGCATTATACGACCTTCCAGGGTTGTGTCAAGAAGTACAAAGTATGTACGTGTTCGCACATCGCGAAAGCGTGTTTCTTTACGTCGGCGGGGCGACGTGACATGGCGCCTGCGCAAGCGCTACCGCCGCCGATTCATTCTCCCGGGGGCTTCCCCCAGACCCCAAGCGTGACCACGCAACCCGGCACACGCCGTGATTCGTCGCCGCAATCAGCAGATAGCCGGTCAGGCATGGCGCGATCGCGACACGAATCCCGATGGCGCATCCCCGTTGCGGTCACCTGTCGGCATCACCATTCCAGCGCCACCATCTGATGCCCGTTCAGCAGCGGCAACGTGAACGACACGCGACCTTGCGCGATCTGGAACGGCAGTTCGACGCCTTCGGGCGCGGTGACGACGCGCCGCACCCCGACCGGCGCGAGGACGGAAACTCTCAGGTTGTGGAGCGGAATAACATCTTCGATGACATCGAAATCCATGCCGCGCCGTTCGGGAACATAGTGCAGCAGGTGGATCACCCGGCGGTGTTCTGCCGGTTGCTCCATCAGTGTGGCAAACAGTGTGCCCGGCCCATCATGGCGCAACAGCGGCTCGGGCAGCAGTAACGCGATCGCGTTCAGTACCAATCGTTTGCACCAGCGCGGCGCGTTCTGCGCATACTGGCTGAAGACCGGCTGCGAGAAGTAGATGGCCGATCCGCGGCGGACAATCGCCGGCCCGCGCGTTATCCCCGACGACGGTGTCTGACGGTGCGAGCAGAAGTGCTGGTAGGTCCGATCAAAGAACGACGCCACTGTGTCGGCCAGCACGTCGGCATCGGCAGCGGCGCGCACCTCCAGGCCACGCATGTACATCACGTGTTCGGTCAGCGGCATACCCGCGCCGATCGCCGGGCCAGGGCGAAGATATTCCACATAATCGCCAGCGGGGAAGTGCCGCCCGCGCACCAGCCTGCCCTGCGCGTCGCGCGGCCCTTCGCCGGCCAGTTCGACACCCAGCGCCGCCAGAGCAAAGCGCCGCTTATCCGGCGCAAGCCCGGATTCAAACGAAGCGATCAACGCGCCACCGGCGGCCAGATACTCCTCCAGCCTGGCAGCCAGCGCCGGAGCGACCGGAATGGTGTCGGGCAGGATCACCAGTTTGTAGGCGCTGAAATCGGCGTGGCTGTCAACGATATCGAACTGGTGGCCGCCCTCGTCGAGGATACGCTCCACACCCATCGTCGCCTGCGGCACGCGGCCACCCTCGGGCCCGGCAAACTCTTCCGGCGAGAGCACAGCAATATCGTTGAGCGGGCGCGCGCCGCGGCACCAGGGTTCTTTCTGCTCGACGCGACGATAGACCGCACCAATCAGGTCGTACACCACCGGCTCGATCGCGCCCGAGGGCGGCAACTGATCGCCGATACTGCATTTCGCGCCCAGCGCCAGCATGCGAAAGCACTCATACTCCAGCGCCGCCTGGTTTTGGAACGAGTGGAAATCACCCCAGGAGGTGTGGAACTTGCCGGTCATACCGAGACACTCATGGCCAAGGGTGCGCGCATAGCGCTGGGCCACCGGAAAGTGCAGGTAGCCCCAGCCGCCGCTGGGCAGGCTTTCGAGTTCCCAATGAGTATAGGCCGCGGCAGTGGCCCGGTCGCGCGTACCGACATGGCCGGCGTTGTAGAAGATCGTGCACTCCGAATTGAACTGCCGGACAAACGCGGTCATCTCGCGCTTGAAGTCATCAATCATGCGCTGGCCGTAAGCCTGGCGATCGGCCAGGTTCGCCGGATCCATGCCCAGTGCGACCATCGCGGCGCGGCAGTGACGGCAGGCACACGGCAGCGGGTGAACAATGTCGAAGAACAGGCCGTCAACCGGCAGGGTTTCCAGCACCTCGCGGGTATGTGCCTTGAGGAAGTCGCGGTAGGGCGAGTTCACGCACAGGCGCCGGTAAAAGCCGGCCTCGAACGGTGGCGTGCCGAATGGACGCCCCTGATCATCAATTGCCAGCCACTCCGGGTGGGCATTGGCACTGAAATGATCCCACTGCACCGTAATGTAGATCGGCACGCGAATATCATGAGCGTGGCACGCCTCGATCTGCCGGCGCAACAGATCGGTCCGCAGATGGGGATGGCGGCGTTCGGGATTGAGCACGCTGTCATAGTAGAGCCAGCCATGGTGGCAGCGCGCGAAACAGGTGATCGAGTCGACGCGTGCGCGCGCCAGGGTGCCGGCGAACACATCGGGGTCGAACGCCGCGCCGATACCGGCGATCTGTTCGCTGGTATGGAAGTCGAGGTGAACCTGTCGAAAGCGCAATTCGCTGGGCATGGTGATGCTTCCTTGCAAACCTGGAGAGGTGATGGACCAGAACGCGTTGCCATTATAGCATCCGCGTCTGCGCTCGGTCAGCGGCTTCAGCGAATGGCCGCGTGGTTCATTCAGCGCAGCTTCGCGCGCGCCGCGAACGCCAGGGCCATACTGAGCGCCAGGGCCGCCGCAGCCAGTAACCATCCTGCATTGCCGGATTCACCGGTGCGCGGCAAGGTCGCCGGTACGGCAGCGGCCTCCGGCGTGGCTGCGACGCCCGCCACACCGGTCACCACACCGGTCTGCGATATTTCAACGGTGGTGGTCAATGTTGCCGTTGTGGCAGTTGGCGTGAGCGTCGGCGTTTCCGGGGCGCTGGTACGGCGCGGGCGAGGTTGCTCATCCGGGAAGGGAGTCGCAGTCGGTGTGGCTTCAGCCGGGCCGGGGATAATGCGGATCGGCACCTCGGCCTGGCGCGGCGCCTGAACCTCATCGCCGAATTCATCCCGCACGCCGGTTGACTCGGCACGGTTGATTGTTGCCGCGTCAACCGATCGCAACGCCGTGAAGACGGTCGTGACCGAGATGATCTGGCCGGGGCGCAACCGGCTCAGGCCCAGCGCAGGCAGCACATCATCCCACACCAGCCTGCCGGCTGCCGGATCGGAAGTGGCACCAGGCGGTGGCGCTGCCGATGCGAACTGTAAAAATGTCGGGTCGAACGTATCCTGAAGCGGGACGCGGGTCAGATCGGCGGCGCCGTCATTACTGATCGTGATCGTGAACGTCAGCGGCAAACCACTGGCCGCAATCGTGTCGGGCGGCAGACCCTTTTCGACAATCACGCGCCCGCCGATCGCATCACCGGTGCTGCTGCGTCCGTCACCAGCATACTGCTGCCCGCCGAATCCAACGGCGGCGCCGATACGCGCCCGGTTGACCGTCGCCACGCGCGGCGCGATCGCGCGGAAGACCGTCGTAATCTCGATCGCCTGGCCCGGATTCAGCGGGCCAAAGAGCGTACTGGTCGTCAGGTCGCTCCAGGTAATCAACCCACCCGCAGTCGCAGGCGTCACCACACTGGTCGAGAAGGGCGGAAGCGTGCGCTCGAGTTGCAGAATACTCGATTCATACTCATCAATCAGGGGCAGGGTCGTTACCGAGATCGTCCCGGTATTGACAATCCGGATGGTGAACGTCAGTTCCTGGCCCACCTGAATGACGTCGCTCCCCTGAAGCCGCTTTGAAATCTCAAGACTCAGCGTGCCGACCTGTGACGGAGGCGCGGCGACCGACGCGCGCGGCGCGAGCAGATAACACAGGCCCAGCACTGCCAGCGCGGCGACAATCGCAACCGCAAGGGAACGTCGCCAATCGAGCATCGTATCGTGCAACTGCATGTCGGCTCCTTCCGCTGATGCATTGAGCATACGGCAGAGTCACTCGCGCGGGCGTATCTGCCCACCGCGCCCCTTTTCGGTTGCCGTGGGATTTGCCGGGGTCGCAGCAGCGCGTTCCTCCGCCGCAGCCGCCTCGCGGCGCGCTTCCGCCTCGGCGATCAGCGTCACCGTCGCGCGAAACCCCCAGACGGCCAGCAATGGCGGCGTGATCAGGAGCAGGAGGAGTAACGGCGGCCACAACGACAACATCACAATCACGCTCATCAGCACCTGGGTCATGATGGTAAAGAATGGCCTGCCGAATGAGAGCACCAGGGCATTGCGAAACACGAGCCGCACGCCTGGTCGCTGCTGGAGGATCGCGAGTGGCCCGAGATAGATCAGCAGGCCAACCCATGCCACCATCAGATACACGAACAAGATCACCAGGTAACCGCCAGCTGGCGCCTGCATCTGAGCATAGAAGCCGATATTGACAATAATTACGACCAGACCAGCCAGCCATGCGCCGTATACCAGCCAGCCGAAACGGTAATAGCGGCGCACTCCGGCCACAAAGTCGCCCCACGAGACGGTGCGCCCTTCGTGAATGCGTTGCGCAACGGCCGTCATGCCGCAGCTTACGGCTCCCAGCGGCAGCGCCGTTAACAGCAAAAGCGCAATCGCGCCACCCAGCGCGCCACCCAGCGCGAACCCGGCTGCAAGCGCCGGCAACGGCACGACGGCAACGAGCCAGACGATGCCCAGCAGAGCGAGGAGCAGCAGTTCGTCGAAGGTATCACGCGCTGAGCGCCAGAACACACGAAACGGGTTCATCGTATGCCACCTGCCGTCGGCCCGGTGCCAATCTTTTCAAATAAGCCTTTCGCCCCTCACCCTGCCCTCTCCCGCCGGGGGAAGCTGGTTAGGGGGCTGTATGGTATGGCGCCACAGATATCGTCCCATTGTAGCAGGCTTTCCGCAATCGCAGTGCGCAATCTGTCAGAAGCCAGCACCGCGATCGTGGCGCTGGCGCAGCAAGGCATCAAGCCGGCGCCGGGCGCGTAGCGTCTGCCACGGCGGCGGTGCCGGCTCGAGCCAGCGAGCAAAGGCGGCATCGGTAACCATGCGTCGTGACTGGATCGCGCGGCGCTCATGCAGCAGGAGACGGCAATCACGCAACGCCTCGATGCGCCCGGCAATCATGGCCGGCATCCTGGAGCCAGCCGCATAGGCGACCGCCAGCAGATCATACGCCACGATGGCCGGCAGGCAGGCACGCAACACTCCTGCCGGGAAACAGCGTATGATCGCGCGCAGCCGGTTGCGACCCAGCAGTCGCTGTTTGAGCGGCGACCCCTGCCCGCCGGTCGCCGAGTAGACATGGCGCGCGCGGGCCGCCGGGGCGACCACGCAGGTCCAGCCACGTAACAGGGCGCGCCATGCCAGGTCGGCATCTTCCAGGTAGCTGAAGAACTCCGGTGCCATCAGGCCTGTGTCTTCAAGCATCGCGCGACGGTACAACGCGAGCCCGCCACTCGCCCCGAGCACTGGCTGCGGTGCTGCCGGCAACGACTCAACCGCGCGACCGGCCCATAGATCAAGGGCAACCCCATCGCACCGGGCATGGATCCCCGCGGAGGCAACCAGATCCGGCCGGTGGTCGAACGTCAGCACACCGGCCACGGCGCCGGCCTGCGGGAAGGATTCCATGGCCCCGGTCAGCGCCGCAACACACCCCGTCTCTACGAACGCGTCATTATTGAGCAGCAGCAGCAACTCGCCCTGCGCAACCCGCAACCCGGCATTGACACCGCCGGCGAAGCCGAGGTTGGCCGGTAGGAGCACCCGCTGCACCATTGGCCACGCACGTATCAGCCAGGCTACCGTACCATCCACGGAGCCATTGTCAACCACCACAATCTCAGAGTCAGGTGGGAGCTGCGCCGCCACGTGGCGCAAACAGGCATCAAGAAAGCGCAGACCATTCCAGGTGACGATGACCACCGAGAGAGCAACTGACGGCATAGAACGCTCGCTATGCGGCGACGGAAGGTGACCTCCAGACGATGCCGGTCATCTGCAACAAAGGCATCGTCCATGACGTACAACCATTCAGAATGAACCAGTGGCGTCTACGGCCTTACACAGACAACCAGAAACCTTACGCCCACCGCCCATTCTGGAAGGAGAATAGAGAATGAACCTCCCACTCAATACACGTCGTTCAGCGATCCTGGGCATCAGCCTGATCGTCCTTGGCCTCATCTGGTGGCTGAACCTGTGGTGGCTGCTGCTGCCGGGCGCCTGTATCGCCGGTGGGGTGGCGACCTATGTGCAGCGGCGCCGGATCGGGCGCACGGAAGAAGCCGTGCAGATCGGCCTGTGGGGCATCGGGCTCGGGCTGCTGTTCCTGATCGATTTTATCTTCCCCGGCATTCTGTTCCTGGCCGGCGCGAGTGTGCTGGCGCGCGGGCGTGAGGCGACGATTGACGAGCGTGCACAGCGCTATCTGGCTGCGCTGCGTCGCCCACGGCCAGCAGCGCGCCCGGCGGAGACGACCCACGTGCCGGTGACGGTCCATCCTGGCGCAGCGACACAACCATCATTGCCAGTGTCGGACGTGGCGATGACCGGTGAAACGACGCGCCTGCGCGAGTAGTCGCGGTTCAGCGTCGTACGGTATGATACAACGGACCCTGGCGTTTCGCGCCAGGGTCTCAGCATCTTCAGTTATGGTGCCCCGGGCGAAGATGCCAGCGCCTGAACCCAGGCGCGCCAGTTGGGTTGCGGTGTCGGCGCGGGTAACGGTACCGGTGTGGGCACGACTTCGGCTGCCGGGCGATCGGCGAACGTCGGCAGAACCACCACGTCACCTTCAGCCGCCAGGCCCAGCTGCTCACGCGCAATCTGTTCGGCATATGCCGGTGACTCGGCATATTCGACCTCGCTACGCAACGCGATGTTTGCCGCCTCGATCCGCGCATTCTCTGCAATCAGCGCCTCGCGGCGGCGCTCAAGCTGTGCACCGGTCATAACCTGGCCGATGAAGCTCGCCAGCATCCAGAGCGACAACACAACCATACCGAGCGTCAGCACGTGCACGCCTGCATTGCCGATACGCCGGTCAGGGCGGCGGAGATCAGATTGTCGCCGCGAACGGGCCATAGTGCTGATTTACTCACCACGCCCGGGGCGTGGCGCCTCAAGCAACAGCGGCTCATCAATATTGGTCGACATGGCGCTCTGGCCACGGAACAGGCCGCCTGGCTCGATATGCAGCGCAGCCGTCGTAATATCGCCCCAGACCTTGCCGGTTGGCGAGATCTCGAGTTGCTCAACTGCGGTAATCTCGCCTTTGACCGCGCCAGAGACGTGAACATTCTGCGCCTTGATCGTCGCAATGACCTGCCCCGTCTCGCCGATGATCAGATTGCCCAGAATCTCGACATCACCCTCGACCCTGCCGTCGATACGAATGTTACCGTCAGATTTCAGGGTACCGACGAAGCTGGTGTTGGCGCCGATGACCGTCTCAGGTTTGCCGTTGAGTGTTGCCGTGGGTACGACCTGAGGCTGCTTTCTGTTGCCGAACATCGCTCCTCCTCTACTGGCAGCGTTGCTAAATTGACGTCGTCGCTCGCGGCGAGTTGCGCGACCGAACTGCCATACTGCCAGGGCAATCACCAGGACGGTGATCGCCGCAATTATATAAGACGTTTGACCTTCGATCAACTTCTCGTTGAAGTGGGCGTCCCACTTCCTCCTTATTCGAACCCGAGAGGCAATCGTTCACAGTCGGAGGTTCGGCAAAAGCCCCGTAAGGGCGCTGTGCCGGGGCGTCTTTCCTTCGACAGCAGGAAGGCCTCCTCCGCACGAATCGTGAACGATGACCCGAACAGCAAATCCAGCATGACGCCCATGGTCATGGAGCATCATCGCCACACCAGCCAAGGGTTCGCAGGTAGGCGCGATCTTCGTCAGTGAGTGCCGCGCGCACCAGTAAGTCGGGCCGGCGCGCCAGCGTGCGCTGTAAGCGCTGACGCCGGCGCCAGCGCGCAACCTCGCCGTGATGCCCCGAGATCAGGACCGGCGGCACGGCGCGCCCTTCCCATACGGCCGGGCGGGTATACTGCGGATATTCCAGCAAACCATCGCTATGCGACTCTTCGGTGATCGATGCAGCATCAATGACCCCTGGAACCAGGCGGGCAACCGCATCAAGCACCACCATCGCCGCCAGTTCGCCGCCGGTCAACACATAATCGCCGATCGAGAGTTCGCGGTCAATCAGCACCTCGCGCACCCGTTCATCCACTCCTTCATAGCGACCGCACACCAGTACCAGACGCTCATACTGCGCAAGTTCCGCCGCAACCCGTTGTGTAAAAAGCTGGCCATCCGGCGACAGAAGAATGACCGGCGCTACGCCAGCCACGGCGCCATGCGGCATGGCCAGCACTGCGCGAATACATGCCGCCAGTGGCTCGGCCTTCATCACCATCCCCGCACCGCCACCGTATGGCGTATCATCGGCAGTGCGATGGCGGTCCGTCGTATACTCGCGAATATCGTGCAGCGCCACGGTAATCCGGCCCGACTGAATGGCGCGCTTGATGATACTCTCGCTCAACGGGCCAGAAAACATGCCAGGAAACAGGGTGAGGATGTCGAAGCGCATGGTGGCATTGTAACACAGCGGCGCCACTGCAGTTACCGGTTACACCGGCGAGCCACCCTGATGGCCGGCGCCGCCCCGGCAGGTACCACTCTGCCGAAGGCAAGCAGAACCGGCAGCGACTTGATCGAGGGAGGGAAGTAGTTACAAGCATGGTCAATCTTGACAAAATCAAGTAAATTATGCAAGATATACTCGTGATCGTCGTTTGCATTCCACGAGGTGAAGGCATGACACGTTTTGACGAGTTTCTCCAGGCCAACGAGACATTTGCCGCCAGCTTCACGCGGGGAGATCTGCCTATGCCGCCAGCGCGCAAGGTAGCGGTCGTCGCCTGCATGGACGCGCGTCTGCACCCGGAGAAGGCGCTGGGAATCGATATCGGCGACGCGCATGTCATCCGCAACGCCGGCGGTCGCGCCGAAGACGCCATACGCTCACTGGTGATTTCACAGCGGCTCCTCGGTACGCAGGAAATCGTCGTACTGCACCACACGGATTGCGGTATGCTGACGTTCACCAATGAGCAGCTTGCAGCAAAGGTCAGGGACGATCTGGGGGTCGACGTGGCGGGGCGTGATTTTCTGCCCTTTAGCGACGTTGAGCAGAGTGTGCGCGACGACGTCGCCATCTTGCGCGCATCACCGCTGATTCCGGACGATATCCCGATCAGCGGCGCAATCTACGATGTACGTACAGGGAAGGTTCACGAGGTTGTACGCGCCTGAGACTGGTGAGCACGACCAGCACAGTGGTGCGGCCAGGTGGCATCAGTTCGATGCAGTCGCGCCGGGATGCCGCGCTCAGGCACCGGCGCGATACAGTTCGAGCGCCTCGCGTGGTGTACGCACCGTTATTGCTCCACTGAACGATACGCCGTTGGACGCCAGGGTTCGCGCGACATCGGCTGAGATGCCGCTGATCGCCACCTGGCAACCGATCAGGCGCAACGCCTGAACCACGCGCGCCAGCGCCAGCGCCGCGTTTCCATTGACATTCGCGGCGCCGGCGACATCGCGCACGACCAGGCGCGCCCGTTGTTCGCTGGCATGCTGAAGCAAGCGTGCGGCGAACGCCCCGGCGCGCCGGTCATCAATCGGGCCGACGATCGGCGCCAGCAGCACCCCTTCTGCCAGTGTCACCGCCGGTGTTTCCAGCTCGGCGACCAGATTGAGCAATTCTTGCTGACGCTGGTTCTGTTCGCGCAGCGTGCGCGCCCGTTCCTGCAGTTCCACCGCCTGCACATCCGCGCGTGCCAGCGCCTCCTCGGCGCGCTGCCCATTCGCCGTTGCGCTCCGCAGGGCCGTATCGGCGACCACGCGGCTCAGCACCATGCCCAGCACAATCACAATGAACGAAGCAAGCGTGCGCACGTCGTTGGTGTACGATGTCAGAAACCCGGCCTGCGGGCCAGCGCGCAGCGTCATGATCGCCAGTATCCCCAGCGCGCTGCCGGCGATCCAGCGCGGCCCGGCAAGCACCTGCGCGATTGCCGGCGGTACCAGCACAATCAGCGCCGATAGTTCACGCACAAACAGGTCGGGCGTCGCTATGCCGACCGTTGCCGTGACAATTACGATATTGACCGCGCGCGCTGCTTCCCAGCCACGGAGATAGGCGGCCAGCAGCACACCGGTCAGGAGTATCGCCACAATACCGGCAAGGATGACCGGGTCGCGCGCATCCTTGAGCGCCTGGCCGGCGGTAACGAACGCAGCGCCCACCAGTTGCGCAATCAAAAGCGCCGTTACAACCTGTCGCCGACTCATGGAGCCTCCGTGTGTCCTGGTTATACCACCGGCAGCCGCATAAAATCATACGCATCGTACACCTGCGTATGACGCTCCTGCAGCCGGCGCTCGAATGCCTCAACGCCTGCAGCGCGAATGAACTGCGCTTCAGAAAAATAGATCGGGAAGACCCACTGGATCTGGATCAACTGGTCGGCGCGTTCAATCTGGCCCCAGGGCTGAGTTTCATACAATCGGCCATCATCGAGGTAGGGGTAGGTGAAATAGAGATATTCCATTGGTGATCCAGGAATCACCGGTTCACCAATCGGCAGAATATAGCCGGGGCCAATCTCGAGCGTATGCCGGAACGGATGTTCAGCAACGAGCGCGAGTAGTTCGGCGGCCTGGTGCGCAGCCGGTGGCGTCGCATGCATAATGTACTCATAGCGCACGCCGCGTTCATCGCCAAAACTGGCGCGACTGAACGGAATGATCTGATAGCTCGCGCCCAGCGTGCAGAGGGTTGTATAGAGCGGGTTGGTCTCGTACGCAAGAATCGTAAAGTTCGGTGAGACCAGCGCCTCCGGCGGCGTCACATCGCCCTGAACGACCGGGCGCACCAGAAATGCCGGGGGTCCTTTCCAGCGCAGGTAATTGTCAAATACCAGCGCCGCCGGATCATTCTCGCGAACATATGCGGCATCGAGGAGGCTGCGAAACTGGCTGACATCCAGGATCATGCGGGTACCGATCCATCGCGTGCCAGCGCCGTCACCTGACGCATGTCGCCGGTGACGCGCCCGCCACCGGCACCGTAACGGGCGGAAACCAGGGAAGGCGCGACTCCATCAACCGCAGCAAGCCATTCCTGCCGATAATCGAGGCCGACAACCACCACAATATCAACGTTGTACCCCTGCGGTGGCGCATCGGGGCCGGCGCGCGCCTGGACATAGCGTGCATCCACACCCAGCACCTCCGCCAACCGGCGGCGCGTCTCTGGCCGCCCGGTATAATCAATGATCAGCGTCTGGTCATACGTGCGGGTGACGGTTTCAGGTTCAGCCATCACGAAACCACGCGCCGCCAGGTAGGCACTGACACGGCCAGCAATCCCCTCCACCTGTGCGCCATTGAGCACCTGTACAATTGTCCCGGGTTCGGCCACAGAGGGCAGCAGCGTCGGCGTCGGCGCGCCCGGCGCAGCCGCCGGCGCATCAGCAACGGCGGCCTGGGTGGGGAGGCTCGGAGCGGCCACGGGAGCGTCAGGAGGCGGGCCGGCCTCCCAGCGCGCAACAAGCGCATCAACGTCTACCGGGTTCCAGTAGATATCCGAGCCATCCTCACGATCGATCGCCACATCATTGGGATTAATCGAGAGCTGGAGGATGCGGCCACCATCGAGTTCACTCGCCAGGGCGGCAACGCCCGCCATCGCCTGCAGATCAGAGAGCGGCAACGTCGTGCGCACATTCTCCGCGACGACATCAATCCAGCGTGGCAACAATGCCGCGTTGGCAAGCAAACCACGCAGACGCACCTGGTCAAGCAGCGCGCGCAGCACTTGCTGCTGCCGCCTGCCGCGATCAAAGTCGCTGCTGCCATGGCGCGTGCGAGCGTAGATCAGCGCGGTGCGCCCATCAAGCACCTGCAACCCGGCAGGTATATAGATCCGCTCAACACCATTGTTCTCGGTCGGGAACTCAGCGTCAAGGATTGGCGCCGGCACATCGAGGAGCACGCCCCCGACCGAATCAACCAGGCGCTCAAAGCCGCGAAAATCAACCTGCGCGATATAGTCAACGGTCACACCCAGGAACTGCTCGACCGTTTCCGCCGTCAGTGCGCCGCCGGCCGCCAGCGGATCGGTTCCGACGCCGTACAATGCTTCGGCATTGGCATACCCGTAGCCAAAGGCGGTATTGATCTTGGCCCAGCCGACATCTCGAACAAGAACGACCGAATCGCGTGGGATTGAGAGCATGCTGGCAGTGCGCGCCTGCGGATCGACACGCACCAGGATGAGGGTATCGCTCCGCACGCCTTCTTCAGGATCCGAGCGACGATCGACACCAATCAGCAGCACACTGAACGGGCGCGCGAGCAAATTGCCGCGCGGCAGATTCGCCACCGGAGCGGAAGTCGCCACCGGTGTCGTCGGGGGCACCGGCGCCGAAACCGGAACCGCCGTCACTACCGTCGGCGCCCCAGGAGTAACGCGCACAGGAGAAGGGGCAACAACCGTATTGTGACGTGGATCTTCTTGTTGCACGCTGGCCAGCGTGCGCTCGGCACGGCGCAATGCTGTCACTCCCACTGTCACCAGCGCCAGAAGAATCAGCCCGACCACCGCAAGCGCAAACATCCCCCAGTTACCGGCGCGCCGCCTGCGCCGCCGCGCTGCGACACGTTCACGCGCTGTGGCACCACCAGAAGCAGGCCGACGGTTTTTGTCTGCCAAACCTGACCCTCACAGTATCTCAGCCTTCTGGCGCGTGATTATAGCATAGCGTCCATTGGTATTGGTATGTAGCGCAACTCTATTTGACAGGTGCCACACGTATCGTGTATCCTATAGATACGGGTATCAGATGTACGAACGCACTAAATAGCGTTTGTTATTAAGAGATTGTCAAACAGCATGGTTTCCAGAGACCGGCGGCACATCATTGTTTGCAGTCACGGGCATACAGGCGGTATGCCGGGTGGCGCATTCGCCGCTGGTCAACGCATCATACGCCGCGTCCAGGCGGTGCTGTCGTCCAGCGCCGCCGATGTGATACGCGCGCGCTAGCGTAGGGCCGCCCCCTTTCGCCAGCGCGCACAGATAGCGTTTTGCAGCTTCTGGAAAGGGGGAAAGGCTTGGGGCAACGAGTTCTCGTTCTCAACGCAAGTTACGAGCCGCTGCAACTGATCTCCATCCGGCGTGCAGTGGTGCTATTACTGCAAGACAAGGCGGAACTGGTCGAAGCTGCCCAGCAACGTCTTCGTGCGCGCGGTCTTTCCCTCGAAATCCCTCTGGTCATCCGGCTGGTGCGCTATATTCGCATACCACGCCGGTTGCGCCTGCCATGCTCACGGCGGGGCGTCCTGGTGCGCGATCGCGAGACCTGCCAGTACTGCGGCCAGCAACCAGGTCGCTCCCATCTAACGGTTGACCACGTGCTGCCCCGCTCGCGCGGCGGCGAGACGACGTGGGAGAATGTGGTCGCTGCTTGCCGCGAATGCAACCATCGCAAAGGTGGGCGAACACCGGAAGAAGCAAATATGCAGTTGCTCACCGTGCCGCGCCAACCGCAGTTCGTCGCCTTCGCGTTGCTCGGCGAGCTTGAGCGGCACGATGTGTGGCGAAAATACGCCTATACCTGACGGTAACCTTCCCGCTGCCGATAGTACGGTGCCCCGGCGGGGCGTCTTACACGGGCATCCCCTGAACCTCCGGCCATAAACGGTCACCTGCGTTCGTGGCCGTGTATTGCCTGGCCAGACGACGCGCAGGTCGTAGCGCCGCTCGCTTCGTTTCACAACAATACGAAAGGGGTCCGGAGCGCTGCCTGCCCTCCGGACCCCTCAGCTACCGTGAACCAGTACGGCTAGCGACCGATGCGGCGACCGTCAAACGCCTGGATGGCAATCACGCTGGGCCGCGGCAAACCCTGGCGGTCCGGCCAGGTGCTGATCGGCTTGTCGAACGTGCCGCCCTCACCCGGATGCTGGATCGCCAGGAAGAGCGTCCGGTTATCCGGCGTAAACTCCGGGCCACACACTTCGCTGCCCGCAACGCTCGAGAAGAACTGCTGCACGTGGCCGCGCTCCGAACCTGACGTCGGAATGGCAAACAGACCATCGTTCAGCTTGATTGCGCTGGCTGCACCGTCAGTCGCCACCCAGGCATTGCCGGCCAGGTCAAATACGATATTGTCGGGCGCGCCGATCGGGCTGACCTTGCTCTTATCGTACCCGGCAAAGAACGTCGACTCGTCTGTCGGCAGGCCCGCGAGGATGAAGATATTCCAGCTGAAGCGCGTAGCGGCATAGTTATTGCCTTCCTCGGTCAACTCAATGATGTGACCGGCACGATTATTCGCGCGCGGATTGGCCGCGTCAACCGGCGGCCCGCTGCCGACGCCACGCTGGCTATTGTTGGTCAGAAGGATGTAGACCTTCTTGTTGACCGGGTTGGTCTCGATATCCTCAGGGCGATCCATCTTTGTCGCACCCAGGGCATCGGCGGCGTTGCGCGTCTTCAGCAGTACGTCACCCTGCGACATGAAGCCATTGCCTTCATTCAGCGGGCCATAGCCATGGACAATCGGCAGCCACTCACCGCTGCCGTCCGGGTTGAAGCGCGCGACATAGAGCGTGCCGTCGTCCAGCAAGTTGGCGTTGGCGGCACGGTTGCGCGGGTTGTACTTGCCGTTAGTCACGAACTTGTAGACATACTCGCCGCGCGCGTCGTCGCCGGAGTAGGCGACCACCTGGCCGCTCGGCGCGATCGCAATTGTTGCAGCCTCGTGGCGGAAGCGACCCAGCGCCGTGCGCTTGACCGGAACCGAGGCCGGGTCATACGGATCGAACTCAACGATCCAGCCGAAGCGAAAACCTTCATTCGGCTCTTTCGCAACGTCGAACCGGTCATAGTATTTTTCCCAGAGGCGCTCCGAGGCGCCGCTGGGCATACCATACCGGTTGTGGATCGCCTTGCGATAGTCGCCATTCGGCATGCCGCGCAAGTTGGCGAAGTACTGGTGGAAGTTCTCTTCAGCGGTCAACACCGTGCCCCACGGGGTCTTGCCGCCGGCGCAGTTATTCAGCGTACCGAGCACATTCCGGCCCGTCGGATCGGCACTGGTTCGCATCCATTCGTGGTTGGCCGCCGGCCCGCTGATTGTCATTGGCGTGAAGCCGGTAAGGCGGCGATTGTAGCGCGAGTTGCGCACCACGTTCCAGCGGCCATCGCGCCCGCGTGCAATCTCGACGATCGACACGCCATGGGCCGCCAGTTCGACATCAACCTGGGTCTTCGTCGGATCCGGCTTCTCGACGTTATAGCCGGGGAACATGAGTTCCGGGTTGGTGTACTCGTGGTTGACCGCCAGCAAGCCGCGCGTCGAGTTCTGCGATGCATACGATGGTAGCGGGTAGTAGCCGACGAAATCGCAGTTATAGCCGAACTGCTTCTCCTGCGCCTCTTTCGTCTGGTTCCAGACGTCAAACTCGGGTGCATCGGCGGTGAGTGGCTCGCCCCAGCGAATGAGCGTTGCAGCATAATACCCGTTGGGGACCGAGATATCATCAACTTCAGGTGACGTGGGCGAAACAACGCCAAACGCCGGTGGCAGCGGCGCAGGGCGCGTTTGCGCCACGGCACTGTCAACATGCATCGCGGTTGCAGCAATTACTGCACCCGACGTCACTGTCGCGGCCCGGAGGAACTCGCGGCGACTCATTCGCTTCTCGATCACATCCTCGAACATCTCGCCACGACCATCAACCGAGCGAACTATCAGTTTGTCCTGTTCGTCACGTCCACCCATGGTGAACCTCTCCTTGCTAGACATCTACACGCCAGGCAACCGGGCTCCGAACTCAGACGGGCATCACTACCTTGCACAGGGTGCATGTTCTGATGCGAGGATATTGCACAGCCCTGGAACACCCACATTGTAGGCGCACCCGGCCAGGGCCATGGCGGATCGGCTGTAAAGCTTTGGTAAGGTTCTTGTTAAGAATGCATTGGATGGTGAACGATCATGATCCAGCAAACAGGTCACACACCAAGCGCGGCCCGGCCGATCTGGGTCAATGCAGCATCATCCATGGGAGGATGGCCAAGGCCGGCACGTACATCTCGGAAATAGCGTTCCAGCGGTAGCGTGCGCGCGAGCCCCGCCGATCCAACCACGCGCAGCGCCAGGTCGGTGACTTTGATGGCGTTATTGGTGGCGATGTGCTTCACGGCCGCGAGTTGCCAGGCGATCGCGTCGTGGCGCTCGGGGTACGCCTGCCACGCCTCTGCCGTGCCGTACAACACCGAACGGCTCTGGAACAGGAGCAACTCAATCTCAGCAATCCGGTGTTGTACCGTCTGGAGTTCCGCGATCGGGCCGGCCATGCCGCCTGGCTGGCGCGATCGGGCGTACGCAACCGCGAAATCGCGCGCCGCAGCAGCGATGCCGGTATAGACAGCGGCCGTCACCACTGCCCAGCCGCGCGGATCTACCGCCGCGCTGCGCTCGCTCTCGCCGGGCAACAGCGCATCGTGCGGCAGGTGAACATTCTCCAGCACAATGTCATGGCTGGCCGTCGCGCGCATACCCAGGTTATCCCAGGTTTCTTCGATACGCAATCCTGGTGTACCGGCAGGCACCAGGAAGTTGGCGCGTCGCGGCGGTTGCCCGTCATCGTGAAGCGCAGCCAGAACATTGAAGTAGCGCAGCGCCGGCGCCAGACTGGTCCAGCTTTTTCGCCCATTGATCCGCCAGCCATTCTCGGTTCGCACGGCCATCGTACTCGGCAACCCGCCACGACTGGGACTGCCAAGACCCGGTTCGCTCGCTGCAGCGTTGATCAACGCCCCTTCAGCAACAATCTCGCGGCACAGGCGCTCGAAGAGCATGGCCGGCCAGGTGCGCGCCTGGGCAAGCATGCCGACGTGCATAAGGTGCATGGTTGCAGCCAGAGCAACCGAACCATCGCCCCGCGCCAGGCGCTCCTGCGCCAGCGCCAGTTCCAGCGGGTTGGCACCCCGACCGCCATACTCCTCCGGCACCGTCAGCGCCAGGTAGCCGGAGTCGTGCAGATCACGGAACGTGTCAAACGGAAATGTACCGTCGCGATCGTGTATTGCAGCGCGCGAGGCCGCTCGCCCGGCCAGTTCGTCGGCAAGCGCCATGAACTCCGCCTGCCGGCTGGTTCGCGGGTAGCCGGGGAGCGCTCCGTGATACGCCGGTCCAGTTGTCGCGCTATCGGTCATGGTTTCTGCTCAGTCTCCATTCAACCCTGACCATCTTCCGGGATAGTTGAGGAGGGTAATTGATGTGCGTGCATCATATGGGACAGGGTTGCACGTGCTCCAGGAAGCACCTGCGCCTCACACCACGGGCGATCGTCACCACCGCGATAGCGCACCAGCAGCGGTACCGCGCCCTGCACATGATCCACTGCTACACTCTCGGGCGATATAACCAGGGTAACGGTATGCGCGCCCACGCGCAACCCGTGCAGAGTCGCAGATGGCCACGCCTGCGGGAGACGTGGCTCGACGGCCAGTTCATGGCGGTGCGCGAATGGACGCACTCCGAACAGCCCTTCAACGATTCCCTGGATATACAGGCCTGCCGACCAGAGCTGGACGAAACAGAGGCCAGTCGGAATGAGCTCCTTCAATGTGCCAAGCGTGCCATGGCGCGCCGTCTCGCCGATAGTGCGCAACAGCCGGACGCCCAGATCGGCCTGCCCGTCGCGAAACATTGCCAGCGCCAGCAGTCCGGTCGGCAGCGTCCACACCTGCGAATCGATACCGCGTGTGTGGACGAGCCCCCATTCATTGACCCATTCACGCGTGATCCGCTCCAGGGTGCGTCTCGCGCGTTCCGGCGACGCAATGCCTGTCTGCGCCGGTAAGACGACCGTCCAGTGGCCATCAAACTGCGGACGGCCGTCGAGATGCAACGAATCGGCATACATCCCTTCGGCTTCGATCCACCAGTCGGCTTCGAAACGCGCCGCAAGCGTGCCGGCCAGGCTCGCAAAACGAACGGCGTCATCCGGCCGTCCCAGTGCCAGCGCCATCTCCTGTAATGCCACCAGTGCCTGATGAAGATAGCAGACGCTATCGAGTTTGCAGGCACCCATGCCGAGTCGCTCGACCACACCATCACCCACCGGATAACCATTGCCCGCCAGTATCGCGTCAAAATGCTCCAGGCCTTCGACACACAGCGGGTACATCCGTTCGAGAAAGGCGAGGTCACCCGTCCAGTGCATATAGTCCCGGCAGGCGACGGCGAACTGCGGCGTTTCCTGGGTATTGCCAGGGTGGAACACACGGCCGTTTGTGGTGATTTCGTGTGGAATACGACCACAGCCACGCCAGCCATAACGTCCAAGTTCTTCGAGCGCGCTGCGGATCACATCGGCGAATCCGGCGGCAATCGCGCCGGAAACAGTATATTCAGTGTCACAACCAAAAAGCTGGGGATACTCCGGCAGACCTGCCAGAAAATACGGCGCGAGCACGGGCCGATAATCCGCGACCAGCATGCGCAGGTTCTGCCGTGCAACCTGCCAGTACTGGTTGATCGCCGGATCAGGCGTGGCCAGCCGCACGTCTTCATTGTATGCGCGATAACCGGCAATCTTCGCCGAGAGCGTATCTACCGCCGCACGGAGCAGGTCGCTCGCCGGCGCCGGCGCGTCATCGCGCTGTACAGCCAGGCGCAGTTGCAGCGCGATGGCTTCGCCGGGATTCAGCACCAGAGGGAAACGCGCCGTTACAACCCGGCCGGCGCTGGCCCACGAGGCAGGCGCTGCGCTCATCAGCGTCACTGTGACGCCTGCATATGGCCCGGGGGCGCTCCAGGCGACGCCGTTCGCCAGAACGGTCATCTCAGGCTCCGCGGGCGCGATCCCGCCGAACCAGCAGAATCGCAGGTCGGCTTCCGCCTGGAGCAGCACAGCCGCCGATACCCGTGCGTCGCCCTCATTGCGCAGCAGGAGCGTCGCGTAATAGTGCGGCTGATCATCTGCGGCGAACTCGGTCCATTCAACGTGAATACCGGCGACCACATAGCGCCGGGTCGCGTGCGACCCGAACAGCTCGCAGATTACCGCATGATCGAGTGGCGTCACTGCGCCATGCAGGTCGAGTGCCAGCGACCACCCCTCCAGCACGCGCACTGGATTCGCCCACACGCCGCCCATCTTGCCGCGCAGATGCCATTCGCCGAACGGGCGAACCGCGCCGCCGGCGGTGACAATTGCATACAGGTGCCTGCCAGCAAGGAACACCGGCGTCTCCGGGCCAGCTTCCGCTTCCCAGACGTCATCGCCAACATAGTAACGCTGAAGGGTCATAAGTTACTCCTTCCGAGGCAGATCGCGGGCAGGTTGCTCACCGGGCGGCGCCTGCCGATTATACCATCCAC
Organism: Chloroflexota bacterium; assembly: GCA_013388755.1. GTDB lineage: Bacteria > Chloroflexota > Chloroflexia > Chloroflexales > Roseiflexaceae > JACAEQ01. The sequence continues at coordinate 43,402 of JACAEQ010000143.1, forward strand.
GCCGGCCATTACGAACTCGCAGGGTCGTGTCGGCAGATGCGCTACAATAGCCTCATCACCGTCCATCTTCGGAAGCGAGGCTGGCCCATGGCGGAAGATATCCACGACACTCCCCGTATCGCACCCGAGATTCGCATTGCCGACCTGGTGTTGCCGAACCAGGCCAACCATCTGAATACCATGTTCGGCGGTGAGGTCCTCTCACTGATGGATAAAGCCGCCGGCATCGCCGCGCTGCAATTCTGCCGCCGGATCGTTGTCACCGCCTCAACCGAGCACATTGATTTTCGTACCCCGATCCATACCGGTGAGATCATCGAAGCGCTCGCCCGCGTCATCTATGTCGGTCGTTCGTCGCTGATCGTTCGTATTCACATCTACGCCGAACACCCGCTGATTGGTGAACGCCGCCTCTGCACCACGGGCTACTTCAGTATGGTAGCGCTCAACGATCGTGGCGAACGTGTCACGGTACCGCGCCTGCTGCTTGAGGATGCCGACGCACGCAATGAGTGGGAGACAGGCAAGGCGTTGCGCCACGCCATTGATGCCCGCCGGAGTCGTTGAACATGAGGAGCATATGGAAAACCTTCCGTTCCATCAGCCAGGCCGCTTTTACCGCGGCAACCTGCATACACATTCGACGAGATCCGATGGCATGCTCTCGCCGGAGGCGGTCATCGCCGCCTACCGCGCACAGGGCTATGATTTTCTCACCCTTACCGATCATTTTCTTGAACGCTTTGGTTTTCCGGTTACCGACACACGATCCTTCCGCGACTCGCGGTTCACCACGCTACTCGGCGCCGAACTCCACGCACCAGCCACTGCTGCCGGGCGACTATGGCACATCCTGGCCGTTGGTCTGCCGCTCGATTTCGCACCTCCCGCACCTGACGAAACAGCCCCAACGCTTGCATCACGCGCCGCAGCGGCCGGCGCCTTCATCGGCATCGCCCATCCCGCCTGGTATACCCTGACCGTCGAGGATGGCCTCTCGATAACCGCAGCGCACGCCGTCGAAGTGTATAACGCAACTGCCGCCTGGGACAATGATCGCGGCGATAGCTGGCATTTCGGCGATATGCTGCTGGCGCGTGGCCGGCGCCTGCTGGCGTATGCCGCCGATGATGCGCATTTCGCCGAGCGACCCGACGCATATGTGGCGTGGGTGCAGGTGCGCGCCGAGGAATGCTCACCGGAGGCAATCCTCGCTGCGCTGAAGGCCGGCGCATTCTACTCCAGCCAGGGGCCGGTGATCGAAGATGTGACCCTCGATGAGACGCGCGTCGTCGTGCGCTGCTCCCCCGCGCGCGGTGTGTTCGTCACCGGCCCGGATGAGCGCTGCTCGCGCGAACTCGGCGATCGCCTGAGCGTGTGCGAGTTGCCGATCAGGCAGTTGCGCGATGCGCCATACATCCGGATTACTGTTGTTGATGCCGCCGGCAGAAAGGCATGGACGAACCCGATCTGGCTGAAGTAGCAGGCATGATCAATCGTGATCACCCCATCCCCCCATCGCCTGCCAACCCGATCCCGCTCCTTGCCATCGTCGGCTCGACCGCCGTCGGCAAGACAGGGCTCGCCGTTCAACTGGCGCGCGCGCTGGATGGCGAGATCGTCTCGGCAGACTCGCGCCAGGTCTACCGGATGATGGACATCGGTACGGCCAAGCCGACGCCGGAAGAGCGCGCTGCTGCACCGCATCATCTGCTTGATGTGGTGGATCCGGATGGCGACTTCTCGCTCGCGCTGTATCAAGACCTGGCAACCGCGGCGATTGCGGGCATCGCAGCACGTGGCAGGCGGCCGTTACTGGTCGGCGGAACCGGCCAGTATCTCGCAGCGGTACTGCAGGGATGGCAGTTGCCACGCGTCGCGCCGAATCCGGAACTGCGCGCCGCATTAGAGCGAGAGGCGGAAATCAAGGGCGCGTCGGCGTTGCACGCGCGACTGGCGCTAGTTGATCCGATCGCGGCCGCGGGCATTCAACCCGGCAACATCCGGCGTGTCATTCGCGCGCTCGAAGTCTACGAAGCAACCGGCACCCCCATTTCGGCGCAGCGTTCGATACAACCGCCGCCGTATCGTATCGTGACGCTCTGGCTCACACTGCCGCCAGCACTTCTGTATGCCCGGATTGATGCTCGCGTGGACGCAATGATGGCCGCCGGGCTCCTCGCCGAGGTGCAAGCATTGCGAGCGCGCGGCTATAGCTGGGATCTCCCATCCATGTCCGGGCTGGGGTATCGCGAGTTTCGTCCATTGTTCGACGGCACTGCCACACTCGACGACGTTGTGACGCGCCTGAAATATGATACCCACGCCTTCGCCCGCCGCCAGCCGGCCTGGTTCCGCCGCCTGCCGGGCATCACCAGGCTCACCGCCGACGCCCCCGATCTGCTCGAGCGCGCGCTTGCGGCGGCACAGGTGTGATCACGGCGCGCGACGAGCGGCGAGCAGAACCCTTGATCCGCGGACACGCCTCCGTTCCTGCTCGCTGCAAGGCTGGATGACTGGATTGCGAAGCTGACGGTTGACACCTATCCCTATTTGCGCTACCATCCACATGTACATAGGCCTACCCATAGATCGCCCTGTGCGATCTACGCGTGGATCGATCTTCGATCTGTGCATAGATCGCCGGTCTACTGGTAGACCGCGGTAAGTCCGCAGAATCAGTAGTTAGGCGGCGATAGCACGAACCAGAGGGAGGTAGAACATGAGCAATGAACTTCACGTCTTATTTGGGGCGGGCCAGGTGGGGCGGCACCTTGCAAGGCTTCTGCTGAGCGCTGGCAAGCAAGTGCGGATCGTGAAAAGGTCACCTGGGGACACGCCGCCGGGTGCCGAGGTGATTCAAGGAGACGCTGCCGATCCAGCGTTCTGTGCCCAAGCGGCACGTGGCGCCACAACGGTTTACC
>JACAEQ010000138.1 GCA_013388755.1 Chloroflexota bacterium
CCCCCCCCGCGACTCAAGACAACCGGGTAACGCCCACGAAACTGGTCGAGCCGGCGCTCCAGCTCCGCATAGCCAAGCGGTGGCTTGTCGGCATTGAGCACCGGCAGTTCGAATGCGACCGGCGTGCCGAGTAATGCCGCGGCGGATTGAGCAAGTTGCTCATGGCCGGCATGTAGCGGGTTAAACGCCCCCGAGAGGAGCGCCTGGGGCGCCGGCCCGCCAGCACTCGCCTGCCCGGTGATATTGATCGTCACCATTGCGATCGCACCCGCCAGCAGTAGCGCCAGCGGATCTGCCCGGTCCTCGCGGTATTCGTCGAGGATCTCGCCTTCCGCCAGGCACAGCGGCGGCGCCAGCACGCCACACGCCTCCGCAACCGCGCGAATGATCACCCGGCTCACCAGGCGCTCTTCGTCGAACCGATCGCGCGCGCCTTTGTTCAGGGTCAATCCATAACCACGCAGTACCGTGCCGTCATACACGGCAACGTGGCAGCCGTGCGCACCACGTTTAACACGATCAGTGGCAATGGTCGCCGTGCAGGCGACGCCAAAGCATGGTCCAGCGCCATCGGTCAGGCGCATGGCACGGTCATAGGCGGCTGCGGCCATGGCGCGCGCCGTTGCGGCCGAGACGAACTTCTCCGGCGCACGTCCCAGCAGTCCGGCAAGCGACGCCGCAGCGTAGCGGTCGGTCGCTTCCAGAATCGTGCGCGACGATCCGGCGACGCTGTGCAGCCAGAACAATGCCATACTGCCCGCGCCGGCAAATTCGAACACCAGACGGTGCGGTGTGCCATGAATGGCCTCAATGGCCTGCTGCACGTCCGGTTCAACCATACATCCGTTCACATTCTGTGCCTGTTCGTCTACCCAGAACGAAGAGAGGTACCGCATGCACGATGGTGCGTAGCCGTGTATTGTATCATATGAGCCTGGCGGTCGTGCCTGCATCGCGATCAACCTGAGTCTGAGGAACCAATGAACGGTCGTGCGTCGCTCACGCGCTTTGCGTGGCTCTCGATCCTGGCGGCAGTAATCACTATTGGCCTGAAAGCAGGAGCCTACCTGATCACCGGTTCAGTAGGATTACTGTCGGATGCACTGGAGTCGCTCGTCAACCTGGTGGCAGCGATCGTTGCGCTGATCGCGTTGACTATCGCGGCGCGCCCGCCGGATGAGGATCACAGCTACGGGCACGAAAAGGCCGAGTACTTTTCCAGTGGTGTCGAGGGCACGCTGATCCTGGTGGCGGCGGTGAGTATCGGCAGCGCCGCACTGGGGCGGATCATGCACCCGCAGCCAATCGAGCAACCCGGGCTGGGGCTGGCGATCGCCGTCGTCGCGTCGCTGGTGAACCTGGCCGTCGCGCGTGTGCTGCTGCACGCCGGTCACCAGTACCAGTCCATCACGCTTGAAGCCGATGCTCACCACCTGATGACCGACGTCTACACGTCAGCCGGCGTCATCGCCGGTGTCGGACTGGTCAGCCTCACTGGCTGGTACCTGCTCGACCCGCTCATCGCTCTTGCCGTCGCCGTGCATATCGTCTGGTCGGGTGTGCGGTTGCTGCGCCGCTCCGTAGCCGGCCTGATGGATACGGCGCTACCGGCGGGTGAGCGCGAACTGCTCGATACCGTGCTGGCGCCGTTTCGCGCCGAGGGGATCGTCTTCCACGCACTGCGTACGCGCCAGGCCGGGGCGCGCCGCTTTGTGTCGTTCCACGTGCTGGTGCCGGGAATCTGGAGCGTAAGCCGTGGCCACGCCCTGCTCGAACGCGTTGAGCGCGCGGTGCGCAGGTCACTACCGAATACGACCGTCTTTACCCACCTTGAGTCGCTGGACGATCCTGCATCGTTTCAGGACACCATGCTCGACCGTGCGGAGGAGTCACACGCAAACGAGCTGCCATAGCCGTCTCGCGGGATCGTGCTCCTGTGCGGTTGATGAACATGCAGTATGAAAAGCGGTAGACGCTCCGCCGTGGCCCTGAAGGGCCCGGCTTCGTTCGGCAAAGGCCGCCTGCGCGGTCTGCTGGTGAGCCCGCGTCGGCGGGCTTCGTACCGCATAGCCGCGGGCTTCAGCCCCACGGCCAGAACGTGCGGTATACCGGCGTTATTTTTTAATCTTCATAAGGGCTCGGCTCGCGGGCGCGAAGGCCGTCGGCACGGCCTGCTGGAGCCGGCGCAGCCGGCGCCGCCTGCACAGAGCCGCTCGTCGCGTCGCAGAAACGCGATCAGGGGCAGTGAGCTGCGATGTGCAACCCACTGCCCCTGACGTGTCGCCGTCTCACCCTTCAGCGTAAGTACCTATCCGAAAACCCATGGGCATGCGGTCATTACGAGGAGCACCAGCGACCGCGTGCAGCGAGCGCAGCGTGGCTAAAGCAATCGACCGGCGCGAGCGGAGATTGCTTCGCTCGCGCTCGCCATGACAGTGACCATCTGGTGTTCGGACAGGCTCTAAGGCCAATACCTTTCACATACGCCCGTCACCCCCACCCCGGCCCTCCCCCGCCGGGGGAGGGAGTCCGACTCCTCCCTCCAGCGGGGGGAGGTCGGG
>JACAEQ010000126.1 GCA_013388755.1 Chloroflexota bacterium
ATGATAGCCTGTACTTAGAGCCTATCCGAAAACCCATGGGCATGGTGTCATTGGAGGAGCGCCAGCGACCGCCTGCAGCGAGCGCAGCGTGGCTGACGCAATCGAGCGGCCCGAGAGGAGATTGCGTCGCTTCGCTCGCAATGACATCCAGTCCGTTATTCGGATAGGCTCTTATAGCCCGTGCGCTGATCGTTGCAAGATTTTTATGGTGTCATCATACCAAAAACCGCCGTCACAAATGTGATCACCAGATTGCATGATTGCCGGATCATTGCCACCTGATCGAATCAATCACCCCAATCACTCCAATCCTTCAATCCCCTCCACCCGATACCCTCCGTGCCCGAAGGTGCAAGCCTTTCCCACGTGCACAAGACTGCCCAGTACAACAAGGGCGCGCAACGCTTCGGACACATTGCGCACGATTGCACTGCCGATGATTCCACCCTGGGGCATTGTGTGTGGCGCACTACCGCGTGTCGAGGTACGCAACAGATCCAGCCAGCGTATCTGCTCTGACTCGATTCGCACACCACGCGCAGCGTCCACGAAGCGACGATAATCAACCGGCCAGGGATGCTCGCCATGAAACGCCGCCAGCGCCGACAATCGCCAGCAGATCGCGTGAATCAACGACAGCGGATCGAGCCGCTTGAGGATACTGCCACGCGTTTTCACACGCAACGGCGTATGCAGCGTCAGACGGAGATCAGCGGGTAGCAGCGCCGCACGCGCCTGCACCATGCGTGTATCTATCAATGGCAGCGGTTCGGCAGCACTTAATGTTCGACCGTCCTGGTAGATGATCTGGCCCGCCGGTTCCCAGGCGCGCAGCGTTTCGACGCGTTCCAGTTTTCCACGCGCATGCGCACGGCCAAGGCCCATCGAAGAAAGCCTGTCGAACCCGTAGAGAAAATAGGGCAGATACTCAATACCATGCCCTATCAGCACGAGCCCGAACTCCAGTGCTTCCCCGGCTTCATACCGGGTACGCGTATCGGACGGGGGAACAATGACAAACGGGCGTGGCACATCGCGAAGATCATGCAACCACTCCACTCCCGGCGGACGCGGCGTCTCAAATACCTGGCGATAGGCACAGAGGCCGGCAATCGTGCAGTCGTGTGCATGGCCCCAGCAGGATACCGGGCACGAGGCGCGCTGAAACGCGTACCCGAAGCCACCGCGCAGCATTGCGCCTTTGTACTCGGGGAGTGTCGCATCTTCCATCAGGCGCAGCGTCACGCGGGCCCGTAGCAGCGGTAGATTGAGCCCGTCAAGGAGGTGTTCAGCCGGCTCAGGGGTAGTCGCCATGCAACCCTATTGCAAATCCAGAAAGCGGCACACCAGATGCTGGTCACTCATCGGGAATTCAGCGGCGAGGCACTGATACCTGTGTAAGTGTAACAATTGTGGTCACGTTCTGCAAGTGGGTCCGCCACCGGTTCGCGCCGGACGCACGACATCGGCCTGCGACAGCGCACCGTATTCACCAGTCCGCACCAGCCAGTGCGCTCCGGGCCACCAGTACTCACCCACGCATGCCTGAATCGGTGTACCATACACCTGCAACGCAACTACGGCGTGACGCGTAGATCGAGTGTCACGCAGGTGCGGGCCAGCATGCCCGTCTCGTAAGGAGGATGTATGTCGGTCATTGCAGGGATCATCTTCGGCTTCATCGTCTGGTTCCTGATGCGCTACCTTGTCGCCGGCATTTTCACCGTTGACCAGAATGAGCGCGCGGTCAAGACGATCTTCGGGCGCGCCGAGCGCCTGACCGATGCCACGCTCGACGACCCGTACGCCGAGTATCTCCGACCGGAAGAGCGTGAGCGCTACCGCTACCCGCAACTGGTCGTCATTCCGCCCGGTGGACCATACTTCAAGTGGCCCTGGGAACGGGTCTATAAGGTGTCAGTCGCCACGCAGACGATGAACATGGCACTCGACCTGGAGAACCCGGCGGCCAACCAGGGCGGTACCAGGCTCGAGGCGGTGACCAAGGACCAGTTGAATATCGGGTTGGAAGGCCAGATCCGCTATCGCGTGCATGAGCGGAACCTGTACGCCTATCTGTGGGGCGTGAAAAATCCGATCGTCCACGTTATGGGGTATTTTATCTCCATTCTGCGCGAGCGCATCGCGAATTTCGAGGCGCCGCAGCGCGCGATCACCACCGAGACCGCGCCGATAGACAGTAATGTGGTCACCGGCGTGTCGATTAACGACCTGCGCAAGAACCTGCGCGATCTCAACGAACTGATGGATCGTGAATGCCTCTCGTCAGCGGCACGTTACGGCATCCAGTTCGACGCGTCACTGATCACCAGCATCGACTCACCGCACGAGGTGGAATCGGCGCTGGCAGCGATCAACACGGCCCACAACCAGGTCTCGTCGGATATTAGCCTGGCGCAGGCGTCAGCCGACCAGAAGATCGTGCAATCGAAGCGGGCGGTGGAGATCGAGACGTTGAAGGCGCAGGCGGAGGTCGAGCCGCTTATGGCGCTGGCGGCGCAGTTGCGCGACCTGAAACGTAGCGGGTCCGGCGCATTGCAGTCGTACCTGCGTAATGTACGCCTGAAGTTGTACAACCAGGCCGAGCGCGTCATCCTGGAGGAACAGCTATGATCGAGTTTGCCATCGCAGCGGTCGTTACCTTCATCTTCTGCCTCATCGCAGTGCCGACCATCCTCGGGTTGATACGCGCGTTCGGCCTGTATGCCATTGTTGAAGAAGGTACCTGCCGCGTCTATGTCCTCTTCGGCAACGTCGTCGGTGTGCTGCGTGAGCCGGGGCTCTATTTTCTGCCGATTCAACTCGGCCCGGCGGCGTTGATCGTCAACTGGCTCGGCCGCTGCCACGTGATCGATCTGCGGCTCGACCAGAAATATCTGCGTAGCCAGCCGGTCAACTCGGAAGAAGGCGCGCCGATGGGCGTCGGCATCTGGTATGAGTACAAGATCAGCGACCCGATCGCCTACCTGTTTAAGAACGCCGATCCTGAAGGATCGCTGGCGGCCAACGTTGGGAATGCGGTGGTGCGCACACTGAGCAATCTGCCGCTGGCCGATATGCTGGAGAATCGCCACGCAATGAGCCGTACCGTGCGCGATGAAGTGTCGCCGAAGTCGGCAGAGTGGGGGTACCAGCTTGGCTCGGTCTACATTCGCAAGGTTCATTTCCGTGACACCGGCATGATCCGCCAGATCGAGGAGAAGGTCGTGAACCGGTTGCGCCAGGTGACTGCGGCGATCAAGCAGGATGGCGCGAACCAGGTGAGCATCATCACCAGCACGGCGGAACGTCAGGCGGCGATCGAGTTCGCCAAGGCGCAGGCGATCCGGCCACAGATCGTCGGCGCGGCGCTGAACAGAATCGCTGAGGACCGGGAGGTGGCGGAGGCGCTATTTGATATTCTCGAACTGCAGAACCTGACCGAAGGGCAGGCGGCGATTACCCTCATTCCGCCGGCGCGCCCGCTGCTGCAGCAGATGATGGCAGCGACACCCGATGGCCAGGGCCAGGTGCGCCAGGCACGCTAGGCGCGCCCGCGAGTTCATTGATGGCGCCGCAGGTGGGCCAGGGGCGCCTGCGGCGCCCCTGCGTCATTCCGCTTGCGGGCATGTGCGCGAGGAGAAGAACCGGAGCGATCTTACGGCGTTTCGCGTAACGGCCACTTGAGGAGCAGTTCTACCCGCGGCGCGCCGGGGAAGAAGGGAGTGCGGCGGGTAAACAGCCAGACGGTATAGACGCGCGGCGCGCGCGTGTGCGCCGAAGGCTCGCAATCATCGTTCCTGGCACAGTCTGGAACAGTCGCGCTGAACCCGGCAAGATAGCACGCGCCAAGATTGACACCGAACGCCGGCAGTGTCGCCGCATGCACGATACTATCGGCAACGCCGCATCCAGGAACCGTCGCCAGCAGCAGCACTGCCACCAGCACGCGGCGCAGCCATTGCACCCGGTATTCCTGCATTCGATAACCTCTTGTCTCCGGCAGTTACGCGGTGGATCGGATGATTGACCCTGGAGGGCGTACCGCCTTCCGGGCCATCTTGCCGGTACGCCACTGCGTGCGTCGTGTGAGTTAACATAGGCATAATATATCCCCGTTCCGCAGATGTGTAAAGCCCATTCCTGGTGTCGTTGGCACGATATGCGTATGGCTTATTCCGACGCCATAAATGGTGAAGAATGGCTTGACAATTGCCAATCAAAAGTTTACAATATGTTGCGATTGTGTGCCTTGCCAGGCACGTTGTTTATCTGTGGTGGTTGACAGTATCGAAGCCTGGTGGTATACTTCGCACACATGTTCTATTTCCGAACTTCTGTTCGGAAGTTGTTATTGTGACAAAGTACCTGCTTGTGCTGGCGTGCATGCTGCCGCTGCTCACCGGATGCGGCCAGCCATTGCGTCTGGATACGGCGCGTGCCACACGGACGCCGCTGGTGACAGCGACAGCGCGGCCAGCGCCCGGCACCACGGCGACGATCCCTGCCGTAACACGGCCTGCGCCGCCAGGGGTGGATGCAACGGCAACCATGCCACCAGTTACGGCAACACCGTCGCCGGTGGTCCAGATTGTGCCGCAGACGGCGAGGCCGCTGACGAGTGAAGAGCGCTGGCGCGCCGAGCAACTGAACCGGGAGGTGTTCGACCCGCCACGTCTCTACCGGGCAACCAGGCGAGTAACCCTCTTCTGGTACGATCCGGCAACCGGTCAGGCGCTGGAAATCGGCACCCTCATGGGCGATTTTCCCGTCCAGGCGCGATTTCGCCTGCGGTCAGGCGGGGCGACGGCACTGGAGGTGCCGTATCGTATCAATAACGACTTCGGCCTGACCGCAATATCTGATGCTGTCCGGCTGCGTATGGAAGCTGCTGGATATACAATAAGCGTCGAGGCGTTTCTATTGGAGTCGGACGCCATTCAGGCGCCTTGAATGGGGCCCGCGCCACCGGAGAGTGTCCGTGAGCAGCAATTATCTAAACATGATCCGCGGGCAACGTCGCCGCCCCGGCAACGTGCAGTTGACGTCCCGCACCCTCCTGGCGATCCTGGCGTTCGTCGCCATGGCCGGCTCCGCCGCCTACTGGTGGGGCGTCCAGTCGCAACTCACCGACAATCGTATCGTTGCCGTCGCCTTCACTGCCATCCTGGTGCTCGCGCCGCCCAGCCTGGTCTCGTTCCTCATTCCCTGGTCGCCTGCCGGCATGTTGCTGCAGAAGGTCAATGCCCGCACCTGGGCCTTCCCGGTGATCATCGGGTGCGCGCTCTACCTGCTCTACTATGCCTTCCAGCTCCAGTGGGCCTGGTGGGCCGCGCAACCCGTCGTCGCCGATGCGAACCTGGTCTATCAGCAGGTGCTGATCGGCATGATTGGCTTCATCGTGATTCCCGCGTTGTTGTGGACGCCGGTGTCGAGCGATGAACTGGTGGAACAGGTCCGCCAGGCACACCTGGTGAAGCGCTATGAGTTGCAGACCCAGGCCGACATCGCCATCCTGCGCGCGACGCTGCTGCGGGCGCAGGAGAAGGCGCTGATTGGCTTCGCCAATCTGACGGTGCAGGAACGCGAGGAACTGGCGGCGGTGATGCAGTCGCTGGTGAGTGGCATCGACCGGACGCTGAAGGAGGTCGGCCAGACGGTGAAGACGGTCTCCGGTGTTGCACTGCCGTTCGACAACATGCTCGACGATAACCAGGATATCCGCGATGTGCTGGAGTATATCGGCGATACGCTGGTCAATTCGACGTTCAGCGGCGGGCGCGAGCCGGCGCCACAGGAAGCTGCGCTGCAACCGTCACCTGAGCGGGAGCGCCGCAGTCGCGCGCCACAGTTCGACCCGCGCGAGGCAAGCCACTACCAGAACCGCAACCGGACCCGGCGCCTGTACCACGACGATGACGAGTGATCGCCCATGCCGCGCGATGCCGATGACACTCTCTCCGAGCGTGAATTGCACGAGTTCGCCGATCTGCTGGCCATCCGCCTCTACAACCACCTCGGGCGCCGGTGTTATGTGCTGAGTCGTCAGGACATCGTGGAACTCATCCGTCCGTATGTCGCCCACCTCGCCCGCGACGATCGGCGCGCGCTTTCCTGGCTGGTGTGGAACCTGCTGCAGGAGGGCGCTGAGCTTGAGCATGAGCTTGACCAGTAATGAGCAGCCGCATCGGCATCCTCGGCGGCACGTTTGATCCCATCCATTATGGGCACCTCGCGATTGCGGAAGAGGCGCGCGTTGCGCTGCACCTCAGTCGCGTGATGGTCGTTCCAGCCGGCGAACAACCGCTCAAGGCGGGCCGGCATGTTGCATCGTCGGCTCATCGCCTGGCCATGGCGCACCTGGCGTGCGCCGGGAACCCGTTCTTCGCAGTATCAGCCATCGAGATCGAGCGCGCCGGCCCGTCATACACGGCTGTTACACTGCAGCAACTGCACGATCAGCTTCCTGACGCGCTCTGCCTCATTCTCGGCGTCGATGCCCTGGCTGACCTGCCGCGCTGGCGCGATGTGCAGCGCATCCTGGAACTGGCCAGCCTGGTGGGTGTTACACGGCCCGGCGCAACGCTCGACCTGGTGCGCCTCGCGCGAGCCCTTCCTGGCGTGCTGGAACGGCTTACCCTCATTGATGGCCCGCGCCTCGACATTTCCAGTAGCGACCTGCGCCGGCGTGTCGCCGCAGGCAAACCTATTCGCTACCAGACCCCGGATGCCGTGGTTGACTATATTGCACAGCACGGGCTGTACCGCCACAGCGGCGAGCCACACCCGTGATCCGCGGATGCGCCGCCGTTTCTGCGCGTCGCGCGCCGCATCGGGGCACAAGGTTGTTGCACGTTGCTCGCTATGGATGAACTCCGCGCCATCACCACAGGCTGGGGGTTGTGTCTCACCGAGACGCAGCTCCAGCAATTCGCAACCTACAGCGCCGAACTGCGCCGGTGGAACACACGAGCCAACCTCACGGCGATCCTCGACGAGCACGCCATCATGACGCGCCACTTTCTCGACTCGCTGCGCTGCGCGCTGAGCTGGGGCGAACAGCCGTCGAGCCTTGCGGACGTCGGCAGCGGCGCCGGCTTTCCTGGCCTGCCTCTCAAACTGCTGTGCCCGGCGCTCAACCTGACGCTCATCGAGAGCGTCGCGAAAAAGGCCGATTTCCTGCGTCATCTGGTCGCCGAACTCGGCCTGACCGGCGTGACCGTGCTGGCAGCGCGCGCCGAGCAGGTCGGGCGCGACCCACACCACCGCGAACGGTACGACGTCGTGACGGCGCGCGCGGTTGCCGATCTTGCCGTCCTGGCAGAATACTGTCTCCCGTTATGTCGTGTTACCGGGCGTTTCCTGGCGCCAAAAGGGGGTGACATCACCGCCGAAGTGGCACGCGCGCGCAATGCCGTTGAACGCCTCGGCGGCCGGATCTTTGCGGTCGAGCCGGTCGAACTGCCCGGCGTCGAGCCGCGTACCCTGGTGGTTATCACCAAAGTAACGCCGACGCCGGATGCGTATCCGCGCGCCACCGGCATCCCGGCAAAGCGACCGATCAGGTAAGACGATGGAATTGGTTACGATCGAGAGCCAGGGGCAATACCTTGCAAATAAGGCGTTCTGCACCGCACAGCCCCCCACCCAACCTCCCCCCGCTGGGGGGAGGAGTCGGACCCGTCCGGCAAGACGATCAATCTTACGCTGAACGGTTCCTACCCAACCTCCCCCCGCTGGGGGGAGGAGTCGGACTCCCGCCCCCGGCGGGGGCGGGCCGGGGTGGGGGCGAAGAGCTTATTTGAAAGGTGTTGGAGCCAGGGGGCCACCGGCAGCGATGCCCCGCCGGGGCATCACTCCCGGCGGTGGCCCACCTATGCCGGGCGCACCGTCACATGCTCGGCGGCGGCGCGGCCCTCGCTGATGATCAGGCCAATCCCGCCACCATCAAGCATGGTGTCCGATGCGCTGAGCGTCACACCGGCGCCGCCCGGCCCGCGAACGGTTCCACGCAACACCCCGCCAACCACCTCCAGTTCGAACGCATAACTCTGATAATACTCCCACGCGAACGGGGTCTCGGCCAGTACAGTAGCGCCATCCAGCGCGCGGATCAGGCGCGCCACCCCTGTGTCGGAGCCATCGCGCGCGATCAGCAATGCATAGTAGCGACGCATTCCCTGCACCCGCGCCCCCAATCCGCAGGCCGCCGCCATGTGCGGCGTTAGCGTCGCGGCCGCGCGGTAATCGCTCCAGTCGCGCCCGCCCTGGATCAGCAGGCCGGTACCTTCATTCTGAATCAGGCGATACGTCTCGGGCCACCAGCGTTCATAGGCACTGGTGCCATCAACCCAGGCGCGTCGCCACATCGTGCCACCGTGCGCGGGCCGGCCGAACGACACCTCCGGCGCGCCATCCCAGGTCAGATAGTCGAGATAGACCGTGCCGTGGCCATGACCGGCCAGTTCGATGCCGATCGCGGCGATCGGCTGGCCACCAGTATCCGGGATGCGCCAGGTAAACGTATGATCGCCGCCAGGCGACAGCAGTGCCTCCGGGCCAGAGGTGCGCACCAGATCGTCATCGGCGCCGTAGACCATCAGGTACAGGCGGCACTGGACCGGCGCGGGATCGGCGCCATCGGCGCGCACGTGGGCGCTCAATCGCTGCCCGGGGTAGAGTGCCGGCGAGGCAAGGAGTGTGTACCCCGGCATCTTGATCGCCTCAGGTGGAACGAACGTGGCGGTGGCGGCGCGCGCCACACGTCCAGGGGCCAGCTTCCGGTAACGGAGTGCCAGGCTGCGGCTACCGCGCGCGCTATGGCCAGGAACGTTTTCGATCTGCAGGGTGCCCCTGGCTTCAACATGCTCGTCGGCGATAAAGCCCTGCACCGATCCGGGCAACTCAAAGTGGAACCGCGCGCCACCCTTCGGCGCCAGTGGTGGCTCGCCAGCAAGCGCGCGCCCGATATTGACGACGTGATACGTTTCGCGCACCGCATCGGTGATGGCCCGCCCGCCATCAGCCGTCGGCAGATACAGGCGATCCGCCACCGGGCCGCGCCAGTCGGGGCCGGCATTGATCCCTGCCAGGCCATTCTTGATCCCCAGCAGGCAGCCAACATTGCCGGAATTGCAGTCGGTATCCCAGCCGGCGGTGTTGGTAATCATCAGCGACTTCTGGAAGTCGTCGTCACCATAGAGCAAACCAAGATGAATCAGCGCATGGTTCGGAACCATATGGCAGTTCCCGCCATACCGGTCATAGCCATAGTTGGCGACAATCTGGTCACGTGTCTGGCGCCAGTCGGGAAATTCGGCATGCCACTCACGAATATCGTTGATCATCCGGTAGATGATCGAGTCCGCTGGAATGAAGCTGACAGCCGTATCGATCAGCACATTCAGGTCGCGTTCAACGAATGCCTGGGCCTCCATCGCCGCCAGGACCTGCGCGCCATAGATCGCCTCGCCGTCGTGACTGACCGACGCAGCGCGCCGCGCCAGGTCGGCGGCGAGTTCCGGATCGCCGGGCGCGACCATGGCCCAGCCATCAATGAAGATCTGCGATCCGATCTGCTCGGCGACGACCCTGCCATTCAACGCAATCGACCCGCTGAGCGGCGCCGTGATCCCGTGTTTCAGGCGCAGGTAGGCGGTGTGTTCGGTCGAGTTGCCCATACCGCCCCACCAGAGAATCGTGCGGCCCTCGATAATATAGTTCAACCAGGTCTGCCCGATCTGCGCCGGCGCCAGATCGCGCGTGTTGCCGTAATCGGGCAGCGCGCGCAGAAAGGTGAACGTGCCGGAGATATCGTCGTCGGTCACAATCAGCGGCGTGCCGCGCTTCTCGTGGACGTAATACCAGATCTCGCCAAGCTCGGCCATGATCCGGTCGTACGTCCAGCCTTCAAATGGGCGGCCCAGATAAACACCGATGATTTTGCCGAGCACACCGGCATACACGCGTTCGGTATAGTCGGAGGGGATGGGCATTGTGGTACTCCTTTGTCGTGGGGATCACCCTGAAATCGGTGATTGCGCCAATGCGCGCGCGAATCGCTTCCGGCGTGCGCCCTTCGGCGGGCGCGCCAGGTGCGTCGCCAATCGCGCCGCCATACAGGCACCCGAGTATGCGATCGGACAACGTGCTGGTTGTCATCCTTTGAGCCCTCCCTGCGTCAGGCCATCAATGAACCGGCGTTGCAGCGCCAGGAAGAGGATCAGGATCGGCGCGATCATCATCACCGCTGCCGCGCTGGTGAGCGACCAGTCGCGGCTGAACCGCGATGTGAAGCGATAGTAACTGGTGGCCACCGGGAACAGATCCGGGTTGCTGATAAAGACCGTCGCCAGCAGAAACTCGTTCCAGACCCCCAGGCCAACAACAAGGCCGACGGTCAGAAATCCGGGCCAGGAGAGCGGCAGGACGACCTTACTGAACACCTGCCACTCATTGGCACCATCCACGCGCGCCGCGTCCTCAAAATCGGCAGGCAACTGAACCATATATGAGCGCAGCAGAAAGATTGCGAATGGCGCATTGGTCGCCGTATAGATCAGGGTCAACCCGGCGAGGTTGTTGATCAGCCCGAGATTCTTCCACAGGAAGAAGAGCGGCACCAGGAACAACTGGATCGGTAGTGTTGAGATCACCAGCAGAAGCAGCATCACCATGCCGCCGCCAGGCAGGTTCAGGCGCGCCAGGCTATAGGCAGCCATGCCACCCAGCGCCAGCACGCCTATTACGGTCGAAGCAACGAGGATGGCGCTGTTGCGTGTCGTCTTGCCGAATTCGCCCTGCTCCCAGGCGCGCGGGTAGTTGTTCCATTGAATCGCCGCCGGCGGGCCAAGCGGGTTGCGCCCGACCTCAGCATTACTCTTCAGCGAGTTGAACCCCATCACCACAATCGGCGCCAGCGCGAACATGGTGAGAACGATCAGGATCAGGTAGTTGGTCGTCAGCCCGAGACGCAAGGGAGGGCGTGGCCGGATCGCAGGTGTTGTTGCCATTATCAGATCTCCCACCCGCGCCGGCGCAGCATGATGAAGATCACAATCATCAGGCCCGCGAGCGCGCTCATTGTCAGACCGATCGCCGAGGCATACCCGGCTTCGAAGCGATTGAAGGCATTCTTATACACCAGGGTGCCAAGGACTTCCGACGACCCTGCCGGGCCGCCCTGCGTCAGGATCCAGACATAGTCGAAGATCAGGAATGACCAGATTGCGGTCATGAGCAACATGAACACCAGCGTCGGCATAATGCCAGGAAGCGTGACGTAACGAAACTCATCGAGCCGGCTGGCCCCGTCAATACGCGCCGCATCGTACAATTCGCGCGGGATGTTTTGCATCGCTGCCAGGAACAACACCATCAGGAAGCCCCACCACTGCCAGTTATTGACGAACGCAATCGCATAGAGCGCCGTCTGTGACAGACCGAGGAACGCCCGGTCGAACCCGGCAATGCCCCAGTTCGCCAGCAGCGCGCCGATACCCTGTGTCGGGCTGAGCAGGTTACGCCAGATCTGGGCGACGATGACCGTCGGCAGGAGGTACGGGATGAACAGCGCGGCGCGGAACATCATACCGCCGCGCCGCACCGGTGCCAGAACGCCGGCGGCGAAGAGCGCCAGTGTGACCGGTATGATCAAGAAGATGATCATCCAGATGATATTGTTGCTGAATGCCTTCCGGAACGACAGATCCTGGAAAAACAGCTTCTGATAATTTGCCAGCCCGACCCACTCGGCCTTACCGATGCCGGACCAGTCGGTAAACGAATAGAAGACTGCGGCAATCGACGGGCCGATGACCACCAGCGCAAACAGCACCAGGATCGGCAACATGAAGAGCCAGGCGACGATCGCGCGCTGCGAGAATCGTCGCCGGCGCGGCGCCGCGCGCGCCTGAACACCGGCAACGCCGGTCGGTTGAGTGTGCGCCATCGTACGCTCCTGTGTGTATTCAGGGTTAAGTGCAATATGTTGCAAATAACCCCTTCACCCCGTCTTGGGATCAGGTTAAGGGTTACTTCGGAGATGGCATTGATTTCGCCGAAGTAACCCCTGACTCCCTAACGTTCAGGGATCGGCGGAATATCACCAGCCTTCAACTCCTCGGTGAACAGCGTCTGAAGACCTTCGAGATACTGTTGCGCCGTCATGTCGCCGGCCCAGACTTTCTCGATCTCTTCGTAGATGTAGACGTCACTCTTCGGCGGCCAGAAGGTCCAGGTAGTGTAACCATACGTACCGGCATCCGACGATTTACCCATTGCTTCAAGGATCTGCGCCTTGCGCGGGTCGATACCGTCCAGCGCATCGGCCTCGAGGCGCACCGGCGCAGGTGCGCTGCCGCAATCCTTCAGCAACCGCGCCTGCGTCGCGGGCGAGAAGAAGAAGGTGAGGAACTCGGCAGCCGCCTGCGGGTTCTTCGCAGTTCTGGCGATCGAATAGGTCGAGCCGATGCCGATATCAAAGATCGCCTCGCCAGCCTTTGTCGAAGGGATCGGGATCCAGTCCCAGTCATTCTCATTGCCTGCAGCCTGGCCGAAAAACGAGGGCATGCTGCCGGCCTCAACGCCCATGGCCCAGGTCCCCTCGATATTCATTGCCGCAGCGCCATTGCCGAAGGCGGCATAGCGCTCGTCACCCGTCGCCGTGTAATAGCGATCGAGGCCGCCCATGAAATACCCCTCCGTCTGCATCCTGGTCAGCATATCGACCGCCCGGGCAAATTCAGGGTCGGTCCACGACTTTTCACCCTTGAGCGCGGCATAGACACTGGCCGGCCCGGCAATCCGGTTAAAGAACGTCCCGACGAACCACTCATTGGTCGGGCGCCACTCGGCATTGGAATGGGCAAATGGAATGACACCCGCCTCTTTGATCTTCGCCGAGAGCGCCATCAACTCATCCATGGTCTGTGGCACAGCCCAGCCGTTCTTTTCGAACAATGTCTTGTTGTAGTAGAGCACCAGTGTCTCAAACTCATTTGGCACGCTGTAGAGCTTCCCATTGACTTTGCCAAGATTGAGCGCCCAGGGCACGAACATATCGCCCCAGTTGAACTGCTGCGCGAGGTCATCCAGCGCAAGCAACTGGTCGGCCTGCACCAGTTCGAAGGCGAACGACGGGCCGGGGGTTACCACGATATCCGGGCCGGAACCACCGGCAAGCGCGGTGCGCGTTGCGTCCCACAGGTTGGGTTGCGGTACCGCCTCAACCATGATCGACGTGCTCTGCGCATTGAACGGCGCAATGACGGCATCAATGACGCAGGCTGTGTTCCCGCCCACATCGGATGGTTCGAACCAGAACGTTACGACAGCCTTATCGCTGGTGGCGGGGGCGGCAGGCTGCACGGCAGCCGGCGCAGTCGTCGGCTGCTCGGCGGCAGGGGCAGCTGTGGGTTGCGCGGCGGGGGCGCCGCCACAGGCGGCCAGTGCCAGCGCAATGAGCGTCACAAACGTGGAGATTCTGAACAGCTTCATCGGAATGAGCCTCCTTTGGCATGATCTGACCAGGGCCTTGACTCACACATACTGTTTCAGACAGTACTGCAGGTGCGTTACTCCCTCCTTTCTCCTTCTGGACAAATGACACGAGGCGTATCTTTGTTCGGATCGGCACTATGCCGACTGGCGTATCACGAGCTCAAACGGTGCAGCCTCGACGCGACCATGGGCCGGAGCGCGGCCATCGAGTCGTTCGAACACCATCTCGGCGGCCCGTTGCCCCATCCGGTCAGGATGCTGGGCAATGGTCGTCAATGGCGGGGTTACCACACGCGCTGCAGGAATATCGTCAAAACCAACCACCGCGACATCCTCCGGCACACGCACCCCCGCATCGCGCGCGGCAACCAGGGCACCGATCGCCATCAGATCATTGGCGGCGAAGACCGCCGTCGGGCGCCGCGGCAGGCGCAACAGCTCGCGCATGGCCTGTTCCCCCCCCTCCTCGCGAAAGTCGCCGCTGCGAATGAGCTGCACGTCGGGCAGCAGACGGCGACGCGCAAGTGCCTGGCGATAGCCGCGGATCCGCAGTTCGCGCGGCGGCGTATCCAGCGTCCCCGCAATCATGCCGATCCGTGTATGCCCGGCATCGAGCAGATACGACACTGCCGCCTCGGCAGCGGCAGTATTGTCGAGAAATAGATTGTCAAGCGGGCGTGGGCCGGCATCCTTGGGCGTCGACTCGAGCCGCACGATGGCGATCCCCATGTCGAGCAGGGTGAACAACTCACGCGCCGATGTATGGAACAACACGGCAATCACGCCATCTGCACGGCCCTGACGTACCGAGCGCAGACACTTCTGTTCGCGATCGGCAAGACCATCGGTGTTATACAGGATCAGATCGTAGCCGGAGCGCTCGGCAACATCCTGCACCCCACGCGCAAATGCAGGGTAAAAGGGGTTGGCGATATCAGGAATAATGCATGCCAGTGTATAGGTCTTGCGCGTTCGCAGCGTCTGCGCAACCCGATCCGGTTCATATCCCAGGGTCTCGACGGCCTCCAGAATACGCCGCCGCGTCTCATCAGGCACACTGATCGCTGCGCTGTTGTTCAGCACATAGGAAACAGTGGCCTGTGATACACCGGCCAGTCGTGCAACGTCGGCCTGCGTCGGGCGCTTGCGACTCACACGATTGCTCCGCTTCAGTGGTGATACGTATAACTTATACGTATCATACGCGATGCATCACGGTATGTCAAGCGATACCAAGACCGCCCTCAGGGCTCTTGCAAAGTCACCTCCGGTGGGGGTGCGGG
>JACAEQ010000125.1 GCA_013388755.1 Chloroflexota bacterium
CCCCCCCCCCCCCAACACCCAAAAACTGGGGTTTGGGGCAACGCCCCAAGGACTTTGCTCAAGCCCTGATGACCGCCCTGTACCCGCCGGCTTGACAAACTGACTGCTGACCAGTAGAGTGCACCGCGATCAAAATAGACTTATGTCCGTTTTCAGTGGGAGGGCCATTCGTGGCACCGTCACCGATTCGGGCGGCAACGAATCCCGCGGCGCCCCGGCAGACTGGCGTATTCGCAGCACTGCGGGTGCCGAACTTTCGCTGGCTCCTGCTGGGAAGCACCATCGCCAATGGTGCCCAATGGATTCAGCAGGTCACGTTGAGCTGGATGGTGTATGACCTGACAGCGTCCGGCGCCTTGCTGGGAAGCCTCTCCCTGGTTGGCGCCATCGCAACCCTGGGACTGACACCGCTGGCCGGTGTAGCGATCGACCGCCTGCCACGAGGGATGCTACTCCTCGCCACCAGTGGCTGGCTCGCCGTCATCAGCACAGTGCTTGGGGTGGCACTGCTCACCGGCCGTTCCGCGCTCTGGCCGCTCTTTGCTCACCCATGGCGGCGCACAAACTCGGCCATGAACCCTGCCAGCGCGTCGCACCCTTCCTGGCCCATGGCATTGTAGATCGAGGCGCGCACCCCACCAACCGAGCGGTGCCCCGCCAGGCCAACCATGCCATGCGCCGCTGCTTCGGCGATGAACTGCTGCTCCAGCGCTTCTGTCGGCAGGCGGAAGGTGACGTTCATGAACGAGCGGCTCTCAGGCATCGCATGGCCGCGATAGAAGCCGCCGGCGGCGTCGATCGCCTGGTAGAGTGTCGTTGCCTTGCGCGTGTTACGTTCGGCCATCGCCGGCAGGCCACCCTGCGCCTCAATCCACTCCAGCACCAGATTCAGCATGTAGACGGCGAACACCGGCGGTGTATTGTAGAGCGAGCGGTTCTTGACATGCGTCGCGTAACGCAACATGGTCGGCGCGCTGCTTGAGGCACTCTTCAGGAACAAATCGTGGATCACGACGACCGTCACGCCTGCCGGGCCGAGATTCTTCTGTGCGCCGGCATAGATCAGGGCAAAACGCTGTATCTCGATCGGGCGCGACATGATGTCGCTGCTCATGTCGGCAACCAGCGGCCGGTCACCGGCGTCGGGCCACGCCTGCCACTGCGTTCCCTGGATGGTCTCGTTACTCGTAAGATGGACGTACGCGGCATCAGGGTCAAGTGTGATCTCAGCCGGAGCCGGCATACGCCGGTAGCCGCCATCGGCGGTCGTGGCGGCGATCCGGGCCCGTCCGATCGCCGCTGCTTCTTCATACGCCTTCTCGGCCCAGGCGCCGGTGACAAGGTAATCGGCCGAGGCGCCCGGCGGCAGAACATTCAGTGGCAGCATGGCAAACTGGAGGCTGGCGCCGCCTTGCAGAAACAGAACGTGATAATCGTCGCCAGCGCCAAGCAGGCGTTTTATCCGTTGTTCCGCCTCGTTGTTGATCGCCTCGTACTCCTTCGAGCGATGGCTCATTTCAAGAATGGACATGCCACGCCCATGGTAATCGCGAAGTTCATGCTGAGCGCGCTCCAGCACCGGCGCCGGAAGGATCGCCGGTCCGGCATTGAAGTTGTAAATGGTGGTCATGACGAGGTTCTCCTGGTAGAGATATGCGTTATACCCGGCTCCTGCAGGCGTCTCCGGTGCAGTGTACCACAGACACGGTTGCTCACCGGAAATCACGGCTGTACGATGTCGTCGGCATGATCCGGCGCTGTGCCGCTGCCATCTCGCTGATACTGGCGATCACGGTTCGGTGGAGAGCTTGAGCGCCAGCAGACGCGTTACGCCTCGACTTTCTTCACACCCGACAGCAGATGGCAGATTGCCGCTTGACAACCCCTTCCAGGGGCATTATTATTAGCGGCGCTATGGAACACATGCCTGCCAACCTGTGCACACTGCGCCGTATCCGTCGTCGTCCGGGCCGTCAGGGTCCGGAGGGCAGCTAGCGTGCGCGCAAAACAGGATGTGGGTCGCCAATCAAGCGCAAACGTGATGATGAACCCTTCGGATGCCGACAGTGTCCGAAGGGCTTTTCTTTGGGGGGCGGCATGATCAGGGTTGGTATCTTCGGTGCGACCGGCTATGCCGGGTATGAGTTGTTGCGCTGGCTGCAACGCCACCCGCAGGCGCGCGTCGTCTTCACGACATCCGAGTCGTCAGCAGGTAAGACGCTGGCCGACGTCATTCCCGGTCCGCTCGATGCGCCGTTGATCGCACCTGACGATGCGCCGCTCGGCGATGTTGATGTGGTGTTTCTGGCGTTGCCCCACGGTGTCGCCGCGCAGATGGCGCGCCGCGCACGGGGGGCCGGCGTGCGGGTCATTGATTTCTCCGCCGATTTTCGCCTGGCCACGCCGGAGGCGTACCGCCGCTGGTATGGGCACGAGCACCCGGCGCCGGAACTGCTGCCCGCACCGTATGGCCTGCCGGAATTATACCGCGCGCTGCTGCGCGATGCACCGCTGATCGCCAACCCCGGCTGCTATCCCACCGGTGCGCTGCTGGGTGTCGCGCCGCTGCTGATGGCCGGAGCGTTGACCGACCCGCTGATCATTATTGACGCAAAGTCGGGGGTGTCGGGCGCGGGGCGCGTGCCGAAGCAGAATACGCACTTTGTCGAGGTGAACGAAAGCCTGGCGCCCTACAGTATCGGCCAGGTGCACCGCCACGTCGGCGAGATGATGCAGGAGGCGCACCGCATCGCGCGCGGCGTGACTCCCGAGATCGTGTTTACGCCACAGTTGCTGCCGGTAAGTCGCGGCATTCTGAGTACGATCTATCTGCGTGTTCCCGAAACGTGGAGCGAGACACAGGCGCGCGCGGTCTATACTGCGCAATACGCCGGGGAGCCGTTCGTGCGGGTGTTGCCTGCCGGTCAACTGGCGACGCTGGCACACACAACGGGGACCAACGTCTGTGCCATCTCGGTGACCCTGGCGCGCCCCGGCCTGCTGATTGTTATCTCTAGCGAAGACAATATGGTCAAGGGCGCCGCCGGCCAGGCGATCCAGAATATGAATGTGATGTTCGGCCTGGCAGAAACCCTTGGTCTTCTTTGAGTGGCACGAGTCAGGCGGTGCGTCTCGGCAGGGTGGTCCGGCATGATGCATCTCGGATTTTACAGCATCCAGGCGGAAGCAATGGTACATTCAACATACAGCACGCAACGCTCAACGCTGGTGCTCAAGATCGGCGGCAACGAGCTGGATGAGCCGGCCTTTGTTGCAGAACTTGCCCGCCAGGTCGCAGGGATGCGCCCTGTGCCGGTGCTGGTCCATGGCGGCGGCAAAGAGATCGGTATCGTGCAGGAGGCACTGGGCGGCACGCCGCGTTTCGTTGCCGGCCTGCGCTACACCGACGCCACCGCGCTCACCGCGGCGGAGATGGTGCTCTGCGGCAGTGTCAGTACCCGCCTGGTGGCGGCACTCCTGGCCGCCGGCGCCGATGCGATCGGGCTCTCCGGCGTTGACCGCGGGCTGATCCGGGTGGTGAAACAGGAACATCCGGCCGGCGATCTGGGGCGGGTGGGCCGGCCCACCACGGTACGCAGCGATGTGTTGCACGAGTTGCTCGCACGCAACATCATACCGGTCATTGCGCCGATCTCACTTGGGCCGGATGGACCGTACAATGTGAATGCCGATGAGGCCGCCGGCGCGGTGGCTGCCGCACTTGAGTGCGATGAGGTCGTGTTTGTAACAAACGTGCCCGGCGTCCTGGTCGCCGGCGATGTGGCGCCTGCCCTTACCCGTGACGACGTCGAGCGCCTGATCGCCGATGGCGTGATTAGCGGCGGAATGATCCCCAAAGTGCGCGCGGCGCTCGTTGCGCTCGACGCTGGCGTGCGCGCGGCGCGAATTACCAGTATGGCAGGGCTGGCCCATGGTGGAACGACGATCGTAACTGAAAGGACCATGAACGAATGACCGTGCACGTCCGCGAGTCGCAGGTGTTTGTCGTGCCGCCGCGAGCGGCGGAGATCATTGTCCGGCGCGCCGAAGAGGAGGACGTTGAGGCGATCGTCGCGATTGTCGCCGAAAACGCACGCCAGGGGCATCTGTTGCCGCGCAGCGCCGAGAATATACGCGCCACCCTGCCGACCTGGCTGGTCGCCGAAGTGGATGGCGCGCCTGCCGGCATCGGTTCGCTGGTGCAGATGAACCCGACGCTGGTCGAGTTACGGTCGCTCGCCGTCCTTCCGGCGTATCGCGGCTTGCGCGTCGGCCAGGCGCTGGTGCGCAGTCTGGTGGACGAGGCGCATCGCCAGGGATTCAAGAAAATCTTTGCGTTGACTCGCGCTGTTCCGTTCTTCGTAAAACTGGGCTTTCGCATCACATCCAAAGACGATTTCCCTGATAAAGTATGGCGCGATTGTACAATCTGCCCGCTCCAGCACGCATGCGATGAGACGGCAGTGGTGATTGAGTTTGAGCGTTGAACGTGGAACGTGGGAACGTGGGAACGTGGAATGTGGGAACGTGGAATGTGGGAAGCTGGGACATGATGAAGAAGGTGCGCGCACTGCTCGCGCTGGAAGATGGCACGATCTGGCCCGGGTATGCGCTGGGGGCGATTGGCGAACGCGCCGGCGAAGTGGTGTTCAATACATCCATGACAGGCTACCAGGAGGTGTTGACCGACCCCTCCTACTACGGCCAGATCGTGGTGATGACCGCGCCGCATATTGGCAATACCGGCGTCAACATCGAGGATGACGAGAGCCGCCGGGCGTGGGTCTCTGGGTTCGTGGTGCGCTCCGTCAGCCCGCGTGCGTCAAACTGGCGCGCAACGCAGCCCCTCGCCGAGTACCTAGCCAGCAACGGCATCGTCGCGATCACCGGGGTTGATACGCGGGCGCTGGTGCGCCACATCCGGTCGCAGGGCGCCATGCGCGCCGTGCTTTCATCGCACGATCCGGAACCGCAGCGCATGATCGCGGCGGCGCGGGCCGCGCCGTCAATGCAGGGCCTTGACCTGGTGCCGCACGTGACCTGCGCCGAACCATACCACTGGGTCGAGGGGAGCCCTGCCGGCTGGGGGCATGGTGAAACGGCTGCACAACAGGGGCAGGCGACGTATCACGTTGTGGCGTACGATTTTGGCATCAAGCGCAACATTTTGCGCCTGCTGGCCGAGCAAGGGTGCCGTATCACCGTCGTGCCGGCGACCACTCCCGCCGCTGATGTGCTGGCGCTGCACCCAGACGGCGTCTTTCTCTCGAATGGCCCCGGCGATCCGGCAGCCGTCACCTACGGTATCCAGGCAGTGCGCGACCTGCTCGGCAAAACGCCGATCTTCGGCATCTGCCTCGGCCACCAGATTCTCGGGCTTGCGCTGGGCGGAACAACCTACAAGCTGCATTTTGGCCATCGCGGGAGCAACCAGCCGGTGCGCTCCAGCGATACCATGCATGTTGAGATTTCGAGCCATAATCATGGGTTTGCGGTTGATGCGGCTTCGTTGCCGGAGGGCGTCGAGGTGACGCATAGCAACTTGAATGATGGCTGTGTCGAGGGACTACGGGTGCGCGACCTGCGCGCCTTCGGCGTACAATACCATCCCGAGGCGGCCCCGGGGCCACACGATGCCCGCTACCTGTTCCGCCAGTTCGTTGAACTGATGGCCCGGTCACGCCCAGCATAACCATGGAGAACGCCTTGTCCACCTACGATCGATTGCGGCCACTCTATACGCGCCAGCCGGAAGAACGCGTGCGGCTGATGTGCGCCGAACTGGCGACACCGCTCGCTGCCGCTCATACAGCCATTGCGCAGTTGCTCCGGTTCGATCGGGCACAGGCGCTGTCGCTGCTGGGCGGGCACTTTGGTGAACTCACCGAGATCCTGCGTGACTCGATTGTTCAGCTCGAACAACTGATCGCCGATGGGCCGGCGCTCTGCGAGCGTGCCCGCGCCAACGGCGGCCTGAGCGACCAGGAATTGCACGTCTACCGGCACGATATCATGACGCCGCTCGGTAACGTCCGTAGCGTGGCGCGCCTGCTGGGTCGCACCGGCACCGATGGCATACCACCCGACATTGCAGCATCCACGCGCAATCTCGACGAGGCCGCGCGCGAACTGCTCGATATTATTGATGCCCTGACGGCCTGGCAGGAACGCGCAGGCTAGCAGGCGATAGGAACATGTTGTCCCATGCCGCGACGAACTGACATTCGCAGCATTCTGGTGATTGGTTCCGGCCCGATTGTCATCGGCCAGGCGTGCGAGTTCGACTATGCCGGTGTTCAGGCGTGCAAGGTGTTGCGCCGCGAAGGGTTCCGCATCGTGCTGGTCAACTCCAACCCGGCAACGATCATGACCGACCCGCAGATGGCCGACGCAACCTACATCGAACCGCTGACACCCGAGATTGTTGAGAAGATTATCGAGCAGGAAAAACCTGACGCGCTCCTGCCGACCGTCGGCGGCCAGACCGGGTTGAACCTGGCGATGAAACTGGCTGAGAGCGGCATACTCGAGCGACACGGCGTCCGGTTGATCGGCGCCTCGCCGCGCGCAATTGCCCTGGCCGAGGATCGCGAACTCTTCAAGCAGGCCATGCTCGACGCTGGCCTGGGGGTGCCGCTTGGCGAGACTGTGACGACGGTCGAGCGGGCGCTTGAGGTGGCGGCGCGCATCGGGTACCCGGTACTGGTGCGCCCCTCGTTTACCCTCGGCGGTAGCGGCGGTGGCGTGGCCCACAACGAAACACAATTGCGCGATGTCGCCGACCGTGGCCTGCGCGCATCGCCGGTGACCCAGGTGCTGATCGAGCAGTCGGTGATCGGCTGGAAGGAGTACGAACTTGAGGTCATGCGCGATCGCGCCGATAACTTCGTCGTCGTCTGTTCGATCGAGAACCTTGACCCGATGGGCGTCCATACCGGCGACTCGATCACCGTTGCGCCGGCGATGACGCTCACCGACCGCGAGTTGCAGCGGCTGCGTGAAATGGCGAAGGTCGTCATTCGCACGATTGGCGTTGAGACCGGCGGATCGAACATTCAGTTTGCCGTCGATCCGCGTACCGGCACGCCGCTGGTGATCGAGATGAACCCGCGCGTCAGCCGCTCGTCGGCGCTGGCATCCAAGGCCACCGGTTTCCCGATCGCCAAAATCGCGGCCCTGCTGGCTGTGGGGTATACACTCGACGAGATCCCCAACGATATTACCAGGGTCACGCCGGCTTCGTTCGAACCGAGCCTCGATTATGTGGTGGTGAAGGTTCCGCGCTGGGCGTTCGAGAAGTTCCCCGGCGTCGATCCAACCCTCGGCCCGCAGATGAAGAGTGTGGGCGAGGTGATGGCAATCGGTACGACATTCAATGAGGCTTTGCAGAAGGCGCTGCGCGGCCTCGAAATCGGCGCCATCGGGTTTGGTGCCTTCGCCGGCCAGCGCCGTGCGGGGCTCGAACCGATCGAACCCGCCGACGATGACCTGCGCATCCCGACAGCACGGCGTATCTTCCATGTCGCTGATGCATTGCGCGCCGGCTGGGACATCGAACGAATCAGCGCCCTCACCGGCTATGATCCCTGGTTCGTGGCACAGATGCGCCAGATCATTGATGTTGAAGCCGCACTGGCACAGCATACGCTCGATACGATTCCGCCCGATCTGCTGCGTGAAGCCAAGGAACATGGCTTCTCCGACGCTCACATCGCAAGCGTGCTGCACACGGCAGGAGACGGCGAAAAGGGAACCGGCAGCGGCGACTCCGCCGTTCACCCTCCATCGCCCGCCCCCCGGCCACCATCCGACATGGACGTGCGCGCGCGGCGTAAAGCGCTCGGCATTCTACCGGTGTATCACCGCATTGATACCTGCGCCGCCGAGTTCGAGGCGCATACGCCCTACCTCTACAGTACCTATGCCTCAGCCGACGAGTCCGACGTGACCGATCGGCCGAAAGCGATCATCCTCGGCGGTGGTCCAAACCGCATCGGCCAGGGCATCGAGTTTGACTACTGCTGCGTCCATGCCAGCTTCGCCCTGCGCGACCTCGGCTACGAGACGATCATGATCAACTGCAACCCCGAAACCGTCTCGACCGATTACGATACCAGCGATCGGCTCTATTTTGAACCCCTTACGCTGGAAGATGTACTGAACATCTGGGAGAACGAGTCTGGCCTGGCAGGACAGGGAGACAGGGAGATAAGGAGACACGGAGACACGAATGTCGCTGCCCTCTCCCTTTCTCCCATTCCATTCTTCTCCTCTTCTCCCGTGCCGATGCTGGTGCAATTCGGCGGCCAGACGCCGCTGAACCTGGCAAAAGGGCTGGTGGCAGCCGGTGTGCCGATCTGGGGAACGTCGCAGGACGCCATTGACCTGGCGGAGGATCGCGGCCGCTTCAGCGAGTTGTTGCAGCGTCTCGACATCATGCAACCAGAGAGCGGCATGGCTGCCGACCTGCAGGGCGCGCGGCGGGTGGCGCAGCGGATCGGGTACCCCGTACTGGTGCGGCCAAGTTACGTTCTCGGCGGGCGCGCCATGGCGATTGCCTATGACGATGAAGGCCTGGCGCAATACATTCACGAAGCGGCGCAGATCAGCGCCGGCCAGCCGGTCTTGATCGACCGCTACCTGGAGGATGCGTTCGAGATTGATGTTGATGCCGTCGGGGATGGCGAGCGGCTGGTGATCGGCGGCATCATGGAACATGTCGAAGAAGCCGGTGTCCACTCCGGCGACTCGGCGATGGTGATGCCGCCCTACAAGGTCAGCGCCTACCATCTGTCGATCATCCGCGATGAAGCCGTGCGCATCGGCCTGGCGCTGGGTGTCAAAGGATTGATGAACATCCAGTTTGCGCTGAAGGACGATGAAGTATATGTCCTGGAAGTCAACCCGCGTTCGTCACGCACGGTGCCGTTCGTCGCCAAGGCGACCGGTGTGCCGCTGGCGCGGATTGCCGCCCAGGTGGCCGCCGGCAAGAAACTGGCCGATCTGGGATTCACCCAGGAGCCGCCGCTCGATGGCTTCTTCGTAAAAGAGGCCGTGCTGCCGTTCGACAAGTTTCCCGGCGCGGCGGTGGTGCTCAGCCCGGAGATGCGATCCACCGGCGAGGTCATGGGCCACGCCTCGACCTTCGGCCATGCGTTCGCCAAGGCTGAACTGGGCGCCAACCAGCGTATTCCGACCGGTGGCGGCGCACTCCTGACCGTCAATGACTACGACAAGGGCGCAATCGGGCGGATCGCGCGCGACCTGGCGAAACTTGGCTTCACCCTGTACGCCACACGCGGCACAGCCGCCTGGCTGCACCAGCTCGGCCTGGCCGCCGAGGTGGTCAACAAAGTCTCCGAAGGGTCGCCGCACACGGTTGACCTGCTGGCTTCGGGCAAGGTCGGCCTGGTGATCAGTACGCCACTCGGCTCGCGCGCCTACGCCGATGGCCAGGCACTGCGCTCGGCGGCCATCCGCTATGGCGTGGTGCTGGTGACGACCCTCACCGGCGCTGCGGCAACCGTCAGCGCCATTCGTGCGCTCCGCCAGAAGGCGCTGCGCGTCCGATCGCTCCAGGAGCATCACCGCAACCGTCAGCACTGAGATCGCAACGGCTATCGAGAACCCGTCCGGGCGGTTCATGCGCCGCCCCACCAGTGAGGAACATCATGAGCGCCAAAGTCAGCAAAGTGGTCCTGGCCTACTCCGGAGGGCTCGACACATCCATCATCGTTCCCTGGCTGAAACAGAACTACGGCAACCCGGAAGTCATCTGTTACTGCGCCCATATCGGCCAGGACGATGAGCTCGGCGGGCTCGAGGAGAAAGCGATCGCGACCGGTGCATCGAAGTGCTATGTCGAAGATCTGCGCGAAGAGTTCGTGCGCGACTTCCTCTTCCCTTTGCTGCAATCCGGCGCCGTGTATGAACGGACCTACCTGCTCGGCACGTCGGTCGCGCGCCCGCTGATTGCGCGCCGCCAGGTTGAAATTGCGGCGATGGAAGGCGCCGATGCCGTGGCGCATGGCTGCACCGGCAAAGGGAACGACCAGGTGCGCTTCGAGTTGACCTATATGGCGTTCAATCCGCACCTGAAAGTGATCGCGCCCTGGCGCGAGTGGAACATCCGCAGCCGGGAGGACGCGCTCGACTATGCCGCCGAATACAATGTGCCGGTCAGCGCAACCCTCAAGTCGATTTATAGCCGCGACCGCAACATCTGGCACATGTCGCATGAAGGAGGCCTCCTGGAGGATCCCTGGAACGAGCCTGAGGAGCCGATGTACACGCTGACAACCTCGCCTGAGGCCGCGCCGGACGAACCAGAATATGTGACGATTGGCTTCGAGCAGGGGGTACCGGTGAGTGTGGACGGCGAGCGCCTCGGCCCGGTGGCATTGCTCCTTGCGCTGAACGAGCGCGGCGCAAAACATGGCATTGGCCGTGTTGACCTGGTGGAGAATCGCCTGGTCGGCATGAAGAGCCATGGCGTCTACGAGACCCCCGGGGGGACGATCCTGCGCGTGGCGCACCAGGGGCTGGAGCAGTTGACACTCGACCGAGACACGCTGCATTACAAAGATGTTGTGGCCCACCGGTACGCCGAGCTGGTCTACTATGGGCAATGGTACACTCCGCTACGTGAGGCGCTCGACGCGTTTGTGCGCGTCACCCAGCAGAATGTGACCGGCGAGGCGCGCCTGAAGCTTTACAAAGGAAATGCCACCCTGGTGGGCCGGCGCGCGGCCAGGAGCCTCTATAATCTCGACATTGCCAGCTTCACCATGAGCGCCAGCTACGATCAGAAGGACGCCGAGGGTTTCATCAAGATCTTTGGCCTGCCGATGAAGGTTCACGCGCTGGTTGAGGGGAAGTAGCCTGCGAGGTAAATCCATGGATGCCATCGTGGAGGATTTTGCCCTGGCGGAGGGGTTCGTCGCGACGGCCACGGCCTGCGGGCTGAAGCCGGCCGGAGCGCTCGACATGGCACTCATCGTCGCCGAAGAGCCTTGCAGCGCGGCAGGCCTCTTCACTACCAACCGGGTCAGGGCGGCGCCGGTGCTCTACGACCAGCAGGTGCTGGCGCGCAACCCCGCCGCCGTGCGCGCGGTCGTCATCAATGCCGGCAATGCCAACGCCTGTACCGGCCCGCAGGGCGCAGCAAACTGCCACGCCATGGCCGCCATGACCGCGGAACGCCTCGGCTGTCGTCCCGACCAGGTGCTGGTGCTCTCCACCGGCGTCATCGGCCGTCAACTCGACATGGCGAAGGTCGCGCGCGGCATTGGCGCATTGACGACGCCGGGAGCGGCGCATGGTGCGGGGTTCGCCGCACGCGCCATCATGACCACCGATACGCGCGCGAAAGTCGCCAGGCGCACAATCTCCGCCGGCGACACACCGATCTCGATCGCGGGAATGTGCAAAGGCGCGGGGATGATCCATCCCAACATGGCCACCATGCTCGCCATCGTGACGACCGATGCGCGTGTGGCGCCCGATCTGCTCGACCGCGCGCTGCGCCACGCCGCCGACCGCAGCTTCAACCGCATCAGTGTTGATGGCGATACGAGTACCAACGATACGCTGCTGCTCCTGGCCTCCGGCGCATCCGGCATTGACGTGCAACCGGCAGCAGCGGCGCCGCCCCTCGACGCCGCAACCTTTACGGCGGCACTGACCGATGTGTGTATTGACCTGGCCCGGCAGGTAGCGCGCGACGGCGAAGGGGCCACGCGCCTGGTCGAAATTACCGTCAGTGGCGCGCGCGATGACGCCCAGGCACACCAGGTGGCCAATGCGATCGCCCGCTCACCGCTGGTCAAGACCGCCATCCACGGCGGGGATCCAAACTGGGGACGGGTGCTGTGCGCCGCCGGCTACAGTGGCGCTGAGATCGACCCTGATCGCCTGTCGCTGCACTTTGGCGTGGCAGGATCGGCGATCCAGCTCGTTGCCGGCGGGTTGCCGCTCGAGGCCGACCTGGCTGCCGCGTCGGCGTTGCTGCGTCAGGACCCGGTGTATATCACGCTCGACCTCGGCCTGGGCACTGCCCAGACGACCGTGTGGACGTGTGATTTCAGCAAAGAATATATTGAGATCAACGCGCATTACACGACATAGCGAGGGGTCAGGGAGTAGCATCATCGAAATGACGGCGGCTACCACGGGCCGGGGCCGCGCACCGGCGGCGCTCGCGCTCACCACGATCACCCTCTGCGCCCTGGTGTTCCTCTGGCGCCCGCTCTTTGCGGGCGAAGTCTTTCTGCCGCTGGATGCGCTGCTGCATCTGCATCCATGGCGGTATTCATATGAGCGAGTACCGGTCAACAATCATATTTCAACCGACTCGATTCGCCAGATCTATCCCCGCCGCCTGCTCACCAATGAGATGCTCCATCAGGGAGCCTGGCCGTTGTGGAACCCGACAATCTTGAGCGGGACGCCACTGTTTGATGACGGCCAGATCGCATTCTTTTACCCGCCCAACCTGTTGTTCCTGATCGTGCCACCTGACCGGGCACCCGGCGTGTATGCCTGCGTGCAGCTCGTGATCGCCGGGATCGGCGGCTACGCGTTTGGGCGGCGGATCGGCCTCGGTTATGGTCCCGCGACCCTTGGCGGCATCTGCTACATGTTCACCGGCCACATGCTGACGTACCTGCCGTTCCCGGAGTTGTCAGGTGCCACCGCGATGCTCCCCTGGTGCTTCTGGGGAATTGAGAGCGCCGTGCGCCGAGGCACATGGGCACGCTACGCCGTCGCAGGCATGATGCTGGCGCTGGTCGTCCTAGCGCAGATTCAGCTGGCGTTCTATGCCTATGTCGCTGTCGGAGCGTATGCCCTGTTCCGCATGATGACCGGCGAAGCCATTGCAGGACCGCGCCACCGGCTGGTGAGCCGGCTTCTCTTCGCATACATCGTTGGTCTGGCATTGAGCGTGGTGCAGTTGCTACCGGCGATCGCCCTTTCTGCGCAGGGCCAGCGCGCGGATCTCGGCTTTGAACTGGCGCCGCCTGAAGAGTACTTCGGTAGCCTGCTGCGACTCATCTTCCCCGCGCTTGGTGGCTTTCAACGGGTCGGCCCACCGCCGGCCTGGGGGCCACCGACCCTCCAGGTGCCATACCCGTATGTCGGGCTGGCACCGCTGGCACTGGCGTTGATCGGCCTCGCGTGGTCGCACCGCCGCGAGACGGCCTTCTTCGGCGTGCTGGCAGTCGCGGCATTCGCGCTGGCAGTACGCACACCGCTGCTCCAGTTGTTCATCACGCTCATTCCACCCTACCGGCAGTTTGAGGACCATACGCGCTGGTACATGGTCTGGGGTTTTGCGGTTGCGATGCTGGCGGCGCTTGCAGCGCAGGCGCTACGGGATCGGTCCGGCGCGGCTCAGGCGGCGCGCACCGGCTCCTGGCGCGCACGCCTGACCGGTGCGCGGCTCGTGCTCGTGCTCAGCAGTAGTTTCATCGTACTGTGGTCACTGCACCACCTGGCGTTGTTCACGCCGCAATCACGATCTGGCCAGTACGTGACGATGATTCGCGGCCAGCAGTTGCTCCCGCCGCTTATCTTCGCCGCAACCGGCTGTGCCGGCATCGCTCTCCTTCGCTGGCGCCGGTTGCCCGCTGCACTCGCCTTCGCACCGCTGCTGACGATTGTCGCACTCGACATGGCGTGGTATGGCGCCGGCTTCAATACCTCGGTCAACCCGGCGATCGCCCGGCCAACGACGGACCTGACGCGCGAACTGGCAGCGTATCCGCCCGATCTCCAGCTCTACCGCACGCTTTACCCGCCAACGCGCCAGATTGCGTTCCTCCAGACACAGCCGGGACCGTTTCGTATCCTCGGCGCCGACTATGATGTTCTGCCTCCCAACCTCGCTACCACCTACGGTCTCGAAGATGTACGCGGCTACCATTCACTCTATGCCGCGCGTTATAACCGCCTGGCGCGCCTGATCGACGGCAAAGATTACCGTCGCACCAGCGAAGGCAATACCAGTCTGCGCGCATTCTTCACCTCTGCCTATAACCACCCGCGCCTGCTTGCCATGTTGAATGTGCGCTATATCATCTTTGCACCCGGTAGCGCAACAGTTGAACGTTACTCGAATCTCGAACTGGTGCACGAAAGCGATGAAGGTCGCATCTACCGCAACGCGGCGGCGTTACCGCGCGCATGGCTCGTCTATCGTGCCGAGGTTATCGCGAATGATGGCGCGCAACTCGATCGCATGGCGCAACCCGATTTTGACCCGGCGACACTGGCGGTAGCGCCGGAGCCATTGCCGCCGCTCGGCCCGCCACCCGCCGTCGCCGATCCCGCGCCAACCGTCCACTACGCCGCCAATACCGTTACCATTGAAGCGCAGGCCGCAGCGCCGGCGCTCCTGGTGCTGGCCGATACCTATTACAATGGCTGGGAAGCGTATATTGACGGCGAACCCGCGCGAATCCTGCGGGTCAACTACACCCTGCGCGGCGTCGTGGTGCCCCCCGGGCGGCACACCATCGCGTTCGTCTATCGTCCCTGGCCCTTCATTGTCGGCGGCATCATCAGCCTGGCAACCCTGGCTGCACTGCTGGTCGCCGGCGTACGCCACACCGCGCGCCGCTCACCCGCCACCTGGCCGAAATCACCTGGCGCATAGTATCCTGACGACGCTTCCTCTCGTGCTTTCCGTCTCCCCGCATCGTACCAGATAGATTCTTGCCACCTTCCCAGAGTGACTTGCATGCTCGATGGCACATTTCATCAGGCCAAAACAAATTATCACCATCCATCCCCTTGACTATATTCATCACACATGGTAATATTCACCTTGAGAATATCATTTATCACCAATTCTCTGAAACCAGTTACCGCAGGTCCCATACATAGAGGAAGAGCGCAATGCATCCTGTTATCACCAGTTGCCCGGTCTGTGGCGAATCGCTCACTGTCACTCGCCTGGAATGTGGTACATGCCACACCGCGATTGAAGGCCATTTCTCACTCGGGCGCCTTGGCCGGCTGTCGCGAGAGCAACTCGACTTCGTCGAATTGCTGGTGAAGAACCGCGGCAACATCAACGGCGTGGCGAGCGATCTCAAGGTTGCCTACAACACGGCCCGCAGCCGCCTCGACGATATCGTCGCCACCCTCGGCTATACGCCGCCTGCAGAAGAGTCGCGGTTCGATCGACGTACGGTGCTCGACCGCCTGGCGGCGAAGGAGATTTCGGTTGAGGAAGCAATGCGACTGCTGAGGTCGTAGGGAGGGTCGAATGGCGCTCATGGAAGACCGCCTGCGAATCCTGCGCATGATCGAGAGCGGCCAGATCTCCGCTGAAGAAGGCGCGCGATTGCTCGAGGCGTTTGCCGACGAGGCCGTGCGGGAACGCGCCCGCGCCGAAGCTCGTTCGCGGTCGCTGCGTGTCGTCGTCACGGAGCTCGGCTCGCGCAGGCAGAAGATCAATGTCACGATTCCAGCCAGTCTGGTGGAAGTTGGCCTGAAACTTGGCGCACGCTTCTTTCCGCGCAACGCGCAGTTCGGTAGTGACGATGTGCTACGCGCCATCGAGCGCAACGCGCCTGGACGGATCTTCGAGTTCCAGGATCTCGAGGAAGGCGAGCGTATCGAGATTTTTGTAGAATAGGAGCCTACTGTAATGCCAGTCAAGCACATAACCGTCGGTGATGCGCCGCGCATTCGTTTCAAGCGTTGCGCAGGATCGCTGCGTATTGAGCCGGGCGAAGCAGGCCTGGTCGAAGTCCAGGCCGATGCGGATCAGGAGATTGCCCTGGAACAGCATGAGGACGGCATCCTTCTGCAGGGCGAGATCGCGGGTGATCTCAGGCTACGCGTGCCGGCGAGCGCGAGTGTCGCCGGCGCACTGAGTGAAGGCGATGTCGTGGCCGCCGGTATTGCGGCGTTCACACTTGACCGTGCCGAAGGGAGCGTGCACCTCGAGGCGATCGGCGACGTGGTGACGCTCGGCGATGTCGAAGGCGATCTTATGGTCGCGCGCGCAGGGTCGCTGCGCGCCAAAGCTGTCGAAGGGAGCGTACAACTGGCGGCTGTTGACGGCGCGGTTCAACTCGACGAGGTCGAGGGCGATCTCAACATCGCCGGCGCGGGATCAGTTGAGGTGCGGCAGGTCGAAGGCGATCTGCGCATGGTTGATATTCGCGGTGAAGCATTGCTTGAGCACCTTCAGGGCGATGTCCTGGTTGAACGAAGCGAGAGCCTGCGGGTTGTGGGGTTGATTGAGGGTGATGTCCGCCTCAGCCGTATTGGCGCGGTGACGCTCAATGATGTGTCCGGCGACATCAGTGCCACTGACGTCCAGAGCCTGTCGGTTGGCGCGATTGCCGGCGCGTTGCGCGCGGAGGCCATTGGTGAGATCTGCCGGTTTCGCGAGCTCGAGGGCGATCTGCGGTTCCGCCAGAGCGAGCGCGCCACGGTCGAGGGTGGCAGCATCGGTGGTGATGCCCGTATTGAACAGGCGCGCACCGTCACCCTCGGCGCCGTCGGTGGCGACCTGACCGTACACACGATTGCCGGTAGTGTCAGCATCGGCAGCGTCGGCGGCAACGCAAGTTTCATCGATATCGGCGACACGTTCAATGCCGGCAGTATCGGTGGCGATCTGACGGTGCGTACCGCCAGTGTGGCGACTCATATCGGGCACATTGGTGGTGATCTGACACTGGCGGTACATTTTGCGCCTGGCAGCGCCATGAAGTTGAGTATCGGCGGCGATGCCCGCGTCGAATTGCCAGACGACGCCAGCGTTACCCTTCGCGCCACGGTAGGCGGCACGGCGCGCGGCCCTGGGGTTGCTGTGGGCAGCGGTATGTTCACCGCCATCTACGGCGAGGGCGCCGCATCGCTGGAGCTTTTCGTCGGCGGCGACCTGGCGCTTCGCGGCCCGGCGCCGAAAAGTTCGAGCTCGATGGGTGAGGGTTGGGGCCGCTTCGGCGAGCATGGTGACCATCAGTTCGATGACGAGGTGGGGCGCTGGGCAGAACAGTTCGCTGAAGAGATGGGACGCTGGGCAGAACAGTTCGCTGTAGAGATGGGGCGCTGGGGTGAGGAGTTCGGCAAAGACATGGGCCAGCGTGGCGCAGAGTGGGCATGCCGGTCGCAACGCAAGGCCGAAAAGGTGCGGCGACGGGTCGAGCAACGCATGCGTGAGGCCGCTGAACGCGCCCATGAAGCCGCACGGCGAGAAGGCCGGCCACGCGATGTGCGCGTGCGAATCAATGACCGTGAATGGCGCTTCGACGAGGAGCGTCTGGAGCGGCTGAAGCGGGAGGCTGCCGCCGCGGCTCAGTCGGGGATCATCGGTGCGCTCGAAGCGGTGGAACGGGCACTTGCAGGACTCGGTATCTCCAGGCCGCCTGTGCCACCCGTGCCGCCATCGGCGCCACCACCGCCCGAAGCGCCATCGGCGCCACCACCGCCCGAACCGGCGACCGGCGCTACCATTCGTATCAATATCGAGCATCCGGAGACGCCACCACTGCCCGAGCCCGTGACCGGCGCCACGACCCGCATCTCGACCGGTGCAATGAGCGCGGGCGAAGCATCAGGCGGTACCATGCCCGAAGAAGAGCGCATGGCCATCCTGCGTATGGTCGCCGAAGGACGCATCTCGCCCGAAGAAGCCGATCTGCTGCTTGAGGCGCTGAATACGTAGGAGCGGCACTGGCCGGTGGAACCCGGTACACAGGTGGCGGTGGGCTGCGGCCCACCGCTGCTTCTTTTGCGTCCACATCATCCAGACAGCGACGAACTCGTATATAATGATCCAGGAGTGTGCAGGCCCGCATGCGGTGGCGCGTTTCTGGGCTTCGCCATAGCCTGTGGCAGTGAGGAGCATGGAGCGCCATGGATCAGCCCACACCGGAAGAGATCAGCGCCGAACTTGAGCAACTGGCCGAGGAGCAGATTACCGACCTCGACGCCGATGCGAACGATCGTGCACGCCGCGGCAGGCAGCGCCGCACGCGCGTGGCGACCATTTATGCGCAGGGACGGCTGGTGACTGCGCGCGACCATTACCATGCGGCGCTCATTATGCTGTATGGCGAAGAACTGGCACACTGGGAGTTATCGCGCTCGCTCGCGCGCCGCGCCGTCGCCCTGGGGGATACGCGCGCCTGGTCAATCATTGCCGCCTCGTGGGACCGCGCACTCCTGGCGCGTGGTGAGCCACAACGCTTCGGTACCCAGTTCGTGCGCGAGAACGGGCGCTGGACGGTCGGGCGCGTTGACCCGCGCGTCACCGACGCTGAACGCGCCTTCTACGGCGTGCCGCCGCTCTGGGTACAACGCCAGAGCGCCGAACAACTGCAACGCCGCGAGGATGCAGGCTGAGTGCCACCAGCGAGCACCTCAACTCAGTAAAGCCTGGCAGTTTCAGCGCCCGGCTATCCGGCAAAGAGTGCCGCTTGCGCGCGGTACCGCTCCGGCGTCATGCGATCCAGTGATGCAAGGGTCGCCAGCAATTCTGCGCGTGTGTACCCCTGTGCCCTCACCTGTGCCACGTATCCAGGCCATTGCTGCGTGAGGTTGACAGACGCCTGATACCGCCACCCGGGGCCTGGAAGAAGGGTCACCGGGTACGCGCCCGCCATGGCCTGTTCGACATCCGGCCCTCTCAATGGTTCCAGTGGCCGGCGACGGGACCCCTGCTCAATGGTGATACTCAACCGGCGACCGGGTCCGTGGTACGTGACAGCATACCCCCCGTTCGATACGGCCGAACTCAGGAGCGCCGCCGTCGTGCCCGGCGGAGGATCCGGCAGCAGAAACGCGGCGCCCGGGGTGTGCTCCAATGGTATGACCTGGTCGGGCGCTATGAGTGGAAACTCCGGCGCAGCGATCCCTTGACGCTCAACAAACGTTCCTTCGCCATTCCACGCAAACGCAATGCTGAAGGTCGCAATCTCATCACGGGCATCCACCTCACGACCACCCTCGTACATCCAGACCATGCGGCTCACCTGCTCGCCATCCACAGGTCCAACCAGTTCGCGTATCTCGCGCAGCGTACCGCTGGTTACATCGATCGCCAGCAAGATCGTTGCGCCGGCATCACCTGCGCCAGGCGCATCGGGAGGCAGGCCAAGAAGACTCGTGCCGCGAAATCCGATGACCTCCAGTTGTGCGCCATCATCGGACTGCCGCCGCCCCCAGCTCCGAAGTTCTGCGGATCGCGCCTGCAGAAGATACGCTCGCGGCACTGCCCATGCGCCACTATTCAGACGCGCCTGGAGCAAGCGCGGCTGTATCTCAGGAGCGGCCATGATCCATATGCGCAACGGCGCATCACGATCCACTGTTCCGCCAGACGGCGCGCCATAGGCGGGAGTCAGCGCATACCACGCCTGACCGTTCCGGTCAAACAACTGGAACTCATATGGTCCGCCACCCTGCTGATGCACCAGTTGCACCCGGTGCTGGCCGCGGTCACGATCGATCCACAGGTCACCGCGGAGATTGGCATAGGTCTGGTCGGCAAATGTCCAGCGTATCAGGTAGCTGCCGCGCCAGATCCCCTCACCTGGCGCTGGAACATAGAGACTCTGTTCCGCGCGCGTGACAAGCTCACTCAATGGAAGCGATGGCACCGGCGCAACCACTTCTCCCGCTTCCGGGTTCCCGCGTGGCCAGACGAGCAACGCGACCAGCACCAGCACTGCCAGCGGCAGCAATGCGCGCCTGGCCCATGGCCCCGCCAGGAACCGGCGCACTGGCGAACGCGTATCGGGAGTCGCGGCTGCCAGCACGCGCGCCGCCAGTTCATCCGAGAGACGAACCGTGCGCAGCGCGTCGCGTACTGTGTACTCCGCGCGCGTTGCGATGTTGCGCCAGTCGCGCGCCACCGCACGACACGACTCGCACAGCGCCAGGTGG
This sequence comes from Chloroflexota bacterium, assembly GCA_013388755.1. Taxonomy (GTDB): domain Bacteria; phylum Chloroflexota; class Chloroflexia; order Chloroflexales; family Roseiflexaceae; genus JACAEQ01. The sequence continues at coordinate 19,912 of JACAEQ010000125.1, forward strand.
CCACGCACCGCCGGGTCAGCACGGGCGACTGCTTCCCCAAGCACGATTGCCGCGCGTGTCGCGCGGCATGTCTCAGGCGCCTGTTCTGCGTCAAAGGCATCCAGGTCAGCGTCAGGCGCAAGATCCGGGGCCAGTGCAAGCAACGCATCACGTACAGCGCCGCGCCGCGCCAGGCTGGCAGGATCGCGGCCCGGGTCGTGTTCCGCCGGCTCAAATGAACGCAACGCCGCCATGCCCAGCGCAAGGCGCTGCGCACGCGGCAGGCGAGCCACGGCTGCGAGTACGGGCGCAACGTCGGGCCGGTCCACCGGCGAACGCGCCCAGGCCGGGATGGCTTGCCGGCGGAATGGAGTATGCTCCACCGGCAGATGTTCCATGATCACAGCCGCCACCACGCGCGCATCCACTGATGCTACGTGCTGGAACCGGCGCGCTGTACGGACCAGCGCCTCACCGGCTGTGCCTGGATCTGGTGCAAGCAAGATTGCCAGCCGGTAGAGATCGTCACCATCACGGCGCAGCACCTGCTCGAAGGACATGGCGGGCGTATCGGCCAAACGATCGTTCTCCTCCTGACCCTCTGCGTTACTGCACAACGACGCGATGTTCAACGCTTACCCGGTTGCCGGAACGATCGCGCGCCGTGAGCGTGAACCGGTATGTGCCGGGGGCAGGTCCATCCATTATCAGCGCCTGATCCGTGCCAACCGTCACGCCATCCAGGGTCCAGGTCATATCGGCAACCACGCCATCTTCGCGGTCCGACGCCCGGCCAGTAAGCAGCAGGGGCGCCCCGGCAGGCAGCGTATCCGGCCCGTCAATCCAAACCTGTGGTGGCGCGTCGTCAGGCGCGGCGGCGATCGAAGCCCCGGCGATCATCGTTGCCGTGCCGCCGCCGGCGGGAACGATCTCGAACCGGCCGCTGCCGCCGCCGGGTAAGGCCTGCGCATCAATCTCCAGCCGCCCGCCTGTGACATCAACCCCCAGCGTCGTCCAGCGCGTTCCATCGTGCGTATACCGCACCAGCGCCGGTACCATGGGATTCGGCCAGGAAAGGGTGAATCCTCCTTGATCACGTCCCTGGAGCGCCGGCGCAGGAACCGCCGCAACCGGCGCTCCGGCAAGCGTCTGTTCGGCCAGTGCAATGCCATTATGGATCAGGCGCAGGCGGGCAACCACGCCGCGCGGCGCCGGAACTACCGCCGCAATCCGGCGATATGCATGCTCACCTGTATGGTCGTGCAGCGCAGCCTCTGCGCCGTAGTGGTATGGCCCTTCAGCCTCCAGAACGGCAACCGGGTAGGCTGCGAGCCTCACACCCGAGGCATCGAGCACCTCAATCATGTACTCGCTCGTCAGGGGCGGATCAAGCGCCGTGTCGGCAAGGGCGTACACCGGCTCCAACAGCGCAGATCCATTATCCGCCAGAACGGCGCGAACCAGCAATCCCGACCCACTCTGCACCTCAGCGCCGCCGTTCGTACGCTGATTATCCAGTAATCCCTGGTACGTGAAATCCGACAGCCATTGTGGCCGGCAGTAACTCATCACATCCTTCGTAGTATCGGGCGCGACCGGGCTCCAGACACGGGCACGGCTGATATCCAGGCCGTAAACATCCATTCCTATCGAGGCGGAAGCGTACGGAAATGGCTGGCGCGGGTCACCGCTCACGCCACACGGCGCATGGTAGCGGCCGAGGTTATGGCCGATCTCATGCGCCGCCAGTTGACCGGCTTCGTCCGTGCCGGCCAGGTCAAGCCCGACCGACGCGCGCTGGCCGACCCAGCCAATACCGGCAATACCACTACTGAACCAGCGATCCGTGCCGTTGGCAATCGGGACCAGGCCGTAATAGACACGTGATCGAACGGCACCGTCGCTTTGCTTGACCGTCGTCACCAGGTCGAGCAGGCGCTCCCACTCGGCGCTACTACGTAGATCGCCTGTAAACGCGACAGGCGCGCGGAGTGTGACATTGACCTGGCTGACCGGGTAGCTGCGCAGGATCCAGTCGCTGATCGTATCGCGGGCCGGCGCCGGATAAACGCGCCCATTCGGCAGGTGCGTATACTGAATGGGAACAACGGTTATGGCAAGCTGCGGAACGCTCAGGAAGGTAAGGGTTCTCGACGCACGGTTATTGGTTTCGTTCGCCTCGGCAATCACATTATCGGGATCCACGACGATACTGAGTTGAACATCGCCGGAGAGCCAGTCGGCGGGCAGGGCGACATTGAAACTGCTGGCATAGTCGCCACGCGAGGAGCTGGTTGTGACCGCGCGTGGCCCGGAACGGCGCGGCGAGCCGGGCAGAGCCACGCCATTGCGTGTCGCCGATACTTCAACCACGACACCATCGATCTGCGCCACCCCCGTACCGGTTACATACACCCGCGCCACCGTGGCGCGCCCGGCGACCATCGGCACACTTCCGGCGCCATTCTGCACCGATTGCGTGACCTCGACGAGATCGAGTCGCAGATCAGCCGCAGCGCGCGTGATCAGTGGAAGGTAAGCGATCGTGCCTGCGGCGGGCGCATTGTCGCTTGCGCGTATCGCCCCGCCGTTCGGAACGAGCGCCAGCGCCAGCAGGAGAATGACGATGACGAACGGCGTCTGCCAGTATATCTTCATAGCGCAACCATCCTGTTGGTACGTCCGGCCTTATGAACTCCCCCGAAAAGGAGCAGCGCGCCAGCCCCACCCGCAGCAAGCGCCGGCCCGACAATCAGTAACGCGACAAGCAGACGGCGGACCCGGCCAACCTCGCTGCGCAGGAGATAGCCAGGCCAGAGGTCAGTCGTATGGCGCACCGTCGGAACGAAATACCATCCCCAGCGATACCGCGGGCTGGCCGGTGGAGGCTCGATAGCCGCATCTGAAAGCGGCAGCCGTACACCACGTGCATCAACCGCGTGAAGCTCCCTGACTTGCACACCAATGAACCGCCGGCGTTCAGTCCCGGATATTGTCTGGGCGAACGTGTTGGCGCGCAGGGTCAGCGTCGCTCCGGACGGCACCAGAACGCGCACCCGGCTTCCAGTGCCCTGCCGTAGCACGAAGTGTTGTCCCTCCAGTTCGAGTACCGGCTGGCCCGGCGGGGCATCCGCCGGCCGATCGTCACGGATGTCGAGACGAATACGCACCAGCCCGGTACCCGCACAGGTCATCGCGCCATAGTGGCCCGTCATACGTGGCAGGAGTGAGTCGCGCGCTTCGGGGTAATAAAAACCGTCGCCCAGGACGCATTGACCCGAGCCATAGCGCGCGCGAAGGCGGTCGGCAAGGATCCGCCAGTGCGCCAGCAGCGGCGAGTCTGCCGGGTTGAAGTAGATCTGTCGCAGCGGGATCTCAGTATTGAGATAGACGCCAGGGTTGACAAGCACCCCCGCGAGCGCATTGACGACGCCGATCACCAGGAGGGCGCCAGTAGCCACGCTGATCAGCGCCGCGTTGGCGTGCAACGCGACGCGGTCAAACAACGGCGCAGCCAGTGCCAGGAGCAGCGGCACAATCGGCAGCAACAGGCGTGGCCCCCAGACACCGCCGCCATCCCAGGCATGCCAGCGAGCATACAGGACAACATGCACGGCAGCCAGCAACGCCAGCACGGCGGCTTCGGCGCGCCGGCGCCGCCAGAGTAGCAGCAGACCCGGTAGCGCCAGCACGGTCGCCGGAGCATACAGAAACAGGCTCTTCCCGGGGCTCAACAGCAGGCCGGATAACCCGTTCATCAGCGGTGTCGTGAATGCCTGCGCCTCAGAGCCGTACCCACTCGCAAAGGGGTTGCCGAAGCGAATCCAGTTATAACCGGCCACCAGCACGCCACCCGGGACCAGCGCCAGCAACCAGAGGCCGGCGCTCAGCAACGACTCACCAGAACGCGCAGTGCCAGAGGATCCCGGGTATTGACCGGTAGATGGGGGCGATCCGGCGCGGTGCCTCAGGTACACCGTGACCGCTACATACAGCCCGAGGAGCGGAATGGCGACACCTGCAGCAATGCGCGTTGCGAGCAATGCGCCGGCTGCGAGACCGGAAGCCAGCAGCGCCTGGCGGCCCACCTTGCTCCGCGCGGCATACGCACGTTCGACAGCGATCAACAGCAACAGGCCGGCCAGTGGTTCCGAAAAGAACGTGCGTGCATACGGCCATGCCAGGGTCGCCATACCGAAGGAGAGTGCCGCAAGCCATCCCGCCCGCCGGCGATAGCCAAGCGACCGGACAAACCCGCCGAGCAGCGCGCCGGTCGCTGCCGTGACAGGGGCATTCATCAGGCTTACGCCGAAGCGAGTCAGGTACTCGTAGACCTCAACCGGCGCGCCGGCAGCCAGGAGCGCACCCGCACTAAAGAACGGCAGTGCCGCCAGCGATGGGAGCATGCCGTATGGCGAGAACATCTGCCCATGACGGCCCTCGCGCAGCGGCATAGGCACCAGGTCATCCCCCACGACAGCAACATCCGCCCGGGTAACGATGCTGCGGGCCACATAGTACATTGCCTCTTCGTCCGGCGAATAGAGATGGCCACTCGCAGTTAGCACGTACACTGCAAGCAAGCAACAAAAAGCAGCGAGCGCGTCACGCCGGCGTGACGCCTCCCTGCCAGCCGTCAATGCCGGCGGTGCAGGTGTTGACCGATTCGCTCTACGCACAGCGGGCATTATACCGCGTGTTCAGCGCCCTGCCGCGCGCAGTGCCGCAATATACTGCTGCACTGCCCAGTACGCCGGGCGCGGCGTGTAATCCGTAGTGACAATGCTGAATGATGCCTGTTCATGGAACGGCTGGCCGCTTTGTGCCCGCAATGGCGCAAAGTTCAGGTTCCAGAGAAACATTGCGTCAACCCACGGGTACCGCTCAGCCGCGAGGCGCATCGCACCAACGATGTACTGCGCCTGTTGTTCATACGACACCTGGTGGCCGAACTCAAACCCGGGAGTATCATTGCGCGTTGCCCAGCCAAACTCGGTGATCCAGACTGGAACGTCCGCCAGGCGATACTCTTCCATCAGGCGCCGTACACGTTCAACATTGCGGAAATAGAACGTTGGATCGTCCGTCCATCCCTGCGCCTGGCTCGGCTCGCCGGGCCAGAGGGTCTCGGGCGGGTTCGCCGAACCGCCCGGATGAACACCAAGCGCATCAACATAGTTCCGAATGACACCGTTCTCGTAGGCGAACATCGCGCTATAGTAGCGCATGTCGGAGATCGCGACACCCGGACTATCAACCGCTGTCGAAGCCGGTGCGCCGCTCACGACGATAATCGCTGGGTCCACTTCTTTGATACGGGTATAGGCAACTTTCAGGATCTCGACATAGTGCCGCGCATCGTCGGTGGAGACATAGCCGCCATTCTCGTATGCCAGGTTCTGCTCGTTCCAGATCTGGATCGCATGGATGCGTCCCCGGTAGCGCTGCGCAAGCGCCGCAACGAAGTTTCCCAGCGCCACGGGATCCTCCGGCAGGCCATCACTGCCGCCGCGGCCATAGAACGATGGCGACCTGACGATCGAGATCATCAGCTTCAGCCCCCGCGCGTTGACGTCAGAGACCAGCGAATCCAGTTCATCGCCCCAGGCGTAGAAGCCGGGCGGGCCTTCCTGATCCTTCCAGTGGATCTGCTGGCGAATCCAGCCGAAGCCGGCATCATGTGCCAGACGTAACGGTGTGGCGCGGTCGGTCCAGAAAAGATGCGCGTGAACGCCAAACTCCAGGCGACCGGTCCGCAGGGGATGCGGCAACCCGCCTGGCCCGACTGGTTGCATCGTTGGCGCGGGTGGCGCCGGCAATGGTGTCGGAACCGGCTGGAGCGTCGGTGCCGGCGTGACATTGGCGGTTGACACACGCGGCATGGCTACGGGAGCCACCGCTGCAGGCGGCGCAACCGGCGGCTGCACCACCGCCATCGGTGGCACGCCGCCAGGCGGTGTGACGATCGTGGCCGGTGTGGCGACACACGCGACCAGCAGCGACAGCGCCACTGCGACCAGTATCGTCGCAACAATCACCAGCCGGGTAAGAGAAGCCATGGTCGCACTCCTGCCGGAAGACTACAATACGGAAGATGCGCTGGTTTTACTGTAGCCTGCCGTAGCCGGCAGAACAATAACGCCAGGTAACGTGCCGGTTACGTATGGCTGGCACCTCCCTGAGAAATGGCTGATTTCCACCGTCACCCGACACGATCTCACCTTCCCACCAGCGCCACACGACGACACGCGTGTCATGGTAAGATGATGCCAGGAGTCGGACAGTTGAGCACAGGAAACTATCGTATGGAAGAACGCGAGCGTATTGGCTTCATTGGTCTCGGCATTATGGGAAGCGGGATGGCGCGCAATATCCTGCAGGCCGGCTTTCCGCTCCGTATCTGGAACCGCACTGCCAGTCGCATGGATGAACTTGCGACTGCAGGCGCCGGCCCCGCGAGCAGCCCGGGTGATGTTGCGTTCCACAGCGACATCGTCATTACCTGTGTCAGTGACACACCCGATGTCGAATCGGTCATCCTCGGCGAGGGAGGCGTGATCCACGGCGCGCGCCCTGGCTCGCTGGTGATCGACATGAGCACGATCAGCCCGCAGGCGACCCAGCGGATCGCGGCGCGCCTGGCGGAACGCGGCATCCATATGCTCGATGCACCGGTCAGTGGCGGCGCTGAGGGCGCGGCGCGCGGTACGTTAAGCATCATGGTGGGAGGTGACACCCGGCAGTATGAGCGCGCATTGCCGGTGTTCCGGGCCATGGGCAGGACCATTACCCATATCGGGCCAATCGGGGCCGGGCAGACGACGAAGCTGGTAAACCAGATTCTTGTTGTCGGCCATGCGCTGGCGATGAGCGAAGCGCTGCTCTTCGCCCAGGCCGGCGGGATCGACCTGCATAAGGCGCTGGCGGCGGTCGCCGGCGGTGCAGCCGGCAGCTGGATGCTGAGCAATCGTGGGCCGCAGATCCTGGCGCGCGACTGGCGGCCCGGGTTCACGATCGATCTCCAGCAGAAGGATGTACGTCTGGCGCTCCAGGAAGCGGATCGGCTCGGCGTGCCGCTGCCGGGAACGGCGCTCATTCACCAGTTGTACCGCACCCTGCAGGCGCGCGGCCTCGGCCATGAAGGCAACCACGCCCTGGTCAAGGCGCTCGAAAACCTGGCAGGTATCGAAATCGCCGCGTGGGACGACGGCCAGTGATACCCGGTTGCATACAGACCGACACCGATCAGGCGCGACGGCGTGCACCCTTCGCTGTGCCGCTGCACGGCTCCTCAGGGTGCGGTCATCCGGTCCGATCGCATGCCACCTGGTTTAACGCGTATCAATAATGTGAGAGGAGTGACGCGGTCACGCGCGCAATCGGCCAGCCGGGCGAATGCCAGTCCGACGGGGGGACGGCGTGCTTTTCCGTGTTACGACCGTCTTCCCGCCGTCGGATGATTGACCCTGGCAGGTGTGCCGCCCGTCAGGTCACCCTGCTGGTACGCCACCGCGTACGTCGTGTCATGTGAGGAGCGTCTATTGTGCGTATCTCCAAGGCAGTCATCACTGCTGCAGGGCGTAACCAGCGCACCCTGCCGCTGCAGCGCCTGGTAGACCGTGACGGCACGCCCAGGACGGTGCTGCGCATTATCGTCGAGGAGGCGTTGAGCGCCGGCATTGACGAGGTATGTGTTGTGATCTGCCCGGGCGATGAAACAGCATACCGGGAGGCGGCCGGTGACCTGGCAGCGCGCCTCGATTTCATCGAGCAGCCCGACCCGCTCGGCTACGGCCACGCCATCGCCTGCGCGCGACCCTTCACCGCTGGTGATCCGTTTCTCCACCTGGTCGGCGATCACCTGTGGGTCAGCCGCGTCGCCCGGAGTTGTGCCCAGCAACTCGTGGATCTGGCTGAATCCGAATCGTGCGCCGTGTCGGCGGTGCAACCCTCGCGCGAAAGCCAGTTGCCGTACTATGGCGTGGTCGGCGGGCGGCTGGTGCGTGGGCATCGTGATATCTACCTTGTCGAACGGGTCATCGAGAAACCAACACCGACCGAAGCCGAACAACACCTGATGGTGCCCGGGCTGCGCGTCGGCCACTACCTCTGCTTCTTCGGCATGCACGTCCTGACACCCCTGGTGATGGAGATTCTCGAAAAGCGCGTGCGCGACAACCAGGGCCGCGGCAACATTCAGCTCTCCGATGCGCTCAACGAACTCTCGGGCAGTGAACGCTACCTGGCGCTGGCCAACCCTGGCGCACGTTACGATGTCGGCGGCGCCTATGGCCTGCTCAATGCCCAGCTGGCGCTGGCGCTTGATGGCGCCGATCGCGATGAGGTCCTGGCGATGATGGTGGAATTGCTGGCGTCACGGGCAGGGCGGGGGCGTTGAACGCTGGACGTGGGAACGTGATATCCATGAGGCAACAACGTGTCTGAACTGGTCACGATCATCACGGCAACCGACCCGGCGATACGCGATCGCTCACTTGATGCCTTCTGTCGCAGTGCAACGCTTGCAACCCTGCAGGCGGAGATCGAGGCGCTCGAGGCACTGCGGCGCAGGAGCGACAATCTGTACCAGCGAGTCCGGGCGTTGTTCTTTCTCTACGCCATCTACCGCTTCCACATGCCCGAAAAGCCAGGGGTACGCACCGCTGGTCACGTACCGTTCGACGGTTACAGCCATCTGCTGAACCGGCGTTTCGAGGAGGCGATCCAGGTGTTTCGCGCGGCGCAGCGCGCCGCCGGGCCATGCGATGCGATCTGCAGCGCACTCGCAGCCGCCTACCACCGGCTTGGCTTCCAGACACTCGCCGACCAGGTTCGTCGCAGCGTGCGTTCCGTGCGCGGCAATCAGTGGATGTTCCGTGTCGGTCACCCCGCCGACCAGCCGTTGCGGGTTCGCGCCGAACTGATGCAACGCAACCTGCACGATGACTCGTTTCCTATCCTGCGCGAGGCCACACCGGTACGGATGGACCTCTCACACAGCGCGTGGAGCGACATCTTCTTTCTGGGTATGGATTTCCCCGAGGGCGCGCGCGTGTTAAATGTTTCAATCGACCTCGGAGTACGCGGGCGTGACGCCATGCCCCGCCCGCCAGTCGAAGCCTATTTCCGTGTGCTTGATGAGCCTGTGCTGCGCCTTACCTCGGTTGACCTGGGCGCCAGCGCCGAGATAACGGACCTCGCCGAGGTATTCGACTATGCGCGTGATTACCTCGGATTGCTGAAAGGCGCGATTATTGCCAGCGGCATCGTGCCGCCAGGTATCGAAGGTTCAGGGCAAAGCCTGGCCGACCTGCTGGGCCGCCTGACCGCGCCCGGGCACGGGATCGAACTGGTCAGCAATGTCAACGGCATTCCCAAAGGATCACGGCTTGCGGTTTCGACCAGCCTGCTCGCCTCGCTGATTGCCGTCTGCATGCGTGCCACCAGCCAGGCATATGCTCTGACCGGGCCGCTGGATGAACCGGAACGCCGGCTGGTTGCTGCACGCGCGATTCTGGGCGAGTGGCTGGCCGGGTCGGGTGGCGGCTGGCAGGACTCCGGCGGCGTCTGGCCAGGGATGAAACTCATCAGCGGTGAACTTGCCGCTGAAGGCGACCCGGAGTTCGGTATCAGCCGCGGGCGATTACTGCCGGGGCATCGTATTCTCACCGATGACGACTGCGCCCCGGCGACACGCCAGGCACTCCAGCACAGCCTGGTGCTGGTGCATGGCGGCATGGCCCAGAATGTCGGGCCCATCCTCGAGATGGTCACCGAAAAATACCTGTTGCGCTCTGAGGCGGAATGGGAAGCGCGCAAGGAGGCAATACGCGTACTGGATCGCATCCTTGCGATCCTGCGTGAGGGTGACATTCGCGCGCTTGGAGCTGCAACGACACACAACTTCTTCGAGCCGATCCGTACCATTATTCCCTGGGCCAGCAACCTGTATACCGAAACATTGATCCGCCTGGCACGCGACCACTTCGGCGACGATTTCTGGGGCTTCTGGATGCTGGGCGGTATGTCGGGGGGCGGTATGGGGTTCATCTTCGCGCCGGGGCGCAAACCCGAGGCGCAGGACCGGTTGCACGGCCTGATGCACGCAACGCGCCGCCGGCTGGAACATGCGGTTCCCTTTGCCATGGAGCCGGTCGTCTATGATTTTGCCATCAACGAACATGGCAGCGTGGCGACCTTGCTACGAGAACATACTGCCTTAATGCCGCCAGGGTACTACACGCTCCATGCACCCGCCCTGCTGCGCCTCGACCCACGGTCACTGACGCCGACCCGCCGTGCCGAACTCGACCGCTTCGCTACGGCCTGTCGCAACCAGCCAGAACTCGCCGGCATGGTGCAGACCCTCTTCGACCGGTTATTGCCGCGTGCCAGTCGCACCGAAGCCGGCGCGCAGACCCTCCAGGCATTACTCGAAGCCAACGGCTTTGACCGGTTGCAGCACGAGCAGATCCGCGCCGACCTGCGTAGCGGGCGGATCGGCCTGGTGCAGAACCGGCTGCCCGCCAGTAGCGAAATCCGTGATGTCGAACCAGGTGACGTTGCTGACGCCACTGTCGGCCTCTCGGCGCAGTATCACGAGCTGGGGGCAGCTGCGCTCGCCAGCGGTGCCGTGGCGGTTGTATCGCTGGCAGGCGGCGCCGGCAGCCGCTGGACGCAGGGCGCCGGCACGGTCAAGGCAATCAACCCGTTCGCCCGGCTTGGCGGCGCGCACCGCACCTTCATCGAGGTGCACCTGGCGAAGAGCCGGCGCGTCGGCGAAGCCTGCGGCGCATGGTTGCCACACATCGTCACCACCAGCTACCTGACCCACGACCCGATTGAGGAGTACCTGCGCCACGAAGCGGCACACGACGCTCTCGGCCGCCCCTACGGCTATCCCGGGCCGCTCCTCCTCTCGCCGGGGCGCGCCGTTGGCCTGCGTCTGGCCCCCATGACGCGCGACCTGCGCTTCATGTGGGAGGAGATGCCACAGCAGTTGCTCGACGAACAGGCCCAGAAGGTGCGCGACAGCCTGCATGCGGCATTGATCGCCTGGGCGCAGAGTGTGGGCGAAGGGAGCGATTACACCGACAACGTGCCGCTCCAATGCCTCCACCCCGTTGGGCACTGGTTCGAAGTGCCCAACATGCTGCGCAATGGCGTGCTGGAACGATTGCTGGCCGAACGGCCACAACTGAAGTACCTGATGGTGCACAACATCGACACGCTCGGCGCCGATGTAGATGCCGGGTTGCTGGGGCTCCACATCGCGCGGGGCGCCGCGCTGACCTTCGAGGTCATCGCACGGCGCATCGAAGATCGCGGCGGCGGCCTGGCGCGCGTTGACGGCCAGTTGCGCCTGCTCGAAGGGCTGGCGATGCCGCGCGAGGAAGATGAATTCGGCCTGTCGTACTACAACACGCTGACTACCTGGGTGGACATTGACCATCTGCTGGCAGCATTCGGACTGACCCGCGACAGTCTAAGCGATGCCGCGCGAGTGGCAGCGGCGGTCCGGTCGCTGGCAGCGCGTGTGCCGACCTATATCACCCTGAAAGACGTCAAGAAACGCTGGGGGCACGGTCAGGAAGACATTTTCCCGGTGGCACAGTTCGAAAAACTGTGGGGTGACATGACGGCGCTGCCGGAGCTGGATTGCGCCTTCGTTGCCGTACCTCGCATGCGTGGCCAGCAACTCAAGGACCCGGCGCAACTCGATGGCTGGCTACGCGACGGCTCGGCGGCATATGTCGAGCAGTTGTGCGGGTGGTGTGTTCGGCCATCATAATGTACGTCGCTCAGGTGTAGCCCCAGGACAGCTCAAGGCGCTTTCGCCTTCTCGCCTCGTTTCCGCGATGGCAATCATCTTCCCCCGCTATGGAACGCCAGACGATGTGCCGGCTACGGTCGCGCCATTGCCACTGCCCGCAACACAATGACACAGACAAACAGGCACGCCAGCGCATAGACCAGCCCTTGCGGGCGCGGCGCCCGATGACGTGCCGATGCATGTGCGATCGGGACGGTGAGCAGTGCAATGATACCGTAGAGAACATGCATCTCCGGGCGCAGCGGCAGCAATCCACGCAGCAGCATGATTGCGCCAAGAATGCATTCTGCCAGCACCAGCAGGACGCCAACCGCCATGCCGCCGTGCAACCATTGCCCGGCTGGGCGGCGCAACAACGCATGACCGAGCGCCCATACCGTTAACACGCCGAAGACCAGCAGGATCGTGAACAGCAGGTTGGCATGCAGACGAAGGATATGCTCCATGGGTGCGTATTCTACACGAGAAGCCAGGCTGCCTGTGCCACGGTGCAGCTATCCGAAAAACGGTTGGATGCCATTGCGAGTGAAGCGACGCGATCGAGCGGCGCGAGAGGAGCTTGCAGGGCATCCCTCACCCATGACGCGTGTGGGGCCCGGGGCCGCACGCTCATCCTGAAAGCTTGAGGGAAGGGTGAACGGTTACGCCTCGCCCTGTTCTTGACACAATACCTTTCACATACGCCCGTCACCCCCACCTCGGCCCTCCCCCACCGGGGGAGGGAGTCCGATTCCTCCCCCCGGCAGGGGGAGATTGGGTGGGGCTGTGCGGTGCAGAACGCCTTATTTGAAAGGTATTGGTTCTTGACAGGCACACCATCCTGCGCTAGGATCAGGCACGACCAGAAATATTCAAAATAATGAAACACGCAATTGCCTGAGACAATCAACGTCTACCTTGGCATTGACCTGGGAGGCACCAAGATTGCCGCTGCCGCTGTTGATGTGCGTACCGGCGAGCGACAGGTGCAGCTTGTCGTACCAACCGAGGCACACGAAGGGCCGCCGGCAGTAATCACACGTATCGCGTCCCTGGTTGATCGTGTGTGCGACCAGGCGAATCTGCGGCGCGAGCACGTGCCAGCGATCGGTGTCGGCGTCCCCGGTGTGATCGATCCATCGAGCGGCACGACGCTGCTCCTGCCGAATCTGCCGTCTGGCTGGCGTGGCGTTCCGCTTGTGGCAGAGATGCAGCGCCTGACCGGCCGCCCCACGGCGATCATTAACGATGCGCGTGCCTTTACCCTGGCCGAGGCTGTCTTCGGTGCCGGTCGCGGCATGCACAGTGTGGTCGGGATGACGCTCGGGACGGGGATCGGCGGCGGCATTGCCATTGATGGACGACTGTACCTTGGCCTCGACGGTACGGCCGGCGAGATCGGCCACATGACGATCGATCCGAATGGCGCGCCCTGCGGCTGCGGCAACCGTGGCTGCCTCGAAACCTTCGCCAGCGGGCCTTCGATTACGGCAATGGGACTGCGCGCGGTCGCTCAGGGCATGACGACGCAGATCGGCGAACTGGTTGAGTACGATCTCAACAAAATCACGCCCGAGATCATCATGCGAGCGGCTGACAACGGCGACGGGGTCGCGCGCGAGATTCTACAACGCGCCGGGAGTTATCTGGGTGTCGGAGTGGCCAACCTGATCACCATTCTCAGCCCGGATCGCGTCGTAATCGGCGGCGGCGTGTCGCGTCTTGGCGAGTGGATTCTTGGCCCGGTGCACGCTGAGATCCTCAAGCGTTGCCACGTGACGCCGCTCAACCGGGTGCAGGTGGTGCCGGCGCAACTGGGTGGCGAAGCCGGCGTGATTGGCGCCGCAGTCTGGGCGGCGCAGACTTCTGGAACGTGGCATTGAGCATGCAGAATTGAACGTGCAGGTGCGTGAGTTCTGCATGATCAATTCATGCCAGGAGGCACCGATGAAAGCGCACAGGATCACGATGCTGGGCACCGGCCTGATCGGCATGTTCTATACCATGACACTGCACGGTCAGCGTGGTCGTGACCGGGTGACGACCGTCTATTCGCGTACACGCGAACACGCTGATGCTTTTGCTGCGCAGTGGGGCATCCCGAAAGCGGTCACCGATCTGAAGCAGGCGATTGAGGACCCCGATACCGATACCGTGGTCATTGGCCTGCCGAACAACCAGCACGTGCAGGCGGTTGAACTTGCGGCAGCCGCCGGCAAGGCCATCCTGTGCACCAAACCGCTCGGGCGCACGGCTGCCGAGGCGCGGCAGATGCTCGAGATCGTTGAACGGGCAGGTGTCTTTGCCGGCTATCTGGAGGATCTCGTCTACACCCCGAAGACGCTCAAGGCGCTTGACTCGGTCAAAGGCGGCGCGCTGGGCGATATCCTGTGGGTACGTTCGCGTGAAACGCACCCCGGGCCGCATAGCGCCTGGTTCTGGGACGCTGAGCAGGCCGGCGGCGGCGCAATTATCGATCTCGGCTGCCACTGCGCTGAAATCATCCGTAATTTTGCCGGCAAGAATAATCGGCCGGTTGAGGTCATGTGCTGGGCCGATACGCTGGTCCACCCGATTGTTGCCGAAGATAACGCCATTGCATTGATCCGGTTCGAGAACGGCGCCATGGGCCAGTTTGAGGTCAGCTGGACGTTCCGCGGCGGCATGGACCTGCGCGACGAGGTGGCCGGAACGAACGGGACGATCTGGTTGAATCATTTCCTGCGTACCGGCTTCGAGATGTTCACCGCAGCGGGCGGCGGCTATGTGGCCGAGAAGGCGGAAACCGAGACCGGGTGGCTCTTCCCGGTGGGCGACGAGGTGCACGAACTGGGGTACAACCATATGTTCACCGATATGTTCGATGCGATGGACAATGGTGGTACGCCGCTCGAAACCTTCTATGACGGGTATGTCGTCAACGCGATTCTTGACGCTGCGTACCGTTCGGCGAAGTCGCGCCAGTGGGAGCCGGTGGAAATGGAGTGGCGCGCGACCGAACCGATGAAGCCGTTGCGCCGTGAGGCGCAGGAAGTGGACGGCTACGCAGTGGTGAAAGAGGAGCGCATGCACGGGAACAAACTGAAGCAGATTCTCTCCGACAAAGCCACCGGGCGCATCATCGAGCGTGTGATTGACATTTCCCGGCATACAGAATGACCATGGACCTGACCTCTGCCCTTGACTATCTTGACCGTGCTGAGTCGATCGTGCGCCGGGTACGCGAGACGCAGATTGATGCGATTGCTTCCGCCGCGCGGATGTGCGCCGACTCAATCGCGGCACACGGGCTGGTGCATCTCTTCGGCACCGGTCATTCGCGTATTCCGGTGGAGGAGATGTTCCCGCGCCATGGCAGCTTCCCCGGCTTCCACCCGATCGTCGAGTTGTCGCTGACCTACCATACCGAAGTCGTCGGCGCCAACGGGCAACGCCAGGCGATGTTCCTCGAAAAGATCGAAGGGCTGGGCCAGGTGATTCTGCGCAATTTCATCTTTGGTGCGCACGACAGTTTCATGATCTTTTCGAACAGCGGCGTCAACCAGGTGGTTATTGATGTGGCACTGGAGGCCAGAGCCAGGGGGATGCCGGTGATAGCCGTCGTCTCACTGGAGCATTGCCTGGCATCGGCGCCGCGCCATAGTTCCGGCAAACGCCTGATTGATATCGCCGACGTGACGATCGACAATTGCTCGCCGGCCGGCGATGCGCTGGTGCATGTGGATGGGCTGCAGTATCCCGTCGGTCCGGGCTCGACCGTTGGCTACGCGGTCGTGGTCAATACGCTAAAGTGCCTGGTCGCCGCTGAGTTGACCCGGCGCGGCCAGCCGCCACTGGTGTTGACCAGTGGCGTCCTGATCGGCAGCCAGGCGTCCGCCGCGTTGTTCGATCGCACGTATGACGATTACCGTGATCGCGTGGCGCAGGTCTATGGGCGAGGAATGAAGCATTGATACGCACGCATTGGGGGGCCTGGCTGCATTCACGATGCACGCTGCTCAATTCGTGAGGAGCGCCGTATGTCAAGTTCCGACTGGCTCACCGCCGTCTCGGATGCGGAAGAGGCTGCTGATCTCACCGCCCGCCTGGTGTCGTTCCGCAGCTATCCAGGCGAAGAGAGCGAGGTGCAGCGCACCATTGCTGCCTGGCTCGAAGACGCCGGCCTGAAACCGGCGTTCCAGCCGACCGAAGGCGATCGGCCCAATGTGATCGCCGCGGTTGAGAACGGCGCCGGGCCAACCCTGTTGCTCAACGGCCATGTTGATACGGTGCTCGCCGCTAGCGGCTGGTCGTCCGATCCGTGGCAGGCGCACCGTGACGGCGACCGATTGTACGGCCTGGGTGCGTATGACATGAAGGGCGGCGTGGCGGCGGCGATGCTTGCGGCGCGCGCGCTCGCGCAACGGCCCGGCCTGTGGCGCGGTACGCTGCTGTTCACCACAGTGGTTGATGAAGAGGCGTACTCGATCGGCGCGCGCGCCCTGGTCGAGTCGCGTATCAGCGCCGACTACTGCGTGGTGACCGAGCCGGCATGGCGCGCACCGTGGCTTGGCGCGGTCGGCAAGGTGCTGGTGCGCGGTGAAGTGTACGGCAAAGCGGCACACGGATCGTGGCCGTCGGCCGGGATCAATGCCGCCGTCGAAGCGGCGCGGCTCGTGGCGCGGCTCGACGAACTACGTCCCGCCACGCATCCACGTATGACTGCCACACAATGCCTGCTTGCGCTACATGGCGGCAACGAGCAGTATGTCATCACGGTCCCGGAGCGCGCAACCTTCACTATCAACCGGCACATCGTTCCGGGTGAGACGGGTGAAACGGTGCTGGCTGAGATGCGCGCACTTGCCGAAGGGCTCAACTCGCCGGCACGCTTTGCGTTTACGATCGATCCACCCTATTACCCGTCGTGGGAGATTGCGCCGGATCATCCGTTTGTGCAGCGCTTTGCAGCGGCGTATCAGGCCGAGCTCGGGCACGCACCGGAATTCAGCTATGCCGCAGGCGTCGCCGATAGCAACTATTTTGCTGCCGACCTCGGCATTCCGACAGTTGTCTTCGGGCCGGACGGCGACGGCGCGCACCAGTGCGATGAGTGGGTCAGTGTGCCGAGCATCGGCGGAACCGTGCGCGTGTTGTTGCGCCTGGCGCTTGATGTGCTGCAGTGACACGAGTTCCGTGATCGCCCACCCAGGCGTTGCGCGCGGCGTGATACGAGCCACACGAGATATGATCCTATGCGCCTGATTGAGAAAACCGCCATCGTGACGGGCGCGGCCAGCGGGATTGGCCGCGCCGTTGCGTTACGTTTCCTCGCCGAAGGCGCGCGTGTCGCAGGCTTCGATCTCAATGCCGCCGGCCTTGAGGAGACCGGTGCACTTGCCGGCGAATTGCGCACGGCGTTTGTCGCGCTGCCGTGCGATCTCACCAGTGAGGCGCAGGTGATGCGCGCGGTTGCCGATGCTGTTGCCGCACCGGGACACCTGGACATCGTGTTCAATGGCGCAGGCGCCAGCGGTCGCCGCTGGGGAGACGGCCCGGTTGACGCATGTTCCGTCACGGGATGGCAGCGCACACTGGATGCCAACCTGACCAGCATCTTCCTGGTGTGCAGGGCGGTTGTGCCCCGGTTGACGGCCAGCGGCGGCGGGTCAATCATCAACCTCGGCTCAGTGCTTGGAATGGTCGGTGGTGACGCCGACTTTGCCACTCACGCATACGCAGCGGCAAAAGCGGGGATCATCGGCCTCTCGCGCGCCATGGCCGTCTATTATGCGCCGCGCGGCATTCGTGTGAATGTGATCGCGCCCGGCCTGATTGCAACGCCGATGAGCCAGCGCGCTCAGGAGAGCGTACATATCCAGCGCCGCCTGGCCGGCCTGCAACCGCTCACCGGCGCCATGGGCCGGCCAGAAGACGTTGCCGCCGCCGCGGCGTACCTTGCGTCGGATGAGGCGCGCTTCGTCACCGGCGTCGTACTCCCGGTTGACGGCGGTTGGACGGCGCAATAGCTGACAAAGGATATCTATGGCACTACCATTTCTTCCAACCAGCGTCATCGGATCGTATGCCTGGCCGGCCTGGCTGCATGTCGCGCTCGGCGCGGCGCAGCGTGGTGAGTTCGGGCCGGACGATATGCGGGAAGCACAGGATGACGCGGTTGACATCGCGCTGCGCGATCAGGAGGATGCTGGCGTTGACATCGTCAGCGACGGCGAGATGCGCCGTGTTGGCTTCTTTACTGCCGCCTTCTATGGGTTTCTCAGCGGTCTGCGCGAGTTACCGCCGCAGCGCCGCGTTGGTGTTGCCGGGCATGATCAGCGCGAGAGCTATGAGGCTGTTGCACCAATCACCGCGCCGCAGGGCCTCGGTCTGCTTGCCGAGTATGAGTATGTTCGAACCCGCACCACGCGCCCGATCAAGATGCCGTGTGCCGGGCCATTCACACTTGCCGGGCGCATCAAGCCAGGCAGCGTGTACCGGACGCGCTGGGAGATCGCCGAGGCACTGGTGCCAATCATCAACACGGAACTCAGAGCGCTGGCTGCCGCGGGATGTCGCTTCATTCAGATTGATGAGCCATCCATTGCGGTGCGCCCCGATGCGCCGCGTGCGTTCGTTGACCTGTTCAACGCAACGGTGGCGGGGGTTGATGCCAGGATCGGGTTGCATCTCTGTTTCGGCAACTATGTCGGGCGCCCGACGGCCCGGCGCACCTACCGCCCGTTGTTCCCGCACATCCTCGACGTGCGCGCCGATCAGTTCGCCCTGGAATTCGCCAACCGCGAGATGGCCGAGATCGATCTCTGGCGCGAGTTTCCGAACGATAAAGAGCTGGCCGCCGGGCTGGTTGATGTGAAGAATTATTACATCGAAACGGCGGAAGATGTGGCCGAACGTGTTCGGTTGGCGCTGCGGTACGTGGCAGCCGAGAAACTTTCGATCGTTCCCGACTGTGGTTTCAGCCAGACGGCACGCTGGGCGGCGCGCGCAAAACTGAAGGCGATGGTGGACGGCGTGCGGATCGTGCGGCACGAACTGGCCGGATGACACGCCGACCAGTAAAAGACGGCACGCGGCCCATGGCCGCTGCCGTCTGCCGCCAGGGTGCGCTGGATTCTGACCCTGCACACCGCCATGCCCGGCTTCCGCAACGATTAACCGGGGTGTTATTGTACGGGCGTCTCAATGAGCAAATCGTCGGAATACCCCGTCTCATATGCTTCCACGCCCAGCAGTTCCGCCGTGATAAACGCCGCCAGCGCTGGCGAGATCCGGCCATTGTCCACGCCTTCCTCAATCAGCGCCAGCAGATCGTGTTGCGTCATTGCACCCTCCTTTCCCGGTATGCTCCAGAGGCGCGACTGCGCCAGCCGTTGCCGATTATACTCGATATCAGGAAAAAAGGACAGGGGATCTTTTCCCGTGCGCTTGCGGTATAATCGCCGTTACGGCGCACCCCCGCGCCCGCAGTACAACGAGCACATACATGGACAAAGCTCTCATCATTCTGAATCCCTGGGCCGGGCGCGGCCACGCCGGCGAGCGCCGCCACGACCTGGACCTGGCGCTCGAACGCGCCGGCATCGAGTACGACATGGTGATGACCCACACCCGCGGTGGCGCGACCGAGATGGCGTGGCAGGCTGTTGAGCGCGGCTATGCCGCGATCATCGCTGTTGGCGGCGATGGCACCATTAACGAAGCGGTCAACGGAATCAAGGGCGCCGAGGCGAGTTGCGGCAGGCGGGTACCACTTGGAATCGTTCCATTAGGAACCGGTTGCGACTTCATCAAGGTACTCGATGGCCTCGAACCGTATGATATCTATGGCAGCGTGCTGCGTATTGCGCGCGGTGCGACCCGCACCATTGATCTTGGCCACGTCCGCGTTGACGACGAACAAGAGCGCTGGTTCATCAATGCGCTCGGCACCGGCTTTGATGCACAGGCTGCCGCCGAGGCGTTGAAGATCACGCGCTTCAAAGGGTTCGCTGTCTATTTGCTGGCGATTATTCGTGCGCTGGCGAGTTACAAGGCTCACCCGATGACGGTCGAGTACGACAGTAAGCGTGTTCACCGCCGGCTGTTGTTTGTCAGCATCGCCAACGGGCGGTACCAGGCCGGTGGATTCTTGCTTACCCCCGATGCGCAGATTGATGACGGTTTCCTTGACACATGCCTGGTGGATAACCTGCGCCTTGACGAGATCATCCGTCATCTGCCGAAAGTACTCGAAGGCACGCACACGAAGCTGCGCCAGGTAACGATGGGCCGGGCGCGGCACATCACGATCACCAGCGCCGCCCCGATTCCGGTCGCCACCGACGGCGAAGTTCTTTCGACCAGCGCCCATACGGTGACTGCCGAACTCGTACCGGCGGCCCTCGAGATTCTGGCATAGCGGGAACGGCCACGGGCCGGGCTTCAACCGCGGTTCTGTTCACCACGCGCCGCCACGGCAATGCCAAGCAGTAACAGGACGAAACCGCCAAACTGGAGCGGCGCGAACCACTCGCCGAAGAACAGCAGCGCAAGGAATGCCGAGCCGATCGGCTCACCCAGCAGGGCAATGGTCACGAACGTGGCGGAAAGATAGCGCAACGACCAGTTAAACGCAGTATGCCCCAGAAGTTGCGGGCCAAGCGCCAGACCAAGCAAGAGCAGGTATGCCAGCGGTGGATAACCGCCGAACACCTCCCCGGGGTTCGCGGTTCCGCCAAGCGCCAGCGCGGTGAGTAGCAACGCGATCGCCGCGCTGGTATACACCAGCCAGATATACGCCAGCACCGACACATGGCGGCGCAGGCTTCGCCCGACCAGAAAATAGACCGACCCGCCCAGCGCACCCAGTAACGCCAGCCCGTTACCCAGCAGCGCATTGTCGCCACCCGAACCACTACCGTCGCTGATCGCAATCAGCAAGCTACCACCGATTGTCAGCGCAACCCCCATCAGCGTCGGGCGCGACAGGCGCTCGCGCAGTAGCAACGCCGACAGGATCGCCACCCATAACGGGTTGGTCGAGACCAGCGCCACCGACGAGGCGACCGACGTATAAGCCAGCGATGAGATCCAGGCTGCAAAGTGTAGTGCGAGAAACACTCCGGAGCCGATGCCGAGCGCGACATCGCGCCGCGACAACTGGCGCAATTCGCTGCCGGCACGTATCCACGCAATCGGAAGCAGGATAAGCGCCGCCAGGCCCAGACGCCCGGCAGCGATGGTTGTGGATGGCAGCCCGACATCCTGAGCGAAGCGAATCATAATCGAGGCGGCAGCTGCCACCATCACCCCACAGAACAGGATGGCATACGGCAGGATACGCGCCAACCGGGATACCGGCTGGACAAACTGGCGATCAGTGGTTGAACTCATAATGTGCTATAGTATAATGCATCCCATGCCAACCCTGAGCCTCTCCATCAGTCCGAGCCCATTGTTGATCGAAGCCCGCCGCGAACCGCAGGTCTGTTATGTGCTGCTCACCATTCGGGCCACGGGCGATCCTGGCGCCGCGTTACGCCCGATCAACTGGGCACTGGTGGCTGATGCGAGCCGCTCGATGCGCATCCCGATCGTTGACGAACAGCAGTTTCGCTCGCTTCTGCGCAATGGCGCGGCGCAGGAGACGCTGGTTGATGGCGTGCCCGTATGGCAACTCAGTGGTCCGGTGCCGCCTGAGGTGCGCGACTCTGCCTCCAGCGCGCTCGACCATGTGGCGCATGCGCTCCACACCATTGTCGAACGGCTCACGAGCGACGATCGCTTTGCCCTGGTCGCATTTGCCGACGAGCCGCTGCTCCTGGCGCCGATCGCGCCAGGATCCGAGCGCGTCACCCTGGTACGTGCCATTGAACGCCTTTCGGCGATTGACCTGGGCGATGAAACCGACCTTGCGGCCGGGATGGCGTTGGCGCTCAGCCAGGTGCGCGCCGGGCGAGATGGGCGCCGCGCCGACCGGATTGTGCTCCTGACCGACGGTTTTACGCGCCGGCCGGCAGCGTGCCTGGCACTGGCCGATGAGGCTGCCGGCGAACACATCGCCATTACCACGCTTGGCCTGGGCGGCGAGTTTCAGGACGATCTGTTGACGGCACTGGCCGACCGGAGTGGCGGGCACGCCCTGTTTCTCAAACGTGCGGCCGCCATCCCACGCGCCGTCAGCGCCGAACTCGAGTCAGCGCGCGCCGCTGCAATCACCGCGGTCGCGATCTCAATCGCACCGGCGCGTGACGTCCGGCTCCGGCGTGTGACGCGGATGCGGCCGGCACTGGCACTGCTGGCAGAACCGGTAGGCGCGGCGGCAGCCGATGTCGTTGGGCTGCAACTGGGCGACCTTGCTGTGGGTGCACCCGTGACGCTTTTGCTGGAGTTTCTGGCGCCGGCAGCCGAACCAGGCCCGTTGTGGCTGGGCGCGATCCTGGCGGCTTCGGCAGGATCGCGGGCAGCGCAGCTCGACCTCCAGGCGACGGTGACACGCGGCGCACCGGAGTTGCCGGCGGATCTACGCACGGCAGCAGCGCGCGCCATGGCGGCACGGTTGATGCGACGCGCCATCACCGCTGGCGAGCCGGCTGAGGCCGCGCGCCTGATGCGTGTCGCCGCCGCGCGTTTCGATGACCTTGGTGAACGCGCACTGGCCGCCGCCGCGCGTGAGCAGGCCGATGCCTATGAACGTGATGGGCGCGCCGCCGGCCTGGCGACGCGCGAACTGACCTACGCCACACGACGCCTCGGTGGTGCGCCATGATACGCAACTGTTCACGATTGAGGGTTCGGGGGATGCCCGCGACATGAACCATCGGCGGCGGGTCGGGACGCAGCGTACCGCGTCCACGACGTCAGCGCCATGCTCCATCGAACCGCCGACGCAAAAACGACATGTTAACCCCAGGTGTGAACACATACCATGATACGGGCAGCACGCAGTGGCACTGACACAAGGAGCTACCATGACGTCCACCCTGGATCAACCAGCAACGATCCCTGGAAGGTTCGGCCCATACGGCGGCAAGTATATTCCTGAAACGCTGGCCCCGGCTGTGGCGGCGCTGGAAGAGGCTTATGCCGCAGCCCGCCACGATCCGGCGTTCTGGGCCGAACTCGAGCAGTTGCAGCAGAGTTACACCGGCCGGCCCACACCACTGACATTTGCGCGGCGCCTGACCGAAGCGTGCGGTGGGGCGCAGATCTATCTCAAACGTGAGGACCTGGCGCACACCGGCGCACACAAGATTAACAATGCGCTGGGCCAGGGATTGCTGGCCAGACGCATGGGCAAAACACGTGTGATTGCCGAGACCGGCGCCGGCCAGCACGGGGTCGCCACCGCAACGGTGTGCGCCCTCCTCGGTATGCAGTGCGTCGTGTACATGGGTACGGACGACATGGCGCGCCAGCAACCGAATGTTTTCCGCATGCGCTTGCTTGGCGCCGAGGTGCGGGGCGTTGCCAGCGGTTCACGCACCCTGAAAGACGCGATCAATGAAGCGATGCGCGACTGGGTGACGAACCCCGATTCGTATTATCTCCTCGGCTCTGCGCTTGGCCCGCATCCCTACCCGACGATGGTGCGCGATTTCCAGAGTGTCATTGGGTGTGAGGCGCATGAGCAGATCCGCGCGGCCACCGGGCGATTACCGGACGTGGTGATCGCCTGTGTCGGCGGCGGCTCGAATGCAATCGGCATCTTCAGCGCCTTCGTACCTGAGACAGGTGTGGCGTTGCGCGGCGTCGAAGCCGGCGGGCGCGGGACGACCCTCGGCGACCATGCGGCGCGTTTCTCCGGTGGCCGCCCGGGAGTTCTGCAGGGAACCTACACCTACATTCTGCAGAATGATGAAGGCCAGATCGGCCTGACGCACAGCATCTCCGCCGGCCTTGACTATGCAGCCGTCGGCCCGGAGCATGCCCTGCTGCATGACCAGGGGCGCGCAACATATACATCGGTTGACGACGAGGAGGCACTCGATGCCTTTCAGGCGCTGGCGCGCCTCGAGGGGATCATCCCGGCGCTGGAGAGCGCACACGCGGTCGCCGAAGCAATGAAACTCGCGCCAGCGATGCGCCCGGATCAGCTCATTCTGGTGAATCTGTCTGGACGCGGCGATAAGGATATTTTCACGGTCGCCGATGTGCTGGGGGTGAAGCTGTAGGTTACCGCAAGGTACTGGACCATGATGGCATCCGCGTTTGACATTCACGCCGCGATCGCGATCTTGCGCGCCGAGATGCCGCGTTTCTCGAAGCCGGTCATTGACGCGATGGGCGAGACCCATACGCCGTTCCACATCCTGATCGCCACGATCCTCAGCCTGCGCACAAAAGACACGCTGACCGGCGTGGTCGCGCCGCGTCTGTTTGCCGAAGCCGATACGCCGGAGGCCATGCTGGCGCTGAGTGAAGAGCGGATCAGCGAACTGATCTACCCGGTCGGGTTCTACCGTAACAAGGCGCGGGCGATTCGCGAGATCTGCGAGTTGCTCATCGAACGCCACGGTGGTCAGGTCCCCGCCGATCTTGATGCGCTGCTGGCGCTGCCAGGGGTGGGGCGCAAGACGGCGAACCTGGTGCTGACCGCCGGTTTTGATCTGCCGGGGATCTGTGTTGACACCCACGTGCATCGCATCTGCAATCGCTGGGGCTATCTACGCACGAAGACGCCTGATCAGACGGAGATGGCGCTGCGCGAGATCCTTCCAGCCAGCTACTGGAAAGAGATCAATGGCCTGCTGGTGACGCTCGGCCAGAATATCTGCCACCCGACATCGCCACGCTGCAGCGCATGCCCGGTGGCGGCGCTGTGCCGGCGCGTGGGGGTTGAGCGAAGCAGGTGAACGTGGCAATGTTGCATGAGGGAACGTGGAACGTGCATCGGCATGCTATACTATGTGCGTCTCGTAACACAAAACAGGACCACGCATGTACATCCGCTGGATCGTTCGTAAGCACAAAAACGCCGGCACGGCCAATGTAACGTTTCACGACGCCTATCTCGTCGAGAGTTATCGTGACGAGAAGGACACCCCCCGCCAGCGTACCGTCTGTTACCTGGGAAACATCCGCCAGATCGACGATGAGTTTCCACCACTCGAGCGCGAAATCTTCTTCCTGCGCGCGGAAAGAATTCTCGCCGGGGTTCCCGATCTTGAAGGTGAAGAGCGTGAGGTTATTCTGACGCTGTTGCGCCAGAAGGTGCCGGAACTCTCGGAAGAAGAGGCGCTGGTTGCCTTTCGCAACAACCTGCGCTGGTTCGCACGCTGGATGCGCTCGCGCGGCTGGCGCGTCTCGCCCGACGAACTGGTGCGTATGATCGATACGACGGCTGACGGTATCGATGTGTAGCGCTCACGCGCCGAATTCTACACCCTCCAGCCGATCCTCCAGGTCGGCATAGATCGTCTGCAAACGCTCGATCATCTCCTCATCGGCCTGCCAGAGGCCGCGCCCGTGAGTTTCGAGCAACCGCGCCACAGCATTGCGCGCGGCGCGTGGATTGGCCCGGGTCAGACGTTCACGCATGGCGTCGTCGAGTACAAAGGTGGATGCCATCTGATCATAGACCCATCCCTCGACGGCGCCGGTGGTGGCGCTCCAGCCGAGCAGGTAGGTGAACCGGTTGCCGATTTCGGCGGCTCCGGCATAGCCATGCTGCATCAATCCTTCGTACCAGCGTGGATTGAGCAATCTGGCGCGCGCTTCGAGCCGGATGAGCTGCTCGGCCGACGTCACACGCACGCCGCCGGCCTGGCTTTCAGCATAGCTGAGCGGCACATCCTCACCACGCTCACGCCCCGCCGCCAGGCGAATGGCGCCGCTATGACCATAGTAGTGTTGCATATCGGTCAGGCCGTATTCAACGCTGTCGATCGCCTGAAAGACGTGGTCAACGGTCCCGAGCATGCCGCGCAGCGCTTCTGCCGCCTGCTGGCCGCTGCGCCCGCCGCCGTAGGCGAACCCATTACGGTGAAGATACATGTCGGCCAGTTCGCTCCCTTCGCGCCACTGACCTTCTTCCACCAGTTCATCAACGCCGGTGCCATAGCGCCCGGGCGCCTGGGTAAAGATCCGCGCCGTCGCCTGGTCCCACGGCAGGCCGCGCACCTGTTGCGCCAGGGCATGCGCCCGCACGTAATTCTGTTCCGGTGCCTCGGCAGCTTCTGCCGCACGGCGAAACAGGTCGTCGAGCAGGTCGAGGCTGATCTGGAACGTGTCGCGGAAGATTGCGCTGATGTCGAGCAAGACATCAATACGCGGCCGGCCAAGTTCCTCCAGCGGGATGAGCGCGTAGCGCCAGATCTTCCCCTGGCCATCACGCTCCGGTCGCGCACCGACGAGCGCCAGCGCGGCGCCGATGCTTTCACCCTCGGTCTTGATCGTATCCAGCGCCCAGAGTGTCAGGGCGACCGTTTGCGGGTACGCCTGCCTGCCCGCTGACTGGATGTGCCGCGCCAGCAGTTGCTCCGCCATGTGCGCGCCGCGCGCCAGAGCGGTTTCTGAAGGCAGGCGCCACGGATCAATGCCGTGAATGTTACGCCCGCTCGGCAACGCTGCCGCGCCGGCGCGCACCGGGTCGGCGCCCGGAGCCGGGCGCACATAGCCACCGTCAAGCGCATGCACCAGCACATCCAGCTCGCCGGGCGCCTGCGCCAGTCCCTGCAGCATGGCGCGCCCCTGTTCGATGTAGGGGTGTGGATCGAAAGCAGCACTGGCTGGCTGGCCTTCGGTGCCAGGCGACTGGCGCTGGACAATGAAGCGCTGTACGAACCCGGCGCGCGCCTGCGGCACCTGCTCCGCCGGGATACCCGCGTTGCGCAAGGCTACTGCCAGGCCGGGCCGCCCGTCGCGGGGGACGTCGAGCGCGGCTTCGATCAACGCCACAGCGCGCTCAGGCGCCGGCGGCATACCAAAGATGTGCAGACCATCCAGAATCAGGCGCTGTTCAATCTCCTCCAGGTGCTGCCTGACACGGTGAATGAACACCTCGGCAGACTCGCCGGGCATGGGCGCCAGATCGGGAAACTGCGCATCGAGCAACGGCAGACGCTCATAGATCTCCCGGGCGCTTGCCTGCTCCCCCACCGCCTGACACTGTTCGATCTCGGCGCGCAACACTGCCAGTTGTTTATACAGCCCCGCCCGCGCATACGGCGGCACCAGATGGCTGATAATGGTCGCATAACCACGCCGGCGCGCAATCGCGGCTTCCGCCGGGTTATTCAGCGGATAGAGGTAGACGTGCGGGGCTTCACCAAGTAATAGATCCGGCCAGCACTGGTCAGTCAGGCCAAGCTGCAACCCCGGCATCCACTCCGCCGTCCCGTGCATCCCGACGTGAACGATCGCGTCGGCACGCCAGCGTTGTGTCAGCCAGCGATAGAACGCAACATACTGATGATGCGGCGTGAACTGTCGATCAAACAGCAGGCGCATCGGGTCACCGGGAACACCCACTGGTGGCTGGACGGCAACCACCACATTGCCAAAGTTGAGTGTATCCAGCCTGATGGCATCGCGGCCCGCGGGTGCAATATCGCCGGGAGGCGCCCCCCAATAACGCTCGATGCGATCGGCATGCACACCTGGAACGATGGCGCGATACTCCGCCAGTGTGACCGCAGTGTGCACTGCGCGTGGCGCGGGAAGCATGGCCTGCTGGTCGGCGCCGCTGTCGAGTTCGGCAAGGCGGCGCGCCAGGTCCTCCGGCGTCGCGGGAACATTGTCCACGCGATATCCCTCGGCAGCGAGACGGCGCAGGATCGCGTGCAGTGTCGCCGGCACGTCAAGCAACGCTGCTGTTCCGAGTTTGCCCATGCCGGGTGGGAAGTTGTAGACCACCAGCGCAACCCGTTTCTCAGCATTGGGCATGCGGCGCAGGCGCACCCGGCCGGTAGCCAGCCGGGCGGCGCGCGCCAGCCGGTCAGGCGTTGCGACGATCCGTTGTTCGTGGATCGCGCCGAGTGCCACGGCGGCGGCGTTGCCGTCCATTTCCGGCAGATCGTACATGATCACTGCCTGCATCGGAGCCACGCCATGCTCGCGCCAGTGCTCTATTTCCTGCATCTGCAATGGCTGAACCACCATGTACGGCACGTCGATGCCGGCCAGCAGATCAACCGCCGTTTCGCGATAGTGCCCCGGTTTTGTTGAGCCAGCCGGGCCACCGACGATCGGAAAGCCCATCGTGTTGATCAGCAGATCCACGTGCTGCCGCGCCACCCATTCGCGAATGGCGACGTGCATTTCGATGCCGGACACAACAATCGGCAGCACGGCGAGCCCTTCGCCTTCAAGCGACGCGATCAGGTCGGCCAGGTACCGCTGGCGCTGGATGACATGTTTGCGGAAGGCGATCAGCGCCACAAGCGGAGCGTCCGGCGCCGGGGCGCGGGAACCTGCGGCCCGGTTCTTTGCACCGCCCCGTTCGCGATTCCTGGTTCCTCGCTTCCTGTACCATTTCAGGTATGCATCGGGGTTGGGGAACAGTTCATCGGATTCGGGATGAAAGCAACCCATCATCGGGATCATGCGCACCGGCGCGACATCCAGTTTCTGGCCCAGGCAATCGCGCAGGATCAGCCGCACCATCTGGGTCAGGTTATAGGGATCAGGCTGGTTCCAGTAGATATTGACGCTGAGCCAGGTACGAAAGTCCTTCAGTTTCGGTGGCATCAGCGGCAGCAATTTCGCCGTCAGCTTGGTCAGTTTTGTGTAGGCGTAGAGTGTATCTTCTTCGCGCCCACGCGTGATAAGCTTCAGAATCGCCTGAACCGGCTTCGGCATCGTGGCGCGCCCACCACCCTGCACACGATAGTCGCCGACACGCGTGAGCCCCATCACTTCGGGCATGCTCTCGAATGCAAAGACGGTGGTCGTTCCCGCCCGTTCGAGTTGCTCCGCGAGCCATTCGGCCTGCTCGCGCATATTGATCAGGGTGATAAATACGACATCGGCACCAGCGATCGCACGGGCCAGCGCCGGGTCGCGCCGCTCGACATGACCGTCGTGGAAACGCAGCAGCCGTACATCCACACCCCCCTGGCGCAGATTGCGCTCTACCTCCTCCCAGATATAGGCGTTGAACCGCTCCATGCCCAGAATGAAGGTCAGCGTGGTCATATGCCCCTCACGACAAGCTCTCCAGCTGAGGAATCGGTGCCACGGCGTAACTCCTGCCAGTATAGAGAGGTTTGTCCATCGTGCTAACAGTGAACCGGGGAAGAGTACAATATTTATGGTTAAAGACTCACAACGAAGAATCAGGGGCATGGGTGCCGCTGTGCCAGCACGAATAGCAGGGACGACGGCGCCGTTATACCAGGTAGTCGTCGATCGCACCGGATGACAGCACCCTGAGGAGCCGTGCAGCGGCGTAGCGATCGGTTCATGAACGGCTCACCTGGTTCACCGCAAGTTCGGCAATCTGCTCACCCCGGGCATTGGGGAGGTAGACGTACTGCCCGGCGAGCCACTCGGCGAGTTTGCGCGCCTCGCCGCGGCTGAGGTAGCTGCGCTGCGTATCAACGACAATAGCCTGAATACCTGCAGCGGCAACCGCCCGGCCGATGGTCTGCAACTCTTCGGCGACACCCTCGCGCCCGGCGCGCAACCCGACATTCGCCCGCCCGTCGGTGAGTAAGACCAGCACCGTCTGCATAATGCCACGCGACCGGGCCTGGTGCGCCACGTCAATCGCCGCCAGCAGCGCGGCTGCCAGCGGCGTACCACCACCGGTTGGCAACAGGTCAAGCGCGCGGCGCGCCAGTTCAACACTCTGCGACGGCGGCAGGAGCAGTTCGGCGCCCTGGCCGCGAAATGCCAGGAGTGCCACCCGGTCGCGATGGACGTAGGCTTTCTGAAGCAGCGCCTGAACTGCGCCTTTGGCCTGTCGCATGCGATGCAGCGCCATACTGCCGCTGGCATCGACAGCAAAGAGGAAGAGCGCACCGGCTTTGCTGCGGTACTGCTTGATCCGCAGGTCATCGCTGCGCAAACGGACCCTGGCTGCCTCGCCATGTGCTCCGGCACGCGAACGGTCCTCCTGACGCATCGGCTGGAACGGCGCAGCAGCGCGCAGTGTTGCAGAAACGTCAATCCTGCCACGGCGCGGGTCACCGGGAATGCTCCGAATATGGCGACCACGCTTACCGGCCACCGTGCCGCGCGAACCAGTTTTACCACGGCGTAACGCGCGGAACGGCAACTGCTCAAGCTCAACCGGCAACTCAGCGGCCAGTGCGCTGAGCACCTGCTCAGGGGGGATGCTCAACTCATCGTCTGCCGGCGGATCGGGCGGGGTATCTGATGAGTCATCCGACTCGGACGGCGGCGGGGGTGGCTCATCCGGCGGCGGAGCATCCGGCGGCGGCGGCAGACGGGTCGCGCGCGGCAGAATCACCAGCCGCGCGGCCAGTTCCAGGTCCTCCTGTTCGACCTGGTCGCGAAGGGCAAGAGCGGCCGCGGCGCACGCAGCGTAGACGGCGAACAGATCAGCGCGGTGCCCTTCGACACCACAGATCGCAGCCATCGCGACCAGTTGCTCCATCTGGGAGTCATCGATCCGCACGTGGAGAAGTTGCTCACGCGCCGCCTGAACCAGCCCGCGCAGCAGGTCGAGTTCGTCGGCATACTGATCGGCGCGGCCCACGACTTGCGCTGGAGCATGGCGCATATTGCGGCGCACGACCTCAGCGCGCGCCTGCTCGTCCATCACGCGCGGCAGTACCAGCAGCAAGCCAATGCGATCCAGCAGGTGGCGGCGCGGCAACCCTTCGGCGGGATCGTATGAGCCGATAAATGTGAAGCGCGCCGCCGCCTGAACGCTGAGACCTTCGCGTTCGAGGCGCACTTCGCCGGTATCAAGTGCAGCAATCAGCGGATTGATAATAGCATCAGGCAGCAGATTGACCTGATCCGCATACAGAATACCACCATCGGCGCGCGCGAGGGCGCCGGCGCGCGCAACGCGCCGGCCGGCGCGCAGGGTGGCCTCGATATCGAGGCCGCCGAGCAAGCCGGCCTCATCAACACCGAGAGGTAATTCAACAAATGGTCGTTGCGACGGGCGCTCGCCTGTGGCAAGCAGATCGCGCATGCCGCGCGCCAGGCTGCTCTTCCCCGCGCCGGCCGGCGCACCGACGGCGATACCGCGTAATCGTGGCTCAACCGCCAGCAACAGGAGTGCCTGTTGCGCAACATCCAGGCCGACGAGGGCAGGAAGCGGCAGCGCATGCATTAGAGTCGTACCGTCTTATTTGGCACAGCCGAGCGGAACGTGACGGCAAACGCACCAAACTTCACCGCCGAACCTTCCGGCAGCGCAGTCGGCGTATGCGGCTTGAGCGCCGCATCGTTCACAAACGTCCCGTTGGCGCTACCGAGGTCCGTGATCGTCCACTGGCCACCGGCAAAGCGTAGCATTGCATGGCGCCGGCTGACGCCGTTGGTGCGGCCATCATACGGCGCAAGATCGACATCGGGAAAGATATTATCTGCTGCATCCTGGCAACCAACCAGCGCCTCGGTACGATCCGTCGGCAGCATCAGCGCGCGCCCATCGGCCAGAACGAGGCTAAACGGCGGAATAACGGTCGGGCCGGTCATGGTCAAGAGTTCGGCATCGAGACGTGCCAGGTCGCCGCGCGCGCGCTCCAGCATGGCATTGATGGTATCGAGATCCTGTTCGAGCTTGCGGATCTCCTGCTGCTTGCGTTCGATCTCCTCAACCTTCGCCAGGGTGCGCTGGGCATTGGCCAGCGTCTGCTGGGAAATCTGGAGCTCGGCCTCTTTGCGCGCCAGGTTGGCGCGCGCCTTCGCCAGGCTCTCCTCGGTGATGGCGCGCAACGACGGCGGTTGACCCTGTAACACATGCTCATTGGCACTGATATAGCCGCGTGTCGCCGTGATCTCGTCATTGAGGGCGCTGATCGCTCGCTGTGCATCAGCGATCTCCTGCGCCAGCGCCTGTCGCGTAGGCATACGTTCCTCCCGCCGGCTGTACCGGTCATCTGCGGATTATCACGGTGCCTATCCGCATAACGGATTGAATGTCATTGCGCGCGAAGCGACGCAATCGAGCCGCGCGAGCGGAGATTGCTTCAGCCGCGCTGCGCTCGCTGCAGGGTGTCGCGCACGCTCATCACAATGACAACAGGCGCATTGTGTTTCGGATCGGCACGTATTGCAGAGACGCCAGGAACGGGTGCGATGTTGCGATTATAGCACGATGTGGGGCTTTCAGTTCTGCGGTCGCGTCCGATCCATTGCGTATTAAAGACCTTCCTGGAGCGTGGCTCTGGTAGTGACACTGTCAAGATTGACGCCGCTGGCGACCAGCATTTGCGCCACTTCCGGATTGATACCCACCAGGATGCAGTGTGCGCCGAGCAACCGTACCGCGCCCATTGCCTGGAGCAGCCAGGCGCTCACCTGCGCATCCACCATGGGCACTCCAGTTATGTCGAGTATTGCCACGAGTGCACGTTCGGCAACGACCCCTTGAAGCAGCCGGTGCTGCAGGGTTTCGGCGCGCGCTGCGTCAATCTCCCCGACCAGAGGAACGACGATCACGCCACGACTGAGAGGAATGATTGGCACGCTCATCTGGCGTACCGTGGCATCAAGGTGTTCGCGGGCAGCGGCCTCGACATGCAGTTGCTCGAGGGTGATTTCAAGCTCACGGGCACGCTCGGTGAGCAATTCGTGCTGGTGCTGGACCTCGGCGCGCTCACGGTGAAGCGCCTCCGCCATCTGGTTGAATGACTGAGCCAGAAGGATCAATTCACGCCCACCGCGCGGCTCGAGCGCGGATATCTCGTCGCCGCGGGCGAGCCTGCCCGTAGCCGCGACGAGGTCATTGAGCGGACGGGTGATTGTTGCTGCCAGAACCAGCCCCAGGATCACACCGGCGATGATAATGCCAACGAGCCATCCGCCACCTGTGACCTGAGTCCGGGTCGCATCCTGATCAAGCTCAATTGTCGTGATATTCAGTGCAAGCAGCGCCGTATCCGTTAGCGCGGACGCTTCTGCGCTGATCAAGATCCCCTGTGGCTTGAGACGCTGCTCAACCAGGCCGGCGGTCTCTTTGTAGAGTGTTGCAAGCTGCCTGACCCGGAGGGACGATTGTTCGACCGTATCAATGACCTCACCCAGTCGCTCCATGTCGCTCATACGGACAACACCGGTGCTGCCATTCAACACAACGTAACTCTTGAGTCGGGCGCGCGCATCTTCAAGCGCCGCAAGCGCATTCTGCGTGGCCAGTTCGTTTTCCTTTTCTTTCAGGCGGCTCATCCACACGAATGCCAGCTGAAGCCGTGAGCCTGCACGCTTCAGATCATCGAGCGACCGGTATTCATACTGGGTGCGCGGCCGCGCATTGGCCAGCGCCGTCTCGATCGCCTGATACTGGGCGAAAAATGCCGTATCGAGTTCACGATTGAGCACCTGCTGCTGAGCAATATTGGCGCTGATCTGGTCGAAAACCTCATGGTAGGTGAGAATCTGTCGGCTAAGACGAGCCATATGATCACGGAGAGCTGGATTGTGCGCCTTCCCCTGGAGCCGGCGAATGGTCTGGTCCAGTGCCTCCAGGCGCATCAGTGCGGCGCGATGACTGGCATCGTCTGGTTGCAACAAATACTGGTCAACCGCTCGTTGCGCGTCGGCGACGGTGGCCAGCGCCTGCACGCTATGGCGCACATCGGTGGCGACATTGCCACTAAGCATGGTCGTCTGATCCCTGACGAGGTTGATGCGATGAAAGAGATAGATGCCCAGGGCAATGCTCATGCAGACGATGACGCCATAGGCCAGCAAGAGCCGTGTGCGGAGGGCCATGCTGCGCAATGGCATGCGGTGCGGTGTGGATTCGGCCAGCGAAGATAGTTGACTCATAGGGGTCACCGTGCTCTGTGGTTGGCCCGTATTGCTGTACCATCATGGTACAGAACAGATCATACTCCGCCAGTACACGATAAACGTAGCATTATGATTGCAGAATGGTATCAACACATGTGAATTACGTATGCGGATCGTGCATGCTGTGAGAGGCCTGTTCTCGTACGGCGAGCGCCAGTCCGGCGATACCTCCGGCGCGTAAAGCTACCCCGCCTGAGAGCGCCTCCTGACTGGCAGCAGGGGGCCTGTGCAAGCGCTGATTTGCGTCGCCCCGCCGATGGACAACCACCAGGGATAGTCACCCCGGCGCACGAGATGGTGGAAAGGGCTGTTATAATGGAATCCGCGGCGCTCTACACGGATGCGTATCAGTCCGGTCAGATAGCGAAGGGATACAATCATGACGAACCAGTTGCGCGATTTCCTGGAGATCCCCTACGACGAGCTCGAGGAGCTCAATCTGCAAATGAAGGCATTGCGCCTGGCGCGCACGCCGATGCACACGCTGCGCGAAGAACGTAGCCGCTACCTGGCCGACGAAAAGCGGATCAAAGCGGTGACGGTCTGCTTCTCCGATCTTGAGGGCCGGCTGCACATGCTGGACTATGACAAGAAGTTCCTGCTCAAGTCGGCTGATAACCTGACCTTCGACGGCTCATCGATCCGTGGCTTCTCGCGCCAGGCCGAGTCCGACCTGCGCCTGGCGGTTGACTGGTCAGCGTTCTACTGGCTGCCGGCCGATGTGTTTGGGCCAGGAAAGGTGCTGGTCTTCGGCGAGGTGTTCGAACCCGACGGCACACCGTACAGCGCCGATATTCGCTCGCGCCTGAAGCGTTATGCTGACGAACTGTACCATCGTGACGGAACGGTATGTCACGCTGCGAACGAGATCGAGGGTTTCCTCTTCCGCGGCCAGCATGCCGAGCAGCATTATCGCGAGACCGACCGTTTCGAGTTCATTACGACCGGCGGGTACTACCACTCGCTGCCGGGCGATGCATTGCGTCTGTTTATCGACACAGCGGCTGAGGTGCAGCGCGCGATGGGCTTCGCGAACGAGAAGGATCACCCCGAGGTCGCGCCATCGCAGTTCGAGATGAACTACTCCTATACCGAAGCTTCAATTGCGGCGGACCAGGTGCTGCTCTACAAATTGATCTGCCGCCAGGTGGCGCACAAACTCGGCATGACGGCCAGTTTCCTGCCCAAGCCGGTGACGGGCGTCAATGGCAGCGGTATGCACACGAACCTGTCGGTTGCGCGCGGCGACACCAACCTGTTCTATGATGCCAACGGGCGCAACGGGCTCTCGGCCTTTGGCTGGAACTTTATCAGCCGCATCCTCCATAGCGCCAACGACATCTGCCTGATCCTGAATGCCAGCGTGAATGCCTATCGCCGCCTGGACCCGCATTATGAGGCGCCGAACGAGATCAAGGCGTCGCCCATCGATCGCGGTGCCATGATCCGCATTCCCATCGGCAATGCCCGATCAGCGCGGATCGAGGTGCGTTCGATCGCGCCTGACGCCAACCCGCATCTCGCGATCTATATACTGCTGCGCACCGGCCTCGAAGGCCCGGAAGGCCAGACAGCCGACGTTACCGAGCCGCCTGGTATTCTGCCCGATAATATCTACGACGCCATGGAGCATTTCCGCGCCAGTCCCCTCGTTGCGCAGTTGCTGGGCGAAGACGTGGCGATGCGCTATGCCGCAGCCAAGATGGCCTCAGCCGAGCGTTGCCCGCGCCTGCTCGGCACGGTCATCAAGCGCGCCGAGATTCAGTTTCACCACGAGGTGACGAACCAGCATCTGTGGGGGTTGTTTTAGGTACAATGACCGCCGCACTCGCGATCGCGTGCCGGGGTTCGCGAGTGCGGCTTCTTTCTGGCCCCGGACATGAGGCGCCGATGACTGGCGATGACCCCGAGCCACTCTCGATGCTCTTCATTGCAGGTTTGAAAAGCTGGGAGTTGCCCGAACTGACCGCGCTCAATACACTGCCACCCCATACGCTGTGTATCCCTTTTCCTGCCGATGCCGCCATTGCCGTCGATCCGGCGGCATCCCCCTGGTTCCATAGTCTGAGCGGCACGTGGGATTTCCAGCTTCTGCCACGTCCTGACGCCGTCACCGCCGCTACACTCTCCGCCGGTACCTGGGCACCTGTCCAGGTTCCCGGCAACTGGACGATGCAGGGGTTCGGCAGGCCGCACTATACCAACGTGCAGATGCCATTCCCCAATATGCCACCAACCGTGCCGGATGATAATCCGACCGGCGTCTATCGCCGGACCTTCGCGATCCCGGATGGCTGGCGTGGTCGCCGCGTTGTGCTGCATATCGCCGGCTGTGAGGGCGCATGCTATGTGTATCTCAATGGCGCGCCGGCAGGACTGCACAAGGACTCGCGCACGCCTGCCGAGTATGATGTCACCGGTATGGTGCATTTCGACGCTCCGAATGAATTGCTGGCCGTCGTGTTGCGCTGGTCGGACGCCAGTTTTGTTGAGGACCAGGATCACTGGTGGCAATCAGGTATTCACCGCGATGTGTTTCTGTACGCGACGGATACCGTCTATCTGGCCGACCTGTCGGCACGCGGCGACCTGAGTGATGATCTGAGCGAGGGTATCCTGCGGGTATGCTGCACACTCGACGCCACCGGCGAAGCTGATGAGCATACGCGCGTCGAGGCTCAATTGTATGATGCCAGCGGCGCGCCGGTATTTCCTGAGCCGCTCAACGCGACCTATACGCAAACGCATCCGCGCTACGGTGTACGCCGCTTCGTGCGCCCGCAACTTGCGCTCGAGGGGATAGTCGCCAGGCCACGCCTCTGGTCGGCAGAAACGCCCTACCTGTACACACTGGTGGTGACGGTCCACGGACCTGGCGGCCCGGAGAAGAGTTCGTGCCACGTTGGCTTTCGGAGCATTGCCGTCCATGATCGGCAATTGCTGATCAATGGCAAGGCGATCACCATCAAAGGCGTCAACCGCCACGATCACTCCGACACGACCGGCAAGGCAGTGAGCCGCGAGTTGATGGAACTCGATATCCAGCGCATGAAGCAGTTCAACATCAATGCGGTGCGTACGTCGCATTACCCGAATGACCCGTACTGGCTCGATCTGTGCGATCGCTATGGCCTGTATGTCGTTGACGAAGCGAACATCGAAGCGCATGCGTTTTATTTTGATATCTGTCGCGATACGCGCTATACCCGTGCCTTCGTTGAGCGGGTGCGCAATATGATCGAGCGTGACAAGAATCATCCCTCGGTCATCTTCTGGTCGCTCGGCAATGAAAGCGGTTATGGGCCGAACCACGATGCAGCCGCCGGCCTGGCGCGTCGTCTCGACCCCTCACGGCCATTGCACTATGAGGGTGCGATCTCGCGCTGGATGGGCGAGAACTGGCGCGGCGGGCGCGCGGCGACCGATGTCATCTGCCCCATGTATGCGCCCATCGCCGAGATTGTCGCATGGGCCGAAGAGGAGACCGACGACCCGCGGCCCTTGATCCTGTGCGAGTATTCACACGCTATGGGAAACAGTAATGGCAACCTTGCCGATTACTGGGCGGCATTCGAGCAGCATCGCGCGTTGCAGGGCGGTTTTATATGGGAATGGGTCGATCACGGCATTCGCGCCAGCGATGACCAGGGACACACGTACTGGGCCTATGGCGGCGATTTCGGTGATACGCCCAACGATGCCAACTTTGTGTGCGACGGCCTTGTCTGGCCCGACCGCACACCGCACCCGGCGCTGTATGAGTTCAAATACCTGATTCAGCCGGTGCGCGCCGAACTGGCTGACCCGTCGGGGAGGGTGCTGCGGATCGTGAACCGCCAGGATTTCGCCGGTATAAGCTGGCTCCACGGCTCCTGGAGCATCACCGCCGACGGCGTGGTAGTGGCGTCCGGCGAATTGCCGAACCTGCATGCTGCGCCGGGAGAGGCGCAACTGGTCAATCTTGATCCTGGCGCGGCGGCGCATGCGCCGGGGGAGCGCTTCCTCAATCTGCGTTTCTACCAGCGCGAGGCCACACTATGGGCACCGGCGGGTCACGAAGTCGCCTGGGAACAACTGGCGCTGCCGGCGATCACCGCGGCAGACGCCGCGCCGGTTGCGCCTGCCACCATCGTGGTGGAGCAACCTGCAGGGCGGATCGTGTTGCGCGCTGGCAGGGTGCGCGCCGAGTTTGCCACCGACAGCGGCACACTGGCGGCCTTCGGTACAGCTGAACAGAACCTGGTGCGTCGCGGACCGCTACTCAATGTCTGGCGCGCAGCAACTGACAATGACGGGCTCAAACTGTGGGATGATCCGAACAAGCCGCTGGCGCGCTGGAAAGCACCTGGCCTGCACCAGGCGCGCCATCAACTGCGCGGCATTCGCCTGGTGGAGGAGAGTGATCACGCCGTAACCGTCGAAATCGTGCATGCCGTCTCCGGGCGTGACCGGTGGGACGATTTCACTCATGTTCATCGCTATACCTTGCTCTCCAGTGGTGAATTGCGTGTCGCAAACATCGTGACCATCGGCAACGAGATCAGCGATATCCCGCGGGTCGGCGTGAGCCTGGTGCTGAAGCCGGGGCTGGAGCATCTCGAGTGGTACGGGCGCGGCCCGTGGGACAATTACAGTGATCGTAAGGCCAGCGCGATCATCGGGGTATGGCGCTCGACCGTCACCGACCAGTATGTACCATATATCATGCCGCAGGAACATGGCCACAAGACCGATGTCCGTCGCCTGACGTTGACTGACGATGCCGGGGACGGGCTGCGCGTCGCGGGGCAGCCGGTCATCGAGTTCTCGGCGCTGCATTATCATGATGATGACCTGTTCCGCGCCCGGCATACCATTGACCTGACGCCGCGCGAGGAGGTGTTCCTCAATATCGACGCGGCGCAGCGCGGCCTTGGGACGCTCAGCTGCGGCCCGGATACGCTGGAGCAGTATCGGCTGACCGGGCGCGAGTATCAGTTTTCGTATAGCCTGCAGGCCGTGGAACGTGAAACGTGGAACGTGAAACGTGAAACGTGGAACGTGGAACGTGAAACGTGAAACGTGGAACGTAGGAACATGCATGACCGGCTACATCCGGACCATTCGCGCCTTCGGGCAAGCTGTCGGGCTCTATTTCATTGCGACCGCGCTGGTCGGCTTTGCGTTCGACGGCGGCGTGTACGCGGTCCTGTTGAATCTGTTTCTGGTACGTCTGGGATATGGCCCGGAGCTGATCGGCCTGATCAACTCCGCCGGCACGTTGACCTTCGCCCTCTCCAGCCTGCCTGCCGGCGCGCTGGGGGAACGTTTCGGCAGCCGGCGGATTATGATGCTCGGCATCGGTATCATGCTGTGCGGCGGGGTGTTGCAACCACTTGCCGATACGATTCCGCACGACTGGCGTCTGCCATGGCTGCTGGCCAATGGTATCGCGCTCTACTTCGGCCTGGCGCTCTTTTTCGTTAACACGGCGCCCTTCGTGATGCAAATGGTCGGCGCTGCGCAGCGGAACCGCGTCTTTTCGCTGCAGACCGCGCTGATCTCGCTGGCGGCGTTCGGCGGTAGCCTGGCCGGGGGAGTGCTTCCACCGGCGGCGGCGGCAATACTGGGGACAACACTCTCGTCGCCGGCGCCGTACCGCTATGCGCTCCTGGTTGCCGGGCTTGCGTTGATCCCGGCGCTCTTCGCGATTCGCGCCGCCCGCCCGCCCGCCCTGCCGAAGCCGGCGGCTGCTGACCAGCCAGTTGCGCCTGGTGGGGCCGCAATGGTTGCTGTGTCCATCACCGGCCTGCTGACCATGATGGCGCTCGTGCGCCTGTTACAGATCGCCGGCCTGGCGGCCACCAATACCTTCTATAATGTCTACCTGGATTCTGTGCTCCTGCTGCCCACGACACAGATTGGCGCGATTGTCGCCGCCGGACGGCTGCTTGGCGTTCCGGCAGCACTGGCAACCTCGGCGCTGGCGGCGCGTTTCGGCAATCGTGGCGTCGTGATCGGCACGTCGCTGGCTACCTCGCTCGCCATCCTGCCGATTGCGTTCATTCCGCACTGGAGCGCGGCAGCGTTCACGTTTATCGGTGTTACCGGTCTCTCGTGGATCCGCTATGCGGCCTCGATCGTCTACTTTCTCGAAATTGTGCCGCCAGCGCGGCGCGCTACAGTTTCCGGCGTGACCGAAATGGCCGCCGGGCTCTGTTTCACCGCCGTAGCCTTCGGTGGGGGATACATGATTGCCGCGCTCGGTTACCAGGCCCTGTTTCTGACCGGCGCGGCGCTGACGGCCATCAGCGCACTGGCGTTCTGGCTGGCATTTCGCCGCCGTGAGCCCCGGCCCGAACCGTCAATCGCAACCACGTGACGGCTGTTCGACCGGCAGTGCCAGAAGACAGGCAACAGATAAGCTATCGCAGGCTCTTCAGGCTGCGCACCGGCAAGGATGGCAAGGCACGTTGCACATGATACCGGCAGGCAGGGCCATCACTGATTCACCATCAAGGAAGTGCCTGGCCGAAGAACCGATGGCTGGCGGTCAGTGCGCGCGCAGCGATGCAAGCTCCCATCTGCCGGGTCATTGCGCGTGCAGCGATGCACGCTCCCATCTGCCGGGTCATTGCGCGTGCAGCGATGCACGCTCCCATCTGCCGGGTCATTGCGCGCGCAGCGATGCAAGCTCCCATCTGCCGGGTCATTGCGAGCGAAGCGACGCAATCTCCCCGTGCGAGCGGAGATTGCGTCAGCCACGCTGCGCGCGCTGCAGGCGGTCGCTCACGCGCCGCGCACTGACAGGGGGCGGCGCGTTATTCGGAGAGGGAGGGAGAGCTCGGACGTTTCGCAGAAGAACGTTGCCCCCCACCCCAACCCGCCCCCGCTGGGGGCGGGAGTCGGGCCGCATTGCCGAGGACGCGCCCGCGGTCATCTATCCAACAACCCAACCCCCCCCCGCTGGGGGCGGGACTCG
>JACAEQ010000130.1 GCA_013388755.1 Chloroflexota bacterium
CCCCCCCCCCCCCCCCCCCCCCCCCCCCCCCCCCCCCCCCCCCCCCGCCCCTACGGCGCCCTCTCGCATCTTCCTGGTGATTTCAATGCCTGGCGCGGATATAATCGCGATATCCCGGCGGCAATAATCGCAATCTTCAATGTCGCTGATCTCGCGCAGCATCGCCAGTTTGTCGGCCATACCGACCAGTTGCGCGCCGTGGGACTCACCCCCGACGGGCGTTACGGTACAAACCGTTCCTGCACCATGCCGCGCACGCCGAGCGCCTGCGCGATCAACTCGACCACCTCGCGCCGTGCGCCGGCATCATGCGCAAAGTCGAGATCGTCAGTTTCGATGCGCAGCACCGGGCAGAGTTCAAATTTCCGCAGCCACTCGTCATAGCGCTGGTTCAGATGCTCCAGGTAGGCGGAAGGAATGGCGCTCTCCGCCGAACGGGCGCGCCCGTTGATGCGGTGCATCAGCGTCGGAACGGTCGCTTGCAGATAAACGAGAAGCGTTGGCGGAGAAATACTCTGCACCAGCGCATGAAACAACTGCCGGTAGGTGCGGAAGTCGCGGTGGCTGAGGATGCGCTGCTCAAGCAGCCCTTTGACGAAGACTTCGTAATCTTCGTAGATGCTGCGATCCTGGCAGACCGAAATCGGCGTGTCGGCGATCTCAAGATGCTGCTGGTAGCGCTGGGTGAGAAACCAGATCTGCGAATGAAACCCCCAGCGTTCACGGTCGCGATAGTAATCCTCAAGATACGGATGATCGGCCACAAGCTCGTAGTAGGGCTGCCAGCCGAACTCCTCGGCAAGAATACCGACCAGCGTGCTCTTGCCGACGCCGATATTGCCGGCGATGGTGA
This sequence comes from Chloroflexota bacterium, assembly GCA_013388755.1. Lineage (GTDB taxonomy): Bacteria > Chloroflexota > Chloroflexia > Chloroflexales > Roseiflexaceae > JACAEQ01. Next base: position 854 of record JACAEQ010000130.1, read on the forward strand.
TATGGTGGCGTCCGTTTTTCATTGTTGCCTGCCACGGCACCGCATGCCTCAACGACAGGAGTTCCGCGGTCGCCTACGAATCGTCTGTTCCCCGCCCGCGGCGGGAGCGCTGTGGGCGTTTCGCCAGGTGCCTGACCGCCGCGGGCAGGGAAAGGGGTATCGCACCCTCCACCGCGTACGTCCTATCAATGAAGCAGATGGTGCGCTCCTTGGTGTACGCCGTGTTTACGCCCGGGAGCCGTCACCCCACATAGCGTGGCCCGGCCTGAAAGCGCTGTACCGTCTCTTCGATCAGACGCACGGCTGCCTCCTTGCGTGCCGCCGTACCGGCGGTGACTTCCCAGCGCGCCAGGCCTTTCTCGCTCTGTGACACTCGTTGGGCCACCTGGGTCCATTCCTCGGTCAGCGGCGTCGCCGCATCAATCACGAAAGGCAATCCATCGCGCAGCAGTGTCGCCTCCATGTCCATGCCGTCGGCCATGCGGCTCATTGCCTTGCCGCCGCCGCGCACAAACGCTTCTTCAACCGCCGCCAGCGCCGCAGCGCGCAGGTCGTCATCGGGGAAGTGGTACCCCCATTCACGTTCGCGGTAGGTCGTCTGCTGCAGGTCGAGTAATTCACGGTACAGCCCGGGATCTTCGCGCCAGGCCTTCGCCGTCAACAGCGCGTAGAAGAGTGTGTTTTCCGAGGGAAACACGGCGTCGCCCTGGCGGAAGTTGAAGTAGTAATGCGACGACTCCTCGACTGCGGCGATGAAGCCGGCGGCCGCGTTCTTGCCGAGGGTTTCCTTGATCTGTGAGTGGCCGTTGCGAATCACATGGACGCCGAATCCCCGGCGGGCAATGCGGGTGATTGCCAGCGGATTGGCCTTCAGATCGACAAACAGGCTTGGCTGCGCGATCTCTGGAACGATGGCGCGTAAGCGCGGCGCAAGGGCGATCATGTTGAACGCCGGGCTGAGTTGCCGCCCGTCCGGCGCGACAAAATCGAGCCGGTCGCCGTCGCCGTCGAAGAACATGGCGAAGTCAAACCCGCCGTCCTGGAGCAGTTCCAGTGATGGCGCGATAGACGACTGGACGACCGGATTGGGGGCACCGGCGGGAAAGTGCCCATCGGGTACCAGGTTGCGTGGGAAGATGGTCGCTCCAGCAATGTCAAAGGCCATGATTACTTCCGGCCCTGCCGCACCCGACAGGAAATCCTGCAAGATTCGCAGGCCGGCCAGGTTGCCCGGGCCGACGCCGGCGAGGCGCAACGAGTCGCGCACATACGTATCGAGGTAATTCACCAGGCGCAGCGCGCCACCAGGTATCGCTGAAGGCCGCTCGCCCTGTTCATAGAGGCGCCGGATGGCCTGCAGGCCACCACCGGGACCGCACCCCTCGGCGATTGGTTGAACGCCGGGGCCGACAATTTTCTGGCCCGTATCACGGCCGGGGTTGTGCGACGCACCATACATAATGCCTGCCGCGTCGGGATGGCGCATGCAGGTGTAATAGAAAAGGCAGGTTGAGCTGATCTGTGGTGCAGCCAGCACCTCGAACCCCAGATCGCGGAAGATGCGAATCCCCTGTTCGAGATACTGCGGGCCGGAGAGCCGTGCTTCACGGCAGAGAATGACCTTATTGACGCCAAGCTGGTTGCGAAAATAACTGGCCTCGGCATACGCCAGCCGTTCCGAGAGATCGAGCGTAAGCTGCCTGGCCGGCGTGCGAATGTCGTAGGCTTTGAACATACTGAGGTTCAGGCCGCTCATGGATGGCTCCCTGTATGGCAACAGCGAGATGTACGGTGAGCCAGGCGGTGGACCACCTGCGCCAGGGATTGTCGTGTGTCAGATACCCAGGGGCTCAGGCGCCCGGGCCTGGAGCCTATCCGAAAACCAGATGGTCCATGTCATTGCGAGCGCGAGCGAAGCAATCTCCTCTCGCGCCGGTAGCTTGCTTCAGCCACGCTTCGCTCGCTGCAGGCTGTCGCTGGCGTTCCTCCCAATGATAGCGTGCCCATAGGTTTTCGGATAGGCACTTATGATCGCTCCTCCACAGGACGCTGAAGCGGGATCAGGCAGAGCGCTCCTCCCACCGCTCAGGCGGATGGATTTCCGCGCCGTCGCAGGCAAGATCAACGCGGAGTCCACGCCACCGCGTAACTCGTTTCGACTTCTGGATATGCGCGACGGCCACAGCGGCGCCTCTGTTCGCCGCCTGTGAGCGGCAAACAGAACAGCGGGCCGCCTTCCAGAGCAGCCCGCCGTTCGCATTGGTACCCCCGACCGGATTCGAACCGGTGATCTCCACCTTGAAAGGGTGGCGTCCTGGGCCTCTAGACGACGGGGGCGCAGCAGACCTATTATACCAGAGATCCACGCCATGGCAAGCGACGTGCTATAATGGTGGCTCCTGCCGCACCGCCGCGGATGTCTCGCCGCCGAGCCGTTTTGTGCCGCGCTTCGTGGCCGCGTTGCCCGGATGACACACGACCACAGCTTCCCGGAAGTTCGCCTGTTGTTGGCGCCCCTGACATGGTATGCTGACAGGCCATCACTGGCATGGGCGTACCCTGTTCCAGGTTTCCGGGAAGCTCGATGCCGAGATCTGCGGACCAGAACATACATCCAGAAAGCTGCACTACCCCATGGATCGTATTCTTGTCACCGAACCGATCGCCGAAGAAGGCCTGGCCCGCCTGCGCGCCGCAGCCCATGTCGATGTTCGCACCGATTTTGACCGGGCCGGCCTGCTTGCGGCGCTTCCCGCGTATGACGCACTGATTGTTCGTAGCGCCACGAAGGTCACCGCCGATGTGCTGGCGGCAGGTACGCGCCTGCGCGTGGTGGGGCGCGCCGGAACCGGTGTTGACAATATTGATCTCGATGCAGCGACCCGCCAGGGCATTGTCGTGGTGAACGCGCCGGCATCCAATAGCGTCGCCGTCGCCGAGTTGACCATCGGCCTGATCCTCAGCCTGGCGCGCCACATCCCGCACGCCCACAGTTCCGTCGTGAGCGGTCAGTGGGAGCGCGGCAGGTTCATGGGGTTTGAGGTGCGCAACAAGACCCTTGGCCTGGTGGGGTTGGGGCGAATCGGTGCTGAAGTGGCGCGTCGTGCCCGTGGTCTTGAGATGCACGTCCTGGCATATGACCCGGTTGTTTCCACCGAGCGTGCGGCACAACTCGGCGCGACCCTGGCGGCGCTTGACGATGTTCTGGCCGCGTCCGATATGGTCTCGCTCCATGTGCCGCTGGTTGAAGCGACACGCAACCTGATCGATGCCACCCGTCTGGCGCAAATGAAACGCGGCGCCTACCTGATCAACGCTGCACGCGGCGGCATCGTTGATGAAGCGGCGCTGCTCGATGCCCTGGAACGCGGTCACATCGCCGGAGCGGCACTCGATACCTACGCAACCGAGCCACCCTCCGGCAATTCGCTCATCGGCCATCCGCGCGTGATCACGCTGCCGCACCTCGGCGCATCAACCATGGAGGCGCAGGCGCTGACGGGTGTCGATGTCGCCGAGGGTGTGCTGATTGCGCTTGCCGGCGGTTCGCCGCATTACGCTGTCAATGCGCCATACATCCCCCCCGAACACGAGGGGATCGTCGCGCCCTATGTTGATCTGGGGCGCCGTCTGGGCGCGCTCTGCGCCGGCCTGGTCCATGACCCGGTGCGAAACTTCGAGGTTGAATATCGCGGTGAACTCGCCGATGTTGATACCACGCCGGTGCGCCTGGCCGTGTTGCAAGGTCTGCTCGCCGGTACCCGCGAGGAGCGGGTGACACCGGTGAATGCGCCGCTCCTCGCGCGTGAGCGTGGTCTGAAGCTGACCGAGTATTCAACTGAGGACGCGGGTAATTATTCCGGCTTGCTCGTGCTGCGCGCCCAGACCGCCGAGGCGCAACGCGAGTTTGCCGGGACGATCCTGCGCGGGCAGCCGCACGTGGTTGAGGCTGATGGGTTCTGGGTGACATTTGTGCCTGCCGGGCCAATGCTGTTCACCTACCACCGCGACCGGCCGGGCATGATTGGCCGGGTCGGGACACTGCTGGGCGAAGCCGATGTCAATATCGCCAGCATGGATGTCGGTCGCCTGGCGCCGCGTGAGCAGGCAATGATGGTCCTGCGCTGCGACGACCCGGTGCCGCCCGAGGTGATTGCGCGCCTGCGCGCCGAGCCGGATATTCAGCACGCAACAACCCTGGTCATCTGAGCCGCCGCTCTGGTGTGATGACAGTGTGATACCCGCTTGCATTCGGACATCCAACCATCGGTAGCGACGGCATGCCCCCGTCGCTACGCCGCTACGCGGCTCCTCGGGGTGCGGTCATCCGGTACGATCGAATCTTCCTCGGTGCCGATCTGTCAGGTCGTGGCGTCATCGCCCTGATCGGGTCGCGCCGCTGCGCGTTCCCTGAACGAAACGCTCCGGCGGGGTGTCTGGAACGGGCCTCGGGCCACTCTAATGGGAAGCGCCGCGCAGTTCGCGTCATACGAGGCGCTGGCGCAGGTCAAGGATGGCCGCGAGCAGCAATAACAGGAGCAACACCGCGTCGTATGCCAGGTAGATGCGCGCCCAGTATATGGCAGATGCCCCCTGCGTCGCGCGGTGGAACAACCAGAGCAGGCCTGCAAGTACCACGGGCGGCAACCACGCCGCCCATAGTTGATCCATGCGCGTGAGCAATGCCAGCCATGGTATCACTGCCAGAAGGATCAATCCCAGGGTGCGCAACCGTAAGCCGGTGCCGATGATTCCTTCATCACTGGTGCCGGAAGCGAACGGTCCCGCATCGAGCAGTGGCGGCAGCGCCAGCGCCAGCGCCGCCACGCCAATCCAGAACCAGGCAGCATCCGTTATCGCCGCATTGTGTGCCGGCAATCGAAGGAACCCGGCGCTCTCCAGCGTTCCGGTTGCCTGCGCCAGCAGCATCACGGACAGCACCAGCGGCGGGTAGCCGTTCAGCGCCGCGGCAAGCCGCCGTGTTCCGCTCGTGACGTGCGCCTGGTCGCCATCGCGGAGGTCGGCGGCGATTGCCAGCAGGCGCGGCCATTCCAGCAACGCTACGGTTGCGACAATATCAATCGGGCGGACAGGCGGCGCAGCGAATGGCAGTGGCAACAGCGCTATGCCGAGCCACGGTGGCACAATGGCACTTCCTGTAAGGAGCGCCGGCAGGCGTGCATCGGAGCGAAAGAACCCTGAGACGGCGGCCAGGCATCGTTGATACTCCGCAACGAAGCGAATGCCGCCATTCTGATCCTCCCGGAGCGGCACAGCGCGGCGGTGCGCCAGGGCGCACTCCGCGAGCGCGACGACAGCGAAAGCGAACAGCCCGCCTGGAAAGATGAACAGTCGCGACCAGGACAACCCCAGCAACGACAGCAACTCAGCGATCGTCATGATCCGGCGCCCTCGCGGTATCTCCGCCCAGCCACGGCACGGTGCGGCGCAATTCGTCCAGCACGTTCTCGCGGGCCGGCACGCCGGATGCCGGTCCGGTCGAAACCGGCGGCTGGAGCAACCGCACCAGCAGGTAGACCATCGCGCTCAACACGAGCATCAACCCGGCGGCGCCGATTGTTGGTAGCGCCGTTACTCCAGTACGCGCCGAGTCGCCGGTGGCCAGCCCGACCCAGGGCCAGACGTTCACATCGCCGTACACGCTCAATCCACCCTGTAACTGCTCAATGGACGGCTGGATCAGAATACGCACCACCAGCGGAGCAGCAATGCCGAGCGCCAGACTCGCAACGCCGGCGAGCCACCACGTGCGCGACATTGCACATGGTGGTTCGAGTACGATTGAGAGCGCAGCAAGCAAGGCGGTGAACCAGGCCGCCGCCGCCAGCAATGAGATGCCGCCTGCAGCGGCAGCGCCAACCAGCATCCATGTCGCAATGAATGGCGCGGTCAGAGGGATCGCGCCCGACAACAGCCATGTCGGCAGGGTAGACGGCAAGAATGATACGGAGTCGTCTTGTTCCGCTACCGGGTCCGTGCCGGCCTGGCCGGCATCGGTGACCGCCAGCAACACATAGACCAGCAGCGCGTAACCTGTTGCAGCGAGACCCGCGCCGCTGCTCAGACCTGTGCCCGCCAGCGCCACGGCGAGGAAGCGGTGGCGGGCATACCCTGAGCGCACCACGTGATCGCGCGCGGTGAATGCCGTAAGCGACATCCACACCATCGCGCCACCGCCGAGCACCAGGGTTGCGAATGACCATCCTTCGTTCCATGGGCCGAGCGTATAGAGTCGCACCAGTGGATACAGCCAGGCAAAGGTCAAGACATGGGTTGCCGCCCCCCGACTCACCGCTATGTCGGGTCGTGTCGCAGTGAGCGGCATGAGCGGCGTGGATGTGGCCAGCAACACGAACCAGAAGACAAACGAGTCAAGCGCGGCACCTGCCTGGGGCGCATCGATGCGCAGGGCGCCTCGCAGTGCCAGTGCGCCGTAGCCGAGTGCCAGCGCCGCCACGGCCAGAACGAGCGGCGTCACACGGCGCAAGGCCGCACGGGTTCGCCGGCGGATCGTGCCAGTCATCAACAACGTCATTGCCAGATAGGCAACAATGACCAGTGGAGTCAGCGCAGTAACAAAGGCACATGTGAGGAAGAGTGCAGCGCCCAGCATGCGCCATGCAGGTTGTTGCACCGGCTTGCGCACGAGCAATAAGAGGGCCGACCCGCCCCAGGCAAGTAGCGCGAAGAATGCTCCGGGCGCGTCGAAATAGAAGACCGGCGGCATCGCCAGAGTCTGGCGCCGGGTGAGCCAGAGCAATACAAGCGCGCCGAGGGTACCGGCGACCGCAATGATCAGGGGGGCATGCGAACGCAGGCGCGCCATCATCCCTCCGTGCCTGACAGCGCTGTTACGCGATCGAGATCCGCCGGGCGATTGACATTGACGAATGATAATCCGTCCGGATCATAGCGGCGCCAGACGTCTGGTGGCAGGCAATGCATGTCAACCAGCGCCAGCGGCGCGACCAGGGCGTGGTCGTGGCGCGCCAGGCAGGCACGGATCGCGCTGAGGTACGACCGCCGGTAGATGGCAATGAGCGGCTCAACGGCAAGCGCATTACGTGGCCCATCCAGGCATTCCGGGCGGATCGGCGCAAGCGCATCGTAGGGCCGCGGGTACGCCAGCAGGGCGTTCAGTAGCGCATCCTGCAACAATGGGAGATCACAAGCCAGCGTGAGCGCATACTCATGGCGGCATGCTGCCAGTCCTGCAGCCAGGCCGGCGAGCGGCCCCGCCTGTACGCACTCGTCAACGACCAGTCGCGCGGCCAATCCTTTCCAGTCGTCCGGGTCGTTCAGCGCGACGATCAGATCATCACTGAAACGCGTCGCGCGCGCAACAGTATGTTCCAGAAGCGTCGGGCCATGATCACCCCACAGGCGTAGCCGGCGCTTGTCAACCTTCATGCGCCGGCTCGTTCCGCCAGCAAGGATGATGCATGAGACAGGTCCAGCAGCGAGCGCAAGGCAAGCGGTCATAGGCGATAACTGAAAGCGCACGGCGCGCGTCGTGTGCATCGTGGCGTTGTTCGGCACGGCCGTGAGGTAGATTACCGCGAAAAGAGATCCCCGAGCAGTTCATCCGGCGACGACTGAAATGACCACAGAATGACCCCGGCCGAACGCGCCTCGCGTACCGTTGCCAGCGCAGTGTGCAGGTCGCGGCGCAGATCATCCGGTGTCCGCGTTGTCCCCGGGCCGCTTGGAAAGCCGAGCTCAGTCACAACGACCGGCTTGTTGAGGCCCAGTTGATGAAGTTCATCAAGCGCGCGCCGCAGATCGGCGGGGAACCCCTGGCCATAATACCAGTGCTGCCGGTACCGCCCGCTATTGTACGGCTCGTTGTCGTAATAATGAAACGTGTAAAAATCAACCACGTCCGCCATACGAATGGCGGCTTCCGCCGGCTCAAAGTAGCTCTTGGCAAACGCCATGCCGACCGTTGTCAGGCGCTCGGGGTCGAGCCGTTTCACCTCGTCATGCACGACGCGCACAAAACGCTGCCGTTCCTCGGCCAGCGGAAAACAGAGCGGGAAATCCGCGTTATCCCAATCCCAGCAGCGTTCATCGATGGGACTGCCGATATCCGGCTCATTGAACAGATCCCAGGCCAGTATGCCGGGTTTGCCGGCAAAATGGCGCACCAGCGGGCGAACGTGCAGGTCCAGCGCGCGCTCATAATGCTCAGGGCCAAAGCGATCCTGAGGATACTCGATCAAGAGTACCGGCAACACATACATCCCGCGTTGATTGGCTGCGGCAATAAAATCCTCCAGGTGACCCAGAGCGATATCTTTCTCGTATGCCGGATCCACTTTGCGCTGCCCGCCGAAGACGTAATAGTTGAGAAAGACGCGCACGGTGTTGACGCCACGCGCGCGTAATGCATCGAGGTCGGCTTCGATCGGGGCCATGCTCCATGGGCAGTTTGGATCAGCGCCGAACTGGAGCGTCCAGCAACGCTGCTCATTGCCGCCAGTGGGACGGATGTAATTCACGCCACGTACCTCGAAGACGCGCCCACTGGCGCGCAGGCGCATACCATCGGCAGTGATTGGCGGCAGAGCGCTGCTGGCCGACCCGGGTGCGGGGCCGCATGCTGCCAGGAGCGTTGCTATCAGCAGCAGCGTGATGATGGCGCGCGCGCCGAGGCGCCAGGTTACGATCATGGGAACACGATGTATCGCATATGGTGGGTTACCGTTGCAGAGGCGCAAGCATGCCACCCCGCTATTACGGCAACGCCCGGATTTCCAGGTTGTCGAACAGCGCCTCGGCGCGCGTCTCGCGCGCAACCACCGCGACGCCAAACCGTGGTGTACTGGGGATGCCAGCAACGTCTACTTCGGCCATGACCTGACCATTGACTGCCACACGCACCCGGCTGCCGCGCAGAAACGCTTCGATCCGGCTGCGTCCATCGCCGGTGCGCAATTCTGCACGTGTTCCGCTGACAAGCAGCAGTTGCGTTCCGTCACGAAGTTGTTCAAGGCGAAAATCACCGGTCTGCGGAACCAGGGTGAACAGCACATAGTTCTGTTCATTGCGGAAGCGCAGCATGAGACCACCCTCGCCCTCAATGACTTCCATATCAACTGCGATATGCACATCACTCGACGGAACGCTACGATAGCTCCAGATCGCCCCGATCTGCGGTGCAGCAATCACACGGTACCGCCCGTCGCGCGGGCCGACGCTCCATGCCGCGCTACGTACCGTCGCCCAACCGCTCTCAAACGTATCGTCCTGCAACAGGAGCGATCCCGCCGGTGTCGGCGCTGGCACGGGCGAGATTGTTGGCGTGGGATCGGGCGTCATGCGCGCCTCAGACGCTGGCGGCACAGATGGCGACGGCGTGGTAGAGGGCGCAACAGTGGGCGTTTCAGCCGGTACCGGCGTCGCAGGTAGTGTGGGTGCAACCAGCACAATCGGCGCGGTCGCCGGCGGGATGGATGCCGTAGCGACTGGAATGGGGCGTTCCTCCTCAGCAACGCCCGGCGCCGCACTACTCCAGCCAAACCACCAGATCGACCCACCAGCAAGCACCAGGACAGCGGTCCCCACCATCAGCACCAGGCGCCCGGCAGAGTGGCTCTGCCAGGCCTTTTGCGGCTGTGAGGCACCACGATTGCGTAATTGCGCCTCGGTTGACGCCAGTAACTCGGTCACATCGCGATAGAACGGGTTGATCTGCTGAAGCTGGCGGAGCGTCGCAGCCGCCTGCAGTAACCTGCCGGCATCAATATGGGATCGCGCCTGGTCATAGAGCTCGGCCTGGTGGTCGCGCGACGATGGTGGTGGCGCCGGGCGCGGTACAGATGCGCGCCGCCGATCGCGCGAGCGCTGATCCAGGTTATACGCGCTGCGCGCGGCAAAATCACTCAGCGTCGCGTAGGCTTCAGTGAGCATCTGGCTACGTCTGCGCGCATATTCGAGGTCAGCAGCGGAGGCGTTACCGTGGCGATCGGGGTGATATTTCGCAATTTCGCGCCGATAGGCCCGCTTGATCTCCTCGGATGAGGCCGAACGCGACACGCCAAGCAACTCATAGAAATCTAGCGTCTCGAAATCGTACACGGGCGCACCATAAAGCGATCAAGGGCCAACCTGCCGCGCGCAATGAACGCCGGGCTGAATCGCCCCGACCATGACCCTGATCCTTATTCGAGGTAATCGCGCAACTTCTTGCCAAGCCGGGGATGGCGCAGTTTGCGTAGCGCCTTGACTTCTATCTGGCGGATGCGTTCGCGCGTCACGCCGAACTCTTTGCCGACTTCCTCCAGTGTGCGGCTATGCCCATCTTCGAGCCCGAAGCGCAGCTGTAGCACGCGCCGTTCGCGTTCGGTCAGCTGGTTGAGCACCTGCTCGACCTGTTCACGCAACATCTGGTGGCTGGCGGCATCAGAGGGTGCGAGCACCTTTGAGTCTTCGATAAAATCACCGAGCTGACTGTCTTCTTCCTGGCCGACCGGCGTCTCGAGTGATACAGGCTCCAGCGATGTCTTGCGGATGGAGCGCACCTTTTCAACCGGAATGCTCAATGCTCGCGAGAGTTCCTCGTCCGTTGGTTCGCGTCCCAGTTCCTGGAGCATGCGCCGGCTTTCGCGCATGAGCCGGTTGATCGTCTCAACCATATGCACCGGAATGCGGATCGTCCGCGCCTGGTCGGCAATCGCGCGAGTGATTGCCTGGCGGATCCACCATGTTGCATAGGTCGAGAACTTGAAGCCTTTGCGATAATCGAACTTCTCAACCGCGCGGATCAGGCCGACATTGCCCTCCTGGATCAGGTCGAGCAATTGCAGGCCACGACCGATATATTTCTTGGCCACGGAAACCACCAGGCGCAGATTGGCCTGTGTCAGGTCCTCGCGTGCCGTTTTGCCCTGCTCAATCGCCAGTGTCCAGTGGTGCCAGAGCTGGTCGCGCGCAGCGGCACACGATGCCTCGACTTCTTCGGCTGACGGCCATTCAGACGAGACCGTCAGGCGCTGCTGAATATCAGCCGGTAACAAGGAGAAAATAATCGTCGCCTGTGCCACGGTCTGGTCGAACTGTTCCGCCGTCATGCGGTGCTGCTTCATCAGTTCAGTGCGACGTTTCTCAAACGTCTGGCGCTGTTCGAAGCTCATACGTTCCTGGACCGACGTGACGTCACGAATGGCGCCAGGGGTGAGTGGTTCGGGGAGTGGTTGTTCAGCAACCTGGTAGAGCAAACGTAGCGCATCTTCCATCACCGGCCAGGTTTTCTGGAAGCGCTGGTACATCTGCAACCCGATAGCTTCCACCTGGTCGCGCCGCCAGTCGGCGGCCAGTTGCGTGCGGTAGGCTGCAAGGTATTCGCCAACCTCAATCTTCTGCGCCAGGCTGGTTTCCTGGTGTCCGGTGAGTAGCGGCACGCGCCCGATCTCGCGCAGGTACATGCGCACAGTATCGTTGACACTGATACCTTCGACATTCAGCTCTTCGAGATCGTTTTCTTCCTCAAAGAGCGCTTCGACCTCTGTACCACCGGCGATCATTTCGTCGCGCGTTGTGATACCGGCTGCCTGCAGCGCCTGCTGGATCTCGGCAAGCCGATCGCCGTCAGCTTCGCCACCGGGGAGCAACTGGGCAATCTCACCCTCGGTGACGAACCCGCGTTGCTTTCCAATAGCGACCAGGTCGGCCAGGCTCTTGATGGTATTCGGCTCTTCCTCGGCTTCCTCGGGAGCGCCGCCGATCTCGTCGCTCAGATCGTCAAGCGACAGATCGTCTTCCAGGATTGGTTCGTTCAGGTTCTCCATTGCCCGTGCTCCCTTGTACCGGAAAAGATATTCGCCTGTTTCAGCAACGCTGCCTGTTGACCATCCGCCTGCGTGCCCTGCATCTCAACGATGAGAGCGCCGATGCTGGTTCCGGGTCCCTGCGCCGAAGAGTCTCTGCCAGGAGAACATGTCGCCGCCATATCGGTGCGCTTTCAGCACAGGACACAGGTTAAGCGAGGTATGAGGTTTGAGGCAGCCACGCATCTATCGCTTCGCGCCTGTGAGCCGATGACCTCCCCTGGTCGTGCGCTAGCTGGTGTGCAGGGCATGCAGGTCGGTATACGCCGAACTGCGCCGCGGTGTACTGAGTGTATCAATGAATTGCTTAATCTGAACCAGTTGTTCAAGTAACATCTCGACATCCACACCTTCGGGTGCATCGGCCTGAAGGCGCGCAATGTGCGTGCGCCAGCGCGTAGCCGCACCGCGCTGGAGGATTGTAGCACATTCCAGTGCATCATTAATAAGGCGGTACGCCTGGGCCTGTGGCACGTGCAGCGCCAGCACCCGCTGCGCGAACGAGTCCAGCGGCGCGCCAAGGTTCACCACCCACTCCTCCGGGCTCATGCCGGCCGGCGCCACGATCCAGGCGCGCCAGAGTGCGCGGCTTTCGTCGCGCACAAACAACTCGTCAATGGTACCAGACATGAGCGCCTGTAGCGCCGGGTACGCGGCAAGGTCGCGATGCACTTTCTCCTCCACCGCAGCACGCACCGCAGGGTAGCGGATGATCCAGCAGAGCAAGTATTCCTCTTGCACCGGGCCAGCCGACTGGACCTCACTCGCCTGCCCGGGAAGGGCCTGGCGGGATGGCTTTGCATCACTCCTCCGGATCGCCGCTGCGTGCTGGCCGGCCGGTTGGCGCGCCTCATTGCCCAGCGCCGCAAGAATATACCGCTCCTCGATATCGATCAGTCGCGCCAGGGTCTGGATATAATGCGCCTGTTCGACCGGGTTGGCAATCTGCGCCAGGAGTGGCGCCAGCCGCTCGACCGCGTCCGCCTTGCCGCGCCCACTCGACAGATCGAGGTCGGCGGTCAACGCGTCAATATAGAAATCCATCGCCGGGCGCGCTGCCGCCAGTGCCGCACGCCACTGCTCCGCGTCTTCCTGGATGACCTCGTCCGGGTCCTTGCCCGCAGGCAAGGTCAGAATCTTGATGGCGACATCCTGCCGGCGCTGAAAGCCGATCACACCCTGTGGCGAGGCCACTGCCACGAGCTCACCTTCCGGCTGCTCCTGGAACGCCTGCAATCCTTTGAGGGTCGCGCGCGTGCCGGCCAGATCGGCGTCAAGCGCCAGGTACACCGTGTGCGCCAGTTTTTTCACCAGCGCGACGTGATCGGCGGTCAGCGCGGTACCGAGCGGCGCAACGACATTGCGAAAGCCATACTGGTGAGCGATGATGACGTCCACATATCCTTCGACGATCACGGTCGCATCGGCGAGACGAATCGCATCGCGCGCCAGGTCCAGCCCGTAGAGTACCTTTCCTTTGTCAAACAACGGCGTTTGCGGCGAGTTCATATACTTCGGCTGAATGTCGCCCAGCGCCCGCCCACCAAATGCGATGGTTTCCCCTTTCATGTTGCGGATGGGAAACATGAGCCGGTTACGGAAGCGATCGTAATAGCCGCGCGTCTCGTGTTTGATTGCCAGGCCAGCGGCTTCGACGTCGTCGGGTGCAAAGCCGCGCCGATCGGTCAGGTAGCTGAGCAGCAATCCCCAGTCATCGGGCGCGTACCCGAGCAAGAATGCCTCGCTCGTCGCCTCATCAATGCGGCGTTTTGCCACATAGGCGCGTGCCGCCTCACCACGCTGCGACTTGACGAGCATATGGCGGAAGAACGCGGCCGCGGCAGCATTGATGTCCAGCAATCGGGTGCGCTGCTGATCCTGTTGTTCTTCCGCTGCGGTACGCTCGTGAAGCTGCACCCCGGCGCGCCGTGCCAGCTGTTCGAGCGCATCCTTGAACTCCAGCCCCTCACGGCGCATGAGGAAGTCGAACACTGTGCCCGACGCCTTACAGCCGAAGCAATGGAAGCTCTGCGTATCGGGAAATACGTTGAACGCCGGCGTCCGACTATTCGGGTGGAACGGGCAGAAGCCGACAAAGCTCCGGCCCGCTTTCCGCAGCGGCACATACGCCGAAATGAACTCGACAATGTCAATCTTCTCTTTGATCTGGTCGGCAATGGTTGGCATGGGAATCAGGAATTGAAATCGAGAACTGGAAACTGGCCACGCTGACAATGCAGCGTCCACCATGCACAATGCAGCATGCACGATCCAGCATGTTCACGCGCTCCAGGTGCGCGGCACATACAGATCGTTGAACACTTTAATGGCAAAACGGTCCGTCATACCGGCGATATAGTCCACCACGGCACGCTCGATCGGCTCGCCACGCGTGCGGTTGATCTTCAGCAGGTCGGTGGGCAGTTGCTCCGGATGTGTGAGAAAATGGCGATACAGCAGGTCAATCATCAGGCCAACCTTGCCATCGTCGGCTTTGGCCCGCGAGCCAAGATAGACGTTCTGGTACATAAACTCGCGCAGCATATTGGTTGCTTGCAGAATGGTCGGGCTCATTGAGAGTTCCAGCACCGCGGGTGGCGATGTTTCGCCGGTTGCCCACCAGTTATGGTCGATCAGGTCGCAGACCATGGTATCGAGGCGTTCGCCGTGACTGGTACCGAGCACGGCAATGGCCTCGCGCGGCAGGTCATCGAGGGTCAGAAGACCGCCGCGAATCGCATCGTCAATATCATGGTTGATGTATGCCACGGCATCGCACAACTTGATGATCTGGCCTTCCAGCGTACTGGCATTGCCCCAGGCGCGCGTCGTAATGTCGCGCCGCGCCTTCGAGTGCATATAGATGCCCTCACGCACCTGATCGGTCAGGTTGAGCCCTTCGCCATTGCGCTCCAGCACGTCCACAACGCGCAGGCTCTGCTCATTGTGGCGAAAGGCACGCCCCATGGCATGCGACAGCGCCGTTTCGCCGGCATGGCCGAACGGCGTATGGCCGAGATCATGGCCGAGGCCGATTGCTTCCACCAGGTCCTCATTCAGGCGAAGGCCACGTGCCACCGTGCGCGCAATCTGCGTCACCTCCAGTGTGTGTGTCAGCCGTGTCCGGTAGTGGTCGCCTTGCGGTGCGATGAACACCTGGGTTTTGTGTTTGAGCCGGCGAAACGGTTTCGAGTGCAGGATTCGATCGCGATCGCGCTGAAAGCTGCTGCGCACACTCGATGGCTCTTCGGGGCGCGCACGGCGCGCCTGGTCGCTGAATGCGGCCAGAGGCGAGAGCCGGGCACGCTCATCCGCTTCGATTCGCTCGCGCACGCCAGTGTGAGTTCTGCTCATGCGGAACCTCCCGCTATGGCAGGGCAGGTATGCCTCCACAGGTCTGCCGAAGTCCTTGAACCTCATTGATGCCGAGCGGTGAGGGCGGTCAGGGCGTCTCACCTGCGGGGTGGAGCGGCGCCGGTTGCATTGTACGGCGTTTCACCGACCGCTGCAACGCGGTGACCAGTGCGGCGATGAACTGGATGACAACGACCGACTCGAAGTAGATACGATGACCGGCGGCGCCGGCGAGTACCTGCGCCTGTTCCGTGTCGGTAAAACAACTCACCAGATTGAACGAGCCATTGACCACGGTGCATGTCTCGTAGCGCGCCGCGACAAATGCCGAGAAGAAATAGATGCAGAAACAGACAAACGCAGCCCACCAGCGTTCGGTGCGGCGGGCAAACAGCCAGCCCCAGAACATGGCAAATGGCGTGGCGAAGACCGTCCAGATCAGTGCCGGGAGTTGCCCTTCGTCATAGGGCGCAGACGTGGTACCTCGCTGATAACTGGCCCAGACTGCACCGATGAGTGCAGCGCCAACGATGAGCAGGAACGTGCGGCGATCGAAATGTACGCCCGCCATGCAATCATACCCTCAATGACCGAGATTATTGCAGCATTATAGCATACTGGCGAACTGCACACAGGTATGGCCTGCCAGCGAGTATGGTGAGCCACTACCTTTCGTGTACCAGAGGTTGTATCCTGCAAAGAACACTACGGGGCGCAGGCCAGTTGCAGCCTGCGCCCCGCGGTGCACAGAGAGAACGAGACGCCGTTGCGTTACCCGCCGAAGAACGCCCTGTTCTTCTCGATAAAGCTCTGCCACTGCTCCGGAACCGAGTCGTCGGCAAAGATCGCTTCAACCGGGCATTCCGGCTCGCAGGCGCCACAGTCGATGCACTCGTCCGGGCTGATGTAATACTGATCGTCACCCTCGTAAATACAGTCGACCGGGCAGACCGCAACACATGCTGCATCTTTGACGCCGATGCACGGCTCCGCGATGATGTAGGCCATGGCTATCTCCTTCCAGGCATGAATCTGATGGGCCGTGAGGGATCATATCACGTCGCGCGCGCCGGTTCTGTGACTTTGGTTCCATACCGTGCACGGCTCCCATTATGTGTCTGGCTCGCCGTCCCCCACCCGTGCCAGGCCGGCAGGATCAAGAACAACCACACGGCCGCGTTCCAGGCGTACCAGGCCTTCCTGCGCCAGCTGGCGGAGCGCGCGGCCTGCGATCTCGCGCACAGTGCCGGTACGCTCGGCCAGTTCCTGGTGGGTCAGTTCGGCCGCGCCTTCACGCGCCTCGCGCAGTAACTCGCGCGCCAGGCGTTCGCGTACCGAGCGAAATGCCAGATCCTCGACCAGCACGGCCAGGCTGCGCAGTTGCCCCGCCATTTCGCGCAGCGCCGCCAGCGCCAGATCAGGATGTCGGCGAAGAAGCGTAATCAGCGCATCACCGGGCAACAGGAGGCAGCGCACCGCACTCATGGCGCGCGCGGTCGTCAGGTTCGGCCGGTCGTCGAACAACGGCACGGCATTGAAATTCTCGCCAGCGCCAACCATCGCCAGCACCTGCTCGCGCCCATCGGGCGCAGTGCGCGATAGCCGGACCCTGCCGCGCAGCACAAAGTACAGCCCTGCCGGCGGCTCACCTTCATAGGCGATATATTCGCCCGGCCGGTAGATGCACAGGCGCATGTGACGCGCAGCATCAGCCAGCGCCCGCTCGTCCAGCGTCGCAAATAACGGAATACAGCGCAGTTCGTCGGGTGTCGTCATCGGTATTGTGACCAGCTTTAGCGCACGCAGTATATCACGCGCGCGCATCTCCGAGTATAATGCGGGCCGGGATCGTTTCGCGCGGAGCATGCCGCCGGTGCCTTCGGCAGAGCGTACGTATGGGTTCATGCTGTTATGAGTCATCACAGATCACACAGGCGCCGGCGACTGACGCGCCTCGGGGCGTCTTCCCTGGCTGAGCGTGCAGGCGCGCGGTGCCGGATCAGGGCTCTGGCCGGGTTGCTGCTGGTTCTGGCATTGATCACAGGCACTCCTGCCCTGGCTGCGCCACGGGCCGATCCATTTGTATCGCCGCTTGACCCGGGCATGCAGATCAATGCGCTTCTACCGGAGTTCAGTGCCGATCTCGACGCCGCCGCGCAATGGAATCGCTACACGGTTCAGGCCCGTATCGATCCTGAGGCACGTACCATCGCCGGCGATCTGCGCCTGGAATACACCAACCGCGCTGCGTCGCCACTCAACCAGATCTATCTGTACCTCTTTCCCAATCTGCCCGATTTTGGCGGCCGCCTCGATATCAACAGTGCTGCCGTTGACGGCCGGCCCGTGCGTGTGCGTTATGAGGCGTCACGGTTTCTCCTGCGTCTCGACCTCCTCGCGCCATTGTCCCCGGGTGCCGGGGCTGTCGTGGTGCTCAATTTCGCTGCCCGGGCGCCGCTGGACGCCAGTCAGCGCTTCTATGCCGCCTTCAATCGCGAGCGCGGCGTGCTGGCGCTGGCTTCGGTGCTGCCGATGGAGGCGCGCTGGAATGGCGACGCCTGGGATCTGGCTGTGCCCATCTCTCGCGGTGATTTCGTTACCAGCGAAACGGCGTTGTATGATGTCACGCTGACCATACCCACGGCCTGGACCGCTGTCACAACGGGCGTCGCTCTCGAGAGTCGCCGTGAGAGCGGCATGCAGACGACACGCTTTGTCAGCGGGCCGCAACGCGATTTTACAATCGTACTCACCCGCTTCCAGTCCATCTCTACCGAGGTGGATGGGACGCGCATCACATCGTATTACCGTCCTGAGAGTGCAGCCGGTGGCCGGGCAGTGCTCGATACCGCTGCCAACGCGCTACGCGCGTTCAATCGCCGGTTTGGCAGGTATCCTCTTGCCGAACTTGATATCGTGCAGATTGATGCGCGCAAGTTTCTGGGGGTCGAATACCCCGGCCTGATCATGATTGATCGGCGGCTGTATGATGGCGAACGGGCCGGGCTGGAAATCATCGTGGCTCACGAGGTTGCCCATCAGTGGTGGTATAGCCTGGTGGGTAATGATGTTCAGAACGAAGCATGGCTCGACGAGGGGCTGGCATCGTTCTCACAGGTCATCTACCAGGAAGAAGTGCACGGTCTGGCCGCTGCCACACGCGAACTGGACGGGTTTCGCGCCAGTTATACGCGGGCGCGTGATGCGGGCCGCAATGCGCCGTTGCAGCGCCCGGTGGCGGCGTTTCGTGGCAACTATACTGCGATTGTCTATGCCAAAGGCGCGCTCTTCTTTCAGGCGCTACGCGAACGTATTGGTGAGCCGGCCTTCGATCATTTCCTGCATGATTACTATGTCGCGTTCCGCTATCGTCTGGCATCGAGCGATGACGTTCTCGTCACGGCGGAAAATGCCTGTAGCTGTGAACTCGATGACTTCTACCGCGACTGGGTGACGACGGCTGCGCCGGTGGCAATTCCTTAAGGGCATAGACGGCGCGTTCTGCTGAACGTGAACGACGTGCCATGCTTTTCTCCGATTGCCTTACGTTGCGTGTGCCGACGGCGTCTGGACAATCCTGCGCGTTTGACGCCTGCCCGCTCCAGTGCTAGACTGAGGCCCATCCGAAACAATGATACGCCTCTTGTCATGGCGCGGAGCGCGAGCGACAGCGTGTAGCGAGCGAATCGTTGCTGGAGCCATCTCGGCGTTTGATGAGGAGATTGCTTCGCTATTGCTCGCAATGACATGGCATCCCTCGTTTGATGAGGAGATTGCTTCGCTATCGCTCGCAATGACATCCAGACCATCCGTTCTTCGGATAGGTACTTAACTCCTTGCACATAAGTACACTGGCAACTACGTTTTCTTGCCAGTTGCCGGTGCGAGGGCGGGACGCCTTCGCACGCTGCTGAGAGTGGGACGCCCTCACTCCCGGCGTGACGGCATGATGAGAAAACATAGTTGACAGACGAATAAGGCTCGACGCACTGCACAGCCCCCTAACCTCTCCCCGCTGGCGGCAGGAACCGGGCTCCCTCCTCCAGCGGGGGAGAGCCGGGGTTGGGGTGACGGGCGTATGTGAAACGTATTGGTGCCAGACTCGCCATGTTCTTCCAGAATCATGTCGCATAACGTACGCGGCTGGCATGCCTGACCCGGGGTCGTGGGCGCAACATGCCGTGTCCGTAAGGGCTGCGTTTGAAGCACTCAATGAAGGAGAGGTGCGCCAGTGCAGGCATTCGATTATGTGCGCGCCGCAAGCGTCGAGGATGCAGTCGCGCGTCTCGCGGCCAGCGGTGGCCAGGCGTATGTGTTGAGTGGCGGAACGGACCTGATTGTGCAACTACGCGAAGGGCGGCGCAGCGCGCGGGTTGTGGTCGATGTGAAAGGGCTGCCCGAGTTCGGCGACCTGAGCTACGACCCGGACATGGGTCTGTTGATTGGCGCAGCGACGCCATGCTGGCGCATTGCTGCCGATGCGGCGATCGCGTCAGCCTTCCCTGGTCTGGTTGAAGCGATCAGCCTGATTGGCGGCGTGCAGATCCAGGGGCGCGCCAGTATCGGCGGCAATCTGTGCAATGCCTCACCCGCCGCCGATAGCATCCCGGCGTTGATTGTTCACGCTGCAGTGTGTGAAATCGCCGGGCCGTCTGGCCGCCGATCGCTGCCGGTCGAGGAGTTTTGCATTGCGCCGGGGCGAACTGCACTGCAACCGGGAGAGCTCCTGGTGCGTGTGTTCGTCCCGCCGCCAGCGCAGCATTCCGGCGCAGCATACCTGCGCTTCATTCCACGGAACGAGATGGATATCGCGGTGGTCGGCGCGGGCGCAGCAGTAACGCTGGATTCCCATGGTGAGCGATTCGTTGCGGCGCGTATTGCCCTGGGCGCGGTTGCGCCGACACCACTGTATGTGGCCGAAGCCGGCGCGGCCCTTGCCGGCCAGCCGGTGTCGCCTGATACCATCGCGGAGGCTGCACGCCTCGCACGCGAGGCCGCGCGCCCGATTGATGATCTGCGTGGAACGGCAGCGCAACGCCGCCACCTGTCAGGTGTGCTGGTGCGCCGCGCGCTTGAGCGGGCGGTTGAGCGCGCGCGCGCCCGGTAAACGCCCCCTGTGCCGGCTGGCATCCGCGTTGCAAGGTGCCGATCGCCTGCTATACCCGTTGCCTGTCGCCTACCTGATGTATGGAGCATTGCAATGACATCCAGAGTGCGCGTTGAAGCGCAGATCAATGGTGACCCGGTCGAGTTCCTCTGTGAGCCGTACCAGAGCTTGCTTGAAGTGCTGCGTGATGTGCTCGGGTTGACCGGAACGAAGGAGGGGTGCAGCAATGGCAACTGTGGTGCGTGTAATGTGCTGCTCGATGGCGTGCTGGTGAATTCGTGCCTGGTGCTGGCCCCCGAGGTGCATGGCCACGAGGTGACGACGATTGAAGGGATCGCCGGGTCGGACGGATTGCATCCGATCCAGCGGGCCTTTCTGGACCATGCCGCGTTGCAGTGCGGTATCTGTACTCCCGGCTTCATCGTTGCCGCCAGAGCGTTGCTTGACCGTACTCCGCACCCGACCGAGCAGCAGGTGCGTCACTGGCTCGCCGGCAATCTGTGCCGTTGCACCGGGTATGACAAGATCGTGCGTGCGGTGCTTGCCGCCGCTGATACGATGGAGACTGCACGATGACGACAGATACGCTTCCAGCCGATACGGAAACCGTCGAAACGGCAGCGCCGGCCCGCCCCCACTACCGCGTCATTGGTACGCGCCCGGTGCGACCAGACGGTGTGGAGAAAGTTGTAGGGCGCGCGCTGTATGGCGCTGATATCTATCTGCCCGGTACGCTCTACGGCAAGGTGGTGCGTAGCCCGCATGCTCATGCGCGAATCCGCGCGATCGATGTTTCCCGCGCCGCGGCGTTGCCGGGGGTCAAGGCGATCGCCACTGCCGCGGATCTGCCGCTCGTCGAAGACAAGATCCTGGTGACCGGCGAGGGGTCGGTTAATCAACGCTATCAGAGCATGAATACGCTGGCGCGTGATAAGGTCCTCTACCACGGCCACGCGGTCGCGGCGGTGGCAGCCGTCAGCCCGCATATTGCCGAAGAAGCCGTCGCGCTGATCGAGGTTGACTATGAGGTGTTGCCCGCCGTCATTGATGTGCGCGACGCCATGGCCGCGGGAGCGCCAGTTCTGCACGATGATCTGCGCACCGCGGAGGAAGGACGCAAACTCGACGGGCCAACCAACGTCGCCGAGCACCTGCGCTATCAGCGCGGCGACCTTGCCCGCGGTTTCGCCGAGGCTGACGTGATTGTCGAGCGCGAGTTCGTGACGGCTACGGTACACCAGGGGTATATTGAGCCACACGCGACGACGGTGCTTGCCAATGCTGATGGTCAGATCACGATCTGGTGCAGTACTCAGGGCGCATTCGCGGTACGTGAACAGACAGCCGACATTCTTCAGACGCCGATCTCGCGCATTCGCGTGATCCCGACCGAAATCGGCGGCGGGTTCGGTGGCAAGCTGACGGTCTATCTGGAGCCGATTGCGGCCCTCCTTTCACGCAAGAGCGGCTATCGCCCGGTCAAGATGGCGATGAGTCGCGCGGAGGTATTTGCTGCCACCGGGCCAACCTCGGCTTCCGTGATTCGCGTCAAACTTGGCGCAACACGTGATGGTCGCATCACCGCGGCGCAGGCCGAACTGATCTATGCCGCCGGTGCGTTCCCCGGCTCGCCGGTTGGCGCGGGGGCAGGGGTTATTTTTAACTGCTACCGTATCCCCAATCTTCAGATTGATGGCTATGATGTGCTGACCAACCAGCCGCGCGCCGGTGCCTACCGCGCTCCGGGTGGCACAAATGCCGCGTTTGCTTCCGAAACGGTGATTGATGAGGTGTGTGAACGGATCGGGATGGACCCGATCGAGTTCCGTCTGCGCAATGGCGTTCGCGAAGGGGATTATCGCGCCACGGGGCCAGTCTATGCGCGTATCGGCTTGCGTGAAACACTCGAAGCCGCCCGTCGCCATCCGCACTATACCGCCCCGCTTGGCGGCCCGAATCGCGGTCGCGGCGTGGCTTCTGGCTACTGGGGCAACTGGGACGGCACATCCAGTGCCTCGGCCACGGTCAATCCCGACGGGGCCGTCAGCCTGTCCGAGGGGTCGCCCGATATCGGCGGCTCGCGCGCTTCGATGGCGATGATCCTGGCCGAAACGCTGGGGATTGACGTGACCGATGTGCATCCGCGGATCGTTGATACCGACTCGGTCGGCTATAACGATGTGACTGGCGGCAGCCGCACGACTCATGGCACTGGCTGGGCGGTGTACGATCTCGGCAAGAAACTGATTGCGGCGATGTCGCAGCGCGCAGCGCATCTCTGGGAGGTCGAGCCGGAAGCGATCACCTTTGCTGACGGTGTGTTCAGCTGTGGCGACCATGCGCTGAGCTTCAAAGAACTCGCGGGAAGGCTCGGCGAGGCCGGTGGCCCGGTGATGGTCAGTACGACCATGGAAACTACCGGTGCCGGGCCGGGCTTCGCCACCCATCTCGTTGACGTCGAGGTAGATCCCGAGACGGGAAAGGTGACGATCCTACGGTACACGGCGGTGCAGGACGCCGGCACGGCCATTCATCCGAGTTACGTCGAAGGCCAGATGCAGGGTGGCGTGGCCCAGGGCATTGGCTGGGCGCTCAACGAGGAGTATGTCTACGATCAGGCCGGTCGCCTGGTGAATGCCAGCTATCTTGATTATCGCATCCCGACGGCGCTCGATCTGCCAATGATTGACACGGTGATCGTCGAGGCGCCGAATCCTGGCCATCCGCTCGGCGTGCGCGGTGTCGGTGAGACCCCGATCGTCCCGCCGGCGGCGGCGGTTGCCAACGCGATCTACCATGCAACCGGCATCCGTATGACGACGCTACCGATGTCGCCGCCACGCCTGCTGGAGGCGATCCTGGCAAAGGAGTCGTGATGATCACGGTCTGGGTGCCGGCGCTGCTGCGCGATCTGACCGGCGGCCAGGAGGTGATCCACATGCAGGCTGAGACGGTCAGGCAGGTCATTGAGCAACTGGATGCGCGCTACCCGGGCATTGCAGCGCGCCTGCTCGTCGAGGGGCGACTGCGGCCCGGGCTGGCCGTCGTCATCAATGGCGAGGTGAGCCGCCAGGGTCTCCGGCGGCGCCTGGCGCCCGGGAGCGAGATCCATTTTCTGCCTGCACTCAGCGGCGGCGCCTGATGGGTACGTTGCCTGCCCTCGTTGCCCATGCCGACTGGGGATCGAGCGCGCAGCGCCGGCGTCTGGCACTGGCGTTACGTTGCCCCGATGGCGGATATGTGGCGCAGGCGCCTGGCCCGGCCGGCGATGTGGCGACACTGCCGGCGCGATTGCGCGCCCTGGCGCCGGCTGGCGCTATTCTGTTCGGTGTCGACTTCCCGCTTGGCCTGCCGCAAGATTATGCCGCTCTGGCGGGGGTAACCGATTTTGCGGCCATGCTCCCGCGCTTCGGTACGGGCCAGTGGGCGCACTTCTACGATGTTGCCGCCACTCCGCAAGAGATCTCCCTCTTCCGGCCATTTTACCCGCTGCGGCCCGGCGGAGCTCGCCAGGCGCATCTTGTCCGCGCGCTTGGGGCGACCACAATCGACAATCTGCGGCGTGGCTGCGACCGGGCGACGCCCTGGAGGCGCGCCGCGGCGCCGCTCTTCTGGACGCTTGGCGCACAGCAGGTGGGCAAGGCGGCAATCATCGGCTGGCGCGATATGCTGGGTGCGGCGCGCCAGAGGCTGCCAGCTGATCACCCGGCATTTCCCTGCCTCTGGCCGTTTGAAGGGCGGCTGCGCACATTACTGGCGGCCCGGCGTCTGGTGGTCGCCGAAGTCTACCCCGGGGAGTGCTACCATCATCTGGGAGTCACATTGACCGGCAGCAAACGGTTGCAGGCGACACGGGCAGCAGCAGGGCCGGCGCTCCTGCGGTGGGCCCGTGTCGTGGGTGTGATGCCTGACCCTGACCTGCGTGCTGCGATTACCGGTGGTTTTGGACCGTTGTCCGGCGGCGAAGACGATTTTGACGCCGTTGTTGGCCTGTTCGGCGCGCTGAATATCGTCATGGGGCGGCGTGACCCCGGCGAACCGGGCAATGAGCCAGCGCGCCGGGTCGAAGGGTGGATTCTGGGCCAGCAAACACCGGATGCCAGAACGTCCAGTGGGCGTGATGGATAGACTGTGCGCTTACCGCCCGACGAACTCCCCAAGCACCTGCCGGCCAATGACGACGCGCAGAATCTCTGATGTTCCTTCGCCAATCGTCAGCAAGCGCTGATCGCGATAGATCCGTTCCAGCGGATACTCGCTGCTATAGCCGTAGCCGCCGAGTATCTGGATGGCGTCGCGGCAGGTCTTCTCGCCAACTTCTGAGGCGTAGAGTTTGGCAATCGCCGCTTCGCGGCTGTACTGGCGCCCCTGATCCTTCAGCCACGCTGCCTGGTAGAGCAGAAGGCGCGCTGCTTCGAGCCCTACGGCCATATCGGCAATCATGTTCGATACTGACTCATATGCGCCAATGAGTTTGCCGAATGCTGTCCGCTCGCGCGCATAGGCGGATGCGGTTTCATATGCTGCCTGCGCCAGCCCGATCGCCATTGCCGCAATCCCGACCCGCCCGCCATCGAGGACGGCGAGGAACTGCTGCAGCCCGCGACCGCGCCGACCCAGCAGGTTCTCTTCGGGTACCCTGACATCCTCAAATGTCACGGCGTTGGTCACCGATCCACGCAGGCCCATCTTGGCCTCAGGCTTGCCGAAACTGAGGCCGGGTGTTCCGGCGGGCACGATAATTGCGCTGATCGCGTGGCGCTCCCCCGGATCGGTTACCGCAGTGACAATCAGGTGACCGGCAACCGATGCGCTGGTGATCCACATTTTTGCGCCATTGATCACCCAGTGCCCGTTTTCGAGGCGCGCGGTTGTTCGTGTGGCGCCGGCATCGGAACCGGCATGCGGTTCGGTCAGGGCAAAGGCACCCAGGTGGCGCCCTTCGGCCGCCGGGCGCAGGAAGCGTTGTTTCTGCTCTTCGGTGCCAAACATGGCAATCGGCGCACATCCAAGGCCAAGATGCGCCGAGTAGATCAGGGCTGTCGAACCGCATGCACGCGCCACTTCCTCGATCGCGATCGCGGCCGACACGCTGTCGGCGCCGGCGCCGCCATACGCTTCGGGGAAGGGCAGGCCCAGCAATCCCAGATTTGCCATTTTGCGGAACGTCTCGGCAGGAAACTCACCGGTCTCGTCAACATGGCGGGCACGCGGAGCGATTTCCTGTTCGGCGAAACGGCGTACCTCAGCGCGAATATGCTGCTGCTCGGGGGTGAGATCGAAGTTCATGGTATGGGTCCTGTCTTGTATCTGGCCGTTCACCCTGCTCGTGGAGAGGTCAAGCGTCGCGCCCACAGTTTGAAACACCTCATCAGGGCGCCTGTCCTTAATCGTGACCCTGATCGTGAACGGTTACCCGCTCATGAGCGCGCGCATTGTGGCGACGAACGCCTCGGTTGCCGCGCAACTGATGCGCGCTGGATGGATCAGCGGAACGATCGTCACGTTGCCGGCGTGGAGAGTCGTTGCGTGCAGGGCCCGGATCGGGCCTGGATCGCGACCAAGGTATCGCGTTCCTATGGATTGCAGCGCAACTCGCCCGACGGGCACCAGCAAACGTGGCCCGATATGATCCAGTTCAGCCTCCAGCCAGGAAGCGCAGGCGCGCGTTTCAAGCGCCGTTGGTGTGCGGTTGCCTGGCGGGCAACAGCGTACCGCGTTGGTGATGAAACAGCGCAATGTTGCAGTCGCCGCATCGGTATCTGCCAGGCCGAGGCGCACCAGCATACGACGGAGTGCCCGCCCTGACCGATCCCCGCAGAACGGGATGCCGGTACAGTCAGCACCATGCCGGCCCGGCGCCTCGCCGATGAACACGATACCACTGGCAGGGTTACCATATCCGTGGACAATCCGCCGGCGGCTGGCGACGAGGGCGGGGCAACGGATACAGTTCTGGTCGTGCAACAGCGTCTGCATGGATCACGTGCCATACGTGTGTATCGTCAGGCCAGTGACGGCTGTAACCATTCACCTTTCTCCCGCGTCCCCCCACATACGGCACGGGCTACCCATCGGCGAGGCGACCGTTCTGGCACGTGTGATGGCCAGCTCGTCACCAGTTCGTGATTCTGCGGGGCATCCGCCGAATCCCCACGGCACGCGGTGGCCGGGAAAGATGTACCCCAACCGCGCACAGGCGCTTACGGCCCGGGAGGCGCCCCGGGTGATACAACCGGCAGCGCGACGCGTACCGTGGTTCCTTGATCCAGCCGGCTCGCCACCAGCAA
The DNA here is from genome assembly GCA_013388755.1 of Chloroflexota bacterium. Taxonomy (GTDB): domain Bacteria; phylum Chloroflexota; class Chloroflexia; order Chloroflexales; family Roseiflexaceae; genus JACAEQ01. The sequence continues at coordinate 27,454 of JACAEQ010000130.1, forward strand.
CTGGCCGCCATGCTGGGTGACAATTCCATAGGCAATCGCCAGGCCCAGCCCTGATCCCTGCCCAACCGGCCGGGTGGTAATGAATGGCTGAAACAACCGTTCCAGCACATGCGTGGGAATCCCGGGACCATTGTCGGCGACGTCAAAGCAGACCAGCGCTCCGTCTCCCTGGGGCTCGTATGCCGGCAGGAGCGGTGGCGGATCGCCATCGCCACGTACAACCGCCAGCCGCAGAAAGGGATCGGATCTGCCGGAGAGCGCCTGTTCGGCGTTTGACAGCAGGTTGAGCAATACCTGTTGCATCTGCGGCACATCAATCCAGAGCATCGGCAGGTCGGGCTGGCAGGCGACATCGAAGGCAATGCCGGCTGAGCGTAATGCTGCGCGCTTCAGATCCAGCACACGTTCGACCAGGTCCGAAGGTGCCGTCCATTCCTTTGCCATTGATCCGCGACGAGCGAATGTCGCCAGACTCTGAACAACCCGGCGCGCGCGTCTGGTACTTTCAATAATATGCGCAACGGAGCGCTGATCCGCAGGGTCGTGTTGTGGCGACAATAACTCGGCATTGCCAAGAATGATCGCGAGCGGATTGTTCAGTTCGTGCGCGACTCCGGCCACAAGTTCACCCAGAGCCGCAAGCCTGGAGTTCTGGACGAGTTGCACCTGCGCGGCGCACAACTGCTCGTTGGCCTCGCGCAGTGCATTGTTCTGTACTTCGAGCGCGGCCATCGCTGCGTCGCGTTCAAGCTCTGCCTGGCGAATGCGGAGCAGGGCGCGCACACGCGCCAGCAACTCTTCGATGTAAAACGGCTTGGTCAGGTAATCGTCGGCGCCCGCATCAAGCGCCGTCACCCGGTCGGACACTTCGCCACGGGCTGTCAGCATCAGGACGGGCAGAAAGCCCCGGCCTGCCGTCTCTTTGAGCGTGGAGCAGATCTGGACGCCCGGGGTGTCGGGCAGCATCCAGTCGAGCACAACAAGATCAATCGTTTCCGCTGCCATGATCGCGAGCGCGTCGGCTGCCGTTGGTGCGACCAGACCGTGATATCCCGCCTCTTTCAGGACGATATAGACCAGTTCGGCGATGGCCGGGTCATCTTCGACAATCAGGATGGTGATCTGATTATGCATGGCGCCATTGTACCATGCTCACTGGAGTGCGTTATTCAGGGCATGGGCATGGTACAATGCACCCTGTGACAGATACGATTCATCTGATTGATACACACGCCCATCTTGGTTCCGCCGCCTTCGATGCGGATCGTGCCGAGGCAATCGCCCGCGCGACAGCGGTCGGCGTGACGCGCATCATTGAAATCGGCTATGACCTGGCGAGCTCGCGCGCAGCTGTGGAACTTGCGGCGCAGCATCCGGAAATCTACGCCGTGGTTGGCGTGCAGCCGAACCATGTCGCCGGCCTTCCATCCGGGTGGCTTGACCAGGTGCGCGAGCTGGCGGCGCAGCCGAAGGTGGTCGCAATCGGTGAGATCGGGCTCGACTATTACTGGAATGCAGCGCCCGCCGAACTTCAGGAAACATGCTTCCGGGCGCAGTTGCACCTGGCGCGCGAGCTGGCGTTGCCGGTCGTGATCCATAGTCGTGACGCGCGTGATGATACGGTGCGCGTGTTGCGTGATGCCGCGCGTGGGCAGCCCGGGATCATGCACTCATTCTCAGGCGACTGGGAGTATGCCAGGGTATGCCTCGACATCGGGTTCCATCTCTCATTCAGCGGGCCCGTCACGTTTCCAAAAGCCGCCGACTTGCACGATGTGGCGCGCCGCGCGCCGCTTGATCGCATTCTGACCGAAACCGATAGCCCGTACCTGGCGCCGCATCCGTTTCGTGGCCGTCGCAATGAACCGGCGCATGTGCGATTGATTGTAGAACGGATTGCGCTACTCCGCGATCTACCGCTCAACGATCTCGCCGCGGCGGTGTGGCGCAATGCGGAACTGCTGCTGCGCCTGTGAACGCTATGGTTGCAACGACCCCCAATCTTGCAGCGCCGCGCCCCTGGTATGCACGCCTTGAATTGACGGCGTTGATCCCCGCCGCGCTGCTGGCGCTGATCATGATCTGGAGCGTTGTTCGCAGTGTTGAGGCGGCGAACTGGGCCGACGGGCTCACCATGCTGGTGGGGATCGGCGCGCTGGCGCTGCTGGTCGGCATACTCTTTGCGCGCCTCGCCTGGCTCCCGGGATGGCTGGCGCATCCGCTTGCCTGCCTGCTCGGAATCGCCTTCGCCGTGCAGCAGATCAGCCCCCTGGTGACTGCGCAGGTCGCGGCGGAGTCCGGGGTGGCGAAGGCGCAACGCCTGGTGAGCTGGAGCGACTACGGCGCCGAGATCGCCTTGCGCACGCTGATCTGGTTTCGCACGATACAGGCCGGCGGTCGCGGCGAAGATATCGTTCTGTTCATTGTCACCCTGGCGCTGATTACATGGCTGCTAGGTTATGCTACCGGCTGGCTCGTCTTCCGTCTGCGACGGCCATGGCTGGCGGTTGCGCTGAATGCGGCCCTGATCCTGATTAACTATACCTATACCTGGCCCAAGCCAACACCCCTGTTCTTTGTCTTTCTTGCTGCGGCGCTGTTGTTGATCGTCCAGCAACACATCACCGGCCGGCAATCTCTCTGGCGCACGACCCGCGTCGAGTTTCCCGACTTTCTGGCGGGGCGCTTTATGGTCGCGGCCGGCCTGGCCCTGGTGGCCCTCATGATCAGTACCGCATTTCTTCCCAACGAGCCGAATAATGAGCAACTGGCACGCCTGTGGCGCACGATCCGATCACCAATCGTGGCACTGCGCGAGGGATGGCAGGACGCCTTCAGTACCATCAATGCCCCACCGGGTTCAACCGGAGGATTCCTTACGCGCAATGCGCGCGTCGGCGGGCCGCGCCAGCTCGGCACCGCGCTGGTGATGACGGTACGGTCCGTAGAGTATAGCTACTGGCGCGCGACCGCCTTTGATCGCTACACGGGACGAATGTGGCAAAATACCGTCGGTGAACGGGCGCGCGCCGCGCTTGGTGTGGCAACGGCAGAAGGTGCACGCACACCACTGGCGGCCGGCGAGCGGATCGATCAGCCGGAGTTGCGTGGTCGCACCCTGATGACGACGACCATCGAGCTGGCGCAGACACGTACCGATGGCCTGGTGATGAATGGCGGTGCGTTCGTGTCTTCGGGAGTGCCGGTCTTGATTCAGCACGGCTATCTTGAAGCAGCAGGCGAGTTGTTGCCCAACTTCACCGAAACGGCGACGATCATGACCGAGACGCCGCTTGAAGCAACCCGGACCTATACGGTCGCCGCCTACCTCTCGACGGTTGATGAACAGAGCCTGCGCGAGAGCGGGACAACCTATCCCGAATGGGTACGCGGGTTCTACCTGCAACTCCCCGAGACGGTGACGCCGCGCGTGCGTGAGCGCGCGGCCGCGATTGTCCGTGATGCCGGGGCGACCACGGCGTTCGACAAGGCGCTCGCCATCCAGGATTACCTGCGTGCGTTGCCCTACAACGACCAGCGCCCGATCCCGCCCGAGAATCGCGACTGGGTGGACTGGTTCCTGTTTGATGCACAGGGTGGCTACTGTGACGATTTTGCGTCGGCGATGGTTGTGATGCTGCGCGCCGAAGGTGTCCCGTCGCGCTGGGTGCAGGGATACGCTGGTGGCGAGTTTGATCCGGATCGGCGGGTGTATCTGGTGCGCGAGAGTATTGCGCATAGCTGGCCCGAGGTGTACTTTCCCGGCTATGGCTGGCAGCGCTTCGAGCCGACACCGGCGCCGTATGCGAGTCTCCCGCTGCGTCCCGCGTTCCCGCCATCTGATGCTGCTGAGCGGCCCGAGATTACGGGCGGCCTTGGTGGTTCGCTCAGTGACCCGGATGCCATGATGCGCGAACTGATGGAACGCAACACCGGGCCGGCCGCTGGTGATCTCGAGGCGTTGCAGCGCGAGATCGAGGCGCGGCGGGCGCAAGAGCGCCTCCAGCAGATCGCGATCGCTGGAGGGGCGCTGGCGCTGCTGGCAGCGCTGGCTGGCGCGATCGCACTGTGGCTGCGCTGGGACGTGCGTGGCCTGCCGCCGGCAGCAATGGCCTATGCACGCCTGACACGACTGGCCGGCTGGGCGGGTATCAGCGCGCCGCTTGATATCACCCCCTATGAATACGCTGCAAGGCTCAAGATGCATCTGCCCTATCAGCGACACGTCGTTGACCGCGTCGTCAGCGATTTTGTTGTGGAGCGTTATCATCCCGGCAAGGCGACGTCCAGCCCGCTACCGGTTGAGGACTGGCATGCGTTGCGGCGGGATCTGCTGATGCTTCTGGTCGTGCGGATCGGCGCGACGCTGCGCCCGCAGGCGCCGGAGACACAGCGGCGTGGACGACAACGCTAAGAGCCTATCCGAACACCAGATGGTCCATGTCATTGCGAGCGCGAGCGAAGCAATCTCCGCTCGCGCCGGTTGATTGCTTCAGCCACGCTGCGCTCGCTGCACGCGGTCGCTGGCGCTCCGCGCAATGACCGCAGGCCCATGGGTGTTCGGAGAGGTACTGAGCGGAGGTTCGCCGGCTGTACTAGCCTGATCGCGAGCTGCGCATCCTGGTTCACATGATTGAACACACACGCATGCCCCAGCGTGTGATCAATGCGCAGTATTCCGCCGTGCCTGGCAACGGTCCCTGCATCACCGCATCTATGAACTCGTCCGGCGGGCAGTAGCCGTGTTCGGTAACGTAGTGATATACCATTGCGGGAGCAACATAGATCACGTCGCCGCCAGAGACCCATATCTCGCCATTGTCGCACGGAACCTTGCGATTACCATACCAGAGCGTTGTGCGTGTCGGTTCGTTGTTGCAGAACTGGCAATGATGGACGCCACACATCAGGCGCAGCACGCCATGCACACAGTGTTCCAGCAGACGCCTGTGGAACGCCACCGGGGTTGGCCCGGTCACGTACGGTACGGCGATGTCGAGCCAGCCGATGGTTCGCATTGTGAGCTTTTCCGTGCGGGGATCGCACCACTGCCCGTATGTGTCAAGATCAGCCTGGTACATCGTACTCCTCCAAAGTTGTTGCCTGTTGTGCGCATAACGCCAGTAACCACGTAGGGAAAGGGTGTGGCACAGGGGGAGACATCGCTCGCCCCTGTGCCGGTCACGTCAGTCATCGTAAGTCGGGCGTGGCCAGAAGAAGAGCCAGCGCCCTTCAGGAATATCTGGCAGGAAGTAATCGGTATCAATCGGCCTGTCGCAAGCGACAACACTCGTCTGTAACAGATCAGCGATCTGTTGCGCCAGGGAGTTTTCCCCGTATCCAGCCCAGCACATGAGTAACCGGATGGGTTGTCCATGGTAGGCGCGGTGAGAATAGATAATCGCAGCCAGGAGGGGTGCATCGATCGTGCTGCCTTGCATTGTACTGTCGTCGAGGACATAGGCAAACGTTTCGCCAGACGCGTTCGGCCGTGTACCATGGCACAACACTTCAAAATAGCTTTCGAGGGTGTTGCGGTCCTTGCAGGAATTGATGGCACGGTCCGGATACCCCAGAACGATACGGTTGGCGAACTTGGATGGCGTGATCGGAATGAAGGACATCTTTTGTCTCCTCTGGAGTAAGGAGCGCAGAAGACGCCACCAGTCCGTGTGCCCCGCTACGGGACACCCCAGAATACTGGTGTGTCCCTGCGCGAGGGCGGAATGTTAAAGATCGTTCGATCGTGCTGCTACGTGGTGTTTATGGTGTGCCACGTGTCTACGGCGTATGGTTCATCATTCTCCTTTGCTGCGCCGCTGAACGGCGCACGATACGAAGGGCGTGACGCGCAGGCGCGTCGCCTCCGGCGGGCCGGTCGGTGGCGTGTCAAGAAGGAACGGATAAGGATCGCGCAGTAGCGCGAGGGTCTGTTCTCTCCGGCGCGGCCGCATACAAGATGGTGTGACACGCGTCAGAGCGCAAAAGGTGTGGTATAGGCGTTGTCAGGGTGCAGTGCGACGGGTTTCCCCGCCGCCGGCCCCGCCGGGCCGGTGATACGAGGCCAGCCGACCTGCTCGCCGATGGTGCCGGGGAGCCAGTGGGCCGGCCTGGTCGCGGCGGCCCGGACAACCGACCGCCGGTAACCAGCGTTACTGGGAATGATGAGATGACGCGCGTCGCTGGATCTCCGCACGGCGTTGTGCCTGCGCCTCGCGTATGCTGGCCGGCGCCCCGTGCAGCAACTCGACATACCCTGCGATCACGCGGCTCGTTGCCGTGTGTGTGATTTCCCAGCGCCGTCGGGCGCTGGTGCGCTCAATCTCGCGTGCTTCCTCAGGCTCCATCGTCCAGGAGAGGCGCTTCCGGGTTGCCTCTTCGAGGGCCGCCAGCGCTTCATCAATCTCGTGCCCGCGCCGCGGGATCGGTACGCGTTCGAGCATCCCTTCGACGGCGACGCGGTTTCCGGGGCGCAACAGGGCCGGTGCGCCCGTGTGATTCAGCGGGATGACCAGTGGTACACGGATGGTTTCGGTCAACAATGCGCGGCTGCCGCGGCGCGCGTGGGAGACGCGCACCCGCAATGACAGGTGGGCCAGCACAACACTCTGGCGTAATGGGTGGCGCCCGATGCGCGGGGGTGCGACGATCTCGCCACAGAGCCAGACGTCGCAACCGTCTTCTTCCTCCGGGGCCACGATACGTACAGCCTCCGCGGTGAGCGATGGTAATGATGTTGAATCACTGGCAGGTACGCCCCAGTCAATGCATCCTTCAACCGCAAGGCGCGTACCGTGATATGAACCGTCGAGTAACTCGCTCCCCGGGATCTGGCGCACCACCCGGATCGGTAAGACGAAGTCGCCGCCCAGCGGCCCGCTCAACCGGAGCTGTGGTCGTCGGGTGCGCTCGCGTGCCCGGCCGCGCGCCGGAGGCAGGTCGAGGACGCCAGTTGCCAGGGCGCGGTATGGATAACCGCCCGCATCAGACTCACTCATCGTTGTGCTCCTCAGTGTGCGTTCAGCGCAAAGGCCGGATGTCTGAACCAGACACGTCACCGCATCACTCCGGTCAATGTCACGAGTTCTGTGTGCATCGAGCGGGCGATGCCACAACAGCTCGTCTTGCCTCTGGCAGAGCGGTACATATCTTCTTCGGCGGCGGGGCGTTCCTCCGGAGGCCTCCATTGGCCTCCGCGCGGTTCACCGCGTCACTCGTATCAATTACGGGCACAGTATATGAAGAAGGCCGATGACAGAGAAGCGCCCGCCGGTCCTGCGCCGGCTGGCCTGATTCGTGGCTATGCAGTGGGACCATGGTGCGAGGAGCAGGGCGATTCTGTTGCCTGTGCGCACGTGCCGGGGCCGTCTGCTGCGGTAAAGACACAGGGGGCAACAATCATGGCCGGAGGCATGATTATGCTACAATTAAAAGATGCTGACACTACCCGTTGGTGTTTGCCTGGGAACATTCGGCGTGACCTATGCGGAACTGCGCCGTACTGCCCGCATGCTGGACGCACTCGGCTTCGACTCGGTATGGCTGTGGGATCATTACGTTTCCTGGAACGACCCGCGCGAACCGGTGATCGAAGGGTTGACTGCGCCGGCCGGGCTGGCTGAAGCGACCGGGCGCATTCGTCTCGGGCCGCTGGTGGCCAACAACACCAACCGCCATCCTGGTCGCCTGGCGAAGATTGCCGCGACGTTGCAGGAAATGTCCGGTGGGCGTTTTGAGCTGGGGCTTGGCGGCGGCGGGTTGCGGGCCGAGCAGGAGTCGTTCGGGATCGACCAGGGAACACTGGCGGAGCGTACCGAGCGCGTCGCTGAGGCGCTGGTCGTGATCACGCTGCTATGGAGCGGCGAGCCGGTGACGTTCCACGGGCGCCACTACCGTCTGACCGGTGCCATTGTTGCGCCGCCACCGCATCCCAGGCCGCCGATCATTGTTGGCGCGCGCGGGCCACAACTTTGCCACATTGCAGGTCGCCTTGCCAATGGTCTCAACTTACAATGGCGCGATCGCGCGCGCCTGGATGAACAGCTTGCGGCGCTCGATGCCGGTCTGGCGGAGGCCGGGCGCGACCGCGCCGGCTTCGATCTGTCCGTCCATGCTGCGTGGGAATCGCTGGCGCCCGATCCGCATACCGCGCTGGCACACTGGGCGGCGCTGGGATTTACCCGCGCAATCATCTATCTGGGCGCACCGTACCCGCATGACGGGCTGCAATGGCTGGCACGCGAGATGGGTCTTTGACACGCTGCCCACGTGGTGCGCATCTGCTGTTGTGAACCATTACCAGACGATCGAGAAGCTCCGCTCGGTACCGGTGGGTGCCTCCCAGCGTACCTCGACCTTATCGACTCGCGCGTGCGCCGGCCCGCTATAACACCAGCTGACCATCTTCTGTACCGCCGGCCTGGCCCCCTCGAACACCGCTTCAACGCGCCCATCATCAAGATTGCGCACCCAGCCGGCGACACCGGCGCCACGGGCATGATCGCGCGCACTGGCACGGAAATTGACGCCCTGCACGCGGCCCGTAATCAGCACATGGGCTCGAGCCACGTCCACCATTAGTTCAACTCCTCCACCTTCGACGTGGCGATAAAAATGACTCGCTCCCCAATATTGGTCGTGCGGTCAGCCAGGCGCTCAAGCACATGCGCCACGTCGATGAGCAGCAACGCACAATCGATCTTTCGTGGTTCCTGGCGCGCGATTGCGGTCAGCATCGCGACCACCTCATCCTCGAGTGCGTCCACCTTTTCATCCTGTTCGCCCAGCGAGCGCGCCAGAGTGACATCGAGTTGCACAAACGCATCCAGGCTGGTGTGCAACATGGTCTGTGTCAGTGTGCCGAGGCGGTGTAATTCAATCGGCGACTCGATCAACGATGGGGTTTGCAGGCAACGTTCCACCTTTTTGGCGATACCCTTGGCATAATCGGCGGCACGCTCCAGCTCAGTGGCAATCGCGATGGCCGCCATCAGACTGCGCAGATCGGTGGCGACCGGCTGCTGGGTGGCCATCAGTTCCAGCACATGGTCTTCGATCGCGGTGCGCGCCGCGTCAATCTCACGGTCGCGCGCGATGACCTCCTGCGCGAGCGCCGTATCCAGCCGGTCAAGTGCCTTGACAGCATCGGCTAGCTGGTGTTCGACCCGGCTACCCATGCGCAGAAGATCGTCGTGAACCTGCTGAAGTTCTTTGTTGTAATGTTCACGCATTGTCTGGTCTCACTATGTTTCAAACAATTGGCCGGATCGCTGCGGGTTGTGCTCACTACGGGCATTATGCGTCGGGCAACGCAAGGAGTCAACAGAACATGGTAGCTGGCGCATCTGCCATGATACATCATCAGTGCTAAACATGCGTTAAGAACTGGTAATATCCTGCTTTTCACGCTGCACGCCTGCGGCGCAGTGAACGAACGTTCATCACGACGCTCTGTCGTTGTGTTATCTACGACACGGCATCGTTGCTGCCGGCTGGCGGTGTTGTCTGGCCAGAGGTCGTGCATGTACCGTTATGCCGTGGCAGCGCCAGCCAGGGCATTCCGCAGCGCCACGGCAGCAGGAACCTCCTGCCTGACAGATAGCATTCATCTTCGTCCTCTACACTGCCACCAGGCTTGATCCCTACCACACAACGATTCTCCCACCGGCGGCATATCGCCGCTCTGGATGCTGAGAGGCGGATATCCATGACGTGTGTACTGGTGACGCAAGAGGGCCACGAGCCGGCCTGCGCCGAGAGTGAATCGCAGATTATTGCACGCGCCAAAGCGGGTGACGCTGAAGCCATCGGCCTGTTGTACGAGCGGTATGCTCCACAGGTGCGGCGGTACATTGCGTCGCGCCTGGGTGATGCGCAGCTTGCTGAAGATGTCTGCAGCGATGTGTTCGTCAAAATGCTGGAAGGGCTGGAGCGTTATGAAGACCGGGGCTGGCCCTTCTCAGCCTGGTTATACAGAATCGCCTATGCCCGAACGATGGATATGCTGCGGCAGGCGCGTCGCCGCCCGTCGGTTCCGCTCGATGAAAGTTCGCCGCAGGCCCTTGAACCGCCAGATGAGGCCGTGATTGCGCGGATCGCATACCACGAGATCCAGGGGGTGATGCGTGTACTCACCAGTGATCAACGCCTGGTGCTGCGGTTACGCTTTGATGAGGATCGTAGCCTGGCCGAGATTGCACAGTCGCTCGGGCGAACCGTTGGTTCGGTCAAAGCGCTGCAGCATCGTGGTCTGACGCGCCTTGCCCAGGCGCTCGCCGACCGTACACCGGGTCAGGCGATCGCCGTGCTGTAACGACGCGGCACGACATCTCGCGGCGTAACTGTTCGCACTTCACCTGCATGGTGTTTTGCCATCGGTGGGGCGACGCAAACGGGTGCGTGCGGAAGCCTTCTCACCCCACCGATTCCCCGCCCGTGAACCGGTACCCTGCGGTGGCGCGCGGCCCTCAAGGTTCGCCTCGTTCCAGTGTGTCTGTCACCTCAGGATTGCACTCTTCCCCTACTGTGTTGCGCTCTCGGAGTTCAAAACCCTTGACACCCATTCCATCACCCGCGTATAATGCCGAGGGGTTCTCTGCATGGCAGGGGGTGTATGGATCGCATCGCGTTTGAAACAATCGTGATCGAAGCGCTGGACACGTTGCCTGCCGAGTATGCGCGCCTGCTTACGAATGTCGAGATACGTATTGAGCAGCGCCCAACGCGTGAACAGCGCCGCGATCTCGGTCTGCGCCCGTGGCAGACGCTGTATGGCCTGTATGAAGGTACACCGCTGACCGATCGTCACGGCGGCGATCCGTTGCTCCCTGATGTGATCACGATCTTTCAGGCACCGCTGATGCGCGATTTTCCCGGGCGCAATGAGTTGCGCGATCAGGTGCGTCGCACGGTGCTGCACGAGATCGCGCACTTTTTTGGTATTAGCGACGAACGGCTTCGCGAGCTGGACGCCTACTGACCGTTGCGTGTCCGCTTTCATCAACTATGCGCTCTTTGTTTTCGTCTCCGCGCCGCCTGCTGTTTGCCGCGATCTATGCGTCGTCGCTGGTCGTCTGGGCGTTGCTGGTTCTTGATACGGCGAGCCTTGCCCGGCGGGCCACCGAGCCGCCCGTGTTTCCAACCGCTACCGTACCGGTGGTTACCACTCCCACACCAGTTGCGACGCCGCTCCTGCCGACGCCTACCCCGATCCCTGTCGCCCAATCAGGCGACCCTGACCCGCTCGATGTGGCGACCGACACCGGTCACGGCGGGTTCCATCCGAAAACCGGGCGCTATATTGCCGCATGGCTGCCCGACTCCTTCGGCTCGGAGAACCGTGATTCGTTCGAAGCCAATGCCGATATTCTCGACGAGATCAGCCCGTTCTGGTATGCTCCAGGGCCACGCGGCAATCTCCGCTACGGTAGCGAGGCGCGTGACCGCACACTGCTGGAACTTGCGCGTAGTAAAAATGTCCTCGTCGTTCCAACGATCCATAATGTGATTACCGGCGACGATCCTGTGCCGGGTATTTTGCGCAATCCCACGACTCGTTCGTACCATGTGCAGCAGATCGTTGATGAGGTGCTGACCTATGGCTACGACGGTATTGATGTGGATTATGAGTTTCTCGATAGCAGCCTGCGCGACGAATACAGCGCCTTCATGTTCGAACTCGCCGACGCCCTTCACGCGCAAGGCAAACTATTGACGGTTGCCGTCCATGCGAAGGATTGCGACTACTGCGGCCTGGGCGGTTTTCAGGACTGGGAGGCGATCGGGCAGGTGGTCGACCGGTTGCGCATTATGACGTACGATTACCACTGGCGCGGCGGCGGGCCAGGGCCGGTGGCGCCGGTATACTGGGTCGAACGTGTTGCCAGGTATGCACAGACCGTGGTGGACCCGGCCAAGGTGGTGATCGGAGTGCCGTTCTATGGCTACAACTGGCCGCGCGATGGCAACGGCAATGCGCGTGGGCAGACGTGGGCGATGATCAATGATATCATCCAGACGTACCGCCTGTCGGTCAACCTGATGGAAAGCAACCAGAACGGGCTGGTGCAGGAGAACTGGATTACCTACAGTTCACGCCAGGAAGGCCGGCGCGAAGTCTGGTTCGCGACCAGTAGCGGGCTTGATGCCAAGCTGCGCCTGGTTCAGGAGTTTGACCTTGCGGGTATTGCGATCTGGCGGCTCGGCGGCGAAGATCCACGCAACTGGGAGGTCATTCGCGGGCGATTGCTGCAAGACCCGTTTGAATCACAGCGCGTGTTGAGCAGGTTGTTGCCGGAGCACTAGGGCGATGGTGGACGCTGGTATCAAGTCAAATGAACGCGAGGCGGCGCGGCTCTTCGAGCGCGGTGTCGCAGCGGCTCGCGGCGGGCAGCGTCGTGTGGCGGCTGTGCTGCTGGCGCGCGTTGTGCAGCTCGACCCGCAACACGAGCTTGGCTGGCTGTGGCTCTCGGGCGTGCTCGATGAGCCGAAGGAGATCGCGTTCTGTCTCCGATCGGCGCTGACGATCAACCCGCAGAATGATCGCGCGCGGCGCGGGCTGGCATGGCTGGAGCAGCGTAACCTGCTGCGCCCGGAGGCGACCGCAACTGCCGGCGTGGTGGTGCCTGGGCGTGGGTCGGGCATGGTAGTTGAGCCATCATGCCCGGTGGAGGCGCCTGCTCCAGTTGCTGATGTGGCGAGCCGCGACAATGGAGCGCCTGCCCGGGTGTCGTGGCACACGCGCCTTTCGATGGTGTTGCCGGGCAGCAGTCTGCGCCAGGCGCATGATGATGTGCAAGCGCGCCACGACGGCGAGTCATGGTGGGTGAGCTGGCGTCACTCGCGTCGCGAACTTGGCCGGGCGCGCGTGTTATTGTGGAGCATGCCCCTCCTGCTGTTGCTGTTGACACTGGCACTGAATTATGCGTTGCACGCTGCCATCGAACGGAACAATGCGCTTATTGAAGCTGAACTGGTGCAGCGCGCCGTTGCCGCTGAGGCGCCGCCACCGCCGGTACCCGATGATCCGCCGGTTGTGGCGATCATTGAGCCGGAACTGACCGTCGTGCGCGATGCAGCTACGCTTGCGTATTTGAGCCAGCTCGAAGAGCCGCGCGCCCGTCTGCGCGGTGCGGTCGAATCGTATCGCAATGCCACCAGCCGGCCTGGCGGCTCGTCGATCGTGCATGCCACCTCGGCGCGGCGCCTGCGCGACGAAGTAGAACGTGCGTACGGCGTGATGGTTGCGCTGCAGCCACCCGAGTCGCTGGCCGAGGCCCACGCGGCATACTTGCACGGCCTCGAACTTGAGCTTGCGGCGCTCGATGATATGCTGGCGTTCTATAGCAGTTTCCGTCTCGAAAATGCCAACCGTGCGGCGCTGACGATGGAAGAGGCCGGGCGGCGCCTTGAACAGGCGCGACTGGCGTTTGAGCAACAGCAGACCATGCTTACGGCTCAGGTGGTGCCAGTGCACAGTATACGTTGACGAAGGTAAGGTTGCCCCCATGCATGACCGTTCGATTGCGTTCCTGAAACACTTGCTTGCAACTCCCGGCCCTTCCGGCGATGAGGTCGCTGCCGGGCGCGTGTGGCGCCGTGAAGCTGACACCTTTGCCGATCGAGTGTATGCCGATGTTCGCGGTAACTCCTATGCCGTCCTGGATGGTGGGGCGCCACGCGTCTTACTTGCCGGGCACATTGACGAGATCGGGCTCATGGTGAACTATATCGATGACGAGGGGTACCTGTGGTTTGCCCCGATCGGCGGGTGGGACCCGCAGGTGCTGGTGGGCCAGCGGGTGCGGCTCAACGGCCGCGCCGGCGACGTTGTTGGCGTCATCGGCAAGAAACCGATCCACCAGATGAAACCCGATGAACGGGAGAAGGCGAGCAAAATCGAGGATCTCTGGATCGATATCGGCGCGTCCAATCGAGCGGATGCCGAGGCGCTGGTGCGCGTCGGCGCTGCCGGTGTGCTTGATGCGCCGATCTATGATCTGCCCGGCGACAAGATCGTGTCACGAAGTATTGACGACCGCATCGGTGCGTTTACGGTCCTGGAGGCGTTGCGGCTACTGGCGCACGACCGCCCGCACGCTACGGTAGCGGCCGTCGCAACGGCGCAGGAGGAGATCACATTTGCCGGCGCCCACACGGCGGCCTTCAGTTTCGAGCCGCAGGTTGCCATTGCGGTGGACGTGACCTTTGCCACCGATCATCCGAACGCCGACAAGAAACAGTACGGCAATATACACCTGGGTGGCGGCCCGGTGCTGTCGCGCGGTTCGGCCAATAGCCCGCTGGTCTACGAGATGCTGGTGGCGATTGCCGAACGCGAGGCAATACCCTATGCCATCCAGTCGAATCCCGGCTCTACCGGTACCGATGCCGATGCCATCCATGTGTCGCGCGGCGGTGTGGCAACCGGCGTCATTTCGATCCCCAATCGCTACATGCATTCGCCGAATGAAATGATCGCGCTGGCTGACGTCGAACATGCTGCGCGCCTGATTGCCGCGTTTGTGCGCAATCTCGGGCCGGAAACCGATTTCGTGCCCTGGTAGCGTGGTGGTGCGTCATCGGGCTGGTGCGATATTCAGATCGCGCGGTGCTTCAGGTAGCGCCGCATAGTATGCTTCGCACTCCGCCTCGCGCCCGCGCACGATGCGCCTGCCGCGCAGCGCGCCATAACGCGCCGTGATCACCGTCCAGCGCCCGCTGCCATCCTGGTCGTCACGGTAGATGACCACCCAGTCATGCGTCATGCCCAGTTCGTGAGCCCGTGGCGTATTCGAGAATAAGGCGGTGTAGTGGGCCGAACCACGGGTTGTATGGAGCACCGGCAACCAGGCGGCGCCGGTGGGATTATAACGCCGCGGCGCGATGCGCGCCAGGGTCTTCGTTGCGGCGCGCCGGCGGTATTCGCGGTCAACGTCGAGCAGTTCGCTGACCGGTGGCTGTCCCATCTGTGGTCGTGCAGCGATCCCTTCCGGCGCATAGCTCCGGCGAAAACGGCCCGCCAGGGTCTCACGCACGCCACGAATGCGGCTGGTGCCAAACCCCGGCACCCGGTCGAGGCGACCATCGTATGCGGCAGCCTCCAGGTCGGCCAGCGTCTCGATGCCAAGCTGCTCATGGATGCGCGCCGCAAGCACCGGCCCGATCCCCGGTATCGTGGCAAAAACCTGTTCAGGACCGACGTCGCCGCGCAATTGCTCCAGGAGCTCGATGTTACCCGTGCTCACAAGCTCTGCAATAGAGCGCGCCAGCGACTCGCCGATAGTCGGCACGCGCCGTAATCCGTCAATACCCTCCGTGGCCAGAATGTCGCAGACGGGACGATCCAGCGCGCGCAACGTGGCAGCAGCCATACGGTAGGCGCGTACCCGAAATGGATTGGCCGCCTGTGCATCGAGCAACTCTGCCACGCAATCGAGTTGGCGCGCGATTTCCTCATTCGTTAGCTCCGGTTGCATGACTCACCTCCCCGGCGTGGCATACCCATGCGACTATAGCTTCCCGGACGTTTGCGCGTTGCTGGCGCCTCTGTCATGGTGTACCGGCAGGCCCCCGCGAGCCTCGCGCGCAGGGTGCATCCTTCCCCACGCAGAACGAAGACCCACCTGCTCCGTCAGTATACGGCGAAAACGAGCATTGTGTGGATAAGAATTGACTACAATACAGGAACATCATGCTACACTTTTATTGTGCTCCATGATGGCAAAAAACACTTCTCAGAGAGCCTTGAACATGTAAAATGATTCGTACAAAGTAGTCGGGTGGTTGGTGGCTTGGGCGGAAGAAAGAGTTTATCACCCACAGGGAGCAGATCTTCTCGCAATCATACACGTGGGCGTAGTATCATGAGCGGTTGAGCAGAGGGAGGGCTGTGACTCAAGCCCGCCGGTGGGGTGTACTTTGCCGGCGCGTACCGGGCGCCATGCCCCTGCCAGCATGGACCATATCGTCCCGGCACCCCTACGCGCGACACAATCAGGCAACATGATTCATCAGCATACCGGCGTGGTTGCGGCCCACCTCGGAGAAGGAGGTGCTCAGTTATGGCAACGTGGCTAGAACGCTATCGCAATGGTGAACATGAGCAGGTGTGGGCCGAAATGATGGCTGCCGGTGAGAGCATCCGCCACGAACCGCTCTTCTCTGATGCGCTCGCAGTGGCACGAGAGACCATGCGCCGTGCCAGGCAGAATGTGGAAACGCTGCGTGATCGCCTGGAGCAGAGTGGCTACCAGTTTGCGTACCCTGACGAGGTAATCACGCCCCCGCGACCGGATGTGCAGCACTGTATTGAGGAGCTTGAGCGTCGCATCGGGCCGCTGCCCCTTGCCCTGCGCGCCTGGTATGAGGTTGTTGGCGCGGTCAACTTCATGGGGCGGCACCCGGAGTGGGAGACGCATGTCTACACGGACCCGCTGGTGGTGGATCCTATTGACATGGCGCTTGAGGAGTATCAAGAGTGGCGCGAAGAGTGCCGCGAATACGGCATTGAGGAAATGGGGCCGTACCAGTTGCCAGTCGCGCCCGATTACTACCACAAGGCCGACATTGCCAGCGAGCCGCACCACACAATCGCGGTCTATCGCGTCGTTCTGCCGAACCCGGCTGCTGATGCACCAGTGGGTGACGAACCGCACCATACGACCTTTGTCAACTACCTGCGTACATGCTTCCGCTGGGCCGGACTCCCCGGGCTTGAGCATAGCGAAGAGCACCAGGAGATCGTCAATCGGCTGGTGAGCGAACTGCAACCGTTGTAGTTCTCGTTGCCAGCGCGACGGGCGTGATCGCCGTGGCGGACGTCTCGAGGCGCTCGTACCGTAGCTGTACGGTGCGGGCGCTTCGTGTCGTATGATCGGGTAACCCTGTCGGGGAATACCTGAGCACCACTCAAGATTTCCCTGAGGGTATGTTGCTGATCCCTGATGAAGACGGCCCATAATGCCTGGTGTACGCCATCCATTGTTCGGGTCATCGACCTGCTGAACAAACGCCAACAATTGCGAAATCTTTACCGTAGCATGCACGAACTGCTGCACGACCACGCGTGCGGTGACGGTAGACTCACAAAAGCAGTGCCAGGGCGTCGTTCGCCGGGATGAGCGATGCCGGCTTCACTTCCTTGTCGGCGCGTGGCGGACCCGCCTGCGCCAGGAGAGGCTGACATGCCCATTCAGCTTATCGGAGTCCAGGGGCCGCTGGCGGGCCGGCGCTTCCCGCTTGGCGATCAGCCGCTGACAGTTGGCCGGTCAGCGGATAATCAGGTGGTCATCGCCAGCGCGCGCGCCTCGCGCCACCACGCGCAGGTGCGCCTGGAGAACGGTGTCGCGGTGGTGTATGACCTCGGCAGCGCCAATGGCACTCTGGTGAATGGCCAGCGGGTACAGCGCGCCGCATTGCGGCCCGGCGACATACTCGAAATCGGCGATGAGTTATTCCGCCTGGAAGCGGCGTCAGCGCAGGATGCAACACTGCTGGGTGCGCCAGGGCCGTCGTATCAGCCGCCAGCACAGCTTCCGTCACAACCGCCGCAGTATCAGCAACCGCCGCAGTATCAGCCGCCGCCGCAGTATCAGCAACCGCCCAGGGCGCGTTCCGGCTCAGGCGGACGCACCTGCCTGCTCGGTATTGTCATTCTGCTGGCGCTGGTTTGCGTCGCCGGCGTGGCCGGTGCGGCGCTGCTCCGCGATCGGCTTCGTGATATCGCCGGCGAGTTGCCGTTTGATATCCCAGACGGCAACTCGCCGGTGATCGCGCCAGGTGCATTTCCTGCCAGCGCCACGATTGGCAGCGGGCAGTCGGGCGGCGTGGCAATGCCGAATGGCGCGATGATTCAGGTGCCGCCGGGCGCGGTGCCGCCAAACCCGGACGGCAGCCCCGGATCACTGGAGTTCGCCATCCGGCCGGCGGCCGAACAGCCGGTAAACTTGCCTGACGGTCTGGCGCTGAGCGGGCCGCTCTATCAACTGGAGCCGGATGGCGTGACCTTTGTCGCGCCGGTCAAGATTACCCTGCCGATCCCCACCGATACCGATCCTGCCCTGGTCATGGGGCTGGTGACGCGCGATCCAACGACGAGTGAATGGACGGCGGTGCGTGGCGTGGTTGATGCCGAGGCGCGCACGATCAGCGCCGAAGTGACCCACTTCTCGCCCTACGGCATCTACACCTATAGCAGTGGCGATCCCGAAGCCTGGAACCGCGCCCATGGCGGCTGGTTTGTGCTTGAAAACCGTACGCTGTCTGGCGAGGGCAGTTTCCCGGGTTGCCGCAATCTGCCACGCGAATTGTATGTCAATGTATGTATCAGCGGGTATGTGCTCGATGACCCGTCGCTCGAGTCATTTTATCTCAGCCCGGGGAACAATCTGCTGGCGCTCGGGCCGCGCGGTAACGCAGGCGTTCGTTATGAACCATTCAAAGCCTGGTTGCCCGCGGGAACCTT
This sequence comes from Chloroflexota bacterium, assembly GCA_013388755.1. Taxonomy (GTDB): domain Bacteria; phylum Chloroflexota; class Chloroflexia; order Chloroflexales; family Roseiflexaceae; genus JACAEQ01. The sequence goes on from JACAEQ010000130.1 coordinate 45,917, forward strand.
CTCGGTGGTGCATTACATGTATATGAGTGAAGTCAATCCGGGTTCGATCGATTATTCTCCTTGCGCTGGCTGGTGGGTGCTGCCGTCACAGAATGTCACCCTGAATCCTGGCGATAGCGTGACATTTGAGCCATTTGCGCCTGATGGCGCGAATGTCACTCGTTACGATAGCTTTGATACCCGTACCTGCACCGGGACCATTGCTGAAGGTGAACCAGCGCCAGTGACGCCAGGCCCGCCATCCAGCATGTGCCCGGCTACACTCAACGGCATGTGGGACTCCAGAGGAACGTTGATTGCGTCAAACAATCCTGAAGCGAGTAGCGGCAATCCTGGCACTGTGTGGGAATCTGCCTTTGAATTCAAGATAACAGCCACGGAGGCGTTCGTCAATGGCGCGGCGCGCGGTGCATGCACGGTGCAGGGTGATCAATATGTGATTGAACGAACCGTACTAACACTTTACCCGACCCCCATACCAGGCACAACCAGCCAGGTGACGCTGGAGGATTTGTTTTATGGCGAGGGTTATCTGTTCAGCCTGCGGTTTGATGGCGACGATCGTCTGGTTGGCCAGCTGACCGTGACAGATTTGTATGGCTACGAGTATACGTATGATGTCATCTTGACTCGCCGCTGATGCTCATGTTCTTCCAGGGCATTGACACGGTGACTTGATCCCAACTCATCCAGGGGCCAGGGAGCGTACTGACAATCCAGGGAGCGGAGGTGAACACGAACCATGGGCATGTAACCACGCGGTGGGTGATCACATCATATCCACGATGACACATATTCGCTCTGCAGGAGCTACACCCGATGCAACAGCCCGCCGCCCAGATTCCCGTGGCCGAACACCCAACGACCCGTGCTCAACCACGCCTGCGTTATCTGCCGATATCGTTTTTCGCCATGGTGCTTGGATTGGCCGGCACGACGATCGCCTTTCAGCGCGCTGAGAAACTGTTGGGGTTGCCGCTAGCGATCAGCGGCTATCTGCTGGTTGGCGCAACCACGGCTTTTCTGGTTGTGGCGGCGTTATATATCGCGAAACTGATCCGGCATCCTGATGCCGTCAGACATGAGTTCGCGCATCCCATCAAGATCAATTTCTTTCCGACCATCTCGATCAGTATGCTGCTGCTCAGCATCGCGTTCCTGCAAATCAACGCGGATGTCTCACGTTTGCTATGGATGGCCGGGACGATCGTCCAGACGCTTTTCACCATCGTGATCATCTCAAACTGGATGCAGCATACGACGTTCCAGGTGAATCATTCAAACCCATCCTGGTTCATTCCGGTTGTCGGGAATGTGATCATCCCGATTACCGGCGTTGAGCATGCACCGATTGATGTTTCGTGGTTCTTCTTCAGCATCGGGTTGATCTTCTGGATCGCGCTGTTCACGATCTTTCTCAATCGGATCATCTTCCACGCGCCGCTGGCGGAACGCCTGCTGCCGACGTTATTCATCATGATCGCCCCGCCCGCCGTCGGGTTTGTGGCGTATGTCAAACTGATGGAACATGCGGTGGACGGGTTTGCGCTCGATGCGTTCGCGAAGATCCTGTACTACTTTGCGCTATTCGTCCTGATCCTGCTGATCGCGCAGTATCGCCAGTTTATTACGATCAAATTCTATCTCTCGTGGTGGGCCTATTCCTTTCCGGTCGCCGCCATCACCATCGCGACAATCTTGATCTCCTCCAAGACGGGGGGGGCATTTCATCAGTGGCTTGGCTATGGCCTCCTGGTTTTTCTGAGTATCCTGATCGTAGTGCTGCTGGTTCGAACCGCCGGCGCGATCATTCAGCGGCAGATCTGTGTTGAAGAAGAATAGATGCTGCTGATTATTGACACCGAATGATTACCTGGCGATTACGACCATAACTGAGATGGAACTCTTGATAGGCGCGAGCAATAAGACGGAGCAGCGCGGGATCGAGTGTTTTCTGAAGCGATTTCAGATTATCCGATTCAACCCACGGATATCCGATCTGGTGGCGAACCTCATTCGCCAGTGTCGGTTACGCCATGGATTACTGATCGCCGATGCGTTCATAGCAGCGGCAGCGATCATCTCTGGTGTACCGCTTTCGTCCAGGAACCAGCGCGACTTTCGCTTCATCCTGCAACTAACGTTGCTTCCCTATCTGTAACGGGATCGTCATCACCGTCACGCTGCACCCTGTTGGCCAGTGCTGTTACAAGGAGACCTCGGTGCCTCCACTCGCCGATGATCAGCGCCGCGACCTGGAAAAGGTGGTGATTGCCGCGCGCGACCTGGCTGAGGAAGCGGCGCGCGCCGCGCTTGCGAAACTGGCCGTCGAACGTGCGGAACCCTTTGTCTCCATGGGGCCGGAGCAGCGCCGCTTGCGCAATGCGCTCCGCGCCCATGCCCGGCGATCTGGCGGCGGCGCTGAAGGATATGCGCGTCTGGTCGAAGAGATTGCGTATATCCAGTGGCACCGTATGCTCTTCGCCCGCTTTCTGGCGGAAAATGATCTGCTGATGCACCCGGAAGGCGCGCCGCTCACCATCGAGGAGTGCGCCGATCTGGCGCGTGAAGCAGGCGAAAGCGATGCCTGGGAACTGGCGGCGCGTTATGCGTCAACCATGCTTCCCGGCATCTTCGCGCGCCATCATCCTGCTGTGAAGGTACGCTTCGCCCCCGAAGCGCGCCAGGCGCTCGACGCCATGCTCGCCGATCTGCCACGCGACATGTTCATCGCTGATGACGCCCTCGGCTGGGTCTACCAGTTCTGGCAGGCGCGCCGTAAGAAGGACGTCAGCGCGCGCGGCGCGAAGATCGGCGCAGGTGATGTGTCGCCGGTGACCCAGCTGTTCACCGAAGATTATATGGTGCAGTTTCTGCTCCATAACACCCTCGGCGCATGGTGGGCTGCGCGCCATCCCGTAAGCCCGCTGATCCAGGAGTTCTCCTTCCTGCGTCGCACCGCTGATGGCGTTCCAGTCGCCGGCACGTTCCCCGGCTGGCCACAACGTGCCGCCGAGGTAACGGTGATCGATCCCTGCTGCGGTTCGGGCCATTTTCTGGTGGCGGCGTTTGAATTGCTGCGCCGGATGCGTATCGAAGAGGAAGGGTTGAGCGTCGCCGAGGCCACGGTGGCGGTGATCCGCGATAATCTGTTTGGCCTGGAGCTGGACGCGCGCTGCACCCGGATTGCGGCCTTTGCGCTGGCGTTCGCCGCCTGGAAGGCCGCCGGCTATCGTCCGTTGCCGCTGCCGAATATCGTCTGTTCGGGCATTCCCATTGCTGGTTCAATGGAGGAATGGACGCGACTGGCAGGCGACGATCTCGTCGTGCGCACGACGCTGGAACGGCTCCACGTTCTCTTCGGCAACGCGCCCCATCTCGGTAGCCTGATTAATCCGACGGATGTACCGGTGCAGGGACGCATGTTCATGGCTGATTACCGCCGGGTCGAACCATTGCTCCAGCGCGCGCTGGCTCGCGACCGCAACAGGGATGATCCGGTCGCCAGCGTTTTCGGTGTGGCGGCGGAAGGTATCGCGCGCGCCGCGCGCCTGCTATCCGGAACCTATACCCTGGTCGCTACCAATGTGCCCTACCTGGCGCGTGGTAAGCAAGACCAGATCCTCACCGCGTTCTGCGATGTTCATTACCCTGCCTCGCGCACCGATCTGGCGACGGTCTTTGTCGAGCGCTGTCGCGCGTTTACCATGCCGTGTGGCGCCTATGCGCTGGTCACGCCGCAGAACTGGCTGTTTCTACCTACCTATGAACGATTGCGGCGGCAATTCCTTCAGCAGCAGACCTGGAACATGGTCGCGCGGCTTGGCGAGGGCGGCTTTCAGAGCAGCACGGCTGCTGGCGCGTTCACCGCGCTGCTCATCGTCACACAATGCCCGCCCGACGAGATGCATACGTTCGCCAGCATCGAAGCTGCCGAACCGCGAACCCCGCAGGGAAAAAGCCTGGCGCTCCAGCGCAACCCGATAACGCATGTGGTGCAGTGTGAGCAACTACGGGGTCGCCAGGCGGCGATTGCACTGGCGCGAACGACGGCAGGAGCGCCGCTTGATGCCTACGCGCGGCTCTATGAAGGGATGAAGCCCGGCCAGACGCAACGGGTGACGCGCAAGTTCTGGGAGATCGACGATTTCGAGCGCTGGTTTCTGCTCTCATCGAGCCCGTCAGGCGATGCGCCTTACAGCGGCAACAGCGAAGTCATCCTTGACCCGGCGCGCATCCAGGATCAGGGTATCAGTGAAGCAAATACTTCGGGGCGCGACGCCTGGGGCAAGCGCGGCGTCCTGATCTCAAAGATGCGCCGCCTGCCGGCAGCGCTCTACCTCGGCGCGATCTATGACAACAACACCTTTGCGATCGTGCCACACAACGAAGATGATCTGCCGGCACTCTGGGCCTTCGTCTCTTCTGACGCATTTTCCGCTGGCGTACGCGCCATCAATCAAAAACTCGACGCGGCGCTCTCTTCGGTCGGCGCAGTACACTTCGACCGCAATCACTGGCGCGCCGTCGCCAGTTCCCAGGGCGCACTCCCTGAGCCCGCGTCGAATGACCCGACTCAATGGCTGTTCCAGGGTCATCCCGCCGGATCGACCACGCCACTGCAGGTCGCGGTCGCCCGTCTGCTCGGCTATCGCTGGCCGGCGCAGCAGGATGTTCCAGTTATCCCGGCGCGTAACAGCCCGGAACGACGAAAGCAACTCCGTGAAGCCGCGCCGCAGTATGACAGCCTTGACCGGCTTGCTGACGCCGACGGCATCGTCTGCCTGCCGGCGATCGCGGGCGAGCGCCCGGCTCACGAGCGGCTGCGCGCCCTGCTGGCCACGGCCTGTGGCGACGGCTGGTCGGTCGCCGTACAGGACGAGCTGCTGGCCCGGGTCGGGTTCGCGGGCAAGTCGCTGGAGGCCTGGCTGCGCGATGGCTTTTTCAAGCAGCACTGCGAGCTGTTCCACAATCGCCCGTTCATCTGGCACATCTGGGACGGCCTGCGCGACGGCTTCGCGGCCCTGGTCAACTACCACCGGCTGGACCGGGCGCGGCTGGAGAAGCTGATCTACACCTGCCTGGGGGCCTGGATCCGTGACCGGCGCGCCGAGCGCGATGCGGGAGTGCCCGGCGCGGAGGGGAAGCTGGTGGCCGCGCTGGAGCTACAGCAGAAACTCGAAGCCATCCTGGAGGGCGAGCCGCCCTACGATATCTATGTACGCTGGAAGCCGCTGGCGCAGCAGCCGATCGGCTGGGAGCCGGACCTCAACGACGGCGTGCGGCTCAACATCCGGCCGTTTGTGACCGCCGGGGTGCTGCGCAGCAAATTCACCATCAACTGGAACAAGGATCGCGGCACAAACCCTGACGGTAGCGAGCGGCGCAACGACCTGCACCTGAGCAGCGAGGAGAAGCGGCGGGCGAGAGCGATAGGCGATAGCTGATAGCCGAAAGCCGATAGCTGATAGCCGAAAGCCGATAGGCGATAGCTGGAGGCATACCAATGCAGATCTGGGTCATTCGCAATGACGCCGATTATCAGGCAGCGCTTGCGGAAATCGAAACCCCTGCTGCCTGATGGCCCGCCAGGGTTTGCTCCAGCGTGCCAGTTGCCGCATCACATGTCCGAATGCCGCCGTCGCGCTTCCTGACAAACAGTGTCTGCCCGTCGGCTGCAATATCAAAGGCATGTCGCCCACCATCCGGTTCCATCTGCCAATCGGCAGGCTCGCAGGTAGGTATGGCAATGTTATCGGGGTTTGTGTGCGGGGCGACGGGATGCAGGCGGGTGCGGGTGCTGCGAATGTAACCGGCGCGTTCCGTGGGTGGAACCATGAGCGTCGCGGCCAGGCGTTCCGCCAGCAACCGCGACAGGCGCAGTGTGCCCTGCTCAATGCGCTTGATGGTGATGGCCGCACAGTCGGCGTGACGCATCAGTTCAACCTGCGTCAGATCCAGCGCCGTACGCCGCTGGCGCACCAGGTCGGCAAAGAGTAGCGGATCACTCATCTTCGCTTCGCATCAGGAAGCTAGTCTGGCGCGGGCGGGGCGACTCGAACGCCCGGCCAACGGTTTAGAAGACCGCTGCTCTATCCACTGAGCTACGCCCGCATCATCACACGTGTGGCCGCCATACACCGCCGCCGTTCACGTGGCTGCCGTATTCCTCTTGAATCTTACCCTGCCGGCACAGGTGTGTCAAGCGTGACCACCGGCGATTCAGGGCACAGGTGCGGTCGTGCAGTGGCGGCCATATTGCTGTCAGACACCCGGCGCTAATGAAGATTAACAATGTAACCCGGTCTAGCGAACGACCACGCCGGCGGGCTGATGAAGATTAAAAAATAAAGCCAGTATACCGAACGTTCTGGTCGTGGGGCTGAAGCCCGCGGCTATGCGGTACGAAGCCCGCCTACGCGGGCTCACCACCAGGCCGCGCAGGCGGCCTTTGCCGAACGAAGCCGAGCCCTTCAGGGCAACGGCGGAGCGTCGTCTACCGGTTGTAATACTGAATGTTCATATGCTGCCGGACTTCCCGCCCTAAAGGGTAAACATCCGTGAGAGGGGTACAGACCCTGGATGTGCCGGTGCGGAACCGGGCCGGGCGCCCACAGGTGTACACAATTCCCGTGATGATGCAACCTGTATACGGAATCAGCCGACGAATCGAGCAAGCGCCGTTTGCAGGTCCTGGTGCGTCTGCATGGCGCGCAGGTCAACCCCAAGACTGACCAGCGTCTGGGCGACTTCCGGGCGAATGCCAATCAGTATGACCTGGGCGCCAAGTAACCGCGCTGCATGCGTCACCTCCAGGAGTCCACGCGACACGTGGGTGTCTACGACCGGGACGCCGGTGAGATCGATGAGTAAGTGCCGGGCTTTGCGTTGTTGGATTGCCGTAAGCGCCTGTTCGCGCATCTGCTGTAACCGGCTGCTGTCCAGCGCGCCGACAAGCGGCATGACCAGTGCGGTACGTGCGACGGGAAGGATCGGGACGCTCAGTTCGCGGATTGCTTCGCGCTGCTGGGCCAGTTCCGCCAGAAGGGCGCGCTGTTCTGCCTCACGCTCCGTTACCCGAGATAGCGCATCTTGCAACTCGGCTGTTCGCGCGGCCACCTGTTGCTCCAGGCCGGATTGAGCCTCGACCAGCGCAGTGTTTGTGCGGAGTGCCTGGTGAAGCGCCTCGTTGAGCTGGACATGGAACTGGAGCAGCAGCCAGAGGCTTATGCCCATGACCAGCAGGTTGCCGAAGATGTTCAGGATGTCGGCAACCTGCTCAGGAAGGGGATCAACGACAGTAAGATAACGTGCCGACACGGTAACGAACAGGGTGGTAGCCAGGCCGAGAAGGCCAAGGGTGCGTAAGCCACGCCCGTCAACATAGGGCAATGCCAATGTAATTGACAGGAAAACACTGGCGACCAGTGGTGAGTACATATCGGGAAACAGCACGCCCAAAACGGCAATCAACCCCATCATTGAGATGCCGACGAGCAAACCAGGCATTGCCAGGGATGTCCGCCCGATCAAGCGACCGATGCCGATGAATATCAGTCCTTCGACTAGAATAGCGCCAACCAGAATCCAGAGAATGGGGAGAGAAAAACCAATTGCCATCAGACCGTAGATGACTGCGGTGCTAAAGCTGATCCCAATCAGCCATGTGAGAGTTCGGCGAAAGCGATGTGTCCGGTCATCGTGGTCACTGGTGATGATCTGCGCTGCGGTATGGCGCTTGCTCCCTGGCGGAAAATACGTGCAATATTGTGCCGGCGTGGCGGTTCCTGGCTAAATCACGGTGATTGTGTGATCGGGCTTCACCTCATTGCAATGAAACGATCCCATACAATCACTGTGTAGTGGCAAGTGCAACGATCATGGAGCACTAGATGGCCATCTGGCGTCAGACGACGGGGTCTATAACGTATGATAAAGTGTATCGTGGTATGCCGGGCGGCAGTATTGCAATTGTGTGTCGAGATCAGACCAGAATGAGAGCATAGCAGGGTGACATCAGCGACATCCCTGTGCCACTGGCCTCAGAGGATGGTTACCATGGGAGGCCCCCCATGACACACATCCTTATTCGGGTAATGGAACTCGCCAGGATACCTTTGTATCGGACATTCATCCTGTTGCGGGAAATCAGAAGTAGACCATGGAGGATACGCCATGCGCTTTGCAGTCGGTAATTCCATCCTGGAGTTGCTCCCGGGCAATATTGTGCTGCAGGATGTTGATGCCATCGTCAATGCCGCCAATGAAACCCTGGCCCCCGGCGGCGGCGTCAGCGGCGCCATCCATCGCGCCGCGGGGCCGCAGCTTGCGGAAGAGTGCGCCCGCATCGGCCACTGCCCGACCGGCGAGGCGCGGATGACCGCCGGGTATCGCCTGAAGGCGCGCCATGTCATTCACGCCGTTGGCCCTCGGTATGGCGCTCACCCGCGTGATGCCGAGTTACTCGCTTCTGCCTATCGCCACGCGTTGCAACTGGCGGAGCAACACGGCCTCAGGAGTATCGCGTTCCCCTCCATCAGCACCGGAATCTATGGCTACCCGCTCGATCTGGCGGCACCAATTGCGCTGGCGACCTGCCGCGACTTTCTGCATAGTCATCCCGCTGTTGCGCTGGTGCGGTTCGTCCTCTTCGACGAGGAGACGCGCCTTGCCTACGAACATGCCGCGCGAACGATCGGCCTTGCGCCTGAGCCGGAGTAGCCGTGGCACGCGGTTTGCCGGCGATGAAAAGGAACGTTGACCGCTCTGACGTTCAACGTTCCACCGCCGGAAGCGTATAATACCCGTGCACTGTGTGTCCTCCGGCGTGCGGGACCTCTTGCGGGTGGGGTTTGCGTCGTGCGACGGGTGTACCGCCACAGGAGCGAAAGAAACGGGAGAGCGGCACCATGAAGATCTATCGCAACCATATCGGCGGAACCTGGATGGAATCGCTGGCGCGCCGGCACGTGCCAAACAACAATCCCGCCGACACGCGCGACATTGTTGGCGAGGTACCGCTCTCAACGGCCGACGAGGCGACTGCCGCCGTTGAAGTTGCCGCCCATGCCTTCCTTGCCTGGCGTCGTGTTCCTGTGCCAGAACGTGGCGCGATCATTGCGCGTGTGGCACTCCTGCTGGCGGCGCGTGCCGATCACGTGGCGTGCGCGCTTACGCGCGAGCAGGGCAAGATCCTGGCCGAGGCGCGTGCCGAAGTGCAACGCGCCGTTCGTTACGCCGAGCAGTGCGCCGCCATGGCTACCTCTTCCAGTGGCGTTACGGTTCCACACCGTACCGTCGAATGTCTCGGCTATACCACACGCCGCCCGGCCGGCGTCGTAGCCTTGCTGGCCTCGTGGGCAATGCCGGTGGCTCAGCCGCTCCTGCACCTGGCAGCGGCACTGGCAGCCGGTAATACGGTGGTGCTGAAGCCGGATCTGCGCACGCCGGAAACGGCTGAAATGCTGGTGCAGTGCTTCGTTGACGCTGGCGCACCCTCTGGTGTCGTGAATCTGGTGCATGGCGCGGATGACGAGGTCGCCGCAACATTGATCGACCACCCTGTGGTGCGCATTGTAACCTTCAGTGGCGCACGCGCCGGCGCCGTGGCAGTGCAACGCCGTGCCGCCGCGCGCGGCGTTCGCGTGCTGTGTGAGAGTGACAGCGCCAATCCGGTGGTCGTTCTGGAAGATGCCGATCTTGACCGTGCGCTGGCAGCGGTACTGGCCGGCGCCTATGGCAATGCCGGCCAGTCGATCACGGCTACGAAGCGTGTCGTGCTGCTGCACCCGGTCGCGGACGCGTTTCTTGAGGCCCTTGTGGCGCGTGCCGGCGCATTGCGCCTGGGCAGCGGTCTGGATGAAGGTGTCACGATGGGTCCGTGCATTGATGAGGCGCAGCTGCAGCAGGCGCTCGCCAGCGTGCGCAACGCGCAGGAAAAGGGCGCCGAATTGCTCTGCGGTGGTACGCGGGTCGTTGATGGGCCGCTGGCGAATGGCTTCTTTCTCCGCCCGACCGTGCTCGATCGCGTCCAACCGGAGATGCGTGTCGTCCATACGCCAGCCCCTGGCCCGGTCCTGGCGGTGACGCGCGTCGAGAGCTTCGCCGAGGTGGTTGCGCTCGTTAATCAGCCGCCCGGCAGCACCGTGGCCGGTGTCCATACCCGCGACGGCGCGCGCATGTTCCGCTCCATCGATGCCATTGACGCCGTTGCCGTTGCCGTCAACGCGCCTACGACGATTGATGACCTGGCATCACCACCAGTTGAGTTCCTGCTCGATTTCTTCAGCGCGACGCGCACCGTCTCGATTGATTATGGCGAGTCGCGCTTCTGATATGCATACGTGCCTGCTTTCATGGCGCGTCATACCCGGTTGCATTCAGACATACAACTATCAGTAGCGACGGCATGATACTGCTGGCAGATCCGGGTACGCGGGCCTCTGGCCCGCATGCGTCCAGGGCGCGCCGCGCCGGGCGTTGGCCCGGAGGCGCGAAATCATTCGCCGCGCTCATACCGGATGTTATTCTTAAAGACCATCAACCGCTTTAGAGCCTATCCGAAAACCAGATGGTCAATGTCATTGCGAGCGCGAGCGAAGCAATCTCCTCTCGCGCCGGTAGATTGCTTCAGCCACGCTGCGCTCGCTGCAGGCTGTCGCTGGCGC
>JACAEQ010000132.1 GCA_013388755.1 Chloroflexota bacterium
CGCCGACCCCCTCGGCCAGATCCTTGGCGGGTTGCTCGGGGGCGCCACGCAGGCGCAGCCACCCGCGCGGCAGAGCGCCGACCCCCTCGGCCAGATCCTTGGCGGGTTGCTCGGGGGCGGCGCGGCGCAAGAAGGGCGACTCGATTTGTCGGACCTCAAGATCGGGATTGAACACGCGCGCAAAGAGAAGGAATAGGCAGCGGGTACGAGAAACGGGCACCATCACCGTCGCGTTGCGGTACTTCCCTGCTCAACATCGGAAAGCAAACCATAGGGTGCTGCGGCCACCGTGTCAGGCAGTGGCGACACCCAGACGCGCGTCAGCAGGAAGCGTTGCGACAGACCACGAAGTTCGCGTTCGAATGGTTCCAGGGTCACGGCTGCACGCGCCAGCACCTCGCGCACCACTGGATCCCCTGTTAGAGCGTCGGTCAGGACCACATCACCGCCGACGCTCTCATTCTGCACACGCGCCGCGATATTGACCGTCGATCCGAAGTAATCGAGCAGATTGTTGGCATTCACCGCAATACACGGCCCACGATGCAGACCCAGCTTGACCCGTAGCGCAGGGTTGCCGCGCGCGATTTCGCCGGCAGTAAACTCGCGCTGGATCTCCAGCGCAGCCTCGACCGCGCCTTCGGCAGAGGCAAAGACCGCCATGACCGCATCGCCGATGGTCTTCACCAGTGACCCATCGTGCTTGCCGATAATCGCACGCATCAGATCGAAATGGTCGCGCACGCGGGCATAGGCGGGCGAATCGCCGATCCGCTCGTAGATTGCCGTTGACCCCTTCAGATCACTGAACAGGAAGGTCAGGCTACGAATGGCGATACCGGTTCCAGGCGAGAGCACTTCCGAAGAAAAGAGCTGGCGAAACTCCGCAAGTGATGTCACCAGGGCTGCGCTGGTCGCCTGAGCGCTCCAGGCACGGCGTTCCACCACCATGAGGGCTGGCGTATCCGTTGCATTCTCAATGACCAGCGTTGCATCGCCGGCGGCAATCGTGGGCGTGTCAAGATTGACCGAGGAGTCGCTAAAGGTAATATGGGCCACACGCGTACCGGCATCATCTGTCGCGTCAAGATCGACACGTGTGGTCATCTGGCGGCTGCGGAGGCGGTAACCATCAGGCGCAAGACGCAGGCGCAACTCACGGCGGCTACGCGCCGCAAGCACGATCTGGGCGGCAATGTGGGGAGTGTTGGCCGGGCCGCCAACGCAGTAGGAAACATCAACAGCTTCGCGAATTGCTGGATTGACGCTGAACCGCAACTCGATCGACTCATCGAAGTTCGCGTCGTAGCGTACGTCACACGATGGGCAATAGGTGTCATGCTCCAGTTCCGAAAGGGTTCGGACACGCTGATTGGGACCACGGCAGCTCGGGCAGAGCACGTCCCACTCCAGGTCGAGCACACCGGCACGGGTGGCATAGAGGCACATACGCAGTACCTCCATGCGCGGCTCACCCCACTGATCGGCCAGCGCAAACGCGCGCATTTTGAGCACCTGGGGGTCATCGGCCTGACTCACATGGGCGTAGAGGCGTTCCACAAGTGATGGGCGCACACCGAACTCGCGCAGGCGTTCAGCAGCAATCTGAAGCCGGTGCGTATTCATTCGCGGCGCGCGCACCGGCGGAAGCGGGGCCTGTGCGGCGGCCATCGCCAGCGCCCCGAGCTCGCGGTAGGCGCGACGCAGGTTGCGCAGCATCTGCTGGCCGACAATCAGGCGCCCACCGAACCGCCCGACCAGATTGCGCGGCGCCATATGCACTTCGACATCCACGCGCGTCCGATCGCGCGGTAGCGGCGTAAAACAGGTTGCCGTTTTGAGGCGTTCGACAGGCAGAGGTGGGTCGAACACGCGTTCGACGGTGAACCTTTGTTCGAAGATCCATTCGAACGGATATTCGCGCCAGGTTACCGGAACGCCAAGATAGTGTCCATAGATGATCTGCACGAGATCATGGTCGGGGTGGGTACGCTCAAACGCAGGCAGGCCAACCATGCGGTTGACGCGATCGGTATCCGAGAGGAGTGGCCAGAGGCGATCCAGCGGAGCATCGAGGACGATGGATGAGTGGAGATGAACGGTGTACGGCGCCATAGGCCCTGCTTTCCACAGAACTGATTGCTTTTTTGCAGGGGCCAGAACGCCCTGCATGTTCTGGTGGTGCTACCGCAGGCTGATTGCAGCCAGGAACGCGAGCACCGCGTCGCGTATGTTCATTACAGGAGTGGATTCGGGAGTACCACGCTGCCGCAGGCGAAAAACGCGGAATCCACGCCACCGCGTGACTCGCGTTCATTATACAGATCGAAGCGCCGAAAACAGAATGAGGAGATGATTACAAAACAGCGCGCTGCGCCGCGGCATCGTCGCGGCGCAGCACGTGCAGTAGATGATCGAGCGGTAGCCGTCAGAATGGCAGATCGTCTTCACTGTCGATTGGCTGAGGCGCATTGCGCGATGGGGCGCGTGAACCGGCAGTGCGCGCCGCACCGTTGGGCGCCGGGGCACGCATCGCAGAACCTCCGGCCGGTGCTGCAACTGGCGCGCGGCGCGGCGGCGCACCGAATTCCTCAGCGTCGGCGCCGTCATTCTCGGGCATCGCCTGGCGCTCGCCACGGGGCGAGAGGATAATCATATCCTGCGCAATGACCTCGGTCATATAACGCTTCTCGCCCGTATTCTTGTCGTCCCAGCTGCGCGTTTGCAGGCGACCCTCGATATAAACCCGTGTCCCCTTCTTCAGATACTCGTTGCAAATCTCCGCCAGCTTCTCCCAGGCGACGATTCGGAACCACTCGGTATCGTCGTGTTGTGCACCGTCGCCGGATTTCCAGGAGCGATTCGAGGCGACGCGGAACGTCGTCACAGCGCTCCCCTGCGGCGTAAAGCGCATTTCCGGATCCGCGCCGAGGTGACCGGTCAACATTACCTTGTTCAGATCCTTGGCCATGATGCCCTCCTCTTACCATCGTGTACATCGTCTTCCCGCCAGGACCTTCGTTCGCTCGAAGCGCCCCGGATGCGGCATATCACCGACGGGTAGAGTGTAGCATGTATGTTTCACCCTGTCAAGCAGCCCGTTTTCTGTTATAATAGTGCGCTATGCTGCCCGGTGCCAGCGGTAGCTGCGCTGCTCTGGTCACGCTGTGCTTGTGACAGGCGTCGTTGACGCTCCTCGCACTGACCGTTCCGTGAGCGAAGGTACGCCAACCTCGTGAAGCCCGACGCGCAGCATGCGACATCCATCAGTGCGGCAATGACGAGGGCCCGATGAAGATACTTGTCGTACTCACCTACTACCATCCGCACTGGACCGGGCTGACTGTCCATGCTGTGCGTGTGGCTGAGCACCTGGCGCAGTGTGGGCACCAGGTGACCGTTCTCACCAGCCGCCACGCGCACGACCTGCCGCGCGACGAGTTGCTCAATGGCGTGCGCGTCGTCCGCCTGCAGCCGGTCTCACGCTTCAGCCGCGGCATGATAACGCCGGCGTTCCCGTGGGCCGCAGCACAGTTGATCGCCGAGCACGACGTGGTGCAGATCCATACCCCTCTCCCGGAGGCGCCGCTGGTCGCCATGCTCTGCCGTGGCCTTGGCCGCCCGCTTCTGATGACCCACCATGGCGATGTTGTGATGCCAGACAGCCCGATGGAGCAGGTGCTTGAACGTGTTGCGTTTCACGTTCTCCGGAGCGCAGCTACCCTGGCTGACGGCATCACATCATACAGCGAGGATTATGCTCGCCATTCGAAGCTCCTCTGGCCGTTTCGCGATAAGCTGACCTGCATCTACCCACCGGTTGAGTTCCCAGAGCCGGACCAGGCCGCCGCCGCCGCATGGAAGCACGAACTGGGGCTCGATGGCCGGCGGCTGATCGGCTTTGGCGGGCGCTGGGTGAGTGAGAAAGGGTTTGACGATCTATTGCGCGCCCTGCCGCTCATCCGTGAGGAGCTCCCCGAGGCGCACCTTGTCTTCGCCGGCGAACGAAACGTTGCCTACGACGATTTCTACCAGGTCTGCAAGCCATTGATCGCGGCCCAGCAGGACCATATTACCTTCCTGGGCCTCATTCAGGATCGCCGCCGCCTCGCCAGTTTCTACGCGATGCTCGATCTGTTCGCCCTGCCCAGCCATACCGACATGATGGCGCTTACGCAGGTTGAGGCGATGCTGTGCGGCACGCCCGTCGTTGCGACCGATATCCCCGGCGCGCGCGTGGTGGTACGTGAGACCGGGTTCGGGCAACTCGCGCCGGCCTGCGATCCGCCTGGTCTCGCGCGCACCATCCTCGAAACGTTGCGCGACCGCGAGCGTTACCTGCCGACGCGCGACGGTGTGCGCCGGATCTTCGATACCCGGCAAACGATGGATTCCTACGAGGAGTTGCTCGATCGGCTGGTGCGCACCCGGAGCCGGAGCAGCCTGCGCGCTCGCACCGCGCGCCGGATCGCCCGTAACACGTTGCACGCAATCGCCGCAGCGCCGGTTACCGCGACAGCCGCTGCCACTACGGCACTTCATGTGCCAGCCGCTCACACCGCCTCCTCGAGCGCACTCCCGGGCAGTGGCCTCTCGCCCGACGATCGCGCCATGCTCGAACGCCTGTTGCGCAATGAGGCCGACATGGCCTACCGTCGCCGCGTACCCACCCTGCTGGGGTACCTCGATCTCCACGATGGTGAGACCGTGCTCGACTGTGGGTGCGGCATGGGTGTGTACCTGATGCTCATGGGGCGATTGCGCCGGTTGAATCTCGTGGGGGTTGACGGGGACCTGGATCGCCTGCACTGGGCCGAACGCGAACAGGTTCCAGCCAGCCTTTCAGGGGTTAATATTCACGACCTGCCATTTGCCGATAACAGCTTCGACAAGGTGCTCATGAGCGAGGTGCTGGAGCACCTGGCTGATGATCGCGCGGCGCTGCGCGAGATCTATCGCGTGCTCAAACCAGGTGGAATCCTGGCGCTCAGCGTACCGCATGCAAACTATCCCTTCTGGTGGGATCCGATCAACAAGACGATCGAAGCGCTGGGAGGCCAGCCGATCAGGAATGCCGGGCCGATCACCGGCTTGTGGAGTAATCACTGGCGATTGTACCGTCCCGAATCGCTGTGTGATGTCGTGACCGGAGCCGGGTTCGCGGTCGAGGCGCTGGAAGAACAGACCCACCATGCGTTCCCGTTCATCCATTTCATCGTGTATAGCATCGGCAAGCCACTGATTGAAATGAACCTGCTACCGCGGCGTTTCCGCGACAGCGCCGACCGGTTCCGCGGCGAGCGCAACAGCGGCAGCCTGCTCAACCCGATCAACCTTGGTATCCGGCTGTTTCGCCTGGTGGATGCGCGGAATGACCACCTGCGCGGCGATGAGAAAACGTTCGTGAGCCTTGTGCTGAAGGCGCGCAAGCCTGATGCCCCTGACACATCAATGCCCGAGAGGTCGAGCTGTGGCCAGTGAGCAACTGTTCAGAGTCGGGGTAACCGGATTCTGGCGGCGGCACGACATGAGGGTCTGGGGGACGCCTCCAGAATCACGAATCGGCGGCGGGATGGCTGCCACACGCGCCAACGCTGCCGCCCCGCCGACGGGCGATCTCTGCTACACGGGCAAACTATCCGCGCTCCCGGGAGACGTGTGAACAATTGCGCGAATGATGGTCCAGTTGTCGCGTCTGCAGGTATATTTGTACGCACATGACCGATCAATTCCCGTCGTTGCCTCTGACTGGTTGTCATTTCTGTGGGGCGCAACTCCAACCAGAAGACGACCACTGCTCGGATTGTGGGCGGCAATGCAAGCTCCTTGCGCAGTGTCGCATCCTCTACCATGGCGATACGACCGGTGTGGTGACAGAGGGGTATGATGTAGGCCTCGGGCGCCGCTGCCTCATACGCCGGATTGATGCGCGGCAGGCACACAATGTTCGCCGGATGATCAACATCCGTACGGTGCTCCTCCACCGAAACGATCTCCTCACAGACATTTACGCACTGGTTGAGGATGAGACCGATATGTATCTGATAAGTGAGTATGTCGAGGGGCCTACGCTCGCGGAACTGCTGGCGGAGAGCGGCCCCTGGTCTCCTATCGAGGTTGAGTCTTTGTTGAAGGCGATGCTCCATCAGCTGGCCCAGTTGCATGAAGCGGGCATTGCCGGTTTCGGGTTACATCTTGATGGTATCAAGAAGGTTCCTGGCCGAGGTTATGTGCTACTTGGTATAACTGACGTCGCACCCATCGAAGAAGCATCCCCCAGGTCGCGCGACGATCTGCGCGACCTGGGCCGGCTGGCGTTATCATTACTGACTGGACGCGCCATAGAAGATGGAAGCGCGCCGGGTATCCCCACCGGCATCCCCCGAAGGCTTGGTGTGCTGCTCAATCGGCTGCTGGCCGCCGATCCGTCCGACCGGCCCGAGAGTGCTCGCGCGGCGTTACGTGCTCTACAAGGCATAAGCCGTGAGATCTATGTAGCTTTGCTGTTACTGGCTGCCATTCCTCCATTGCTTGTCGTCCAGGATCGCTGGTTTGATCATGCGATGACGAGTGAAACATTGCAGTCATTGTGGTGCTCGAATACGTTCCTCTGTAGCCTCGCGCTCCCCCCCTATTTTCTACTGTCGTTCGTTTGCGTTGCCTGTATGAGCGGCTTGTTCTGGTTGTATTGGCGCGAGATGGGTGAGACAGTTACTCTCACCGACACGCCGTCGCTCGTTGCCACAGGCCCATCAACAACCTCTGGTCAACTCCATCATAGTGTAGGAGCGGGTTTGAGCTGGCTCGGTGGGATCGGTATAGTGGCCAGTCTCGCGTACAGTGTGAGCGTCCAACGGTTGCCAGGGTGGGATCTGATTGTCGTGCTGACAATCTTCGCCGGTGGGCTGGCGCTCGCCGAGATGGATATGGACGGGTTTCGCAGGAGTGTGCTGGAGCGATGGAGCAGGTTGTTCGATCTTCTCCTGGCGCATATTGCCCTGCTGGGTTTCCTCGCGAGCTTCTACGCACGCGGTGCATATCTGCCGCTCTTTGTACTGTTACTACTTGTCGCAGGCTACCGCGCTCTCGCCCATCGCCACGGTGCTCCCATCTACTGGATTGTCTCACTCGCTATTGTGTTGTTTACGATTGACATTAACGGCTGGTGGTTTGCGGTCATAGGCGACGAGTATAGTTTCTACCGCCTCGCGTTCGAGATTGCCAGGCAGCGCAGTATCGGCGAAATCGGTCAGCAGATCTTTGACGGTACGGCGGTGTATGAAACGCACCCGTACTTCTCCTCGTTCCTTCAAGCAATACCAATGTGGTTCTTTGAGGCGTACAATTTCGGCTGGCGTTTCAGCAATCTGTACTTCAGCGCCGTGACAATCGCGCTCTGTTTCCTGGCCTTCCGGCAGTTTGTCGGGCGACGGATGGCGCTGCTGGCGGCGCTGTTGCTGGCATCCTCACATTACCTGATGTCATTTGGCAAGATAGGGTACAACAATCTCCAGGCGCTGCTCGCGATGGGCCTGGTGCTCTACACTGCATCGCTGGCCATCCGTACCCGCCGCATCGCGCCATTCGTCCTGCATGGCCTGTCGCTCGCAGTATGTTTCTACGTTTTCCCTGCCGCTCTGTATGTGGTGCCACTGGGAATGCTGTTCATCCTGATGTTTGTGCCCCCCGTCACGCGGAAGGCGGCTACAGGCTGGCTGGCCATGGCCTTTGCCGGCGGAGCAGCGGTGTTCCCCTTGCTGCTACAGCCGGAATACTGGGCCACTAAAATTGCCGGAACTGCCTTCTACACGCCTGAGCGCATCGCGACGCCTGCTGCGGTCATCACCCACGTTTTCACGAACCTGATCTATAGCCTTACCTCATTCCTTTACGTTCCCGATGAGACACACTTTGTGGCGGTAGCGTACGTGGATCCGCTCACAGCGGCGTTTCTTATGATCGGTGTTGTGGTGATGGTGGTTGCGGCCCGTCGGCAGCGCTTCGCGCAGTTCGCCCTGCTGGGCTGCGCCGGGTTATTGATCCTGGCCGGTGTGACCCACGACCGTGAAACGCCTTCGACGACGCGTATGTTCCTGTTGTTGCCTTTTTTTGCATTGTATGCCGCCTACGGGTTGACCTGGTGCGTGGATGAGGCGCAGCGTATCGGACTATGGCCCGGGGGTACGCGACCATTGATCGCTGCTCTGATCGTTACCATCGTGGGGCTTAATCTCTACCTGGCCTACCCGCTCTCACGTGAACGTATGGCTCGCTATCAGATGATCCAGTCACTCTTTCTGCGCACAGCCGAACAAACGTTCTCAAAAGAACATGATCCTTTGCTGCGGTTCGTCTTTCTCAACGATCCGAAACGCCTGGATGTTCCTTCATTGAAAGAGCTACTTACGGTCTACCAGGTGCCGTTTCGTGAAGATCAGTTGATCGACATCAATGCCAGTGAGTTGAGTCCGGAGACCATCGATATGGAGTTGTTACATCGTGCGGAGTCACTGGTGTTCGTCCATCCTGAACTCGATCCGCAGAAACGAGCGTATTTTGAGCAAGCGCTGCTCGATATGGGGAAGCAACCATGCCCGATATTGACCGACTCCGGTGAGGAGCGCTTCAGACTCTGGATGGATACAGGGCTGTTATGGATATGTCATGCATAGCATGGGCCGTGCCACCGACTGGTGTAGCAGATCCATTTTCCCTCCCCGTCGCCCGGTACCAGACTCACGATGCAACGCGTTGTCGTTGCTCACGGTACTGCGCTGAGGCGCAGTGGGGCGCCGGTCGGTCACCCCTGAAGCACGACTGGCACTGGCATCCCGGCAGGTGTCACAGCAGTTACTTATTCTAACGCCGGTCGGTCACCCCTGAAGCACGACTGGCACTGCTCTCAGCCGCGCCGCTGGCGGGCGTATGGAGCGGTACGGGCCTCGGCACGGTGGAGACGTTGTAGATCGAGCCCAGGTTAGGGACGCGCCAGCGGCGTCGTGCTGCAAGGCTTGGCTGGACGGCGGTTTACACACCTTCAAATCCCCCCTCATCAGGTTCTTATATTTTGGTTTTGGTTGTCAATGCTTTTTCACTCAACTCTTGATTAGTTCCATAATGTCCTCAGTCTTTGTCCCCAAGACAGCCTGTCAGGCATTCTCTTTAGTAGGAGGACTCGTGTCACTAGAGGAAGAAGGGTTGTGATAGAAAACATTCCTCAACTGAAATTGCCTGAAAGTGAATCAGGGACTTACGATGAGTTCGTGTCCGTGTACTATGCGCCTATCTATCGATACATCTTTAGACTCGTCAGGGGTGTCAGTCATCGGGTTATACTGCACAGGTCGTCGTCGGCAATAGTGCACAATCGTCGGCAATGCTGCACAATCGCCGGCAACCCTGCACACCGCTCGTCACTCCGCCCGGAATCCGGTATCCTCCTGAAAGGCTCTCGCGTTCTGCGGATCAGGAGGAGTTATGGCTGGGAGGAGAACCGCCTTTATGGATATTCGCAATCTGCTGCGCCATTTGCAGACATCGTCCAATGTGAGCGCGATTCAGCGCGCCACCGGGCTCAATCGCCGCACCATTATGCGCTACGGAGGCGCAGGTCGATTTCGGCACCGCCGGCCGGCTGGTGGACCCGACGACCGGCCAGCTGCGGAAGGCCTGGGCGTTTGTCATGACCTTGGCCTATAGCCGCCATCAGGATGTCGAGTTTGTCTTCGACCAGACGCTCCCAACCTGGATTACCCTCCATCGCAACGCGTTCGCGTTCTTTGGCGACGTGCCGCAGCGCATCGTGCTGGATCATCTCAAAGCCGGGATTACCCGCGCCTGTTTTGATGACCCGCTGGTGCAGGCCACCTATCGCGAATGCGCCGAGCATTATGGCTTTCTCATCGCGCCATGCGCGCCGCGCACTCCCGAACACAACGGCAAAGTCGAACAAGGCGGCGTGCATTACGTCAAACGCAACTTTCTGGCCGGCCGCGCGCTAACGACGTCGCTTCAGGCCAATGCGGACGTGCGCACCTGGTGTCATACCGTCGCCGGTATGCGCAACCATGGCACGACCCACGATCCGCCGCTGCTGCGCTTTCACGCCCATGAGCAGGCCGCGTTGCATCCCTTGCCGGCCAGCCCGTATGACCTGGCCATTTGGAAACGGGCCAAACTCCACCGCGACTGCTACGTCGTGTTCGAGCAAGCCTATTATTCCGCACCGTTTCGCCTCATCGGCCAGCAGCTCTGGGTGCGCGGCGGCAGTCAGGATGTCCGGCTGTATACGTCCGACTATCTGCTGGTAGCGACCCATACGCGCGCCCAGCGCCCAGGCGACCGCCTGAGGCATCCCGACCATTTGCCGCCCGCGAAAGCGCCGGACGTGTTGTGGACGCGGACGACCTGTCAGGCGCTGGCCGCCGAGGTTGGCCCAGCGACGACCGACCTGGTGCAGACCCTGTTGGCCGACCCGACCATCGACCGCCATGCGATGATTGACACCTGAACGTGCCTGACTTGATGCATATGGGTGTTCTCCCCTATCGCCGCGGCTCGGTCTGTGCGATCATGCAGAAGAGTTCCAGTGTGCATTGGCGCAATCGGCGCCGATTCGAGGTATTCCATGAGCTTTTCCAGCCTGCTGACCGTTGATCAGGCGACGTTTGCCGACGAGTTGCAGTTTGTGATGGAATGTTTCAGTGAGGTGCTGCACGAATCGGGTGAGCCGGAGCTGGCGCGCGCAATACGCGGGCTTGCCGGCGAGAAGCCGCTGGAACTGGCCGATGGCGCAACCGAGCGGCTCATCCAGGCGCTTTCTATCGGGTTCCAGCTCCTTGGTATGGTCGAGTAGCGGGCGGCAATCCAGTACCGGCGCAATATCGAGACGAGCCAGGGGCTTGCCGCAGTGCCTGCGCTCTGGGGAGATACATTGCGCCATCTCGAGTCCCATGGCATCGCAAGCGAAGCGATCGCCGCCGCGCTTCCCGACATCAGGGTTGAGATTGTGCTGACGGCTCACCCAACCGAGGCGAAGCGAGCGACAGTGCTTGAACACCATCGGGCGCTCTATCTGTTACTCGTGAAACGGGCCGATCCACGCCGGACGCCCTATGAGCAGGATGAGATCCGCCGTGAGGTGCTGGCGATTCTCACGGCTCTCTGGCGTACCGGCGAGATATTTCAAGCCTGATATTGCCTCCGAACGCCGGAATAGTGTTTACTATCTGCGATCGGTCTTTCCCACTGTTCTACCGCTCCTCGACGAGCGGCTCCGCCAGGCATGGCGCACCGCCGGTGACGATCCGGCCCTGATCGCCGATGCGTCCCGCCTGCCCCGCATTCGGTTCGGCACCCGGGTCGGCGGCGATCGCGACGGCCATCCGCTCGTGACGGCCGATGTCACGCGGGAGACGTTTGCCGAATTGCGCCTGCAGGCCCTCCTCTTGCTGCGGGATCAACTCCAGGATCTTGCGCGCTTTCTCAGCCTGTCGGATCAACTTCAGACCCCGCCCGCGGCATTCCTCGAGCATATTGCTGATACAGCCGTTCGTCCTGGGCCGGCCGGCGCCGCAGCCGTGAATCGTAACCCGAACGAACCCTGGCGGCAGTGGCTCAACCTCATGATCGCGCGCCTCCCCCTCTCACCCGACGATCCCGATCGCTGCTATCGCGATCCCGCTGAATCGCGACCTGTTGCTCCTCGTCGAGTCGCCGGGGATGATTGGCGCACGGCGGCTTGCCGATCAGGTGGTGCAGCCGGTGATCCGGAGTCTACGCACGTTCGGTTTCCATCTTGCGGCGCTTGACGTACGGCAGAATAGCCGTTTTCACAATCTTGCCCTCGGCCAGCTGCTCTCCGCCGCTGGTTCTGCCGAGCATAACGTAATCGAATGGAGCGAGGCGCGTCGCCTGGCGCTACTGGAAGCGGAACTGGACTCGCCGCGGCCATTCACGCGCGCCGAAGCCAGTGTCGGGCCGGAGGCCGATGCCGTGCCTGGCGCCTGCCGGGCGATTGCTGCAGAAGTGCGGACCAATGGCCCGGCAGGTGTGGGCGCCCTGATTGTCAGTATGACCTGCAGTGTTGCCGATCTCCTGGTCGTCTACCTGTTTGCCCGTGAAACTGGTCTGCTGATCGATACTTACATTCTCAGCAACGCGGCGACGAGCATTGCCATTGCCGATCCGGAGGTAATGGGCCGGTACGCAGATCTTGTCGAAGACCCGATTCTGCGTACGGCGATGTTGCAACGTATTCGTGCCGAGTATGAACGCACGGAGCGGATGCTCGAACCTGTGTACGGCGCTCCCCTTGCTGTGCGACGACCAAACGTTCATGTGATGGTGCAGGCGCGCTCCGCTGGCTTGCGGGTGTTGCACCGGCAGCAGATTGCCCTGCTGCGACGCTGGCGTGGGAGCGCTGCGAACGATCGCGCGGATGCGGCGACGCTGGTGCCGCAGTTGTTGCTCACAATTAACGCAATTGCCGGCGGGCTCGGGGCGACCGGCTGATTGAGGCGAGACGCCCTCGCACGCTGCTGAGGGCGGGACGCCCTCACTCCCAGCGTGACGGCATTATGAGAAGACTTAGTACCAATACCTTTCAAATAAGGCGTTCTGCACCGCACCGCCCCCCACCCGACCTCCCCCTGCTGGGGGGAGGAGTCGGACCTTACTGCGAGGCAGATATGATCATCGCCGCGCATATCCACCCGACCTCCCCCCGCTGGAGGGAGGAGTCGGACTCCCTCCCCCGGAGGGGGAGGGCCGGGGTGGGGGTGACGGGCGTATGTGAAAGGTATTGGACTCAGTACCTATCCGAAAACCCATGGGCATGCTGTCATGGCGAGGAGCGCCAGCGACAGCGTGCAGCGAGCGAAGCGTAGCTGAAGCAATCGAGCGGCGCGAGAGGAGATTGCTTCGCTCGCGCCCGCCATGACAGTGACCATCTGGTGTTCGGACAGGCTCGTAGTTGACAGACATACTCAGGGGTTCTGCCGCAGATCGCCACGGATCTCGCGGGCACTCCGCAGATACCAGCGATTGACCCCCGCGAAACGCCCTTCGCGTCCAATGATCAGTTGTGTGGCAGGCGCTTCGTCAGGCGCAGGCGTAGCGAGGCCTCCCAGATCGGCAACGGCGACGTGCACAAGCAGCGGCTGGTACAGCACAATGCTTGGCGCGAGCTCGACCCAGCGTTCCTGGAACTCGGCGTAGGCTGCGGCGCGATCGGCGATATCGCTGGTGCGCCGGGCGCCGGCGAGGAGATCGTCAATGGTGGCATCTTCGAGCCCGGCATAGTTGCGCCCACGCGCCGCCTGGCTCGAATGCCACAACTCGTAAATGTCGGGATCGGCGCCGAGACGCTGCCAACCGTGGAGCGCCAGCGTAAAATCATGCCCCTCCAGGCGGCGCTGCAACTCAGCCGGTTCGACCTGCTCAACATCAATGCGTACGCCGATGGCTCCGAACTGGCGTGCGATCTCTTCAGCTACCGCGACCCGGGCAGGCGAGCCGTCGGTGATCAGCGACAGTGCCAGTGGCTGTCCATCGCGGGCACGGATGCCGTCACTCCCGAGCGCATAACCCAGCGAGTCGAGGGTTGCCGCGGCCCGCTCCGGATCGGCCGGGTACCAGACGACGTCCGGCGCTTCCGCCCACCAGCCATGCAAAACGGGCGTATCGAGCCGCACGACCTGATTGTTGAGCGCCTGCGCAATGAGCGCATCTTTGTCAAGCCCCCCGGCAAGCGCCCGGCGCAGGCCAAGATCGGTTAGCGGCCCGCTGCGGAGATTGAACGTCAGCACCGTCAGGTTGTCGAGCAGCGCCACATGGCGCGCCAGCCCGCGTGGCAGGTTCATTGAAGCCAGGCTACTGGCGCCGGAGAATGCCATCCCTTGAATGTCGCCACGGGTCAGCGCGGCAAATGCAGCCTGTTCGGTTTCGAAAAAGCGCAGTTCGATCGTATCGAGGAAGGGACGAGGACCGAAATAGCGCGCATTGGCGCGCAGCAAGGCGTGGGTGGCGTCAATTTCCACCAGCTGGTATGGGCCAGCGCCAACCGGAATGCGACTGAATGGAAGAGATGCCCATTGTTCGGGCGGAATATCGCGCAGCAGGTGGGACGGCAGGATCGGAAAACCGGTCAGGCGCAGAAACGGTGCAAATGGCGCCTCAAGGCGACAGCGCACGCTCCGTTCCCCGGCACGATCGATCAGCACCGTGCGCCAGACAGCGGCGACATTTTGATCGCCGGCAAAGGCCGGCCCCTGGACGGTACGCAGAGTGAAGAGCACATCGTCAACGCTGACCGGCGCGCCATCATGCCAGGTCAGGCCACTGCGCAGGGTGAACGTGTACACCGTACCGGTTTCATCGATCGTCCACGACTCGGCGAGTGCAGGGGCTGGTAAACCATCCGGGCCGGTACGGGTCAGGCCGGCAAAGATCAGCGCCTGAAGATCAGCAGCGACCGGATCGGTTGCCGGATCGGCGATCAGCGGGTTGAGTTGTTGCGGGATGCCAACGACCCCTTCGATATAGTCGCCACCCGCAAGCGGGCGCGCAACCGAAGCGCGAGTGACCGCCAGGTAACCCATCAGGGCCAGCACCAGCAGGGAACTGATGGACGCGATCAGGATCTGCCAGCGAATGCGGCGCGCCATTGGATCGTCAGATCAGCCCGACGAGGCCGATCAGGCCGGCCGGCGTCGTGCTCGAACTCCAGATCGGCAGGCTGGCGATCAGGGCCAGCACCAGAAAAACGACCCCCAGGAGAATGGTCGCCTGGTGAATCGTCTTTTCGATGCCCCGCCTGGTGCGGTAGATCGATGAGGTGTCGCGCTGCTGCAAACCGGCGGTGCGCCCTTGCAGCACGACGAGGAAGGTGAGGGCTGCGCTAACAAGAATAAGTGCACTATAGAGAGCAATTTCCACGCCAGGTTCCTATCTGTACGAATGTAACCGTGAGGCGGTATTATAGCATTGGCGCAATTACGGTGCAAGGTAACCGTTTACAGGCTCCAGATGTACGTGTTCCCGATCGGGGGTCTGGGGAAAGCCCCCGGGTCAACGAATCGGCGGCGGGTCGGGATGCAGCTTGCGACGTCAAAACCATTCGTTCGAGCAGTGTGAACCGTTCCCTGTAGATTGAGTCTTGCGCGAATGTTAAGTCTGTGATAACATCACGCCATCTCCTTCTCCTCTCTTCTCTTGTTCGGGGCGTCTGGCAGGGCCAGGCGCCTCGAACGATTCATGCGGGCGACGCACGTAACAGCGTTTCTTGCCTCCGGCAGAGCGGAATTGACGCTACCACGCAACGCGTGTCGCGGAACACAGGGGACGCAGTGCAGCGCCCGGCAGGGCGCCCGGGCCCTGCGCATCAATCGGCAGCGCGCAGCGCTCGATCGTACAGTGGCAGCGTCAACGCGATGAAGCGATCCGCCGTACGCCAGCTATGATCCCCATCTGGCAGCACCGGATCCGCCAGCGCATTCGCGAGGCCACGCGCCTTCAGGCAGGCCAGCAGATGCTCGCCGCGATAGTAATTCGATTGCCAGGGCTCGTGCTGCTCGGGCCCGTAGCTGATGATCCAGGTGACGCGCTGCAGCGCTCTGGTCTCGCCGCGCAAAATCAGGTTGGCGGCATTGTGCCGCGCAACGAATATGGTATCGCGTGGAACGCCATACGCGGGGTCGAACATTGGATTACCGACGACGCGATCACGCTTGCGGACGCGCCGTCCATGATCGCATGCATACAGAAAGGTCCCGTCGTAGGCTCCGGCACACGCGAACAGGTCCGGGCGACGCGCAGCCGCAGACACCGCCATAGCGCCACCCAGAGAAAAGCCGGCGACGCCACGCGCCCGCCCACCTGTGATCACGGGAAAATGCTGATCAACATACGGTAGCAGGTCATCAAAGAAAAAATCGGCAAAGCGCCCGCTGCCGAGGCCGGTTGTTCCGTTCGCCAGTGCAGGTGCCCGCATATTGATCAGCATACCGGGGACGCGATTATCATCGCTCGATGTGCCGGGGAAGACCAGCACCAGCGGCCCGACGCGCCCGGCAGCGCGTTGCTGCTCATAGACATCAATGACTGTCGTTCCACCCCGCGAAGCGTCTTCGAAAGGATTGACCCATTCGCGCTCGTGACCACGCAGGAGATAGAGCGCCGGCGCACGCCGGTAGTCATCAACATCGGGCGGGATGTAGATATAGAAGCTGCGCGAAATCCCAAGCGCCGGGCTGAAGAACGTGACATGCCGCGCTCGCGGATCATACACTACCGGGAGCGCGGGCGGATGGACATCTGGCACAATGACACTCTCACGCGGATCAGTCGAGTTACTGGCTCAGCCGATCCAGTTCCTGCTGCGCGAACTGGTTGCCCTTCTCGACCGCGGTACGGTAGGCGTTTCTGGCTTCGTCCACGCGACCAAGTTGTTCCAGGCTCAGGCCGAGCCAGTAGTAATTGCCCCCATCGTTCGGTGCAAGGTCAATGGCGCGACGAAAACCCGCCTCGGCATCGGCGTAGCGTTCCATGTTGTAATAGGTCCAGCCGAGGCCGAAATGCGCGTCGGCCTGGTCATCTTTAATCGAGAGTGAGCGCTGCAGCGTGTCGAGCGCATCGTCGTAGCTTCCCAGGGCGCACTGCGTCCAGCCGAGGCCAGTGATTGCGCTCACGAATCGATCGTTCTGGTCGAGTGCCTGCTGGAAATGGGTCTCCGCCGCCTGATACGCCGCACTCTGCGCCTCGCTACCGCTTTCCTGGGCAAATGCCTTGTTCATGTGCGCCCAGCCCAGGCTGGCAAAGATGGTCGGATCATAGGGCGCGACTTCGGCGGCCTGTTCAAGCGCCGCAATCGCACCGTCGTAGTCGGGTGGCGTCTGCGCCTGCAACGCACGACCCTTGCCGATATACGCATCCGTGTCCTGTGGATTGAGGGCGATCGCCTTATCAAATTCGCCGATGGCGCCGGCATAATCTTCAAGATAGTAGAGGTTCCAGCCGAGGCCGGCATGGGCGTGACCATACTCCGGATCGGCTTCCTGTGCACGCTCGAACTGCTGGCGCGCCAGTTCGAGCAGCCGCTCCATATCCTGCCGGCTGCCGCGTGTGCTGGCGCTGGCCCCCTGGTCGTTGTAGAAATAGCCAAGGTTGGAATGGAACACGGCGATCTGGCCCTGCAACCCGATCGCGCGGTTGAACTCGTCGCCGCCGCGCGCGACCATTGACTGGTCATTGCTGAAGAGGTACTGGTACCAGTACACCACGCCACGCGCATTGTGCGCCAGCGCCTGGAGCAGGTTCTCGCGGCCATTGGCGAGATCGATCGCCTTCTCGGCGTCGCTCACGGCCTCGTCGAGCATGGCTGCGTCGGCATCTTTCAGCGCCCGGTCCGCCTTGATGACCGACCGCGATGCGTACCCCGAAGGATGTTGCGGATCGGCGGCGACGGCGGCATCGGCGGCATCGAGCGCCTCGTTGTACTTGCCCTGGTTATGCAACGACTCGGCGAGTACGGCATGCGCCAGCACCGCCCCCTTGTCGGCCCCTATGGCGGTGCGCGCCGCCTCCTCGGCTTCCGTATAACGGTCGCGCATCTGGTAGATCAGCGCCAGGCGAGTATGCGCCTCGGCATTGTTGGCGTCGAGTTCCAGAACCTCACGGTAGGCGGCGATTGCCTGGTCGACGTTCCCGTGCTGAGCAAATGCCTGGTGCGCACGCGCGAGCGCAGCATCAGGCGCCTGCCCGCCATTACCAGACGGCCTCAGCGCCATAAAGGCGACGGCAGCGATCAGGAGCGCCACGGCGACTGCACCGATCACCAGGCCGGAACCGCCACGCTTCTTGGCCGGTGCAGAGGTTGTGGCGACAGCAGGCGTTCCTGCGGCATACTGCGTGGCCGGCACGCCCTGTGGCGGCGAACTCGGGGGGGGGGTGGCCGGCGGCAACCCGAAGCCCGGCTGCGATGATACGACCGTCGGAATGCCAGACGGTGGCGATGCCTGGGGCGGCGCCTGATCACGCTGGGTTGGCATGCCATATGCCGGTGATGGAGGCGGCGTCTGCAAGCGGGGTGCAGGCGTACCCGCAACGGGTGACGGCGGCGTTGTACGCACATACGACAGCGGGGTCCCGGCTGGTGGCGAGACGGGTCGCGCCACACTGGCAAGGTTTGCCGAACCAAGGCCGGCCGCATGCTTCAACGCCGTCACCAGTTCGCCGGCGCTCGCGTAGCGCGCCTCAGGCTTACGGGCCAGCGAACGCATGATCACATCCTCGACCGGTAATGGTAGATCACCACGATAATCGCGCGGCGGCGTTGGCGCCTGCTGAAGGCGCGCCACCAGCATGGCCAGTGGCGTATCGGCCTTGAACGGCATGTGACCGGTGAGCATTTCATACAGAACCACGCCGAGCGCATAGATGTCGGTGGCCGGGCCGACATTCGGCAGCCCTTGCGCCTGCTCCGGCGACATATACTCCGGCGTGCCCATGACCGTGCCGGCGACGGTCAGGCCGCCACCGCCGGCAGTGCCGCGCGCCAGGCCAAAATCGGTCAGGTACACCCAGCCGCCGCGGTCGAGCATCATGTTCGATGGCTTGATGTCGCGGTGGATAACGCCGCGGCTATGGGCATAATCAAGCGCTCCGGCAACCTGCTCGATCAGCGCCGCAGCTTCCGCAATCGGCAGGGCGCCACGCTCGTGAATAATCTCTTTCAGCGTACGCCCGTCGATGAACTTCATCGCGATATAGTGTAGCCCTTCGGCTTCATCAACGACATAGATCGGGACGATGTTCGGATGCTCCAGCGCCGCAGCGCTATCGGCTTCCTGGCGGAAACGGGCGATGTAGGTGCGGTCAAGCCCAAGTTCAGGGGGCAGCACCTTGAGCGCCACAATCCGGTTGGGCGATGTCTGCCGCGCTTTGTAGACCACGGCCATGCCGCCGCGTCCCAGCTCGGCGAGGATCTCGAACCGACCAATGGTTCGACCGACAAGGTTTAACTCGGGCATCGGCGTATCTTTCGCTCACAGATGCGTAGGTTCTGTTTATGAACCGAATGACGTGGTGGCGCAGATTCCGGGCCTGTCTACCGCGGCGAGCAGCAACCGCGATCCGCGGACGCGCCGCCGTTCCTGCACGCCGCGCGTCCCACCGGGGTGCAGGGCTGAGGAACCATCACGCGAGTCATCTATGAAGGCGGCCACGTAACTCGTGTTCATTATAGATAACGCCGGCTCCTGACGCAATTGCACGCCTCGACGTACGTGTTCACACTTCTCGCCAGCATGTTGTTTTGCGTCGGCGGGGCGATGTGCTATAGCGCGTGCGTCCCGACCTGCCGCCGATTCGTTCTCCCGGGAGCTTCCTCCAGACCCCCGATCGTGAATAGTTGCGGCGCGACCGGTGGAGACCGCACTAGCCTGACGTATAATACCATCAAGCCGGACCGGACGGCGCCGCATCGTACACTTTCCGGAAGCGCCGTTCTGTATGACGTTCCGTCACACCCGTCTTTCCTTTACCCCTGCGCGCCACCGGTTTTACGATTCTGATTGGATTGAACTGATGACCATTGAAGCCACCCGGCGCTCACCAGCGGCCGGATTATTGATCGCCCCGAAGGCGTTCTATTTCTTCTGGTTTGTCGCACTGGGTACGTTCGGCCCATTTATCGTGCTTTATTATCGTAACGTCGGGCTGGACCTGGCGCAGATCGGGTTGCTGCTATCGCTTGGCGGCATCCTGCAGGCGGCCGGCCCGCTGTGGGGTCTCCTGGCAGATGCGTTACGCTTGCGGCGCATCCTGTTACCGATCGCGGTTGTGGGAACACTCATCCCGGCCGCGTTACTTGGCCAGGTGAGCGCATTCTGGCAGATCTTCACGCTGACGACCATCATCAGTCTGTTCGCCATACCGATCACCCCGCTTGCCGATAGCGCCACGCTGGCTGCGCTCGGAAATGCGCGCGAGCGTTATGGCGCACAGCGGGTGTGGGGGGCCGTCGGCTGGGGGCTGAGCACAGTGCTCTCCGGCTGGCTTATCCAACGGCTGGGGTTGAGCCTGATCTTCTGGGCATATCCGATCGCTGGCGGCCTGGCGGCGCTGGCGGCTTTGGCAATGCCGCGAGCGGAACTGGCGACCGTCAACGTGGTGCCGGCGGGGCGCACGCTGTTGCGCGACCGGCGCTGGGCGCGCTTCCTGATCAGTGCGACACTGATTGGTTGTAGTGGGGCGCTGGTGCATGGATTCTTCTCGCTATACATGGAAGACCTGGGTGCCGGCGGTGAGCAGATTGGCCTGGCGTATACTATCGCCAGCATCAGCGAGTTACCGGTGATGGCACTCTCGGCCCTTGCGTTACGTCGCTGGGGCGCGCGCCCGCTCATGGTCACGGCCGGCCTGGCCTATGCGCTGCGCATGTTACTCTACTGGGTAGCGCCGTCGCCAGAGTGGGCGCTGGCGATCCAGTTGTTGCATGGCCTCTGCTTCGCTTCGTTGTGGACCGCGGGTGTGGTGGAGGCGCAACGCCTGGCGCCGCCGGGCCTGGAAGCGACAGCGCAGAGTCTGTTCGGCACGGCGGTGTTCGGCATCGCCGTCGCGCTGGCAAATGCCATCGGCGGCGTGATCTACCGCGACTACGGCTACGGCGCGCTGTTCGCCGCTGCAGCGTTTGCCGCGCTGGTTGGCGCCGGCGGCCTGGCGTTCGGCGCGCCTGAGGAGCGCGAACCATACAGCGGCGAGCAGCAACCATGATCCGCAGGCGCGCCGCCGTTCCCGCTCACCGCGCGCCCCGGTGGGGCGCAGGGTTGTTGTACGTTGCACAGGGGGCACCGGCATGGTAGCGACGCCTGCACGTCCAGGAAACGGGTAAACAGTGACATGGTCTGCCATGCAACGAGCCATGTATGACGTTCTGGTTCTCGGTGAACTGAATGCCGACCTGATCCTCAGTGGCGATGTTGCGCCGGCGTGGAGCCAGTCCGAAAAGCTGGTAGACGACGCGACCCTGGTGCTCGGCAGTTCGTCGGCGATCTTTGCATGCGGGGCAGCGCGCCTCGGCCTGAAGGTCGCCTTCGCCGGCGTGGTGGGTGACGATCCACTGGGGCGCTTCTGCCGCGAGCAACTCGCGGCGCATGGCGTTGACCCGGGAGCGGTAATGGTTGACCCGGCAACGCGCACCGGTATCACCGTGATATTGCAGCAGCCGGGCGACCGGGCGATGTTGACCTTTCCCGGCGCGATCGCCGCGCTCCATGCCGGCCTGATTGACCCGGCGCTGCTGCGCGCCGCGCGCCACCTGCATGCCGGCAGCTACTTCCTGCAGACGCGTCTGCAAGCCGATTTGCCCCGGCTGTTCGGCGTGGCGCGGGCGCGCGGCGCGACAACCTCACTCGATACGAACTGGGATCCATCCGGGCGATGGGAAGGGCTGGATGCGCTCCTCGCCGTTACCGACATCCTGTTGCCGAACGAGCAGGAAGCCTGCGCGCTCGCCGGTGCGAACCACTGGGAAGATGCGCTGGCACACCTCGCGGCGCGTGTGCCGCTGGTAGCAATCAAGCGCGGCGCTGCCGGCGCCGTAGCCATGCGCGGCAGGGAACGCGCCGACGCGCTACCGCCGCGCGTGTCGTTTGTTGATGCGGTCGGCGCAGGCGACAGCTTCGATGCCGGGTTCATCTATGGCGTGCTGGCGGGCTGGTCGTTGGAACGAACGTTGCGCCTCGCCACAGCATGCGGCGCGCTTTCGACGCGCGCCGCTGGCGGCACGGCAGCCCAGCCCACGCTTGAAGAGGCCATGCGCCATGCAGGCATATGATACTCAGCGCCAGGCGCGCGCGCGCGCCAGTTCGTCACCCAGCAATCCGAACAGTACGCCATCCGCGCCATGATCCTCAAAGCGCGCGCGTTCGAACCACTGGACCAGCAACAGTCTACCGTCGGGCAAGGTTTCAACCATCGGCTCGGAGATGGGCAGGCCGAAGAGCGCCAGGTTCTCCGCTTCCGATTTACCACGTCGCCGGTCGAACTCCAGCCCGCTGGCGCGCCAGGCGCTCAGGAACGGCTCACAGATACTGTGACCCGTTTCTGCAAAATAGCGGCAACCAGGCTGTGGTGCACCCTTTGGCAGCGTGAACCACTCGATGCCGCGCTCGCGCAGCATCATGTCGCCCAGGCGCGTCAACTGCACATTGTAGGGCGGGCGGTTCCCTGGCCGCAACTCCAGCCGATGGCGCTCGAAATACTGCACGGTAACGTCGCGACCATCTTCGCCGCGTTCCAGAAACTCCTCACTGATCGGAAAGCCAAAGACGCGCAGGCCGCCCTGAGCGCGCCAGTAGGTCAGAAACGCGCCCCGAAGCGTGTGCCCGGTCTCCGGAAAGTAGACCACGCCACGCGGTGGCGGCGGTACTGGCACGAAGGCCGTGTTCGCGCCTGTGCCGCCGCCCGGGGCGAAATCAACTCGCGCAATGCTCAGCGCCGTACCGCTGACCGACGCCTGGCGCGGCTGCAGGTCACCTGCCGGGGTGCGCACAATCACAGTGTACTGGCCGGGTGGCAGGCCATCGAAGCGATAATACCCCGCGGCGTCTGGACGCGTCTCCTGGCCGCTGCTCAACACGACGGTCGCCTGATCGGGCGCCAGGCCGCCGACAACGCCCTCAATCCGCGAGCGTGCCAGCAAGCCAGGGTCGGCGGCGACCTGGAGCGCGCGAAACATGTTTAACCGCCCATACCCGTATGCCGGATCTTTTCCCGGTGCGCCACGGTCGTCAGCGCCGAGCATCAGCACTTCCGCAACCTGTTGTGCGCCCAGCTCTGGTCGTATCGTCCACACCAGTGCGGCGGCACCGGCAACGTGTGGGCACGCCGCCGACGTACCGTCGGCAGCGCCATAGGTATCGCCGGTGGTACGATTCCAGAGGGTGCTCCAGACGCCGGCTCCTGGCGCGGCAAGGTCAACAAAATCACCGGTGGTTGAAAAGCCGGTCACCGCATCATCCGGGCCGGTCGCCGACACGGCCAGCACGCCAGGATAGGCAGCCGGATAGTTGGGCAGGTTTCCTTCGGCCTGCCCGTTGCCCGAGGCGGCCACCAGCAATACGCCACGCTCGACGGCATAGGCTACGGCCTCACGCAGCACACGCGAGTCGTCGGGGCCACCCAGGCTCATGCTGATAATGCGCGCACCTCGATCAACGGCGAAGCGGATTCCGGCGGCGATCGTCGCATCATTGCCGCGCCCGCGCCGGTTGAGCACTTTCACAGGCAGGATTCGGCAGCTCCAGCAGACACCCGCCACGCCGATGCCATTGTCGCCCGCAGCGGCAGCGACGCCGGCGGTATACGTTCCGTGACCATCGTCGTCGCGTGGATCGTCATCCATGTTGACAAAATCGTAGCCGGGCAGAAGCCGGTCGCGCAGCTCGGGATGGGTCGGCGACACGCCGGTATCAAGGATCGCGATAACAAGGTCGCTGCCGGTGGTCACATCCCACGCTTCGAATGCCTGGAGGGTTGCAAGCGCCCACTGGCGCGCGGCGCTTTCATCACCGGGGACGCGCATCAGCCACCGTTCGCGGTTGGGTTCGGCATAGATCACACCGGGCAGCGCCGCCAGGCGTCTGCTAAGGGCGTGCGGGTCGATTCCTGGAGCAAGTTTGAGTACATAGGCGCCGCCACCGATCGTGGTCATGCCACGTATACCGGAGCGCGTCAGGGCCATGCCGAGGGCCGAACCGTGCGTGCCAGAAGCGTATCGCCCGGCGAGACGCGGCCAGCCATCGGCCAGGCGTAGCACCAGTTCAGCGGAGACTGCGCCGCCCGGGGCAGCAGCGGCAGGGAACGGCGTAAGCAGGGCGGCAATCAGAAGAACGAACAGATAATGAACCATGCAGATCGAGCCTCTCTAGACGCACACTGCATTATACCCGGCAATGCATGGTTGCGGGAGCGTACGGAAACGACATCCTCCCGATCGTTTGTCGCAGCGTGGTACAATCAGCCGCATGGCATACGAGCAGACCGCGCGGTAACCTTCCGGATGCGCCGGTAAGCATACACACACTCTGGTGTTTTTATGCGTGACCATACAATCCCGGATCTTTCGATCTATAACATCGACTCGCGCTGGCTGCGTGCCGGGCCATCCGATCGGCGATTACTCGTCGTCTATGCCCATCCCGACGATGAAAGTTTTGGCAATGCGGGAACGATTCTGCGCTACTCCAGTTCAGGGGTTGCGGTCCATTATGCCTGCGCCACGCGGGGTGAGGTCGGCCAGGTAGCGCCCGAATTCCTCGCAGGGTACGCCGATATTGGCACACTACGCACCGTTGAGCAGATGTGCGCGGCAGAAACGCTGGGACTGGCAGCGGTTCACTTTCTTGGGCACCGCGACTCCGGTATGACCGGTTCACCCGACAATGAACATCCTGACGCGCTTATTCAGCAACCGCCAGCGCGCGTGGCCGGGCAGGTTGTCGCCATCATCCGGGCCGTGCGCCCGCAGGTTGTGGTCACGTTTGGCCCGTATGGCGGCTACGGCCATCCTGATCATATTGCGTGCCACCGTGCGGCGACGGCCGCGTTCGAGGCTGCCGGCAACCACACCCTCTACCGTGAGCATTTCATGCACGGGCTGGAACCGTGGCAGCCACAACGGCTCTATTACGCGACCTTCAGCCGCCGCTTTCTCGCTGGCGTGATCATACTATTGCGGTTACTGGGGAAGGATCCGGGCCATTTCGGGCGCAATGGCGATATCGATCTGCTGCGTATCGCGCGAGAAGCGACGCCAGCAACAACGATTATTGAAACAATCGGCCGTGATGAGCAGCGGATACGCGCATGGGAATGCCACCGCAGCCAGAGCAATAGTATGCCATGGATGCGTCGTCTGCCCGGGCCGATCCGCCGGCAACTCAATGGCACAGAGCAGTTTACCCGGGTTGTGCCTGCCTGGACGGGCGGCCCGCCAGAGCGGGACCTCTTTCCTTCGTGATTCACTGGCAGCATAGCAGGTCCTCCTGGAAAACAGGACGTATGTTCCTTGCAGGCGCCGAGTCTGTTGCGAATCAGCGCTACTGGCAGATCGGTAGCACCTGTGGGGTCACAAAGCCACAGGAGCATCCCATGTCTGAGTATCATGTTCGTATTTGTGAACTACCTGTCGCCGACAAGCCACGCGAACGCTTACGTGCCAGTGGCGCCACGGCGCTCGCCGACGCGGAGTTGCTGGCGATCCTGCTACGTGTCGGCATTGAGGGCCTGAATGCCATTCAGCTTGCCCAGCAGTTGCTGATCGAGTTCGGTGGGTGGCCCGGGTTGCAACGCGCCGGCTTTGAGGAACTGGCGCGGCGCCGTGGAATGGGCGCGGCAAAAACTGCGCAACTGAAGGCCGCCATCGAAATCGGCCGGCGCTTACTGCTTACGACCGGCGAGGAACGTTTTCAGATTCGTTCGCCAGGTGATGCCGCACAGCTCATGCAGATCGAAATGAGCCATCTTGATCAGGAACAACTCCGAGCGATCTGCCTCGATACGAAGAATCGCGTGCAGAAGATCCAGACGGTCTATGTCGGCAGCCTGAACACATCCATGGTCCGCATTGGGGAGGTCTTCAAAGAAGCCGTCCGGTTAAACTCGGCGGCAATCATCGTGGTGCATAACCATCCAAGCGGCGACCCTTCCCCGTCACCGGAGGATGTGCTGGTAACGCGCCAGATGATCGAAGCCGGCCGTTTGCTGGACATTGACCTGCTGGATCATCTGGTGATCGGCGCCGGGCGCTTCGTTTCCATGCGCGAGCGCGGGCTGGGTTTCGCAAAATCTTGACAGCCACATGGAGACGTGATACGCTTTACACGCTTCACCGCCGGATCCTGTTCCAATACGAGATTCAGCGTCCATTGCGTCGCCTGAGTTGCTGCCATGTCGGAGAAATACTATCAGGAGTATGGCCCTGTGCGGCGCCGCAAGGCCGAAGGGCGCCTGTCGCTCGATGAGCCGCCGCCGGAACCACCGCCTGCAAAGCGGCCACGCCGCCCCCCGCCAGTGCGCCCTCGGTGGGGGCCGCTGATCAGCGCCGTGCTTCTCTTGCTGGCATTCGGCGTTGCTATCTATTTCGCGCAGCCGTTCATTACGGATGTGCTCGCGGCTGACCGGGCGATGCCGGGCGTCAGCGTGCAGGGCACGCCAGTCGGGGGGATGTCGCGCGACGAGATTCGCGCGCTGCTTGGCACGCGCCACGCCGCGTTCGAACGGGCACCGCTCACACTCACGTTTGAGGGGCGCGTCTGGCGACCATCACTTGCCGATCTTGGCGTCACATTCGAGCCTGATCGCACAGCGCTTGCGGCGCTTGAGGTCGGGCGTCGCGGCGATCCGTTGCGGCGGGTCGCAGATCTGTGGGAACTGCGCCGGAGTGGCGGCGTTGACATTGCGCCGCGCCTGCGCATTGATGGGGTAACGTTGCAGCGCTATGTGAGCAGCCTCGCCGCCGAAATCGAACAACCACCGCGCGATGCGGCACTCAGTGTTGCCGCCGGCAAGGTCCTTCCCACCTCGGCGCGCACGGGTCGCCAGCTTCTGGTCGATGAAACGACGATCGACATCCTGCGTGCACTGCAATCGCTCGAACCACAGACGGTCGCCCTGCGTACACGCATCCTTGACCCGACCCTCGCCGATGGCGATATTGCCGCAGCAGTTGTTGAGGCCGAATTGCTCCTGAGTCGGCCACTCGAATTACGCCAGGGTGAGCGGCGCTGGACGTGGCCACCGGATCGTATTGCGGAAATGCTGGCGATCAGTAGTGCTGATGATCGCATGACGATCGATCTCGACCAGGCGCGACTGGAACGCGCAGTCGAAA
This sequence comes from Chloroflexota bacterium, assembly GCA_013388755.1. Lineage (GTDB taxonomy): Bacteria > Chloroflexota > Chloroflexia > Chloroflexales > Roseiflexaceae > JACAEQ01. The sequence goes on from JACAEQ010000132.1 coordinate 26,894, forward strand.
AGCTGGCGCAACTGGTCGACTCGCCGAGCGCCGAACCGCGCGTTGCGTTCCGTGGTGGGAGGCTGCAGATTGTGGAGCCAGGACAGGACGGGTTGCGGCTGAAGCAGGCGGAGGCTGTCGATGCTATTCGCGCTGCCCTGCGTATCCAGGAGCATAGCCTCGAGCTCCCGGTCGAAGAGATCCGCCCGTTGATTACTGAGGAAACGTTGCCCACGCTTGGCATCATCGAACTGGTTGCTGAAGGCAAATCGAGCTTTGCAGGTTCTGCCGATTACCGCGTCACGAACATCCGGGCAGGCGCTGCGCGTATGAATGGCGTGCTCATCCCCCCCGACGCCGAATTCTCGTTCAATACGCAACTCGGCGCCGTCGATGCCGAACATGGTTTCGTTCAAGGGTATGCGGTTATTGGTAATCGCACCCGGCTTGAGTGGGGCGGTGGTGTCTGCCAGGTGTCAACTACTGTCTTCCGCGCGGCGTTCTGGGCCGGCCTGCCGATCACCGAGCGCCACGCGCACCCGTTTTACATCTCCTGGTACGATGAGTACAGCTTCCCACAACAGGCGGCGCCCGGTATGGATGCAACGATTTACACCGGTGTGCAGGACCTGAAATTCGTCAACGATACCGGCCACTGGCTGCTGATGGAGTCGACAACCGACACGAGTGCGCAGGTGCTCAGCGTGCGTCTCTATGGCACACGTCCTGATCGGCGCGTCTCGATCGTTGGCCCGGAGATCGCCAACATTGTGCCCCCGCCTGCGACGCCGGTGTACATTACCGATGCCGCCCTCCCGGCAGGCACCGTGCGCCAGACCGATCGCGCGCGGCGCGGCATGGATATCTCGGTCTACCGGGTAATGACCGAGAATGGCATCCAGCAACCGCCGGAGCTCTTCTTTACACGGTTCAAGGCCTGGCCCGACGTCTTTGTGCGTGGGACCCGCTAGCCGTACACGGAGGGCGTGATGGCGGGAATGCCGCTTGATATCGTCTTTGCCGGTACCCCCGTACTCGTGGCCCATCTTTGCGTAACTCCATGACCACAGATTCCGCGAACGATAGCTTTTCGCTTGGCGTCACCTACTGGCCGCGTCGTGCCGGACCGCTCTTCTGGCAACGTTACGATCGCGGCGCCGTACGTGACGAACTGGCACATATTGCGGCGCTGGGCTGCGATACCGTGCGTCTGTGCCTCGTCTGGGAAGATTTCCAGCCTGCGCCTGAGCGCATCGGTAGCCGGGCGATGCGTTACCTTGAACACGTGCTCGATGCGGCCCACGCCGCGAGCCTGCGCGTTGTCCTCACACTCTTCCCGGCGACGATCCTCGGCGCGTTACAGTTACCATCCTGGGCCAACGGCCCTGACATCATCGGCGCACTGCGCCGCGCGTCGCACCGTGGGACATTGCTCATCGTGCGCCCGTCGGGACTGGTTCCGGTGCTGGTTGGTGGGCGGTACCGGCCGGTTCAGTCGGGTGACCTGTTCAGTGAGCCGCTGGTCGTTGAGGCGCAGCGTTACCTCGTACGCGAGATTGGCGGCTACTTCGGCGCACACCCGTCGATCTGGGCGTGGCAACTCGGTGAGGGATTCGAGCGCATCCACCGGCCCGCGTCCGATACGGTGGCCCTCCAGTGGTACGCCACGCTGGGCGATGAATTGCGCCGGGTTGTGCCACGCGCGCTCCTGATGGGGGCCGTCTCTGTACCCGGGCTGAAGCGCCGATCCGGGCCACGACCCGAGCATGTGGCGCAATGCTGCACACTGGTCGGGGTCGTTGCCGATCCTCCAGAAACGCCTGTCGAAGGGCAGACACGCCACAGCGACGCTGCGGCGTATCTGCATGCACTGGTTGCCGGGCTGGCCGGTCGCCGCACGATTGTGGCCAGCGTAGGGATGCCGCTGGCCGGGCCGGGCGAGCCGGCAGGCTGCATTGACGACGACCTGTATGGGCGGACATTGACGCTGTACCACGCCACGGCGGACGAACAGGGAACGTTTGTTGACAGCGTGCTGGATCGGCTCTATCGCGAAGGGGCATCGGGCGTATGGCTGGCAAGCTATGCCGATTACCCGGAAGAGTTGTGGCGCATCCCACCACTGGATCGCACCCGGCGCTATCGGGCGATGGGCCTGGTGGACGCAACCGGGCGCGAAAAACCGGCGGCCGTGGCGCTACGTGACGCTGCGCGTCGCATACGTGACGCAAGCGCTGCGCGCCCGCTGCCGCCGGCGCTGGATTCTGAGCGCTACTGGAGTGACCCGGAGCGAATGTTCCGCGACCTGTGGCGCGAGTTCAAGGCCTACTCATAGATCCACGGGTCGGTGCTGCGTTTCAGTTCGACCAGTTCATCCGCGCTGAAGAAGAGGCTCGTCTCCATCTCACCATTCTCCGGCGAATCGGACGCATGGATCAGATTGCGCCCGATTTCCAGCGCAAAATCGCCACGAATCGTTCCCGGCGCCGCCTTCACCGGATTGGTGGCCCCCACCATCGCACGCACCATTTCGATGACATTCGCTCCGGTCACCACCAGGACGACCACCGGCCCCGATGTGATGTACTCGATCAATCCGTTAAAGAACGGCCTGCCCTCGTGGACGGCATAATGTCGGCGTGCCAGAGCTTCATCGATCCGCATCAGCTTCAGACCTGCCAGCCGCAACCCGCGCTGCTCGATGCGAGTAAGGATCGGCCCGATCAGGCCGCGCTGCACCGCGTCAGGCTTCAGAATGATGAGTGAGCGCTCCATGTCTCCCACTTCTCCTTCATGCAGTACGACGGTAGAGGACAAACATCGCGCCCTGAGCGAACCGCTCACGGGCGCATGAACAGAGGCGCATACCAGTCGGCGGGTGAGCCGCACGCAATCAGCGCCTCACGACAACATGTAATACCCGGTTGCATTCAGGCATACAGCGATTCAGTAGAGCCGGCATACACCCTTCGCCACGGCACGGCTTCTCAGGGTGCCGTCATCCTGTACGTCGAACGCTACCTGGTATACCACGGAACCGTTCACGATCGGGATCCGGGGGAAGCCCCCAGGAGAATGGATCGGCGGCGAGTCGGGGTGTAGCACACTGCGTCCACGACGCACGCGCCATGGCACGTCGCCTGCCGACGCAAAACAACATACTTGCGAACAGTGTGAACACGTACAATAACACGTCGAATGGTTCGAATGGACGATACCCGGTCAGATCGGCACGGCCTCGCTGATACGCTTGGAGGCCCGGCGCATTTCCATCTTGACCAGGCCAAGGTTGACCATGCGCTGCGTAATAACCACCAGGATGAGTTCGCGCGCTTCAAGCATGAGGATCGAGCCTTGCTCGGCGTCAATGATCGAATCGACCAGCGCGCCGACGCCGATGCGCCTGGTTGCCTTGTCGATCTCACCAAACACGGCGGCCGACATCGCGCCCAGAATCTCGGCGTCTTCCTCATCCATCAGCGTGCTGGCGACGACCAGGCCGTCCTTCCCGACGAGCAGGCTGCCAATGACTCCCTCGACTCGAATCAGGTCTTCGACGATCCGGCGCATGTTCCCAGCCTTTCCTCAGCATTGACGGCCACGCAGCGCGCGCCGACCGATGACTATCCTCGCCCTGCTATCCAGCTATACTCGCGCATTGCATCGCGGAAGCGACCCTGACGCGAATAGGCGTCACCCAGTGTGCGGTGCAACTGGCGCAGCACGCTGGTATCTTCGACATCAGCGATGAGATCGCTCAAATCCTCGACAATCTCATCGAGCATCACATTCCGTTTGATAAGATCGCGGTAGTGGCGCACTGCCAGTTCAGGCATGCCTGCCTGGCCACCAACCCGCGCGATCGAGAGTCGAAGCACATGGTTGTGCGGCTCAGCTTCGAGCATGCGCAGGTATTCGTCGAGCTCCGGGTTGCCACTCATCGGCTCCGGCTCGCCGTGAGCCGGCACGGACGGAGCAGCCTCAGCCACCGGCGGCGGGCCGGATGGCACGCGCGGCGCCGGCACAGGCACTTGCGGCGGTGGAGGAGCAGCGCGTTTGATCACCGGCGGTTCAACCGGCGGCGGCGCCTCCTCTGCCGGCGCCTCTGCGACCGGCTCAAGCTCAGGCAATGCAAACGACTCGCGTTCGGCCTCAGCGGGCGCAGCCGGCGCCATACCGCCAAGATCGAGCATGGCGATCTCATCCGCTGACAGCCCCAGTTCCTCCAGGGAGAACGGCGTCAGCACAGCTGGCTCTTCCATCGGCGCCTGTTCCGGTTCCTCAGCCGCACCTGCAGCGGCGGCCAGCATATCAATCTCGTCGCTCGTCAGGCCGAGTTCCTCGAGTGAGAAGGGACGCATGACCTCCTCTTCCGCCACAAGCGCCCCAGGTACCGGTTCAACCCCGATCTCAGCCTCGCCTGACGGGAGTTCCTCCGCGTATTCGGCTTCGAGATCAATGATCTCGTCGCCATCACGAATCTGAATATGGGCAGCGTGCAGGTTACGCCCGATCTCGTCAATCCGCGCCGCCTCGGCCTCAGGATCTGCAACAGCCGCGATGATGTCGGCGATGTCGACGTAGCCGCGCTCGCGACCGAGCGCAATCAACTGATCAACAACAGCATCGCCGCTGCCTGCCTCAACCATGGTTTCAGGCGTCTCGGCAACGACCGGTGCGGTGAAGGTCTCCAGTTCCTCACCCCATTCCACGTCGCCACCGGTGCCAAGCGCTGCCAGTTCTTCCTCGGTAATGCCAAGCCGGCTCTCGTCGTACTCCTCGACTTCTTCTTCAAATGCACCCACCAGATCAAGCTCAGCCAGTTCCTCCGCCGAAAGGCCGAGGTCCGTGAGCGAGAACGGCTGCAGATCGCCGAGCGCCAACCCTTCTTCCTCGCCCGCCTGCTGTTCAGGCGCCATTGATGCCGCCTCCAGGTCACCAGGTTCCAGTGCGAACGTACCGGCGGCTTCGGAGGACATTTCTGGCTCCGCCTCACGGACAGGAGGACTCATATCACCGAGACCAAGCGCGGCGATTTCTTCCTCGCTCAGCCCCAGATCGGCGAAGGAGAAGGGCTGAATCTCACCGCTGGCGAGGCCGGCCTCGATACTCTCGATCTCAGGCGCTTGTGCCACCGGCGGGGCCACCGCTTCGCTCACGACCGGCGCTTCTGCCACCGGCGGGGCCACCGCTTCGCTCACGACCGGCGCTTCTGCAGATACACTCAGACCGAGCGCGGCGATTTCTTCCTCGCTCAGCCCCAGATCCGCGAAAGAGAAAGGCTGAATCTCACCACTGGCGAGGCCAGCTTCAATACTCTCGATCTCAACAGCGGCATGTGGGATGGGGCCAGGCGTGCCGGCAGGAGGCGTCTCCCCCATGGTGGGCGCGAGCTCACCCAGATCAGGCGCGGCAAGTTCCTCGCCAGGGCCGAGATCAGCCGGTGAGAACGGTTCTAGCACAGCGCCCTGAGCAGTTTCGGCTATCGGGGCGCCAGGGCCCGTCATTTCGGCGGCAAGCTCTGGTTCCTCGTCCCCGCGCAGTGGCACATCGTCGAGCGAGAACAGACCCAGATGCTCATCAGGCGTTATGGACGGGCTGGAGACCTCTTCCGGCGGTAGTGGAACACCTTCGCGCCGTTGTTGAAGCTTGGAAAAGATGGTGCCAGATTCGGCCGGTGCCGCCGGGCGCATTGGCTCAAGGAATCGTGGCTCGGCGCGTTGTGCCGGTTGCTGCCAGCTGAACCCACGCGGTGGGAGCGGCTCTTCCTCCTCGATGGGGCTCTCAATCGCTTCTTCAGGGGCCAGGCCCGACATACGTGGCCGTTGCGGCGGCGCTGGTGGCTCATCGAGCGAGAACGGTTGCAGCGAGGGTGGTAGTTCGCCAATCTCGGCGCGCTCAGCCATGCCACCAGTTTCAAGTTCTTCCATCGAGAACGGCTGCAGATCGGGTGGCAATTCACCGAAGTCGGTGCCCAGGTCGAAGCCAGCGCCTGGCGCTCGCCCGACACCCTCAAGATCAAGGTCATCGAGCGAGAACGGTTGCATTGCGATGTCGATATCCTCGATAGCTGTGTCGGGCGGCACGGGCGCCTCGATACTCTCCAGGCTGGCGATCTCTGCTTCGCTGAGGCCAAGTTCTTCGAGGGTGAAGGGCTTCATCGCGCCGAGATCGAGCGCCTCCTCCGCAGGCGCGGCAGGTGGCGGCGCCTCGATACCCTCCAGGCTGGCGATCTCCGCTTCGCTGAGGCCAAGTTCTTCGAGGGTGAAGGGCTGCATCGCGCCGAGATCGAGCACCTCCTCCGCAGGCGCGGCAGGTGGCGGCGCCTCGATACTCTCCAGGCTGGCGATCTCCGCTTCGCTGAGGCCAAGTTCTTCGAGGGTGAAGGGCTGCATCGCGCCAAGGTCGAGCACCTCCTCCGCAGGCGCGGCAGGTGGCATTTCGGCAACAGGCTCGCCAGATGGCGGAACAGGTTCAGCCGGAAGCGATTCCGCGAATGCCGGAACACCGAGACCAGCAATTTCCTCATCGCTCAGGCCAAGCTCTTCAAGAGTAAACGGGCGAGTATCAGCGCTGATCTCGATCTCGGTGCCATCAACCGGTTGCGAAACGACAGGGGGCGCCGTATCGACCGCCAGCAAGCTGGCAAGAAAATCGTCACTGTCGGCATAGACGGGTGGCGGTGGCGGCGGCGGCTCAAGCACCGCGGCTACGGGAACCGCCGCTTCCATCGGGCGAGTTGGCGACAACTGCTCGACCTGCTCCACCTCACGCTGGCGCAACCATGCCTCTTCGTCCCATTCCGGCACCATCGGCTCCGGCAACTGCACTGGCGGCATCGTATCGAAGAGCGACCGGGCAGTTGTCTGGTATGGATCCATCGCGGCGGCGGCGCGCCAGTACTGCTCACCATCGGGATTGCCAGCCGCCAGCGTAAGGTATCCGAGAATCAGGTTGGCCTTCAGCGCCTCAGGATGCGTGGCGAGAATATCGCGGCACAGATCTGCGGCCTCTTCTTCCTGTTCGTCACGCCAGAGCGCTTCGGCCAGGGCGACCTGCGCATCAAGGCGCTCCGGCTGATCGCCGATAACCTGGCGAAACTCGGAGATTGCCTGCGGCAGCATGTGCCCTTTGGCATAGAGACGCGCCAGACCCGCGCGACTCAGGCGGAGGTGCGCATACTCGCTCCCCCAGGCTTCGGTATACAGCCGCAACAACTGGCTCCGCAACTCAGGCATGTCGGGCTTGATTTCGAGGGCGCGTTCAAATGCCGTCACCGCGCGATCGAGACGGCCAAGCCGTTCACAGGTCATGCCGAGGCCGACATGCGCTGGAATGTGCTCAGGGTCAAAACGCAGCACCGACTCGAACGCCTCACAGGCCCGGTCATACTGGTGAGCGGCAAGATACGCCTCACCAAGCGCCTGGTAGGCGTCAATGCTCTGGGGATAACTCTGAAGGATATGCTGCGCCATCCCGATCGCACGATCGAGATCATTGCTTTCGAGCCATTGCCGGGTCTGGTCGAAGGCCGTCTGCAGGCTCATCCGTGCCATCACGATCCTCCCGGTGTCCGAACTGCATCGACAGCAGTGTCGTGTAATCTTTTACGCCATGAATGGGAACTACACGTGCCAGGGCGCAGCAGCGCCCGGTCATGCGTAAAACTAGGGGCATTATAGCGCAAGCGTCAAGGCGATGCAAGGGGTTGAGAAGTCGCACAAAGAGACAATAGCGCCACGTACCGCCGTGGGCCTGAGGCGGCGCTACGAAACCACGAAGAGACATGGTCGGGGCGACTGGATTCGAACCAGCGACCTCCTGAACCCCATTCAGGTGCGCTACCAGGCTGCGCCACGCCCCGTTGACGCCAGGTATTGTAGCCCTGAGTGGTCGTTCTGTCAATGGAAGCGTTCACACGTCTCGAACGCATGTTGTTTTGCGTCGGTGGGCACCGTGACGTGGCCGGCACGGCACTCAGAACGGTTCGACGCCCGCTTCGGCAAGCGTATCGGCATACTTTTCGAAGTCGCGATTGCTCTTGAGCGTGTCGATCATGCGTAGCAACGCCTGACGGTTGGCGTCACTCGCCATGACGGCACGTTCGACATACTGGCGTAAATAGGCATGCAGTAAGCGTCGATCGTCGGAAGACAGGGGCTCGCCGCTGAAGTAGCGCTCGACCGCCGCCGCCAGTTTGCCGGTTTGCTCGGTCATCCAGAAATGCGGCGGTTTTGGCGTCGGAAACGGGTAAGGGTAATCCTGATTCGGCAGATAGATCAGGTCGTCAATCTGTTCAGGTGTATCGGGCATCGCTGGTCCCTTCCTGAAAACACGTACACTGCCATCCGCTGGAGGTTCCGGCATCGTGCACCACTCGTGTGGATCCACCCGCGATCCGGCTGCGCCGTAACCGGCGCGCGGCGCGCGGCGATGCGCTATGACGGCGCATTGCGGGATGAGATGCTTTGGAGTATGATACCAGACGTTGGATGCCCCGGAGAGGTGATGTGATGGGTGGTTAGTTGTTGTCAGAAACACGGTTCCGGCGGTAGTACGACATGGAGATGCGAGGAAAGCCCTCGATCAAGGCGTCCCACCGCGGCATCGCACCATGCGCGGGCCCGGTGCCTGTCCGAACAACATTACGCTACGTGTCATTGCGCGGAGCGCGAACGGCAGCGTGCAGTGTGCGACGCATGGTTGCAGCACGCTCCGCTCGCGCCGGTCGATTGCGTCACTTCGGGCGCAATGCCATCCAACCATACCATACCATCCGTTATTCGGCCATTATTCGGATAGACACTTCATGACCACACTCCCGGGCGAAACGTGAACGGTCGTGGCAACTGAAAGGAGGAGCATTGCAGGCGGCATCACCCGCCTGGAGCGGCGAAGAGAGAAATTGCATGCCTGTTGCAGACCGCCGGTTGTTACGTTATGCCAGGCGACAACGGCCCTGAGCTTCGGCGGCACTCTGGCGCAGGCCTGCCAGCGCGATTAGATTGAGGTTGGCGCATGGCGGGCAGTCAAAAGGTATTTGAACCAGATGTATTGGAGCATCCTCTACTATGTCACAGAATGAAAATGGCGTACGTGACGGGATGCGGTGGTTTCGAGTAGATTTACACATTCACACTCCTGCTTCAGAAGACTATGCAGAGCCGGACGCGACATTGCTGGATATTCTGCAGGAGGCCGAACGGCGTGGTCTCGATATCATCGCCTTTACTGATCACAATACGGTTCATGGCTATGAGCTTATGCGCCAGGAGATTGACTTTCTCATGGCGCTCGAACGCCAGCAGCGCATTACTGATGAAGAACGGGTTCGCCTTGATGAATACCGGCGTTTGCTGGCGCGCATCACGGTCCTGCCGGGGTTCGAGTTCACCTCGCACTATGGTGCACACATTCTCGCCATATTCGCACCCGATCGGCCGATCAGTCTCATCGAGGCGACGCTGCTCCAGCTCGGTGTTCCGCCCGAGTTGCTGAAGAAAGGTGCCTGCTCGATCGCCGACACACGTCACGTTACCGACGCCTACGAGATCATCAATCGTGCCGGCGGGATCGTGATCGCGCCGCATGCCAATGGCCCGAACGGCGTCATTACCGAGACGTTGCGCATGGGAACCAGTGGGCAGGCGCGTGTTGCTGCAACGCAACATCCGGCATTGCATGCCCTTGAATTTGTGAACTTCTACACGGATCACGAAAAATTCACGTCACCCGCCTTCTACAATGGTAAGACCGATCACTATGAGCGGCGGATGTTCTGCATCCAGGGGTCGGATGCGCACCGGTTGCGCCGCGCGAGCGCCGGGGAAGGCAATGGCTGGCACCGGCATGGAGTTGGCGACCGGTATATCGAGGCGCTTCTGCCGGCAACGACATTTGCCGCGTTGAAGGAGTTGTTCACGTCGCAGGAGTTCGATCGGGTGCGCGTGCCGAAACGCGATCAGAAACAGTGGGAAGTGGATACGCTGCGATCTGGCGCATCGAGCGAGCGTCAGGCATTGCGCCCGGAGTCATCCGCTGCAACGTTGTGGCGCGATATTGCGGCGCTGGCCAATGTCGGGGGTGGTACCTTGATCGTCGGCGGCGCCGATGCCGGTACCAGCATCTCCGGCGTCAGCAACCCGGAACAGTTGAGCGAGACGTTGCGCCGGAGCGTGCAGGAGCATCTGACGCCCCGGCCGTATCTCACCTTCGAGTTGATCAATTACGAGGGACGCGATCTGTTACGTGTCGAGGTGCGCGCCAGCGAACCGCCGCCGTATCTGGGGAATGACGGCGTGATCTACACGCGGCACGATGGTGAGACGGTCAGTGCCGATCGCAGCGAAATCATCCAGCTCTGCCGGCGCGCGCTGGCCGAGGGCGCGGTATCACCGCTTGACAATGGTCAGGAGCTCGATTTACCGCGGAGCGGCGTCGAAATTGTTGATGCCCAGAAACGCGCCGGTACCTGGCTCTATGAGGTGCGCGACCTGCGCACGACGGCCGGAGTGACGCGCGATCGCGCCCAGGGCCTCTGGGCATATGCCATCGGCCGTTACGAGGATCTCCGCGATGGTCGTGTTGATCTTCAGAGCCAGGTGAAATGGAAGGGCCGCCTCGGCCTGTGGCGCGCCTATCGCCAGGGAAATCGCACCAAATACGATCTTGTGCATCGTGACGCCAATGGCGTGATTGACCATGTCTTCTTTGGCGTCTCCGACTGGGGGCTCAGCACGAGCTGGCAGGCGTTGATTGGCGATCGGGCCACGGACTCGATCGAACACGAACCGCGATCGTTTGGTGATGAAACGCTGGCGGATGACCACGACGCCTTTGAAGAGCCCGCTGGCGATCCGGCACCGGCATGGGGCGACCGGCGCCATCGCTGGCGTGGTCGCGGCGGCTTATGGCGTATCAGCCGCGATGCACAGGGCCAGGTACGCTTCGATCTGGTGATGCGGTCCAAAGAAGGAGACGGGATCAAGGAATATCCCGGCGTGTCGCGCGACAGACTGACCGAGGCGTGGATGAACCTGATTCGCGTGCCGCGACCGCGCACCGGTATTGAGGTGGTCGAAATCATAACCGATGATCACGGCGAGCGGCGCTTTGTGTTCCGTAACCTGCGTACCGGTGAGACCAGCAACTCGCCATGGCGCCTGCAGGATATCGAAGAGGGAACCGTTCGCCAGTATGCTGCACGGATGGCGCTGCAAGATACGCCACTCGACGAGAGTAAGGTGCGCTGGTGGGGGAACCTGGGATATCTGCGTCCGATGCGCAGCCAGATCGATCTGGTCTATCGCGACGAAGATGGTGTGGATCATATCTACTATGCGGCCCGACGCGATGAACTCGCCTTCGAGTGGCGCGAGTTGCTTGAGGAGTATGGTGAGTTGTGAAACAATTCGTTATTGCTGTGGCGGCACTGTGGGGGTTCCTGGCGCTCTGCCTGCCGGTGGGCGTCCGGGCGCAGGCGCCGGTCACTGTTCATCCGCCATCGGGCCAGGCCGGAACACGCTTTAGCTTTCTGGCCGATGGGTTTCGCGGTGGCGAACGGATTGATATCTGGCTCAATCTGCCTGATGGCCGCGCGATCCCTGCTCGCCCCGACTCCGAGGCGCAGCGCCGCGCTGCCCCTGATGGTCGTGCTGCGTGGAGCTGGACCGCGCCCGACGATGCGCCGCCGGGCGCCTGGTCGCTCGTGGCGCGCGGCCAGCGCAGTGGCGTGGTGCGCGTCGCGCTGTTGACGATCGTTTCGCCCCCGTCGCCAGATGCTCCGGCTGCTGGCGTGTATCCTGCAACCGGCGCCCCTGGCACGCGGTTTGTCTTCTTCGCCGCCGGTTTCGATCCTGCCGATCCGCTGGCATTCTTCCTGGCATCGCCCGACGGTCGTGAGACACTCGTGTCGGTTGACCAGCCACGAGCGTCGAATGGCCGCGTTGACTGGAACTGGACCGCGCCTGACAATGCACCGCCAGGCACCTGGCGTTTCCGCGTCGTCGGCAGCACCAGCAAGTTCGAGCAGACGATCGCCATCTCGATCAACCAGCGGAGAGCAGCGCCCGTCGGTGTAACACCGGGAACGGGCCGTCCAGGATCACTGTTTCACTTCTATGCCGATGGGTTGAGCGACCGTGAACCGGTGATCTTCTGGCTCAACCGCCCGGATGGGCGCGTCGAGCCGGCGGAGGCTGAACGTTTCAGCGTCGGCGGTGGGCGTGTCGACTGGTCATGGCTCGCTCCCGACGATGCGCTGCGCGGTCGCTGGTCAATGGTCGTGCGTGGCACCGATAGCGGCGTTGAGCGACTGATTGCTTTTGAGATCCGGTAGCGGCGTGTCATCACCATATCGCCAGCTTCCCTCGGTTGATGCGCTTCTGCGAACCGTCGAGCAGCGCGCAAATGGCGATGCCTTGCCACGCGATCTGCTGGTTGAAGCGGCGCGGGCCACACTCGATCAGGCGCGTGCTGCTGTCGCTGCCGGTGACGTGACGCAGCCGTTGGAGCGCCTTGCCGATGAGGCGCTCGCATACGCACGCCAGGCGCTCCGACCATCGCTCCGTCCGGTCATCAACGCAACCGGCGTCATCATTCAGACGAACCTGGGACGCGCGCCGTTGAGCGACGCGGCAGTGCGCGCCATGCACGCCATCGGCGCGGGGTATTCGAACCTGGAGTATGACCTTGAAGCAGGGGAACGCGGCTCGCGCACCATCCATCTGACCAGGTTGCTCTGCCGTCTCAGCGGCGCCGAAGACGCGCTGGCAGTCAACAACAATGCCGCTGCCATCTACCTGGCATTGATCACGCTGGCCGCCGGTCGCGAGGTGATCATCTCACGTGGGCAGGCGGTCGAGATCGGCGGTGGATTTCGTATTCCGGACGTCCTGCGCCAGAGTGGCGCGACCCTGGTCGAGGTTGGCACAACCAATCGCACCTACACCCGCGACTATGCTGCAGCGATTGGCGAACGCACCGCCCTGCTGATGCGCATTCATACGAGCAACTTCCGGTTGCTGGGTTTTGTGCACGAGACGCCGCTCGCCGAACTGGCGGCGCTTGGGCGCGAACGTGGCATACCGACGCTCGACGACCTGGGGAGCGGTACCCTGTTGCCCACGGCGCCATACGGCCTGGCACCTGAGCCGACCGTGCAGGAGAGTGTCGCTGCCGGCGCCGACCTTGTGACCTTCAGTGGTGACAAGTTACTCGGCGGGCCACAGGCCGGGTTGATTGTCGGGCGGGCCGGCCTGATCGCGCAATTGCGGCGCCACCCGCTGGCGCGGGCCCTGCGGGTGGACAAGACAACCATCGCCGGACTCGAGGCAACGCTGCTGGCGTATGTGCGCGGCACGGCGATCGAGGACATACCGGTATGGCGCATGATTGCCGCGCGACCGGAGCATGTGCGTGACCGCGCGCTTCGCCTGGTGGGGCGCATTCCGGGCGCCACGGTTGAGCCGTGCGAAAGCGCGGTTGGCGGCGGGTCGTTGCCTGGCGAGACCCTGCCGAGCTTTGCGCTGATGCTCCGTTCCGAGCACCCGGATGAACTGGCGCGCGCCCTGCGGCTGAGCGATCCGGCGGTGGCGGGGCGCATTGTTGCGGGGCAACTGGCGCTGGATATGCGTACCGTGCTCGTCGAACAGGAGGATGCGCTGGTTGCAGCCGTGTGCCGCCAGATGGCCGGATAGGCACGGCTCCAGCGAATGAAGCTGTTCCTCGCGACCAGGGTGGTGTGGTGGTACGGCGGGTGAAGCCGCCGCACCGTACCACCAGAGAAGACCAGTACATGAAAGAAAAGCGTATGAGTGAACATGAACTTGCGCGCTGGTTGTACCAAGGAGCGCTGGCATTATCGGAAGGGCGACGCGACGAAGCGCAGCGGCTCCTGCTGCAGGTCATTGAACAGGACGACCAGAACGAACAGGCCTGGCTCTGGTTGAGCGGCGCAGTTGATGACCCGGCTGATCAGCAGGTGGCACTGGAAAACGTGCTGGCGATCAACCCCCGCAATGCCGCCGCGCACGCAGGGCTCACCTGGTTGCTCGAGCACGCACAGCCAGCGGGTTCGCCTGTGGCGCCCGCGCCCCTTGTCGATCCGGAAGGGCCATGGGTGCCACCGCCGCCCTATGACGAGAATGATGTCGTCGAGATCATGTGCTGGCAGTGCCAGGCCACGCTCTATAGTGTCGCACCCTTCTGCTGGCAGTGCCACACCCCGGTGCACTCCTGCAACAATTGTGTCTTCCGTGACGACATGCGCTGCAAACCCTTGCAGGGGCTCACCAGCACACTTGCCCAGACGGCGATCAATGAGTGCCCGTGGTGGCGCCCGGTGCAGCGATAAGGCGCGCATCGGCCTCCTCCCAGCCAACCCAGAAGTTGTCGCGCCGTACATACTGCTCGGCTCTGACCTGCACGCCGGGAACGTCGGCCTGGTCGAGCTGGTTGACCAGGACGACATTTGGCCTGGTCTTGAAATGGCGAATGTATGCAGCGATCGCTTCTTCGATCTTGGTGGCTGCCGCCTTCCTGGCGTTGTCATCAAACCACATCATGTACATGCTGTTCCTCCCGGCATGGTCACTGTTCTTGCTGCTCCTGCAATGCCGTTTTCCATCGGTGGGGCGACGTGAACCGGCGCCTGCACACGCCTTCTCGCCACCAGTGTGCCGACGCATCGGCAGGCGCCGCTACCGGGGACCGCCCGTGAACCCCGACGATGACCGGTCACCTGAGATGCACGAACCGGCACCCGGCACCTGACGGCAGGCACCCCTCAAACAGCGCGGCACCCGCCCCTGTTCCTCGCGCAACGCACCGCCTGCAATTTCAGTATAATCGAACATATGTTCGAAGTCAAGCATCGGTTCCCACGTTCACACCTCTGATGACGGTGAACAGTTCCACATCAAGCCTGCTCTTGACAAACCACGATTGTTGGCATATCATAATAGTGTCAATATAACAATAAATGCCAGAGGGTGAAACATGAGTATCTTTGACAACCGCCGTCTCACCAACGACACCTTCAAACTTGACGCCGAGCGCATGCGAGCCGGCTGGTACTCCGACAAGTATTTCGAGAATATTGTCGGTATGTTGAGCGCACTGGCGCGACGCGGCTATCGCTTTGGTGGCGAGTCGCCGCGTCTGGCGGCCGCAGGCGTTGTTCCGCGCGACCTCGATATTGGCAACATCGAAGTTGAGATGCAATGGTTCACCCGTCGCCGCCCCTTTTCCGTTGTTGCCGGGGTTGATAAAGCGCTCGCCATGTTGCAGCTCTGTACCGGCCATTTCGACGAGCAGGGTCATTTCGTTCATACCTACGATCAACTCGAGGTCGAAGCCGTCCATGACGGGGTCATCGTGCGCTACGACGGTGATCCGCTCAATGTTCAGCCCGTGCTGCGCGTACGCGGGCGTTACCGCGACTTCGCGCTGCTTGAGACGCCGACCCTGGGCACGCTCACGCGCGCGACCCGTATCGCCACGAACGTTTATAATGTGCTGGTTGCTGCGCGCGGTAAGCCCGTGCTGTTCTTCCCGGCGCGCTTCGATGCTCACGAGGTGCAGGCCGCCGACGGTTATGCCTACAATATTGCCGTCCAGCGATTCAACCTGGACTATGGTCACCGGCTCGGCGCATTCATTTCGACCGATGCACAGGGCGACTGGTGGGGGGGGCTTGGCGGCGGTACGGTTGCACACGCGGCGATCGCAGCATTCCTTGGCGATACGGTCGAATGTATGCTGGCGTTTGCCGAGACGCGACCGGTTGAGATTCCGCGCATCGCGCTGATTGATTTCGACAACGATTGCGTCGGCACAACGCTTGCGGTCATGGACGCCCTGTTTCACCGTTATCGCGAGTTGATGGACGGCGGGCATGTTGATGCAGCTCGCTGCTACAAGCTCTATGGCGTGCGGCCCGATACCAGCGGCTCCGTGCGGGATGTCAGCGTGCCACCGCTGGGTAATCGCAAGCTCGATATGGGTGTCAATCCGCGGCTGGTGTTCTACTTGCGGCAGGCGATTGACGAGGCCTGGAAGCGCTGGACATTGACGCCGGAGTGGGTGCAACCTGCCCAGCAGTGGTGCCGCGATGTGAAGATTGTCGTGACCGGCGGCTTTGGCCCGAAGAAGATACGCCGCTTCGAAGAACTGGGCGTGCCGGTTGACATTTATGGCGTCGGTTCATCGCTTTTCTCCAACAGCGATGAGGAAGGTACCAATAACGATTTCACAGCCGATGTTGTGCGCGTCAAAATTGGTGATGTCTGGTATGACATGGCGAAGGTGGGCCGGCGCGCCTGCGATAACCCCGACCTGGTGCGTGTTCAGTGACCCTGCACGTGGTACCATGGCGGCATGAATGTCCATTCTCTGCATCGTGCTCTGCCGTGCACACGGCACGCCGCTGGCGTGGTGCGCAGCGCCCTGTTCGACTGGCGTCCGCTGGCGCTGGTTGCGGTCTATGTGTTGCTGACGTTACTGTTCACCCAGCTTCCCTTCAGCTATGGCTTCCGGCCCGGGATTGAGCGCGGCCCGGGGAGCGACGCGCCGTTCTTACAGAGCTTCTATCCGCACGAAGGTGTCTGGCCCGATGGCATGTTTCGCTGGTCGAAAGGTGACGCGCCGCTCATTGTCATACCCGGCACTGGCCGGCGCCCGGTGATTCTCGATCTGATGATCGTCTCGCACCGCGCACAATGGATTCCTGACGCGCCCCCCCCGCCGCTCACCCAGCACCCAGCCGGGGC
>JACAEQ010000131.1 GCA_013388755.1 Chloroflexota bacterium
GGGGGTGACGGGCGTATGTGAAAGGTATTGGCTCTAAGCGTGTGGCAGAACGCTTTTTCATACCCATCCCACGAATGCTTGCCGCTGTTCTGGGTTTCTGTTACACTTAGGTATGCAAGCCCCGCCGATGTCCTTCACACCTGTTGCGATGCGCCGGCGGCCGCGCGGATGTTAACCGCCTGTTACGCAATCACCCGAGGTGCAGCGTGAGCGGGACGCGCCCTCCCCTGAATCCGTGGCTGGCCGACCACGTGGTCTTTTTCATGTTTCGCTGGCTGTCGTGGGCACTGACGTTGCTCTGGCTGCTGGTGCAGGGAACGCCTGGTGCAACGCAGAGCTGGGCGCTACTGACGGCTGTGCTGGTCAATATCCTGGCGACCACGCTGGCCCAGCCGTATCTGCGTGTTGCACGGCGCAATCCTGCGATCATGCTGCTCGATATTGTCTATGGTGTGGCGTTGCTGCTGTTCAGCGGTGGCTGGGAAAGCGCCTTCATGCTGTATGCGTGCAGCGGCCTGGTGCTGCCGGCGCTGATGTACGGCTGGCGCGGCGGCGTCATGGCAGGGTTGACGTTCGTCACCATTGACCTGGGCGCGCTATCGGCGGCAGGCGCCCCACCCGCCGACCGCATCTTCGATGGGTCGTCCGGTCTGACGCTTGCCCTGACGATGGTTGCGCCGCCGTTGATCGGCGCGATCATGCATCCGCTGGTTGAGGCGCTGCGCGCGTATGCGGCGCATCAGCGAAGGTCGGACCGTACGTCTCCCGGGCCGTCTGGCCCGCGCTCACGCCGTTCCCCACCGCTCGATACCTCGTCGCTGGTGCGCGATCGTGAGCCGCGGCGCATCCCGCTGCGCGACGGTGGCGAACCTTCGACGGCGGTGCAGGCGGCGCGCACGCGTACCGTTGAGGGTGTTGACGAACTGCGGCGCGTCCTCTTTGCACCGTTGCCATCTGTCGACATTGAACTTGGCCAGGCGCTCGAGACCCTGGCAGCGCGCTACGGGCAGCATACCGCCACGGCGATCCGTGTTACGCAGCTCGGGCGTGCGCGTCACGTCCAGCACGCTCAGCGGCAGTTGCTGATCCGCCTCACGCAGGAGGCGCTTCTCAATATCCATCAACATGCCCATGCGTCGTCGGTGATAGTTACGCTGCGTTATGATGCGCTGTCGGTGGCGCTGATGATCCAGGATGACGGTGTCGGCCTGCTTGATGGTACCCATGAGCGCCCCGGTTTGCACGCACTGCGCGCCATGCAATATCGCCTGGCCGAACATGATGGTCGTCTTGATGTCTTTGAACTGGAGGGCGGCGGCGTGACGGTGCGCGCGTCGCTGCCGCTCGACTGACGTGCGCCTCGCCTTTCGTTTCGCAAGCCTCGGCGCCGCCGCGGCCCTGCTGATCTATGGTTTTCTCCAGCCGATCGACAATGATACCCGCTGGATCGCTTCGTTGTGGCTCGCCGCGCTGTTCCTGCTGGTTGCCGGGCGCCTGTCGTTGCCGCCGCGCCCGGCCGGCATCGCGCGCAATATCCAGAACCTCGCATTGTTGATGGCCGTCGGTTTTGTGGTTTTGACGGTGCAGTTGCTCCATCACCAGTTCGTGCGCGCCGGCGATCTTGCGGGTGCCGTGTTTGTTGATCAGCAGACGGGCCAGACGACAAGTAACGTGCGTAAGGTGATTGCGGCGCTAAAGGTGCGGCGCGGCCAGATCCTGGATCGCAGCGGCATCCCGATTGTTGAGACCGAGGTGGTTGACGGTGGCTATGCAGTACGTCGCTATCCGCTCGCTGGCGTGTTCGATCCCACGGTGTTTGGCCATGTTGTCGGCTTCTTCAGCAGTCGCTTTGGCCAGTCCGGCATCGAGTCGGCATATGGCGATTATCTCTCCGGCGAACGCGACTCGCTGCGCCGCATACAGGATGTGCTGCTTGACCGGCCGCGCGTCGGCGATTCGGTGCGCCTGTCGCTCGATGTCAACCTGCAGGCCGCGGCGCTTGGCGCGCTCGGTGAACGTACCGGGTCCATTGTTGTGCTCGACCCGCGCAGCGGTGCCGTGCTGGCAATGGTCTCCAGGCCCGGGTTCGACCCGCGCGGGCTGGCGTATAACCCGGCTGCGCCCGATCGCGCGGCAGAGAACCGGCGCATTGACGAGTACTGGCGCGCGATCAATGCCGATGGCGCCGGCCAGCCGCTGCTGAACCGGGCAACCCAGGGCCGTTACCCGCCCGGTTCGACATTCAAGACGGTAACGGCGGTGGCGGTATTGCTCCATCCGGAACAGGCCCGCCCTGACTCGATCGATTGCCCTGACGAGCGCCCGACCGAGGCCGGCGCACCACCGGTGGTGAATGCCGTGCGGGTTGGCCTGGAGGGTATGATTCGTTCATTGCCGGTGCCCGACGTACCGGATCTTGAGCGTGTCTATGCGTTCTCGTGCAATACGGCCTTCGCCGAATATGCCATGCGCCTCGGCCCGGATCGCATGGTCGAAACGGCGTGCCTGTTCGATATCTATCGCCCACAGGACGCGCCGAATGTCTATCCTGGCTTTACCGACCTGCCGGCGCTGCCGAGCCTGTTGTACGTGGAACCTGGCTTTCTGAACAGTCGTGCTGCGCTTGCCGACACAGGCTATGGCCAGGGCCAGTTGCAGGTGACGCCGCTCCAGATGGCGATGGTTGCCGCAACGATTGCGAATGATGGTATGATGATGCAACCATCGCTGGTGGAGGAAATCGTGCGCCCCGATGGTACGGTTGTCGTACGCCATCAGCCGCGCCCGATCCGGCGTGTGATGCCGCCGGAGATTGCGCGCCGCATGCGCGCGAATATGCGTGCAGGGGTGGCGTATGGGTTCGGTAAGGCTGCCGATGCAGTGGACGGGGTGGCGGTGGGCGGTAAGTCCGGTACGGCGGAGTATTCGTGCCCGACGATCGATGACGCTGGCCGGCTCTGTGCCCATGCCTGGTTCATTGCCATTGCGCCGGTTGAACAGCCACGGTTTGCAGTGGCGGTGATGATTGAAAATGGTGGCGAGGGTTCGCGCATTGGCGCAGAAGTTGCCGGCCAGGTGCTGCGAGCGGCATTTGCGACGATTGGCGAGTAGATGATCTCCAGGTTTGTTGCCTTCCAGCTTTCGACACTCTCCTGCGTCGCGACGCTGGCCAGTTGTGGCGTTCCGCAGGCGCCGGCAGCGGCACCACTCCCTACGATCCGCCCGACGGTTACGGTGGTGGCGCCGCCGGTGGCCACGCCCATCGAGTTCACCCCGCTCGCTCAAGTGCCATCCGCGACTGTACCTCCGCCCGCAACAGTCACCGTCACTCAGCCCCTGCTTTCATCCACCCCGGCTCTCCTCACGCTTGAAGAGCGTCGCCAGATTTTCGAAGACGTCTGGCGCACGGTGTACGATCATTACCTGTACGCCGATTTTGGCGGCGTCGACTGGCAAGGGCTGCGCGCTGAGTACGAGACGCGCATCACGTTTCAGCAGACACGTGACGAGTTCTATGAGACAATGATCGAACTGGTCGCGCAGTTGAATGATAATCATTCGCGCTTCGTGCCGCCTGCGGCAGTGGAGGCAGAAGACGCAACCGCCAGCGGGCGCGAAGTGCGCGTCGGCATCGGCGTCGTCGTCCAGCCAAAACCTGATGGCGGCTTTGTGCAACTGGTGTTTCCTGATAGCCCGGCGGCGCGCGCCGGTCTGCGCCCGCGCGATCGGATCATCGCGGTGGATGGGCGTCCGTATGTTGCTGCCGATGGCGATCTGCACGGTGCGCTGGGTACGCCGGTACGCCTGACGATTGCGCGCCCCGGCGCGAAACTGAGCGATGTGATGCTGGTGCGCCAGGAGGTTCGCGATAGTATTCTGCCCTACTATCGCCGCTTTCCGGGCGATATTGGCTATGTTGCGATCCCGACGCTCTGGGTCAGCGATATGGGCGAACAGGTGAGCGGCGCGCTGACGGATCTGGTTGCCAGCGGCCCATTACGCGGCCTGGTGCTTGATGTGCGCTCGAATCGTGGTGGCTGGGGTGAGGTGCTTTCGGCAGTGTTGAGCCATTTTGTGCGCGGACAGGCGGGTGTCTTCTTCGGGCGTGATTACGTCCGGCCCCTGGTCATTGAGCCGCCGGCCGGGCCGGATCTGCGGAACTTGAGCGCCGGTCTGGTGGTGTTGATTGATGACAATACCGCTTCGTATGCCGAGGTGATGGCGGCCGTGTTGCAGGCGGAAGCGGGTGCCATTGTGGTTGGCACGCGCTCGGCGGGCAATACAGAGACGATCTATGCCCACACGCTGCGTGATGGTTCCCGGCTCTGGCTGGCGCAAGAAGGGTTTCGCCTGCGCAGCGGCGCCAACCTTGAAGGTGCCGGCGTGGCGCCTGACGTGTTGCTCGACGTGGACTGGACCCGCTACAGTGAAGATGATGATCCACAGTTGCTGGAGGCGCTCCGATTACTGGGCGGAGGACCAAAGTAGGCGATGACCTCGCGATCTGCAAGTGTGAACCGCAAAACCGGCGAGACCGAGGTTGCGCTGGCGCTGACCATTGACGGCTCGGGTGTCGCCGATGTCGCGACCGGTATCGGATTCCTCGACCATATGCTCACACTCTTCGCAAAACACGGCCTGTTCGATCTGAGTGTGCACGCTGCTGGTGACCTGCAGGTAGATGAACATCATACTGCGGAGGATGTCTGTATCTGTCTTGGCCAGGCGCTTGACCGGGCGCTGGGTGAACGGCGTGGCCTCATACGAACAGCCCATGCGTATGTGCCGATGGACGAGGCGCTGGGATTTGTGGCGATTGACCTGGGCGGGCGGCCCTATTGTGTGGTTGATGCTGCCTTCGTGACGCCGCGCGCCGGGCAACTCGGTACTGACCTGGTTGCGCACCTGTTTGAGAGTATCGCCGTCCATGGGCGATTGAACCTGCATGCGCGCATTCTGTATGGGCGCAATGACCACCACAAAATCGAGGCCCTGTTTAAGGCGCTGGGACGCGCCCTCGATACGGCAACCCGGCTCGATGAGCGCCTGGGCGCGGCAATCCCCAGTACGAAAGGCGTCCTATGAAACTTGATGCAGCACTCGAGGTTGATGCGCGGCGGATGAATGAAGCCGGTAGAATCGCGCGCGCCGCCGAAGCGGTGGGGTTTGCCGGGCTGTGGACGCCCGAAAAACAGCATAACGCCTTCCTCCCGCTCGTCCTGGCCGCCGATCATACCGCTGAAATCCAGCTTGGCACCGGGGTGGCCATTGCCTTCCCGCGCAGCCCCATGGTGATGGCGCAGATCGCCTGGGATCTCCAGGCGTTTTCCGGTGGGCGCTTCATCCTCGGCCTCGGAACGCAGGTGAAGGCACATATCGAGCGCCGCTACGGTATGCCCTGGGAGGCGCCGGTTGCGAAGCTGCGGGATTACATCCAGGCGTTGCGCGCCATCTGGCATGCCTGGCAGACCGACGGCAGGCTTGATTATCGTGGTCAATTTTACAACCTCACCCTGATGTCGCCGTTCTTCAATCCCGGGCCGATCGCCGATCCGGAGATTCCGATCTATATCGCCGGGGTCAACGAAGGGCTGGCGCGCCTGGCGGGTGAGGTATGCGACGGCTTCCATGTGCACCCCTTTCACAGCGTCAAATACCTGAATGACGTGGTACGCCCGCAGATCGCCGCCGGTGCCGCAAAGGCCGGTCGTGATCCTTCGCAGGTCGTGCTGGCAAGCAGCGTGTTTCTGATTACCGGCCCGGATGAGGCAAGTATCGCGAAAACGCGCGCGTTCGCGCGCGAGCAGATCGCTTTCTATGCCTCGACGCCGACCTACCGCGTGGTGCTGGCATGCCACGGCTGGGAAGATACCGGCGAGCAGTTGTCACGCCTTGCGGCAACCCGGCGCTGGGCCGAGATGGGCGGGCTGATCAGTGATGCGATGCTGGACGTCTTCGCGGTGACGGCGCCGCTCGACCGGTTGGGGCGAGTGTTGCGCGAACGCTATCACGGCGTGCTCGACCGGGTGTGCAGTTATCTGCCCTACACCCCCGGGCCGCTTGACGATGCGTGGCAGCAGGCGGTACGCGATATTGCCGGTCCGTGAGGCGATCAGGCATGGGTACCGGTTACGCGGGCGATTGCCTGCGCGGTATCGAGGGCCGGCCCGGAACCGCCAATCCATGCCAGGAACTCGACATTACCCGCCGGCCCGGTGATTGGTGAGCGCGCGAGGCCGTGCGGCGCCAGCCCCGTTCCGGCGGCAAACGCGAGTATTTCGCGCAGCACGGCGGCATGCACGGCCGGATCGCGCACCACGCCGCCCTTTTTTACCTGCGCCGCTCCGGCTTCGAACTGCGGCTTGATCAGTGCCACGATCCACGCCTCGGGTGTGATCAGGCGCTGGACCGCCGGCAAGACCAGTTTCAACGAGATGAAGGAAACGTCAATCACCGCGCAATCTGCGCGCACTGGCGCTGCGCCGGCTTCCTTCCCCCGTTCTTCCGTCGCGGGTAGCGCTTCCAGGTAACGGATATTCGTTCGCTCGATCACAACGACCCGCCCATCCTGGCGCAGTCGCCAGTCGAGCAAGCCATACCCGACGTCCACGGCATAAACGCGCGCGGCTCCCTGTTGCAACAGCACATCCGTGAAGCCACCGGTGGAAGCACCGACGTCCAGGGCGATCAGATTCGCCGGCGAGAGACCAAATGTTGCAAGCCCGTGCGCCAGTTTGTAGCCGCCACGGCTGGCGTAGGGGAGCGCGCCGATCAGCGAAACCTCGGCATCGGCGGCGACCATCGCGCCGGCTTTGACCTGTGGCATGCCGCCGACGCGTACCTCGCCGGCCAGGATCAGCGCCTGGGCGCGGGCGCGTGTTTCCGCCAGGCCGCGCTGCACCAGGAGTTGATCGAGGCGGACCTTCTTTGCCACTATGCCACGTGCTCCAGGCGGCGTAGTTCGGACTCCATTTCGGCGATATAGTCGTTCAGCCATGCCGGCGCAGCGCTTCCTGCCGCGTCTCGCCGCGCGCGCAATCGCGCCAGGTCAGCGCGACGCTTACCGATGTCCAGGCGCGGCGGTGCTGCCGCCACCGACGCCGGGATCGCCGGTAGGGTTGCCAGGTACTCGGCAACGATCTGCGAAACCATTGCGGCCAGTTCAATGTCGTGCGCCGCCAGGTGTTCTTCGAACGCTTCGCGCTGTTCAGGCGTCAGGTACATGCGAACGTGGATCGCCTCGCCTTCCGAACCGGCGACGCCAGACGGCAACTGGTCGAGCGGCCGTTCGGCGAGGATCTGCGAGATCACACTGGCCGGATCGCTTCTGCGCTCGCGTACCAGGTGTTCCAGTTGTGCCCGGTGTTCGGGCGAGAGGACGAGGATTGTCTGTACCGTAAAGAGTCCCTGTCGCTCGGTCATGGCCGTGCCCCTTTCCTGAACGTGTGCTGCTACGTGATGATACCGGCGGCGCGTAGCGCGGCAATGTCGCGCCTGTCATAGTCAATCTCGGCCAGAATCTCGTCGCTATGCTGGCCGAGCAATGGTGGCGGACGGCGGATCGCCGGCGGGGTCGCCGATAAGTGATACGGCGGGCCAACAACGCGTATGTTGCCGGCTGATGGATGATCAATTGTCACGACACTCCCCAGCGCCGCCACCTGGGGATCAGCAAATACCTGGGCCAGGTCGCGCACCGCGCCGCATGGTACGCCATGGGTATTGAGCAGCTCTTCGATGGCAGCAACGCGGCGCGCAGCAAAGACTGGCTCGAGCAGGGCGTTCAGTTCGATGCGGTGCGCGACACGCGCCGTATTGGTCGCGAAGCGCGGATCGTCGCGTAGCTCCGCAAGGCCCAGCGCGTGGCAGAAGCGTCGCCACAGGTCATCGGTGCCGACGCCGAGGCAGAAATAGCCGTCAGATGCACGATACACCCCGTACGGCGCAATCGAGGGATGCTGGTTCCCGGGGCGCTCCGGCGCTCGCCCGGTTGCGAAATAGTTCGCGGCCTGGTAGGTGAGCATCGCCAGTTGCCCTTCGAGCAGCGAGGTATCGACCCGTTGTCCCTCGCCGGTGCGTGCGCGGTGATAGAGCGCCACCTGAATGGCGTATGCGGCGAACATACCGGCCATAATATCCGTGAGCGCGATCCCGACGCGCATCGGCGGCCCGCCAGGCTCGCCGATCAGGCTCATCAGCCCCCCCAGCCCCTGCGCGATCTGGTCGTATGCCGCGCGCTCGCGATCCGGCCCCGTCTGGCCGAATCCGGAAATCGAACAGTAGACCAGATCGGCGCGGATGGCGCGGCATGCATCGTAACCAAATCCCAGCCGGTCGAGCGTACCGGGCACGAAGTTTTCGAGCACAACGTCACTACGAGCCACCAGACGCCGTAGCACCGCAGCGCCACGCCGATCGCGAAAGTCAAGCGCCAGGCTGCGCTTGTTGCGGTTCACGCTCAGAAAATAACTGCTCTCGCCACCTTCAAACGGTGGCCCCCAGGCGCGCGTGTGATCACCAGCTCCTGGTTGCTCGACCTTCACCACGTCGGCACCCATGTCGCCCAGCATCATCGAGCAAAATGGTCCCGCGAGTGCACGGCTGAGATCCAGAACACGCAATCCTTCGAGCGGCAGGGTCATGCGCTCTCCCGCATCTTCCGGGAAGCGTGCGACATGGCACCGGCCCGGCTCACCGGCACGCAGCGCGCGTGCTCAGGGCCATACGGTGGAGCCTCCCGGAAAGCTCTCTCCACGGTGCATCCGTGGTTGCCAGTAGATTGGACGTTCACCTGATCAACGAGTATTATACCATGTGACATGTCATAAGAACTGACAATTCGTTCAAGGTCGTGCCGGTGACGTTTCCATGACACACCCTGCCACAACCATTGCCGCGCTCCAGCGCGCTGTGGCGCGCGCGCCGCGCCATCCATTCCTGCTGTTCGACGGCCGGGAGTATTCATACGCCGCAGTTGCGGCTGCCGTAGCCGCCTGCGCCCATCGTTTGCGCGCCGCCGGCGTTACGCATGGCGATCGTGTCGCGCTCTATCTGGAGAATGGCCCGGCATTCGTGACTGCCTACCTGGGCGCGCACGCGGCAGGCGCCATCGTCGTCCTGATCAACATGCAGTATCGCTCCGCCGAGTTGCGCCACATGTTGAGCGACTCCGGCGCAAAGGCGATTGTGGTCGGCCCGCGGATCGCGCTCGACGCATTGCACGAGGCCCGCTCTGGCCTGGCGGACCCTGGCGTGGTGATTGACGCGATAGAGGAAGCATCTGGTGTGGAGAATACCGTGCTTGATCCGGCGACCGCCCCCCAACCGGGTGACCTGGCACTGATCGGGTATACATCGGGCACGACTGGCCGTTCCAAGGGGGCAATGTTGACCCACGCCAACCTGATGGCGAGCAGCGCCGCTGTCACCAGTGCCTGGCACTGGACCGATACCGACCGCCTGCTGCTGACGCTGCCGTTGTTCCATATTCATGGTCTGGGGGTGGGTTTGAACGGGGCGTTGTTTACTGCCAGCACGGTGGATCTGCGGCGTGGCTTTGATGCCGCCGATGTGCTCGATACGCTCGCGCGCGGTGAGACGACCATGTTTTTTGGTGTGCCGACAATGTACACACGCCTGATCGCCGAAGCACGCCGCCGGCTCCAGCTGGCGGGCGCGGATCGAAGGTCGTCTGCCCTGCCACTGGCGCCCGGCGTCCGGCTGTTTGTCTCCGGCTCGGCGCCGCTCAGCCCGCAGACATTCGCCGAGTTTGCGGAGTTGTTCGGTCAGCGCATCCTCGAACGGTACGGCATGACCGAGACCGTCATGAACCTGACCAATCCCTATGACGGTGAACGGCGCCCCGGCACGGTCGGTGGCCCGTTTCCCGGCCAGGAGGTGCGGATCGTGGATGTGCACAGCCGTATGCCGGTGCCGGATGGGGTTATCGGCGAGATCCAGGTGCGCGGGCCGCACGTGTTCGCCGGGTACTGGCGCAACCCGCAGGCCACCGCCGAAGCGTTTGACGCTGATGGCTGGTTCAACACCGGCGACCTGGGATGGCGTAGTGCCGACGGGTATGTTACGATTACCGGGCGCGCCCGTGAATTGATCATCAGTGGCGGGTACAATATCTACCCGCGCGAGGTTGAGGAAGTCTTGCTGGAGCATCCTGCAGTCGCAGAGGCTGCAGTGCTCGGCCTCCCCGACGCCGAGTATGGCGAGCAGGTGGTGGCGGTGGTCGTTCCGGCGGCATCGTCTGCCGTGACGGAACAGGAACTTGTTGACTGGTGCCGCGCGAAACTGGCCGGCTACAAGAAGCCGCGCCGCGTTGTGTTTGTTGCCGCATTGCCGCGTAATGCCATGGGGAAGGTGCAGAAGCACCTGCTGGCCGAGCGGCTCACTTGATATATACCTATGAATTACGCCGATCTTGCCGCAGAACTGCGAGAGAATGTCAAAGGCGAGGTGCAGACCGACGCGATCTCGCGTGCGTTATATGCAACCGACGCCAGTATCTATCAGATCGAGCCACTTGGCGTGGTTTTGCCACAGGATGAAGAAGATGTCGCTGCAGTGATGCGCCTGGCGCGCCTGCGCAAATTGCCGGTGCTGCCGCGCGGCGGCGGGACGAGCCTGGCCGGTCAGGCGGTGGGGCGCGCCATTCACCTCGATTTCACCAGGTACATGGATCGTTTGCTCGAAGTGAACCCGGACGAGCAGTGGGCCTGGGTCGAGCCGGGAATCGTTCTGGACCGGTTGAATGCCGAACTTGCGCCAACCGGCCTCAAGTTCGCCCCCGACGTCTCACCATCGAATCGCGCCACGGTGGGGGGCATGATCGCCAATAACTCCTCCGGCATGTATTCGGTGGTGTATGGCAAGACGATCGATCATGTACTTGAATTGAAGGTGATGCTGGCCGACGGCAGTGTGACCTGCCTTCGCCCGCTTGATGCAGCGGACCTGCACGCAAAACTCGCCGATACCGGTCTCGAAGGGCGCGCCTATCGCGCCGTTGCGCGCCTGGCGCGCGAGCATGCCGGCGAGATTGCCCGCCGCTATCCTCGAGTGCTACGCCGCGTCGGTGGGTACAACCTGGATGAGTTTGTTCCGCTGAGTGATGGAGGAGACGCCGGCTATGGGGTGGCATTCGACTCGCGGTCGCCCGATCGGCGTTTCAACCTGGCAAAGATGATCGTTGGTTCCGAAGGAACCCTGGCGATTGTGCTGGCAGCAAAGGTGCGCCTTGTGCCACGGCCGGCCCATACCGCGATCGCGATCCTGGGATTTGAAACGCTTGATGCGGCGCTCGATGCGGTGGTTCCCTGTCTGGAGTGCAAACCGGCGGCGGTCGAGTTGATGGACGATATCTTGCTCGACCTGACGCGCGCGTCGCGTGAGTATGCGGCATACCTGGAGTCGTTCGTGAGTGGAACGCCGGCTGCGCTGCTGCAAGTCGAGTTTTTCGGCGCGACGGGCGATGCTGTGCGCGCCGACCTGGAGCGCCTGGAATGCCACCTGCGCGAACGCCACGCGCTCCGCTGTTCGTTCACTCCGGTCACCAGCGCCTGGCAAAAGGGTGCTGTTCTGGCGGTGCGCAAGGCTGGCCTGCCGTTGCTCCAGTCACTCTCGCCTGATCTCAAGCCGGAGACGTTTGTCGAAGATACGGCGGTGCCGCCGGAGAAGCTTGGCGCGTACATTCGTCGTTTTCGCGATATCTGTCACTCCCACGGTGTGCGCGTGGCCTTCTATGGTCACGCGAGCGTCGGCCTGATGCATGCCCGGCCGTTGCTGAATCTGAAGCGGGCTGAAGATGTACGCATCATGCGCGCGATAGCCGAGCAGATCAAGGACCTGGTGCTGGAGACCGGCGGGGCACTCTCCGGCGAGCATGGGGATGGCATATTGCGCGCCGAGTTCAATCGTGAGGTGTTCGGCGCGGAGCTGTACGAGGCATTTCGCGAGATCAAGCACACGTTTGATCCCTATGGCATCCTCAACCCCGGCAAGATCGTTGATGCGCAGCCAATGGATACCAGCCTGCGCTATGGGCCGGCGTACCACACGATCCCGCTGTCCACCCATTTCCGCTTCAGTGATACCGGCGGCATCGCCGGCGCGGTCGAACTCTGCAACGGTAATGGTCTGTGCCGCAAGATCTCCGGCGGCACGATGTGCCCAAGCTACATGGTCACGCGCGATGAAGAACACTCGACGCGTGGCCGCGCGAACGCGCTACGTATGGTCTTCTCCGGCGCACTGCCGGCCGATGAACTCAGCAGCGCGCGTATGAAAGAGGTGATGGACCTCTGCCTGGAGTGCAAAGGATGCACCGGCGAGTGCCCGTCGCGGGTAAACATGACGCGGCTGAAATCGGAGTGGCTGGCGCACTACTACACGCAACATGGCGTACCGTTACGCGCGCGCCTGTTCGGTCACATCCGGACGATCAATGAGATCGGCAGCCGTGTCGCGCCGCTGGCAAATCGCCTGCTGTCGTTACCGGTTGTTCCCTGGCTGAGCGAGCGCCTGCTGGGTGTCAGTCGCTATCGCCGGTTGCCGGCCTTCGCGCTCGAGCCATTCCATCGCTGGTTTGCCCGTGCTGCGGCCAGCAATGAACGCTCCATGCCGGACGTTCACCCGCCCACCGTGGTGCTCTTCCCCGATACGTTCGCCGATTACAACGATCCACACATTGCGCGGGCCGCCGTGCGCGTCCTGGAAGCGGCAGGCTACAGGGTGATCCTGCCGGCACGGCGCGTCTGTTGTGGCCGGCCGCTGATCTCGAAAGGGTTGCTGGGCGATGTGAAGGCGCTGGCACAGCAGCAACTCGACGCGCTGGGCCCGTATGCCGCCGCAGGCATTCCGATCATCGGCCTGGAGCCGAGTTGCATTCTCACCTTCCGTGACGAATATCCCGATCTACTGGATGATCCACGTACCGCGCCGCTGGCCAACGCCTCGTTCCTGTTCGACGAGTTTCTGGCACGCGAAATACAGGCCGGGCGTGCGGCGCTCCATTTTCGTGAGCCATCTGTGCCACGCCGGTATCTGCTCCACGGTCACTGCCACCAGAAGGCGTTGATCGGGAGTGGCCATGCGCTGGCGCTCCTTCGAATGCTTCCGGGCGCCGACGTGAGCGAAGTGGACAGCGGTTGCTGCGGTATGGCCGGATCGTTTGGGTATGAAGTGGAGCACTATGCGATCTCGCAAAAGATTGGCGAGCGCGCCCTGTTTCCCGCAGTGCGTGCCCTGCCCGCAGATGCGGAAATCGTAGCCATGGGAACCAGTTGTCGCGAGCAGATCGTGGGTGGGACGGGGCGCCGCGCGCGCCACCTTGCTGAAGTGCTTGCTGAAGCTCTCGACGGGTGATCGTCGCCGAACCTATCCGAAACCCCCACCGTTCCCCTCCTTGACCTGGCTATTGCCGCGTGCTACGATCGCTGGCATCGTCTGGAGAGCATGCCATGTCATTGCGAGCGCTCGCGACGCAATCGAGCGGCGCGAGCGGAGATGGCGTCAGCCACGCGTCGCGCGCTGCAGGCGGTCGTTGACGCGCCGTGCAATGACAAGGAGTATATCATTTTTCGGATAGGCACGTCGAGAAGATATCGGCAC
Organism: Chloroflexota bacterium; assembly: GCA_013388755.1. Classification (GTDB taxonomy): domain Bacteria; phylum Chloroflexota; class Chloroflexia; order Chloroflexales; family Roseiflexaceae; genus JACAEQ01. Next base: position 13,621 of record JACAEQ010000131.1, read on the forward strand.
GGTCGGCGTGTGGATGGTCAGCGAAGATAGATCTCCACGACGCGGGCCGTTTTTACTTCTGACGCAGGTGACCTGGAGCATATTTGATGATCTCCACACTCAAACGGCTGTTCGTTGGCCAGCCACTGGCTACCGAGCAACTGGCGCACGAGCGATTGCCGAAACGCACGGCGCTGGCCGTCTTTTCATCCGATGCTCTTTCTTCAACGGCGTATGCCACGGAAGCCATTCTGATCGCGCTGGCCGTTGCGGGAGCGTCTGCATTCTGGATTGCGACGCCGATCGCGGTTGGCATCGCGATCCTGCTGATAACGGTTGCGTTTTCCTATAGCCAGACGATCAAAGCATACCCGCAGGGTGGCGGCACCTATATCGTCGCGCGCGAGAATCTTGGTACCATTCCGTCGCTAACGGCTGCGTCGGCGCTCCTGATTGATTACATCCTGACGGTCGCCGTCAGTATGTCGGCGGGTGTAGCGGCAATTACGTCAGCATGGCCATGGCTCGATCCATACCGTGTCGAGCTGGCGGTTGGGCTGATCGGCCTGGTGACGCTGGCAAATCTGCGTGGTGTCAAAGAGTCGGGCAACATGTTCGCCGTCCCGACGTACACGTTTGTCGCCAGTATGATGCTGTTGATCGGGATGGGTCTGTACAATATTGTGACCGGCCAGGTCGTGCCTGCGCCACCGCCCGAGACGCCACATCTTCCAGCGGAAGTCGGCGCGCTCTCGCTATTCCTGATCCTGCGCGCTTTTGCAGCAGGATGCACGGCGCTTACCGGCATCGAAGCGATCGCCGATGGCGTACCAGCGTTCAAGAAACCGGAATCGCGCAATGCCGCGATCACGCTGGCGATCATGGCAGCGTTGCTGGTGACCATGTTTCTTGGCATTACGGTGCTGGCGAACGCCTATCACGTGATTCCCGACGGCAGCAGTGAGCCCGAAACGGCCAACTCGCAACTGGCGCGCGCGATCTTTGGCGCCGAGTCGCCGCTTTATTTCCTGTTACAGATTGCAACCATGGCCATTCTGGTACTTGCGTCGAATACTGCCTTTGCAGATTTCCCGCGTCTGGCATACTTCCTCGCCAGCGACCGCTTCCTGCCGCGGCAGTTCACGCAGCGCGGCGATCGCCTGGTTTTCTCCAATGGCGTGATCTTGCTCGGCCTGGTCGCCGCCATTCTGGTCATCGCGTTCAATGCGCGTGAGCAATCGCTGCTGCCGCTGTACGCCGTCGGCGTGTTTATCTCGTTCACGATCTCGCAGGTTGGCATGGTGCAGCGCTGGCGGCGCGTGAAAACGCCCGGCTGGGTGCGCAGTGCGCTGATCAATGGCTTTGGCGCAGTGATGACCGGCATGGTGATGCTGATACTGGCATCCACGAAGTTTCTTGAGGGGGCCTGGGCCGTCATTGTGCTGATCCCGATCCTGGTGATGGTGTTGCTGCGGATCCACCGGCACTACCAGGACGTCGCGGAGCAGCTGTCGCTGGTTGATGCGCCGCGCCCCAGGCCGGTACGCCGTCATACGGCGCTCGTGCTGGTGAGCGGCGTGCACCGCGGCGTGATCCCGGCGCTGCAATACGCGCTGTCGCTTGCGCCCGACAATGTAACGGCAGTGTATGTGGATCTTGATCCGGTGGCGACAGAGAAGATCAGGGGGAAGTGGAAGGAATGGGGGTGCGGTATTCCGCTCGTTGTGCTGCCGTCGCCCTATCGTTCGCTGCTGCAACCGTTGTTACAGTACATTGACGAAGTTGATGCAATGTACGACGATGATGTATTGACGATCATTTTGCCGGAGTTCGTGCCGTCACAGTGGTGGCAATACATGCTGCACAACCAGACCGGCCTGCAACTCAAAGCAGCGCTCTTCTTCAGCCGCGGCAAGGTTGTGACAAGTGTGCCGTATCATCTGGAACACTGATCGGCGTTGGTGGCGGGCCAGCGTCATTCCTCGCGCGCGGGTGGCTCGCCGCGCAGGCTGCGCGAGCGCTCCTCATGCGGCGGCGCCCGGCGGATGGCCCACACGAAAATCGTGGCGCCCAGCAGTGCGCCGGCCACGCTGGGCACCGTGATGGCGCCGTCAATGGCCGCGGCAATGCCATCGCCGATAACGCCGCCGATCAGCGCGCCGAAACCGCCGGCAAGGAGTGATGCACCGGTTGTGGCGTGATAGGCGTGGCGCGCCGGCACAACGCCGAACAGAAACGCCACCATCACCCCGATCAATGGCCAGATAATGTATGCCACCGCGATGTCCTTCGTATGCCTTCCCGTTGGCGCGATCCTGCTACAACCTTCTGCATGTGAATAGCGAGTTCTGGTCTGCGAATCTCGGAATCGAGCCTCATCGAACCATGTGCGTGCCGGGCGCGCAGGCGTGATGCGCGCAAGATGCGCGCGAACCCGGTGATCAACTCTTCTGCACTTCGCCATGGAGATCGGGAGGGGTGACGTGCAAGCCGGTGCTCTACAGCGTCCGGTAGCGCGCCTTTGCACATCTGTTCGCAGTCTATCAGAAACAGTGATCTGGCGCAACCAGTGGGCCAGTGATTGTTAAGAATTAAATCCGGCAGACCGCCCACCCGCCGTCGGGCGAAAAGCCCTCGGCTACGTGGGGCGAAGCCGGCCTGTGCTGGCTCCTGCAGGCCGCGCAGGCGGCCTGAGCAGAACCGAGCCGAGCCCGTCAGGGCCACGGCGAACGCATATACCGGATGTATTTCTTCATGTTCATAAGCCGCTGAAGCGGGGCGCTGTAGAAGAGAGGAAAGAGAAGAGAGGAAAGAGGAGAGAGCGGCTATTTCCTATCTCCTCTTTTCTCTTGCCTCTTTTCTCGGGGAAGCGCTGGACTTCCGCGCCTGAGGGCCAGCACCCGTGAAACCCGATCGTCTACGGGGTAGCCGGCGCAGGCTCTGCGGGAGTGACCGGCGCGGCCGGAGCCTCAGGCTGTGACGGCGTGCGCTGGCCCGATGACGGATTCGGGATGACCGTCGTGCCGGTGGCCATCTGGTTGAGCAGCAGCGTCAGATTCGTATTCGGATCAATGAACCAGATATTGCCGTTCTTCAGCATTTCGACCATCAACTCGCGCGTCCGCAGGTCGAACAGCTCCGGATTCTCGCGCCAGTAGCGCCCCTGAATGGCACGCACCTGCGCCTCGCGGCTCGCGGCTTCGAGCGCCGCCGCCGTCCGCCCCTTTTCCTGCGTGAGCGCCACCTTGGCCTCCTGCTCCGCCTGGAACAGATTGTTGGCCTGCTGTGCCTCAATCTGCTGCCGGCGCCGCTCCTCGGTTTCGATCTGCACTTCGAGATTGGCCTTCTCCGAGAGCAGGCGGGCGTAATCATCGCTGACCTTGATATCAAGCACCTTGACGGCCTCAATCACCACGAACAGCTGGTCAGCCGGGCTTTCCTGCCCCTGGCCCGGCGCTGTGGTCAGGTTGTTGCGAATACGCTGGGCGAACCCGCCACGATCCGACAATGCCTGGTCAAGCGTGAAGCCGGTACTGGCGCTCTTCAGCGCGTCGGAAATAAACCCGTCGAGCTGCAGGTTGAGCGACTCATCGCTGGCGCCGAGCCGGCCATACATCTGCCGGATCGACTCAGGATCGGTCTTACGGCTGTAGTCAACCTGAATATCAATGTCATACAGCTGCTTGTCGCTGCTGGCGACATTCTGGCTGATCTGGCGCGTCTGGCGGCGAACATTGAGGATCTCGACCCGGGTCAGCGGCGCAAAGGGCCGGAAGAACACCCCCGGCTCCTGGATGCCTTCAACCGCGCCGCTGGTAATGATCACGCCGCGTTGCCCCTCATCGACCTGGACAAAGCGGGCCGTCGCTGCGCCCAGCCCGATGATGATCAGCAGTACAAACACAATGGCAACCGTTCGCCCTGCAATATTCATGCCGCTTCCTCCTTGTTGTGTCGATGACTGGTTACGATGCTTGCGATCAGACATACTGGCACTCCGGCACGACACGACCTGCGTTTTTGTCGGCCCTCATTATACGAGGAGATACAGCGCTTGTCACTATGTGGACACGAATCGCTGACCGATAGCCGCGTTGCGTTGCGCCACTGCCGATGCTGGATGTACGACGAGATAGCCTGAGAGGTTTCTTTCTCGGCCATCCCCGCCGTATGACGAGGAACATCCGTCAAAGAACGAGTTTTTCGGATATCTGTGTATCTTTATATTGATATTTAGGATATTTTCCGATATCCTTGGGTCGAGGGATCGAATACGGGTCACACAGAAGAGGAGGGAACAGTTCTATGGACAGTATGATGGGCGGCACTATGGCGCTTATCGCGTATCTCGCGCCGCTGTCACTGGCTGTCGTGGCGCTCATGGCCGCGCTCAACCTGGTGCGGTCGGTTGATCTGATGGTTCAGCTCGGGCGTGTTGTCGGCATCGGTTCGTTCTTACTGTTGCTCGGACTCGGGATTGTGGTCTTCACCTCCGGCCCGCTGGTCAGTCCGTTGATCGGGGTTGGCGAGGTGGGCATTGCGCTGCGCCTCGATGCGCTGAGTGTGATGATGTCGTGGCTGGTGACGTTGCTGGGTACATTACTGATCCAGTTCAGCCGCAACTATCTCGATGGCGACCCGCGCCAGAAACTCTTTTTCATCCGCCTCTACCTGACCATCAGCACCATTCTGTTGATGGTGCTGGCTGGCAATCTCTGGCAGCTGGCGCTGGCATGGATTGGCACAAGCCTTGCGCTGCACGAACTGCTGGTCTTCTACCCGGAACGGCTGCGCGCAATCCGGGCTGCCCGCAAGAAGTTCATCATCGCCCGCATTGGTGACGTGTGCCTGATCGTTGCCGCAGTGTTGCTTGCGCAGGCTTTCGGCACGGCTGATCTGGGCACGATCCACGCGGCGGCCAGTGCTGCGCTTGCGGATGGTAACGTTCCCTTCGGCGCCGCAATGGCGGCGATCCTGATCGTCGTCGTCGCTTCGCTGAAATCGGCCATGTTCCCGTCTCACGGCTGGCTGCTCGAGGTGATGGAGACGCCAACGCCGGTATCGGCGCTGCTGCACGCCGGTCTGCTCAATGCAGGCGTCTTTCTCGTGGTGCGGTTCGGCGAACTGGTGTTCCTGTCGACCCCGGCGCTGATTCTGCTGATCGTGCTGGGCGGTTTCACTGCCATCTTCGCCTCGTCTGCGATGATTACGCAGAGCAGCGTCAAGGTCTCGCTGGCATACTCGAGCGCGGCGCACATGGGTTTTATGCTGATGTTGTGTGGGTTTGGCGCGCATACGGTTGCGATTATGCACCTCATCGCCCACTCCTGCTATAAGGCGCATGCCTTTTTGTCATCAGGCAGTGTCATCGACTATGTGCGGCATACCGGCGCGCAGAAGCTGGATCACGCGCCGCACCCGCTGGCTCTCCTGGCAAATATGGTGGTCTCCGTCATGGTCTTTCTGGCGGTCGCCACGATGCTGGGCATTGATATCACCAAACGACCGGGTGAGACTGCGATGATCACGATTTTCATGATCGCCGTTGCTTATCTGCTGGTGAAAGGCAATAGCGGTAAGGCGCCTGTCTCGGTGATCGGCCGCACGATGCTGATGGCCGCGCTGGTCACGCTCGCCTTCTTTGCTCTGGAGGTGGTGGCTGAGGCGCTGCTGGGCAGGGCAGTTGCGGTCTACCCATCGCTGGATACGCCGACGATGATTGCAGTCGTGCTGGCGGTGATGGCCTTCGGCATTGTGATGGTGTTCAGCGCCTTCCTGCCCGCGCTGGTCAACCATCCTGTGTGGCGGTCGCTCTATGTCCACCTTAAGAACGATCTCTATGCCAACGCCCTGGTTGATCGGTTCATTGATACGTTTCGGCTGGCTCGCTGATCAGTGATGTTCATTCCATCGGAGGATAAAACAATGACTCTCCATCTGGTTGATGCCCGAACCCGACCTGCGCCCATCCTGGCCGCACCGGTTCAGATGGTCACCGCTGATGTGATTGCAGCCGCGGTGAAGCGCGCCGAACAACGCATCGCTCCTCTGTGGCCCTTGCGCAATTTTGTGGCGGTCAATCCCTATCTGGGATTGCTCGACCACTCGTTCGAGTCGGCTGCTCAGATCCTGGCGCGCCGGGCAGGCGCCTGTATGGCCGCTCCGCGTACCTTCTACGCTCAGGCCATTCGGAGCGGGCGCGTGACCGATACGGATCTCGACGCAGCGCTGGCCGAGGGCATCCCGTTCCCCGGCGCTCCTGCGAGCGTTGAGGCGCTCAAGGCGTTTGCGCTGGGTCAGGCACCAGACGTGGCGTTGACGACGCTGCCCACCGTCGCCGATGTTGCCGATGAGGCGACCGGTGTCAACTGGTCCGATGTCGTTACGGGGTTCATCTCGACATGGGCCGGGTCGTATTTCGATCTGGGGCAGTCCTACTGGCGGTCGCCCTGGGCCAATCTGCCGGCGTATGCCGCGTGGCGGGCCGAGGCGGCGCATGATCGCACCCCACAGACGCGCGGTGTACGTGGCTTTCGCCAGGCGTTGCGCGAACTGCCGGAGTCGGCGATGGAGACGATTGTCGCGGCGGTGGGAATGTTGAACGTTCCTGCCGATGGTCTGGAGGCATACCTGCATCGTCTCTTGCTGACCATTCACGGTTGGGCCAGTTATGCCCGCTATCTCCGCTGGGAAGCCGAACTCTACGGTGGCGAGGATCACACGCTGACTGATCTGCTGGCGATCCGGCTGGTCTGGGAAGTGGCGCTCCTGAACAGCTTCGCGCGTGAGGGGGTGGCTGACGCCTGGCGCGCGCGGACAGGCGAATTGATGAACGATCAGCTCGATGAAGTGACGCGGCGCGCGCTTGCCGGCGATCTCCTGCTGCAGCGGGCATTCGAAAAGGCGTATCAGCGCCAGTTGTTCGCGCGGCTTGGCGCGCCGGCGCCGGCAAAACCCGCCGAACGAAAACGGGTACAGGCGGCTTTCTGCATCGATGTGCGCTCCGAGATCTTCCGGCGCGCGCTCGAGACGGCGACCGACGAGGTCGAGACCATCGGTTTCGCGGGTTTCTTTGGCTTCCCGATCGAGTACGTACCGCTGGCTGAAACCCACGGCGGCGCGCAGTGCCCGGTCCTGCTGACGCCGCAGTTCGTCATTGCCGAGTCGGTCGGCGGCGCGGTTGAAGCCGAAGTGACCGCCGCGATCGAGAAGCGTGCGCTGAACCAGCGCGTTGCCAGAGCCTGGCGCATGTTCAAGTTCGGGCCAGTCTCCTGCTTCGGGTTCGTAGGGCCGGTTGGGTTGGCCTATGTGCGGAAGTTGCTGCTCGATACGCTGGGAGTCACCCGTCCGGTGCCACATCCTGCCACGTTCGGGCTGGATGCGCACACCCGCAAGCGTGTCAGGCCGAGCCTCGAACCGCGCGCGATTGGCGGGCGCATGACCGGCATGCCGCTGGAGCAGCGGGTGAACGTTGCGGAAGGCGCGCTCAAGGCGATGTCGCTGACTCGCAACTTTGGCCGTCTTGTGCTGCTGGCCGGGCACGGCTCGACCACCGTCAACAATCCGCATGCGACCGGTCTCGATTGCGGCGCGTGCGGCGGCCATACCGGTGAGGCCAACGTGCGGGTGGCGGTGCAGATTCTCAACGACCCGGCGGTGCGTGCCGGCTTGAAAGCGCGCGGCATCGCCATCCCCGACGATACCGTGTTCGCTGCCGGTCTGCACGACACCACCACCGATGATATGACCATCTTCGATACGGAAGACATCCCGGAAAGCCATGCCGATGATCTCAGGCGACTCGAAGCCGATCTTGCCGCCGCCGGACGGCTGGCGCGCGCCGAGCGGGCAACCTTGCTGAAGATCGATCCGAAGGCGAACATTGATGGCGCGGTACGCCGCCGCAGCAACGACTGGTCGCAGGTGCGGCCGGAGTGGGGCCTGGCCGGTTGTGCGGCATTCATTGCCGCCCCACGCGAGCGCACCGCCGGCGCGAAGCTCGATGGTCGCTCGTTCCTGCACAACTATGACTGGCGGCAGGATGAAGGCTTCGGCGTGCTGGAACTGATTATGACGGCCCCGATGATCGTCGCAAGCTGGATCAACCTGCAATACTACGGTTCAACGGTGGACAATCGGGTCTTCGGCAGCGGCAATAAAACGTTGCACAATGTTGTCGGCACGCTTGGCGTCCTCGAAGGCAATTCCGGCGACTTGCGGGTCGGGCTGCCGTGGCAGTCGGTCCACGACGGAGAGAACTACGTCCACGAACCGATGCGGCTGCACGTGATGATCGAAGCGCCGATCGAGGCGATGACAGCGATCATCGCCCGCCATGAACAGGTGCGGCAGTTACTCGACAATGGCTGGCTCTACCTGTTTGCGCTGGATGCTGACGGCAAAGTGGCGTACAGGTATGCCGGAGGCCTGCGCTGGGATGCGTACTGAGCAGACGTTGCGGAGTGTTGTGCGCAATCCCTGAAGGATGGGCCACCGGCTTACACGAAGCAGGATACTCACCGTTGCGTGATCGAGATGACCCATGGCCGCTGCCTCACTATCGATCACGGTCTCTTGCCGGGTACGTGGGTGCCGGGCATCGAAGAATGAGCGGCTTGCTGTGCTGGTGCGACAACACTGAGATGCTGACGTCGACATATCGACATATCTGCACGAGGTGTGATATAGTGATCGTCAGCAATGTCGCGGAATGCAGGCGAGCATATGAATCCTTTCGGCAACCGTAAGCCGGTCATCGATCCCGAGCTATTCATCGGGCGACGCGATCTCATCGCCGCCGTCTGCGAATGCCTGACGGCGGCGCCGCCCCAGTGCTGCGCCCTGGTTGGCGATGCGCGAAGTGGAAAGACGTCGCTCCTCTACTATCTGCGCAGCGTATCGCCAGGGCACGCCGTATGCGACGGCGATACCGTAGCACGGTTTGTGTTCCCCTATGTCAATGCCGGCCCGTATGCCGATCTTGGCGCTTCCCAGAGCCATGGCGCGCTGTACTTCTGGCGTGATCTGGCGCGCGCCACGGCGCAGTCGCTCGCCCTGCCCGACGATCTCCCCGCGTTGTTGGATCAGAGTATCGCCGAGACGGCAATCGTTGACGCAGTATATGCGCTCAAATGTGCGGTAGAGGACATGATTCGGCAGCGCAGCGATTGTACATTCGTTTTTCTGATTGATAATGTCGAAGGGATCGCCCGCCTGCCGCGCCACACGGCCAGTTTTCTGCGCTCACTGACCCAGGACCCCGATATTGGCGCGCGCGTTGCGTATCTGGTCACGGCCAGTGCGTCGTTGAGCCGTCTGTACCCGGTGAACGAGTTGCGTGAGCCCTCGTCCTTCTGGGGGCTGTTTGCCAACGAGATATACACGGGCAGGCTCGAGGACGCCGATATTACCGCGCTGCTCGCGCGCGCGTCGGCGTTGAGCGAAGCCGATCGCGCCTGGATCCGGCGGCTTGGTGGCGCCAATCTGATGCTGCTCCTGATTGCCGCCGCGCACGTCTACGACTGGCGCCTGCACCCGATCGGCAACGCCGATGACGTCGAACGTGCCGCGGTTGAGGAGGCGCGCCTGCTCTGCCGCTCCTGGTGGTGCGAATTGATCGCGACGCATCCCATGGTGACCGACGCCCGCCAGATGCTGCTCAATCAGAACCGTACGCCAACCTCCGACGAAGCCGTGATCGTCCAGGCGCTCCACGAGCGTGGCCTGGCACATCGTGACCGGCACGGCTGGCGGATGAGTTCGACCATCTTCGCTCAGGCGCTGTCGGATCAGCCGGGCACGCCCTCAGACGAAGCGTCGCTATCGTTGCCCCCTGCGGCGCCGGCCACGCTGCCAGCCTTTACTCACCTCGAAGGTGAGGTCTATGCCTTCCTGCACGAACACGCCGGGCGCGTCTGTACCCGCGATGAAGTCAAACGCGCCATCTGGCCCGTTTCTCCGCCGTCTGACAGTGCGTTGCAGAAAATCATCGAACGCATCCGCGAGAAGATCGAACTCGATCCCAGACATCCCCGCAAACTGATCGCCGTGCGCGGCCAGGGGTATGTGTTGCGCCGCGATGTCGATTAACCTGCCTCTCCACTATTCGATGGAGCATCATCGATATCTGTTGACGCTCCGGTGGCTGTACGCGTGACCTTCCCGCCGGCCAATCCAGGCACCTACCTGACATCGTCGCCTGGGATGACACGACTGGCCAGCCTGATCATTGGCGTACCGTTGTATGATGGGTATACGCGCTGGTTGGGCGCCGCGTTTGGACGCTCGCATCCGAAAAGAGAGGCATGCATGAATACCATCCCTCTGAAGCTGGTGACAATCATTGCAGAACATATCCTGCGTGATCGCATCCTGGATGCGATCCGGGCCGCAGGATCTCACGGCTACACTATCAGCGAAGTGCAGGGCGAGGGTACGCGCGGTATCCACGCCAGCCAGTGGCAGGGCGGCAATTACAAAATTGAGACCCTGGTGAACGCCACGGTCGCTGAACGTATCCTCGAACGCCTTGCCGCTGACTACTTCCGCGACTATGCGGTGATCGTCTATGTGACGGATGTCCAGGTCGTGCGTGGCGAGAAGTTCGCGTGACCTGGTACCAGTACCTTTCGCGCCGGTAGATGGCTTCGCTGCGCGCGCAATGACCAGAAGAGAGGAGCCTGTGTCGCTGCGCGCGCAATGACAGCCACCCCCTGTCATTGCGCGGAGCGTGAGTGACCGCCTGTCATTGCGCGGTGCGTGAGCGACGAAGCAATCTCCGCATGAGACGGGAGATGGCGTCGCTGCTCGCCGCTGGAGAAGAGTTGCTGCGCCCGGTGTTCCATGCTACCATCCCTGGTCTGAGTTCAGCCAGGGGCGACCTGTATATGCCTTCGGACCAGATCGTGGTACGCGGTGCGCGCGTGCACAACCTCAAGAATATCGACGTTGCCATGCCGCGCAATGCGCTGGTGGTCTTTACCGGCCTCTCCGGCTCGGGGAAGTCGTCGCTGGCGTTTGATACGATCTTTGCCGAAGGGCAGCGACGCTACGTTGAGTCACTCTCGGCCTATGCCCGCCAGTTTCTCGGTCAGCTCGACAAGCCGGATGTCGACTCGATCGAAGGCCTCTCGCCGGCGATTGCCATTGACCAGAAGGGCATCGCACGCAACCCGCGCTCGACGGTTGGCACGATTACCGAGATCTATGACTATCTACGGTTGCTGTTCGCCCGTGTCGGCCGGCCGCACTGTGTACGCTGCGGTCGCCCGCTCATGCGCCAGTCGGCGCAGCAGATGATTGATACGATCCTCGGACTACCTGCAGCCAGCCGGATCATGCTGCTGGCGCCGCTGGTTCGTGAGAAGAAAGGTGACCACCAGGCGATCTTCGATCAGATCCGCAAGCAGGGGTATGTGCGTGTGCGTGTTGACGGCGAGGTGCGTGACCTGGCCGATGAACTGAAGCTCGACCGTCATCGCCCGCATACGATTGAAGTGGTGGTTGACCGGCTGGTTATCCCCGCCACGGATCGCCCGTCCTCGACTGCTGGCTCCCAGGTGCGTGTGCGTGTTGCCGACTCGGTCGAAACGGCGCTGCGCGTTGGCGGTGGTGTGCTACTGGTGCAGATCGTCGGTGGTGGCGAGTTGACGTTGTCGCAACAGTATGCCTGCCCGGAACACGGGGCGGCCGGGATAGGCGCGCTTGAGCCACGCGACTTCTCATTCAATAGCCCTTCCGGTGCGTGCCCCGAATGCGATGGTCTTGGCAGTGTACACGAGCTTGATCCTGACCTGATCATTCCTGACCGGTCGCTCTCGCTTGCCGAGGGCGCGGTGGCGCCATGGGCGCGCGTGAGTCGTGCGCAGCGTCGCTATTTCGACGATCTCCTTGAGTCACTTGCGGCGCATCTCAGGTTTTCGATGCAGGCGCCGGTTCGCGAACTCGATCCTGCGGTGGTGGCGACCATCCTCTACGGCTCGAACGGCGACCTGGTGCCGCTGCGCTATCATCTGCGCGGCGAGGAGCGCCTGGTTGAGGCACCGTTTGAAGGGGTGATTCCCGGGTTGCGCCGCCGCCTGGCGGAGAGCGATGATGAAACCGATCGTGCGCAGATTGAGCAGTACATGACGCCGCGTACCTGCCCGGCCTGCGGCGGCGCGCGCCTGCGCCCCGAACTGCTGGCCGTCACAGTCGCCGGCCGCACAATTGCGCAGGTCGCCGCCATGCCGGTGGCCGAAGCGTTGCCCTGGGCAACGGCCCTGCTCGAGTCGTTCGAAAATGATACCGCTTCCGCCCCTTCTCCCGTTCTCCCGTTCTCCCCTGCTCCCTCGCTTACCCCCCGCGAACGCCTGATCGCCGCTCCGATATTGAAAGATGTCGGTGCGCGCCTGCGCTTTCTTGCCGATGTTGGCCTCGGCTATCTGACGCTCGACCGCGCTGCAACGACGCTCTCCGGCGGCGAAGCGCAGCGCATCCGCCTGGCGACCCAGATTGGCGCCGGGCTCAGCGGCGCGCTCTACGTCCTTGATGAACCAAGCATCGGGCTGCATCCGCGCGATACGGCCCGCCTGCTCACAATGCTGCGCCGGTTGCGCGACCTTGGTAACAGTGTGCTGGTGGTTGAGCATGACGAAGAGACGATCCGCGCCGCCGACTGGATCATTGACATCGGCCCGGGAGCCGGCGAACACGGCGGCGAAGTGATCGCCAGCGGGCCGCTTGCCGCCGTGCTGGCCGAACCGCGATCGCTCACCGGCCAGTATCTCTCCGGTAAACGGCGGATCGCCACGCCGCGCCGTCGCCGTGTCGGCAATGGTAAGACGATCACCATCAAAGGCGCCCGTGAGCATAATCTGAAGCGAATTGACGTCGCCATTCCGCTTGGCTGTTTCGTGGCCGTTACCGGCGTGAGTGGCTCGGGCAAATCAACCCTGATCAACGACACGCTCTACCCGCGCCTGGCGCAGGCGCTCCACGGCGCGCGGGCGCGCGCCGGCGCGCACGACGCCATCTATGGCATCGAGCATCTCGACAAAGTCATTGATATTGACCAGTCGCCCATCGGCCGTACCCCGCGATCGAATCCCATCACCTACACAAAGGCTTTCGACCCGATCCGCCAGCTATTTGCCCAGACGCCCGAAGCGCGTGCACGCGGCTACGACAGCGGGCGTTTCTCGTTCAATGTCGCCGGAGGGCGTTGCGAGCACTGTAACGGCGAAGGACTGATGCAGATCGAGATGCAGTTCCTTCCCGATCTGTACGTCACATGCGACGTGTGCAACGGCGCCCGCTACAATCGTGAGACGCTCGACATTCGGTACCGTGGCAGGACCATCGCCGATGTGCTCGACATGACCGTTGAGGAAGCTGCGGCGTTCTTCGAACGCGTGCCGGCCGTTCGCGATCGGCTACAGACGTTGATCGACGTCGGGCTGGGGTACGTGCGCCTTGGCCAGCCAGCGACAACACTTTCCGGCGGTGAGGCGCAGCGCATCAAGCTGTCAACCGAGTTGAGCCGCCGCGCAACCGGTCGGACGTTCTACATCCTGGATGAGCCGACCACGGGCCTGCATTTTGCCGATGTCGAGCGGTTGCTCCAGGTACTCCAGCGCCTGGTGGATGCCGGGAACACGGTGCTCGTCATCGAGCACAACCTTGACGTGATCAAGTGCGCCGACTGGGTGATCGATCTGGGGCCTGAAGGAGGTGACGACGGTGGTTCGATCGTGGCGACCGGCACGCCCGAACAGATCGCGCGCGTTCCCGCGTCCTATACCGGGCGCTACCTGGCGCGATGCCTGTGACGGCAGGCGATGCCGCGCGTTCCTCACGTCAGCGCCGTAAGTGACAGCACCTGAATCGTGAATCGCCGCGGCATCGGCCTGCAGGCTGGCAGTTCTCCCTGCTGGACGAGATGGCGCCAGAAGTCGGCGGCGGCAGGGCGAAACTGGACTTCCGAACGCGCAATCACCGTGCCGGGAAAGCCGAGCTGCTCATCATATTCGATGTGGCGCAGCGTAAAGATGCGGTGGCAGGGGCAATGCTGCGCCGACGGCACGCAACGGGAGGGGGGGATGCGCTCGATCTCGCTGCTCAGTTCGAACAATGCATCGATCGTTAAGGGTGCGATCCAGATCCCATCGCACGTGTTCTCAATCATGCGACGAACCCAGCCGCCATGCACCTCGAGGCGCTGTGTGCATACCCGGCCCAGCGCCTCGATGCGCACCGCAAGCTGATAATTCTCGAACGCGCGCGCCTCCCACCGCGCGCGCGCCGCGACCAGGCGTGCGCCGGCCGGGCGGTCGCTGGTGGCCAGTCCCATCAGGCCCAGGCTCAGGATGCAGGCGAGCAGACCGCAGAGCAAGGCGCTGATGCGAGCTATGTGCGCGGCGCGCCGCATCTTTCGTTACCTCGCGATCTCGCGCGCGATCACCAGGCGCTGGATCTCACTCGTTCCCTCGTAGATCTCCGTAATCTTGGCGTCACGGAAGTAGCGTTCCACCGGGTATTCCTTCGAATACCCATTCGAACCGAATACCTGAACCGCCTTGGTCGCCGTCCACATCGCTGTCTCAGAGGCGTAGAGCTTGGCCATTGCCGCCGCGCTGACGAAATCGAGATGGTGGTCCTTGCGCCAGGCCGCCTCATAGGTCAGCAGACGGGCAGCCTTGATGCGTGTCGCCATATCGGCCAGGGTAAACCCGATAGCCTGGTTCTCGATAATCGGCTTGCCGAACTGCTCGCGAATCCTGGCATAGTCGAGCGCGGCTTCATAGGCCCCCTGCGCGATACCGACCGCCTGGGCCGCGATACCGATGCGCCCGGCATTCAGGATCGTCATCGCCACCTTGAACCCCTGCCCTTCCTCGCCAAGTCGCCGCCACAGCGGCACACGGTAGTTGTCATAGGCCATCTGACATGAATGGGCGCTGCGGATGCCGAGTTTGTGCTCAACCTTGACGATGCTGCATCCTGGCGCGTGCGTATCGATCAGGAATGCCGTAATGCCACGATGCCCCTTCGCGGGATCGGTCATCGTCATCAAAATGATGGTATCGGCATAATCGCCATTGGTTACCCAGTTCTTGATGCCGTTAATAATGTACGAGTCGCCATCGCGCACGGCGGTGGTTTTTTGTGCGGCGGCGTCGGAGCCGGCACCCGGTTCCGAGAGCGAGAATGCGCCAAGCATGCGCCCTTCGGCGAGCGGTATGAGCAACTCACGCTTCTGCTCCTCGGTACCGAACGTCTCGATGCCGTAGCAGACCAGTGAGTTATTCACCGACGCAATGACGCCGAGTGATGCGTCAACACGTGAGAGCTCCTCGATCACGATCGCATAGGAAACGTAATCAAGCCCGGCGCCGCCGTATTTCTCGCTCACCGAGACGCCCATAAATCCCAGCTGGCCCATCTTCTTGACCAGTTCGAGTGGAAACTCCATGGCTTCATCGCGCGCCGCCGCTGTGGGCCGACCCTCCTGCTCGGCGAACGTGCGCACCATCTGGCGCAGCATCTCGTGCTGCTCGCTGAGGGCAAAGTTCATTGCTGAGCCTCCTGTTGCTGCCTCGATCTCCGCCGCACTTCTATCATACCATAGTGCCTCCCGATCCACTCAGATTCGTACAAAACCAACAAACAAAATGGTACTCAATTTGTGGAAAATATCCATAAAGCATGCTATACTGGAACCAATGGAGCCGCAGCGTTGCGGCGCACCGTTGATGAGTAGCGACAATGGCGTCGTTGCTTCGGAGCGATAGCAGTGAAGCCAAAGGAGAGGATCATGCAGACCAGGAATTATGAAGAGCAGATGGTGACAGAAGTGACGGAGCGGGTGCCGGAGGCCAGGCGTGTGATTCGCTCCTATCATCTCAGCACCACCAACCGTGTGCCGCTGGATATTGCGGCCGCCGAGGCGTCCGTCACCGCCGACGAGCTGCTTGCAGTCATGGAGTATCGCGCGCGTCTGGCGGCGCATCAGGCGCCCGCCGTGCGCGAGTTTGGCCATCCCGAAGAGATCGTTGCCTGAACCTGCCGGTCATGGTTCAGGAACACACAGGTCGTGGCGTCGCCACGACCTGTGTGTCTTCAACGGGCTATATTCCGGCCATCTTCGCTCCTGGAAGCCGAGATCGCTTCAGCCACGCTGCGCTCGCTGCAGGCGGTCGCCGGCGTTCCATGCAATGACCGCAGGCTCGCGGTTATTCGGGCAGGCTCTCAGTGATGCTCGGCCGAAGCCGCCCCATGATGCCCGTGCCCGTGCCCACCGGCTTCCTGCCGGCGCAGCAGCGGCAGGCGCTCATCGTTCGGCGCCAGTAGCGGCTGTTGCTTCAGGTTCCAGGCAAACACTCCCAGCCACAACCCGCCAATCGCCGCCAGCGCAACCAGATCGAGCCAGTGAATATGGAAGCCATCCGGGTAGAACGCCGGCATGATCTTCCAGAAGTACCAGATGAGCTCGATGATGTACATGTAAATCGCAATAGCCGTAATGGTTGACAATGTGCGCTTGGCGAAGCGGCTCAGCAGCAGGAAGAATGGTAGCAGGAAATGGCCGAAAATCATTGCCACCCCCAGGATCTCCCATCCTCCTGCGGAACGGTGCCCGTGCCACGGCGTCAGTTCCGGCACATTGCCCGACCAGATGATCAGGTACTCAGAAAAGTTGACGTACGCCCAGACGACCACGAACGCGAAGAGGAACTTGCCCAGGTCGTGCAACCGATCGGTCGGGATGCCGAACGGCAGCAGATTGCGCGACTTGAGTAGCGACAGGGCGATGATCCCGCCGCCAAAGGTCAGGATGAGCATGCTGGCGATGTATGTCACCGGGTACATCGACGAGAACCATTCCGGCTCAAGCGACATGCCCCAGTCGGTGGACGCCAGCGTCCACGCCAGCACCAGCACGACAATGCCAGGCCCGCTCAAACGTTGAAAACGGCCACGCAGACTCTCGCTCGCTCCCTTCTCATCTTCCTCGATTGACCAGCGACGGAGCAGGTATGCCATACCGATGAACAACGCGAAATAAACGATCGCCCGGATGAGAAAGAACGGCACATTCAGATAGGGGGTCTTCAGCGCCACGGCCTCGTCGTGCGCGATGACCTCCGGGTTGGTCCACGGAAAGAGATAGTGCGTTCCCAGCAATGTCTCGATGGCGATCGGCAGGAACAACACCGCCATCAGCGGCAAGGTCAACGCCGCCGCTTCCAGTAATCGGCGCAGCATCAACCCCCATACGCCCTGCGTCAGGTGATTGATCATCAACACCAGCAGGCCGCCAAGTGAGATCGCAATCCAGAAGAAGTAGGCGAAGATATAGGAGTGGAAGAACTGCGCCGCGCCAAGAAACGCGCCACCAACCGCCAGCAATGCGGCAACGCCGCCGACAATCAGTGCAAGTCGCTGGAAGCGTTCCAGCGCCGGGCGAAGCGTATCGGGCTCACGTGCAACCATAAAGTATCCCTTTCGGAATTGAGAACTGAGTATTGAAGAGCCGGTCGCCCAGGCCGTCATTCACAATTCGCAATTCACCATCCTCAATTCTGCGGCGGCGGGTTCTTCTGCAGTTCACGAATATGGGCGACGATCGCCCAGCGATCGCTGATGCTCTGAATGCGATAGCCGTATGGATACATCGTTCCCTTGCCGTTGACAATCGTCTCGTAATACTGGCCATTCGGCATATCGAGCAGGCGCTGGTCGTAGAATGACGGCGGTCGTGGGTTGAGCAGCGCACCGACCTGGCCACGACCGTTGCCCTGCGTGCCGTGGCAGATCGCGCAGTAGATCCCGTAGCGTTGTGCGCCACGTGCCAGCAATTCGGGCGTGACCTGGATCGGGATCTCGGTGATATATGCTCCGGCAGGGTCGCCGTCGACACGCCCGGTACTGGTCGCGTCGATCCGCAACCGCCCGCGCGCCACGGTATGCTCCACCAGCGGTCGCGCTGATGCGCCGTCGGCGTAGAATTCGCTTGCCTGCTGTGGCTTATACTTCGCCTGGTCATACATCTCAAGGTGGCATGCCGTGATCAGCAGCATACCCGCGATCACCCACCCTGCTCTGACCGCCCGGCCCAGTAATGTGCTTCCAGCACGGCGCTGTCGTGTGTGCAGCATCGCGGCTCCCCTAGTTGTCTACCGTGGACACCGCCGTCGCGCCGAGGCTCTCCAGAAACTGGCGAGTCTGTTTCAGCTCGAACTTCGGATCGGCGGCTTCGACGCACAGAAAGAAACGATCGACTGACGCGCGCTCGAAGTTGGGCGCGTTAAACACCGGGTGATACGGCCGTGGCAAGCCGCAGGCGGCGATCATGCCAAAGACGGCTGCAAATGCCGACAGCAGCACCATACCCTCGAATGTCGCTGGAATAAACGCCGGCCAGCTGAACAGTGGCCGCCCGCCGATATTCAAGGGGTACGCCGCGACATTGACCCATGTCTGGAACAGGAACATGCCTGCGGCACCGGTCAGCCCTGCGGCAAAGATGACCCACGGCAGGCGGGTACCGCGATACCCTACCGCTTCATCCAGGCCGTGGATGGGGATTGGTGAGTACGCCTCGATCTTCTGATAGCCGGCTGCGTGGGTCTTTTCGGCGGCTACCAGTAGCGCTTCCGGATCATCAAACTCGGCCATCAGCCCGTAGAGCATCGGTTGTGTCGAGGCCTTCGGTGCTCTGGCACTGTTTCGTTTCAGCATACTCGCTACGCCTCCCCGCCGCGCCCGGTGCTGCCGACCCGCCCGGTTGCCTTTTCCAGGTCGGTCTTATGCACCAGGTCGCGCACTTCGAAGATTGAGATCATCGGCAGCAGCCTGATGAACAGGAAGAACAGGAAGAAGAACCAGCCGAACGAGCCGGCATAGAGCGAAATATCCCACACGCTCGGTGTGTAGTAGCCCCACGATGCGGGCAGGAAGTCGCGGTGCAGGCTGAGGACGATGATGACCCAGCGCTCGAACCACATGCCGATATTGATGCAGATCGAGATGAAGAAGAGCCATGGCAGGCTGACGCGGAAACGCTTGAACCACAAGAGTTGTGGGATGGCAACGTTCAGGGCGATCAGCGACCAGTAGCTCCACGCGTACGGCCCCATCGTGCGGTTGGTGATCAGGAAGTACTCATAGAGATTGGCGCTGTACCAGGCGTAGAAGATCTCGCCAAAGTACCCGTAGGCGACGATCAGCCCTGATGCGAGCATCACTTTCCCCATCAGGTCGAAGTGTTTCATGGTGATCAGGTTGTGCAGCCCATACCAGCGCCGTAATGGCACCAGCAACACAATCACCATAGCGAAGCCGCAATACACGGCACCGGCCACGAAATAGGGCGGGAACACCGTGACGTGCCAGCCCGGAAGTTGCGCGATCGAGAAGTCGAAGCTGATAATGCTGTGTACCGACAGCACCAGCGGCGTTGACAGGCCGGCAAGAATAAGCGACGCCACTTCATACCGCTGCCAGTCGCGCGCGCCACCGCGCCAGCCGAGCGCCAGCACGCCATAAAACAGCCTGACCCACTTGTTCGTTGCCCGGTCGCGGAGCGACGCCACGTCGGGTATCAGGCCGACGAACCAGAAAAGGATCGAGACCGTGGCATAGGTCGAGATGGCGAAGACGTCCCACTCAAGCGCACTGCGGAACTGTGGCCACATCCCCAGCGTGCCGGGGTACGGCAGCATCCAGTAATCGAGCCACGGGCGGCCGGTATGCACCAGCGGGTAGATACCGGCGCACGCCACGGCGAAAATCGTCATCGCTTCCGCAGCGCGATTGATCGATGTGCGCCAGTCCTGGCGGAACAGCAGCAAGATCGCGGAGATCAGCGTACCGGCGTGACCGATGCCGATCCACCAGACGAAGTTGATGATATCGAACCCCCAGGCGATCGGGATGTTGACGCCCCAGATGCCGACGCCGACGGTAAACAGAACGGCCAGCGAATAGAGATACATCAACAAGCCGAGGGCTGCAACCACGAAGCCGACGGCCCAGCCCCATGGGGTTCGGCGGATCGGCGTCAGCACGATGTCGCCGATCGTCCTGGTCACTGAGTTGTAGTTTTGCTGCGGCCCGAGAAGCTCTTCGAGCATCCTGCGGTAGGCCGATTCTTTCACGGGTTGTGATGCCATGTGTTACTCCGTGTGACGCAGGCCGGCGAGTGGCGCAGGCGATGACGAGTGATCTGCCGGTTGTCTGAACGTACTGCCATTTCTCGCGCGGTTCATCGCTGGCCACGCGCCTTGTGCGGGCTTCACGCCTTCTTCTCATCGGCCAGGTCGGCGTTCTGGTTCGTGATCTTCGCCAGGTAACTGACGCGCGGTCTGGTGTTGAGTTTGTCGAGCGATGTGTAATTCAGCGGTTGCTCCTTCAGTTCCACGACCCGCGCCTGAGGATCATTCAAATCGCCGAACACGATCGCCTGTGTCGGGCATGCCTGCTGGCATGCCGTGACGATCTCACCGTCGGCGATGCGGCGATCCGCCTTCCGCGCTTCGATACGCGCCTCATTGATGCGCTGGACACAGAACGAGCATTTTTCCATCACGCCGCGCGCGCGCACCGTGACGTCCGGGTTCCGCTGCAACTTCAGCACAGGAATGCTATCATTCTCCGTTGACGCGTCAACCGGCGAGCGATAGGGTACGTCCTGATATTGCAGGAAATTGAACCGCCGCACCTTGTATGGGCAGTTATTCGAGCAGTACTTGGTGCCCACGCAGCGGTTATACACCATGTTGTTCAGCCCTTCGGCGTCGTGGACCGTGGCCGCCACCGGGCAGACGATCTCGCAGGGCGCATGTTCACACTGCTGGCAGAGCATCACCATGTTGTAAACATTCGGCGTATGCTCGTCACCCACATAATACTGGTCGATTCGGATCCAGTGCATTTCGCGCCCGAGCCACACTTCGTCCTTCCCGACGACCGGGATGTTATTCTCGGCCTGGCATGCGACCACGCAGGCATTGCACGAGTTACAAACATTCAGGTCGATCGACATGCCCCACTTGTAGCCGTTATATTCATACTCACCAATCAGCGAGACAGGTTCCTTCTCCTCGGTCTTGAGGAATTCTTCGTTCTCTTCGTACTCTTTGAGGGTGCCATAGCGCACCAGGTCCTTCTTGCGCCCTTCCATGAGGAAGTGGCCCTGGGTGCTTGCCAGTTTGTAGTTGCTGCCCACCTTCGCCACTTCCAGGCCGATGCCAAACCAGGGCGCGGCGCTGGTTCGCAGAAGATATGCATTGAAGCCGACGCCGTTGCCGACGCGGCCTGCGGCAGTGCGCCCAGAGCCAAGATGCACCGTTACGGAGTCATCGGCGTGGCCGGGTTGCACCCACACCGGTGCGTCAACCGACCGGCCCTGGTACGTCAGTCGCGCCACGTCGCCATTTGCGAGCCCGAGCGCGGCTGCTGTTTTCACGCTCATCAGCGCGACATTATCCCAGACCAGTTTACTGTACGGTTTTGGTATCTCTTGCAGCCAGGCATTATTGGCGAAGCTGCCATCCCAGATCGACGGGTCGGGGCGGAATACCAGTTCCAGCCCCTGGTTCGATGTGGCTGGTGCCGCAGCGGCGAATCCTTGCTGCAGCGTAACCTGGCGTTCCGGCTCCCGGGTCGTGCTGATGATGCCGTCGTGCAGCACCTGGTTCCAGAAGACGCGGAAGTCGCCTGTCGTATTCTGCGCCTGCCAGTACTCCGTGAGGGTCTGGTAGCCGCTGACCTGCGCCTTGCCAAGCAGCACGTTGACGACCTCAATCGCTGATTTACCGTTGTAGAGTGGGGCGATCAGCGGCTGGACGATGGTCGTCGTTCCGTCGAAGGCGCGTGCATCACCCCAGGCTTCGAGGAAATGCGCGCCATTGACGTGCCAGGTGCTCAACTGCGCCGTCTCGTCGCGATACAATCCGACGTGGACGCTGAACGGCACCCTGGCCAGCGCCTCGGCGAACGGCACATCGGCAGGCGCCGTATAGACCGGATTGCTATCGAGGATGAGCAATAGTTCAACCGCCCCGGCACTCATCTCGCGGGTCAGTTCAGCCAGCGCAGCGATGCCGCCTGCCGGATCGCTCTCCACCGGCGCGGTATAGATCACCGTGCTGCCGGTATTGCCAAGCTGGGCATTGATCGCATGGCCCAGGGCGTGCACGACTGGCGGCTGGCTTTCGCCGACCAGCACGACACCGGCACCACGGTGCGCCTGTAGATCCGCCGCAGCGCCGGCGACCCACCGGGTTTCGGCTTCGCTGAGCGGTGCGCCCGCCGCGACTCCCGGTACGCCGATGAGGATCGCCAGTGCGCGCGCGAGATGCTCAATCTGTGCCGAACGTGCCGGCAGGCGATGATCGGCGAGCAGGCCGGTAATCGAAGGGGTGCTCTCGGCAAGGTACAGCCGGTTCGTTTCGGAAGTACCTTTGCGAATACGGCGCCCGTCGGCGAGCTGGCGCGCCATGCGCACACCGGTTGGCGATGGTGCGGTAAAATCAGCATCGAGGCCGACAATAATCGCCGCCGTATCGAGGCGATAGATCGTATGCACATCCTCGCCGAATGCCAGTCGCGCGCCGGCGTTGGCGTTATCGCGACCGACCGCTTCATACTGGATCCATTTCGCCTGCGGCAGTTGCGTCAGCAATTGCCGCATCTGCGCCACGAGTGTCGGCGACGTCACCGCGCCGGAAAGGATGCGCAGCCCGGCGCCCTGTCTGGCTGCCTGCGCCTGAACAGCGGCACCCGCAGCGGCGACAAACGCCTCCCAGGTTGACTCCTGGCCAGAGCTGGTTGGCGCCTGTGAGCGATCCGGGTCATACATCGTCAGGATTGCCGCCTGGGTCAACAGGTCGGTTGAGCCGAGCGAGGCCGGATGATCGGGGTTTCCCTCGATCTTGGTCGGGCGGCCCTCATGGTTTTCGACCAGCACACCGGTACCGAAGCCGGCGAAGGTGATTGCCGTTGCGAAGAACAGCGGCTTGCCGGGGATGACCAGTTCCGGCTGGCGCACATAGGGAACGATCTTCTCCTGCGGTTGCTTGAGCGCAAACTGGCAGCCGGAAAGCCCGCCGAGCGCGAGGGACGCGCCCATGAGCTTCAGAAAATTGCGCCGGCTCAGCGGATCGCGCCATTCGGCGGCGCCACGCGGAAACTCACGCCCAAGCAATTCATTGAACTCCGGCGTATCTGCCAGTTCATCGAGGCTACGCCAGAACTCACGCCCTTCGGCGCCGGCCAGGCGTGCACGTAGTGCAGTCATATCCAGGGGTGTTTTGTTCATAGTCACGCTCGATCCTATCGGTGGCAGATGGCGCAATTCGTCAACTCCCAGGAAGATCGGATGTTGTACTCCTGAACCAGGCGCTGACCCTGTGCGAGTTGATCCGGTGGCGGCGTCCACGCCATATTGAAGACCTCTTCGCGTGGACGAACGTACTTCTCAGGGTTGCGATGGCAATCGAGGCACCACGACATAAAGAGCGGTTGCGTCTTGTACACTACCCGCATCTGGTCGATGCGGCCGTGGCAGGTGGAGCAGCCGACACCTTTGGCGACGTGAATGCTATGATTGAAATAGACGAACTTGGGCAGGTCGTGGACCTTGTTCCACTGGATCGGAATGCCGCTTTCCCAGCTCTGCCAGATGAAGGCGACTTTCTCGCTCCGGCTGATAATCTGTGAATGGCATCCCATGCACGTTTCGGTCGGCGGAATATTGGCGCTCGATGAGACCTCGACTGACGTATGGCAGTAGCGGCAATCCATCCGCAGGCCGATATGCAGCTGATGGTTATAGCCCCCGCCTGGCTGCGCTATTGCCACACCCACGTCGCGGTGCCAGTCCGACCAGCCGAAGAGCCACCAGAGTCCGCCAAGGATGGCAATCAGCAGCGGAATGCCCGCAAAAATGCTGAGCCTGGCGAGCGTGTTCGCTCTCCGATCAAATATCTGGGCCATCTGGTGCCTTTCTAGAATCTCAGATCTGGGATGACCGGGCGCGCAGACCGATGAAACGGTGGCAGCCCACCGGCACATCTGAACCAGCGCGTTTCCGAAGGCGATAGCTCATTACCCGAATAAGACACGGCGGCATCTGCGATTGAGGGGGGCAGCTGGTCTCACATGAGCCCGGCACCGGAGGCTACACCAGTGTCCGCATGGAGAAGCGAGCCTGGACGGCACACGGTCGCCGTGGACCACTGCTCAGAGGACGACCGGGTATGGGGACCGGCCACGGCGCGCAGCCTGCACTGAGGCAACGCGAACTCACACGGTATTCCGGGAAGAGCGAGATCCGCTGGTTGCACCCTCTCTAGTTCTCGCAGTGCGGTTCCGGATCCGTGCAATGCAACAGCTCGGCGCACCTTGCAGGCTCGCCTGACGTGATGTGGAGCTGAATAGCATCTTGCAACCTCGGTTAATAGTATCACAACTTATACCCGGTGTGATCAGAAAACATGGTTCGTATAGTGAAGAAATGTCAACCAAATCTGCCAGACAATGCATAACACTATGCAAATGCTTTACAAAGCCAATATATGACTATTCAATACTGTAATGTCATCAATGACACGAGTTATGCAGTCACCGGTGAGGGCGACCGCGCATGCCGGGCCTTTTTGCTTTCGGCAGAGCGGTACGTCGCTTCTTTTGTGGTGCGGCGCCGCGGTTTCGCCCGCCGCGCCAGGGATGCCATGTCATTGCGAGGAGCGTGAGCGACCGCATGCAGCGGGCGTAGCGTGGCTGATGGAGATTGAGCATGTAATCCGGTATGCGCCTCTTGCCGTCGGGCTGAAGCCCTCGGCTATGCAAGGCGAAGCCCGTCTGCGCGGGCTAGAGCGGAAAAACTACTCAAAGACCATA
>JACAEQ010000127.1 GCA_013388755.1 Chloroflexota bacterium
GTCGGCGGTGGCGCGGTCGGAGCGGCCGCGGTCGGCGGTGGCGCGGTCGGAGCGGCCGCGGTCGGCGGCGGCGCGCTGATCCCTGGCGCCAGGACGGACGGATAGGCTACAAAGAGGGTCACCGCCGACAGTGCTGCAAATAGCACGAATGCGAGCAGCGCACCGTGCCAGGTCAATCGTCGCGGCGCCGGCGGCTCGTATGCCGCGCGCGGGCGCAACGTTGCGGCCGGGGAAATTGCCAGCTCGCCAGGCATCGCCGCACCGACTGCCGGAGCCGGCGTCTCTTCCTCCAGCGACTGGTCTGGCACTACCGTAACCGGCAATTCGACCGTCGGTTGATCGGCTGCCGTGCGTTCCGCCGCATGTGCAGCCGGCAGATCGAGATCGTCAACGTGGGCGATGATTGCGGTAATGTTATCGGTTCCGCCACGTTCATTCGCCAGGTCAATCAACCGGTCAACTGCGTCGGTCAACGGCAACGTGAGCGCCGTCTGGCAGATCTCGTCATCGGTCACCAGGCCGTGCAACCCATCGGAAGAAAGCACGATTGTATCGCCGGCCTGCAGCGGGTAATGGAACAGATCAACCACGACCTCGGATTGATACCCCAGGGCACGGGTAATCACATTGCGATAATAGAGCGAGCGTGCCTGTTCGGCAGTAATGACGCCGGCGGCCACCTGCTCACCCACCAGCGAATGGTCGCGCGAGATCTGGCGAATCGCGCCGTCGCGAATCAGGTATGCCCGGCTGTCGCCCACATTGGCAATGTGCAGCATCCCCTGGTAGAGTAACGCCGCAACCCCGGTTGTACCCATGGTGCCGCGCCCCTCGGCATGGATGCGCTCATTCGCGCGCTCGAAAGCCTTCTGGAGTACCTCGGTGCGATCCTCCGATGGATCGCCATAATAGCTGCTAAGAATCGTCTCGACGCCCAGGTGACTGGCGACCTCGCCGGCGGCGTGGCCGCCCATGCCGTCGCAGACAACCAGCAACTCGCCGTATTGCTCGACTCCTGCGCCCTCGCCGACGCCAAAGTCGTCCTCGTTATGATCGCGCGTCTTGCCGACATCGGTGCGAGCGCTATGGCGCAGCTTCATGGACCACCTTCGAACAGGAGATATGTCATGATGACGCGCAAGTATAGCATGCCGGCATGAGGGGTGCAAACACTATGTCTGGAAGAGCGCCAGCGTGCGAACGCATGTCGGCGAAGCTGAAACGCGCTCGAGCCACCCGCATCAAACGCACATCAGCGCACGCCACAGTCATAGCTTCTACCTGTACTGCTTCGCGAGGTCTGCGCACCCTGTGTCCGCCAGGTCATCGCGAGCGAAGCGAAGCAATCCCCCCTACGATGAAGCAGTACATATAGCAGGAGACGTGTGAACACGCTCGTTCAGTGTTGTACTTCTCGTGCCTGGATGCGCCACAGGGTCGGGCCGGGGCTGCGAAGGGCCGGCTGGCTGATGAAGGGATCGAGGACCGCGCGCAGTGCAGTGTCATCTATGGGCTTTTGCAGAAAACCGCTCACCATATGCAACCGGGCAAAGACCAGAATGTCCGGATGCGCCGACATGAGTACAATGGGGGGGAGGGGTGTGCCGCGTGCGCGCAACCGGCGAACAACGTCGCCGCCGCTAAAACTGGTCAATTCATAATCGAGAATGATCAGATCGAAGGAGATCTGGCGTGTCAGGCTCAGCGCTGCACTACCATCAGCCGCCGGCACAAGCTGCAGATTCTCGTAGCACGAGCGCAGCAGTTCGCAGAATGCGTCACGGAAGACGCGGTTATCGTCGACGACAAGGACATTGACAGGCATGGGCGTCTCGGTTCTCGCGAATGTGCGTTTAATCTCCTGCCTGCATCTTAGTCGAACGCGGGCACCGTTCCATTACCGGGCTTAGCAGGAGCGCAGGAGGAAGAGCTGAACCTGAGACTGTTCAGAGCCGGAGGTTCGAGGAGGCCCCGCCGGAGCATCTATGTCGGCGGCGGGAAGGCTTTCGTATGCGTCAGCACCGTCGCCCCGCCGACGGAAAGACATCATTTCCAGGAAAAGCGCCAGCAGTTGTCCGAGTCCTCCGATTTGCGCGCCGCGCGTCCCCCTGCTACACTACGCGCCGCCATGAAGAGTATCGGCGTTGCCATCGTGTCATTCAATACGTGCGATCTGCTGGCTGCATGTCTGGGGTCGCTGCGCCGCTGCACCCTGCCGTTGCGCGTGGTGGTCGTGGAGAATGCGTCAACCGACGGCAGCGCGGCAATGGTGCGTGCGCGCTTCCCGGAGGTCGAGTTGATCGAACCCGGAGGGAACCGGGGTTTCGCGGCAGGGACCAACCTGGCGTTGCGGGCATTGTGTGCAGGCGAGCACCCACCGGCCCATCTCCTGCTGCTCAATCCTGATACCATCGTTCACCCCGGCGCCATCGAGACCCTGGTCGCGTTCCTCGATGCGCATCCGCGCGTCGGCGTTGTCGGGCCGCGGCTGCTCAACCCGGATGGAACGATGCAACATGCGGCCTTTCGCTTCCCGACACTGCTGATGACCGTGCTCGATCTCTTTCCACCTGGCGAGGCAATGCCGGGGCGCCTGTACGGCTCCTGGTGGCATGGTCGCTATCCACAGGAGCGGCTGGGCGACAGGCCATTTCCGATCGATCACCCCCTCGGGGCATGCATGCTTGTGCGGCGTGAGACGCTTGCACAGGTCGGCCTGTTTGATGAGGCATACTTCATGTATACGGAAGAGGTTGACTGGTGCTACCGGGTGCGGCGCGCCGGCTGGGCGATCTGGCAGGAACCGCGCGCGCGGGTGACACACGTCGGTGGCGCGGCGACCAGCCAGTTTCGGGCACGAATGTTCGTGGCACTCTATGCCAGCCGTATGCGCTTCTTCCAGTTATGGTACGGAGCCGCTGCCGCCCGCCGCCACAGGGCCATCATCCGCGCCGGTATGCTGCGCCTTACATTGCTCACCTGGCGCGACTATGCGAATCAACGCATCACCTGCGATACACTCCGGTCGCGGCTGTGGGCCTATGGGAGTGTCTTTCATCTGTGAGCCATACACAGACCACCGCGATGGACTCGCTGTCGGTTGCGATCATTGCCCGTGACGAAGAACGGCATATCGGCGAGGCCATCGCCAGTGTCACCGGACTGGCCGGCGACGTGCTGGCGCTCATTGACGATCGCACCCGCGATGCAACCGCAGATACCTGCCGGGCGCGCGGCGCGCGGGTAGAGATCGAGCCATGGCGCGGCTTTCCGGCGCAGCGCAACCGCGCGCTCGGCCTGTGTACCGGCGACTGGGTTCTGTTTCTCGATGCCGATGAACGCGTGACGCCGGAACTGGCCATGGAGATCCGTGCGACCTTGAACGCCGATCCGCCCCTGGCAGGCTACTGGATCCCGCGCTACAATCTGTTCTTTGGCCGGCGCGTGTTTGGCGGCGGCTGGTACCCCGATCCGCAGCTCCGGCTGTTACGGCGCGGGCGGGCGCGCTACGACGAGACACGCCTGGTGCATGAGTTTGCCGAACTGGATGGGCCGGCCGGCCAGTTGCACGGCCACCTGTTGCACCTGAACATTGAGCGTTTTGATGAACTATGGCGCAAGCAGCGATCGTATGCGATTCAGGAAGCGCACACGCTCTATCTGTCCGGTGTACGCGCGCGCTGGCGCAACTTTGGTGGCGCGCCGGCGCGTGAATTCTACCGCCGCTTCATTACGCTCCGCGGCTACCGCGACGGCGCGCTCGGGCTGGTTCTCTGCGCGACGCTGGCCCTGTTCGAGGTGGTGAAATATGCGCATCTCAAAGGATTGCCGGAGCCGGGGAGGTGACACCGATACAGCCATGCTTGCCATCATTATCGTCTCCTGGAACGTGCGCAACCTGCTCGATCGCTGCATCACCTCGATCCATGCCGCGCTCGACAGCGCCGGCATCGCATACCGAGTCATCATCGTTGACAACGCCTCATCCGACGGGACACCGGCCATGCTGCGCGCGCAGCACCCTGACGTTGAGTTGCTCGAAGCCGGGGGCAACCTGGGGTTCGCCGGGGGGAACAACCTGGCGCTGCGACGCCTGCTCGCCGGACCTGCGCGGGGCGATGTCCAGTATGTGCTGTTGCTCAACCCCGATACCGAGATCATTGACGGCGCAATCGTGGAGTTGCTGCGCTACCTTGAGGCTCACCCGGACATCGTGGTCGCCGGGCCACGCCTGCGTTACCCGGACGGAGCGCCACAGTCGAGCCGGCGGCGCTTTCCCACGCCGGGAGTGTTTTTCTGGGAAAGTACGCCGCTGGAACAGCGCTGGCCGGGCAATCCGTGGGCGCGGCGCTACCGTTGCGCCGACACACCCGATGATCGTGCGCAAGCGGTGGACTGGCTGGTGGGTGCGGCGCTGATGGTGCGCCGGAGCGCGATAGAATCCGCCGGCCTGCTCGATGCCGGCTTTGCCATGTACTCCGAGGAACTGGAGTGGCAACTGCGTCTCACGCGCTATGGCCGTATCGTCTATCTTCCCACCGCCGAGATCATCCACCACGAGGGGAAGAGCAGCGAACAGCATCCAGCGCGGCGGTACATCAATTTCCACCGCAGCCGGCTGCGATTTGCGCGTATGCGATATGGCGCCGGTTTTGCGCTGCTGCTCAAGCGATTCGTGGTTGCAGCGTACAGTATGGAACTGGCGATCGAGGCCGGTAAGTGGCTGCTGGGCCACCGGCGAGCGCTACGTTCGCAACGTATCGTCGCCTATCTTGCATTGCTTCGCGCGCTGGTGGGCGAGTAACCGTTCACACCTGTCCGGCGCACGCCTGCCTGCACTTATGTTGTGCCCGCCAGCGCCATCTCGCGGCGCTTCTGCTCGCGCTGCCGTTCATTGAGGGTTAGCAAGCGCTTGCGCAACCGGAAGCTCTTCGGCGTCACCTCGACCAGTTCGTCGTCGCTGATATACTCGATAGCATCATCGAGGCTCAGATTACGCGGTGCTTCGAGGCGAATCCCCTCCTCAGCCGTCGAGGAGCGAATATTCGTCAGATGCTTGCGGCGGCACACATTCACCTCCAGGTCGCGCTCGCGAATGTGCTGGCCGATGATCATCCCTTCGTACACCTCGACACCGGGCGTGATGAACAGCGTACCGCGCTCCTGGGCCTGGTTCAGGGCGTAGGCAGTAGCGACGCCACTTTCGGAAGCGATCAACGAGCCGTTGGCGCGGGTGATGATCTCACCGGCCAGCGGTTCATAACCGATGAACAGTGCATTCATCACCCCTTCGCCACGTGTCGCGGTCAGAAATGTCTGGCGAAACCCGAGCAGGCCGCGCGTCGGCACATGAAAGATCATGTGGACCAGGCCCCCTTCGCGGATGCTCATGTCGCGCATCTGGCCACGCCGCTGCCCCATCAACTCGATCACCGCACCCTGATAGTTTTCGCCGACCTCCAGTTCCACCTGCTCAATCGGTTCATACCGGACGCCGTCAATCTCTCTGAAGATCACTTCCGGGCGCGACACCTGGAACTCGTACCCTTCGCGGCGCATGGTTTCGATCAGGATCGTGAGGTGCAATTCGCCGCGCCCACTGACCGCGAACGCGTCAGGCGAGGCGGTATCCGCCACACGCAGCGCCACATCGCGCTCGATCTCCTGATACAGACGCTCGCGCAGTTTGCGCGAGGTGACGTGCGTTCCTTCGCGCCCGGCGAACGGACTATTGTTGACGCTGAAGGTCATGCGCACCGTCGGTTCCTCGACGGCGATCGGCGGCAGAGCCTCGGGTTGCTGCGCATCGGCGATTGTATCGCCGATACCTGCGTCGCCAATGCCCGCCAGCGCAATAATATCGCCGGCCTCGGCCTGCTCCACCTCGCGCCGATCCAGGCCGCTGAACACGAACAACTGATTGACCTTCGCCTGGGCGATGCTGCCGTCGCGAGCGATGTGCGCCACAGCCTGGCCCTTGCGGATCGTGCCGCGCCGCAGCCGGCCAATCAGGATTTTGCCCTTGTAGTCGTCGTAGGTCGTGTTGGTGACCAGCAGTTGTGCCGGCCCGTCAGGATCGACATCGGGGCCGGGGATCTGATCGAGAATCGCGTCGAACAGCGGCTCGAGCGAGTCGTGAATCTTGAGCGGCGAGCGCCCTGCGACGCCCTGGAGCGCGTTGGTATAGATTGTCGCGAACTCTGCCTGTTCATCCGTTGCACCCAGCTCGACGAACAGGTCGAACGTCTCATTGATGACATGGTTGGGCCGCGCGTTGGGCCGATCGATCTTATTGACGACCACAATCGCCCGGTGGCCCGCCTGCAACGCTTTGCGCAACACGAAACGGGTCTGCGGCATGGGCCCGTCAACGGCATCAACCAGCAGCAGCACGCCGTCAACCATGTTCATCACTCGTTCGACCTCACCGCCGAAGTCGGCATGGCCCGGCGTGTCAACGATATTAATCTTCACGCCACGGTAGATGACGGCGGTGTTCTTGGCGAGAATGGTAATACCGCGCTCACGCTCGAGGTCGTTCGAGTCCATCACGCGCTCGGCGACCTGCTGGTTATCGCGGAAGATGCGCCCCTGGCGCAGCAATCCGTCCACCAGCGTCGTCTTACCATGATCAACATGGGCGATAATGGCGATATTGCGGATGTCGTCACGTCGAGTCATTGCTTTGCACCAAAAAACGCCCCGGCCGGAAGGTCGAGGCGATCGAATAGCTTCGTCTTTCTAGAAATAGTGTACCACAGATTGGAGTGTGTGTCGACGGCGGAACAGACAGCGACAGGGCTCCTGCAAAGACACTGCTGGCGAACCCGGGTACGCGGGCCTGCGCCCCGCATGCGCCTACCGTCATGCATGGGCGGGAACGATTATGCCGCAGAATCACGCTGGAAGCATGGGGGTGCCACTCCGAAGAACAGATCGTTTGCTGTCATTGCGAGCGCAGCGACACGATCGAGCGGCGCGAGCGGAGATTGCGTCAGCCAGGCGTCACCCGCTACACGCTGTCGCTGACGCGCCTCGCTATGACCGCAGACGGTCGTTCATGCGCCCGCGTGACGTCATGCATGGGCGGGAACGGTCATCTCGCGAGCGGGTAAGAGAGCGCGACCACCTCAAGGTTGCGCAGCGCCCGTTCAAATGATCAGGGTTGCCGCGTCGGCGCGCCTCACCCGAAGCCCATGATGGCCGGCGGTGATCGTGCCGCCTCTGGCAATCACACGCAGCCGTACACTCAACGACCCTGCCCATTCGCCAGGCCGCTACCCCGTCTGGCTCAGATACCCCGCCATACTGACGCCAAGCAGTGTTGCAGTGGCGGCAAACCGCTCGGTCCAGATGCGCGCCCGCTGGTCGCCGGCCTGTGCGCGCGCTGCCAGTACCGGGTAATGCACGGTGCGGATCTCGAACAGGTCGTTCTGGGCGCGCCACAGGTCAATCTCGAACGGCAGCGCGCGCGCGAGACGCGCCAGGCCCAGCAAGCGATCGAGCAGCGGCGCAGACTCGGGATCGGTGTGCAACCGTGCGGCCAGGCGTTCGATCGCGTGGCGTAGTTCGCTCAGCAGTGGCTCACGCGCGACCGACACCCCGGCGCGGCGCGCCGAGTCGACCAGTGTGCGGGCGCGGTCGAGATCAGGCGGATCTGCCGTCAGTGCGCGATACACTGCCGCGCTCATGGCATACTCCGCGGCGGTCGCCACCTCCGGCGGTAAGGGAATCCCCTGGTTGGTCAGAAATGAAATCAGCGGCGTATGGCGATCGTAGAGGCGCTGGTACGCGGCAGCGGTCTCCTCCAGCGCGGGCGCCAGGATGGCCTGCACAATGGCGCGCTGTTCATCGTAGAAGACCGATTTGAGCGAGTAATCGAGGCGTTCAAAGTGCTGCGTCAGCGTCTGCACAATCCCGGCCAGATCGGCGCGTTCAAACGCTGGCGAGATCGTATGCAGCAGGTCGGCATAGCTGGCGGCGCCATCCTCGGCGCGCACCCCGCCAATCAAGTTCTGATCGCCCAGGTGCAGCACACCATAGCGCAACTCCGCCGACTCCAGCGTAATCGTTGAGGTAATGCGCGCCACGCCAATTGCCAGTTTCGCCCGCCCGGCCTCCATCATCCGATGCCGGCGCTGTTCGACCGTATAGCAGTAGACGCGCGCAGGATCGGTGTGCGCATCAAAGAGCGAACTCGCCGCATAGTGCGCCGCGACCTGGCGCAGATCCACAATATGCGGCCGCACCAGTTGTTCATAGACGCCACGGCCATGACCGAACTGCGGCATGTTGCTCGGCGCCTCGGCCAGCCGGCGCATGAACTCCGGCTCGAGATCGTCGCCATCGAGGGTGCGGGCAAGCTGAATGGCGCGCGCGGCGTACTGTAATATCTGCACCGTCTCGATGCCAGAAATGTCGGCAAAGAACCAGCCGCAACTGGTATACATCAACATCGCCTGGCGCTGGATTTCGAGCAGGTGAAGCAGCTCAACCTGTTCCTCGGCGCGCAATTCGCGCGTCTCGTGTTCGGCCAGGAACGTATTGATCGATTCGGGCGAGCGGTCGAGCACGACGCGAATATAGTCGTCGCGCGCGGCCCATGGATCGAGCAGCAGGTGTTCAGCGGCAACCTCAAAGCGCGCTGCCAGTGTGTCCCGCAGCCAGTCGAGCGCCGCGCGCAACGGTGCGCGCCATGCCTGGTGCCAGCCGTGGCGTTCGCCGGTGCTGCAACCGCAGTCGCTGCGCCAGCGCTCAATACCATGAAAACAACTCCACGACGTGCGTTCGGCAATCTGAACCTCGTGGGCAGGCGGATGGAGTGCGAGAAACGCTTGATAATTCGTCAGGCGCGCCAGTTGTTCACGCTCGATGTAGTGCAATGCATACGCCAGCGCCATGTCGCCACGGCGATGGTGATGACCATAGGTTTCGCCATCGGTGGCAATATGCATCAGTTGCGCGCCGCTGCGATGGTTGAACCCGCCGGCCAGGCGATTGGCAAAGTTACCGCCGTTGTAGAGCAACCCTTCGAAGGCCACAGCGCGCGACACCAGGCCATCATAGAAGAACAGCGCAATCGACCGACCGGAAGGCAGGCGCTGCACATAGGGCATGGTCGGGTCAATTTTCCCGCCGGTCACATCGTGCCACTCGGCGGTGCCAATCTCGCGCACGGCACGGGCCTGGTAAGGCGACAGAATGGTAAAGCGAATCCCGTGCTCGACCAGGGTTTCGAGTGTTTCAAGATCGACCGCTGTCTCGGGCAGCCACATACCCTCGGGCACGCGGCCAAAGCGGCGCTCAAAGTCACGAATACCCCAGAGCACCTGCGTGCGCTTGTCGCGCCGATTGGCCAGCGGCAGAATCATGTGATTATAGGCCTGGGCAATCGCCGAGCCATGGCCGGAAAAACGCGCCCGGCTCTGGCGATCGGCCTCGATAATAGCGTGGTAGGTTGCCGGCGCACGCTGCTCCAGCCAGGCGAGGAGCGTCGGGCCAAAGTTGAAGCTGATCCGGCTATAGTTGTTGACAATCTGGACGATACGGCCATCACCATCGTGGATGCGCGAGGCGGTATTCGGCGTATAACACTCGGCAGCAACGCGCTCGTTCCAGTCGTGGTAGGGATGCGCCGAATGCTGCGGCGCGATCGTCTCGAGCCACGGGCTTTCGCGTGGCGGCTGGTAGAAATGCCCATGGATGCAGATATATCGTTGCACGCTAGCTTCCTGCCCTCTTCCGCTCTTCCCAGAGTTCGGTGAAGGTTTTCGGCGCGAATGCCGGAAAATCGCGCTGCTTCGTCCACTGATCGAGTGGCGGCGGCAACCAGCCGACGCGCCCATCGCGCCCGAGCATGCGCGTCCCGAGGGATGCCAGCTTTCCGCCCATGCCGTACAGCGCCGGATTGGTCATTGCCTGGCGCCAGCCGAACATTGCCAGCGGTTCGTACGGTTCGTACTTGCCGTTCTTCACCGCATCGGCGCGCAGGCGCAACAGAAGGTCGGGAATGGCGATTTTCACCGGGCAGGCCCATTCACATGCACCGCACAGGCTGGAGGCATGCGGCAATTTGTGAACGTCCGGCAGTTCCGGTTGCAGCAACGGGGTCAGGATGGCACCGATCGGCCCGGAGTAGACGCCACCGTATGCGTGGCCACCGATCGACTGATAGACCGGGCAGGCATTGAGGCATGCGCCGCACCGAATACACATGAGTGCCTCGGCATACCCGCCGCCGATGATATCTGAGCGGCGATTATCGAGTAACACCAGGTGGAACTCATCGGGCCCGTCAGGTTCATGCGGGCGGCGCGGCCCGCTGATGACCGAGGTATACACCGAGAGACGCTGACCGGTAGCCGAGCGAGCGAGTACCTGCAACAACACTCCCAGGTCATCAAGGTTCTCACAGATCCGCTCGATACCCATGATTGCGACGTGTATCCGTGGCGCCGTTGTGGTCAGGCGCGCATTCCCCTCATTCTCGACAATCACAATCGCGCCTTCGTTCGCCACACCAAAGTTCACCCCGCTGATGCCCATATCGGCCTGAAGGAAGCGCTGGCGCAGCGCCGTACGTGCCGTACGCGTCATGGTTGGAATGTCGTCGGTCGGCGTCATGCCCAGATGCTCGACGAACAGGTCGCGCACCTGTTCACGGGTCTTGTGGATCGCCGGCGCAATAATGTGTGACGGTGTCTCTCCGGCAAGTTGAATGATATACTCACCAAGATCGGTTTCGATCACATCGAGGCCGGCATGCTCGAGGGCTTCGTTCAGATGGATCTCTTCCGAAGCCATGGACTTCGATTTGACAATCGTGTGCACGCCGCGTTGCTGCGTCAGGTCAATGATATACTGCCGCGCCGCCGCGCCATCTTCGGCCCAGCAGACATGGCCGCCGCGCCGTTCGATCATATCGGCGAGGCGGGCCAGCAGTTCATCGAGCCGGGCCAGCGCCCCGGCACGGATCGCACGCGCCCGATCCCGCAGAGCCTCGAAGTCGTTCACGGCCGCAACGGCGCTGGCGCGATTGCCGATGAAGCGCGTTGTCGCGCGCCCGAGCGCCGTCTGCAACGAATCATCGTGCAGCGCGCTCTCGACGCGGTCGAAGAATGCGATGGTGTGTGTCGTCATAAGGTATTCTCGGTCTGGTTCAAGGTGCACACGTTCAACGTACCCCATTCAAGCGTGCCAACGTTCAACGTTCAACACGATTCGCCAGCACTTCGGCGATATGGCACGCGCGCACCCGTGATTTTGCACGGCTGAGGCCACCAGCAATCTGGGTCATACAGCTTGTGTCGCCGGTCACCAGCACATCACAACCGCACTGGTCAATATGCGCCAGCTTCCGGTGCAGCATGGCTTCGGAGATCTGATGTTGCTTGACCGCGAACAGGCCGCCGAACCCGCAGCACTCATCGCTGCCGGGCAATGGCACGATGGTGGCGCCGGCGACGTGTTCGAGCAGCACGCGTGCCTGCCGGCCCAGCCCCATGTAGCGCATGCCGTGGCAGGCATCGTGGAAGGCAATCGTCCCGGAGAAACGCGCCCCGACATCGCTGACGCCCAGCACATCTACGAGATACTCGGTCAGTTCGTAGGTGCGAGCCGCCAGTTCCTTCGCCGCCGCCGCGTGACGCGTGCCGTGGAACAGTTCGTGGTACAAATGGCGAATCATCGCGCCACAGGAACCTGACGGCAGCACAACGTCGCCCTGATGACGCAGCACCTCGATCGTGCGCCCGGCGACGGCATACGCATCGTCGCGAAAACCGGCATTGAACGCCATCTGGCCGCAGCACGTCAGGCCACGCGGAACCGTTACCTCGACACCCTGGCGTTCAAGGAGTTCAGCAGTTGCCAGCCCGACGGCGGGGTAAATCTGATCAACGATGCAACTGACAAACAGCGCGACGCGCCGGCGCGGTTGCGCGGTCATCACATGGCCCTTCTGTTTCAGACGCAAGCTTCTGCTGCGCATTATAACAAATCCAGCGTGGCGCCGGTTCTAATGAATCTCTTATGTACGGCCATGCATCCTTTCCGGCACGGCATGCGTCTATCATGGTGAGCATAGATAACGCGGCGGAACCGCAGGGTCATTTTAGCAGGCATCCAGCAGCACGCTCAATGCAACCGCCGCCATATCCCCTCTTTCACGGTCGCCGGTGTGCGACCGTTTTTTGATCTCTGGTGTGGAGCGCACGAAAGCAACGGACGCGTGTGATCCCGCATGTCCCGGACGGTGTGGATGGCTTCCCGATGGGCCGGCGGCGCATCGCACACATGATTGGCGCGGTGCGATAGAACAGCCGGGGCGGTGGGTTGCGGCAGCGCCGCCGCCATAACCCACCGCCCCCTGGTCACCCTTCCCGGTTCCCGCGGCCTTGTGCTACCCGAGCGATTCGAGCAACAACTCGGCCATGTCCTTCCGCGCCAGTTGTTCATCAAGGCCGGCATTCTTCGCCGCATCCTCGAACATGACCATGCAGAACGGGCAACTCAGCGCCAGCGTTTCCGGCTTCTCACGCATGAGTTGTTCGAGGCGGATGGCATTCACGCCCTTCGTTCCCCATCCCTCCATCCAGACATTACCGCCGCCGCCACCGCAGCACATGGCGCGCTCGCGGTTCCACTCCGGCGCTTCGACCAGTTGCAGGCCCGGGATCGCGCCCAGGACGGCGCGTGGCGGATCATAGACGTCGTTGTAGCGGCCAATGTAGCAGGGGTCGTGGTAGACCACTTTCTGGTTCACCGGTTGCTGTGGTTTCAATCTGCCCTCGCGCACCAGTTGCGCCAGCATTTCGGTGTGATGCACCACCTCGTAATCAATCCCGGCGCGCCCGCCGAACTGCGGGTATTCGTTCTTGATGGTATTAAAGCAGTGAGCGCAGGTTGTGACGATCTTCTTGAACTTATACTGGTGCATTGTCTCAATATTAGCCTGCGCCTGCGCCTGGAACAGGAGTTCCTCACCCATGCGGCGGGCCGGGTCGCCGGTGCAACTTTCCTCCTCGCCCAGGATGGCGAAATCAACCCCTGCACGGGTCAGCAGTTGTACCATGGCGCGGGCGACGCGCTTCGAGCGCTCGTCGTAGGCTGGCGCGCAGCCAACCCAGTAGAGCACCTCGGCAGTCTCTTTTTCGGCCATGGTTGGCACATCGAGGTTTTCGACCCAGGCAGTGCGGTCGCGCGCAGGCAGGCGCCAGGGGTTGCCGGCGCGCTCGATGCCTTCGAGCACGCGTTTGACATTCGATGGCACCTCGCTCTGGATCATTGTCAGGTTGCGCCGCACGTCGACGATCAGATCGACATGCTCGATCATTGCGGGGCATTCTTCCATGCAGGCGCGGCAGGTTGTGCATGCCCAGATCTCGTTCTCACCGTAGAGCTCATGCTCAATGAGCGGCAGCGTTTCGCGGTTACCCTCTATCCGGGCGTATACTGGCGCGCGCTCGGCAAGTGGTTTTGGCGGCTCACCATACTGGTCGGTCGTCAGGGCCGGATGTGATCGCCCCAGGCTGCCATCATGCAGCAACACCGGTTCGCCACGCTGCAGGTTCGCCATCTTGGTGATCAGGAACTTCGGCGAGAGCTGCGATCCTGAGGCGTAGGCCGGGCATTTCGACTGACAGCGACCGCATTGCATGCAGGCGTCGAAATCGAGGCGCTGCTTCCAGGTGAAATCAGCCAGCGTCGCCACCCCCAGCCGTGGCTCATCCTTCTCAATCTCGGCCTCCAGGTCGGGAATGGGGGTAAGCGCGCCTTTCGGCGCCAGGTCGCGGAAGAATGTGTTGAGTGGCGTGTAGAAGATATG
The DNA here is from genome assembly GCA_013388755.1 of Chloroflexota bacterium. Taxonomy (GTDB): domain Bacteria; phylum Chloroflexota; class Chloroflexia; order Chloroflexales; family Roseiflexaceae; genus JACAEQ01. The sequence goes on from JACAEQ010000127.1 coordinate 13,826, forward strand.
CTGCAGCTTGGAGAATGGGATTGATGCGATAAAGGCGAAGGTGACCAGGGTATGGCTGAACCAGAAGAACATGTGCAGACCAAGCCCTACCGGGCTACCGTCGCCAAGACCAATACCACGGAACAGTGTCGCCAGGCCATACCCGACGAAAGCGCGTGGTGCCCAGTCTTGCACAAACACCGGCACGCCGGCGATGGTCTGGTTCGCCAGGCGCAGGCCCTCGATAAAGTAGCCACTGATACCGATATACCCGAGCACTGCCAGGCTCCACAGATCGGTGCGCCGGTTGTGCAGCCGGTCCGGATGCCTGGCATAGCGCCGGTAGGCCGCCCACAGGATGCCGGCGACAAACACCAGGCCCATGAAATCCATGATCAGCTCATAATTCTTGTAGAACTCGCCAACCAGGATTTTGCCGGCATCGTGACCCATCAGCGGGACGGTGAAATCTTCCTCGACGGCAATGATATCGGTACCGATGAACAGCGCCAGGAAGCCGAAGAATACCAGCGCGTGCATCGTGCCTGGCCGACGGTCCTTGAGGGTCTTCTTCTGGCCGAACACCTGCACCAGCGATTCGACGATTCGCCCTCCCAGGTTTGCGATCCGGGCATCAGGGCGCCCCTTGCGCCAGCGGTTGACGTCGCGCAGAATGCCCCAGGTCATCACGGCCAGTACGATCAGTGCTGAACCATACACCGTGAGTGATCCCAGTGTCTCGCCAATGTTCCAGTAGATCTCGCGAAAGGCTTCAGTCATAGAGGTGCTCCCCAGGGCCATACGGCCAGACCAGGCGGGCGACAGAGGTTGGGTGCAGGTGAAGCGCTGTACAGGATGATTCAGCCAGGTGAGGGGCAGTGCTTCAGATCTGCCTGGTGCATTGTCAGCGTAAGCGCAGCATACCACCGTGCTTCCAATGCGTCAAAATGCACAAAACGCGCGCAGGGCGTGTGCAAACGCTTTACAATGCGCCATCGCCCTGCGCTGCTCGCGCCAATCCTAGCACGCGACTATGCCGTATAGAGAGAAGAGGAATCAGCAGGAAGTTAAGAGGTCGTAACCGGATGGGATGCGGCGACAGATGCCGGCTCGACGATCACGATATGACCAGTGATTGCGTTCCGAACCCGATACGTCGGTACCCCACCTGCCAGATTGACATTGATCTGCCCGACGCGCCCATGCTGTGATCGATCCATTGGTTCCCCGCCCATTGGTTCCCCGCGCTCAATGCTTTCGCGTTCAAGCCGGTCGCAACACGATCTTTGCCGCCCGCGCCTTGCCGGCCAGCAACTCCTCAAATGAATCCGGCCCGGCAGCCAGCGGTCGCTCTTCCAGCCAGTCGCCACTCAGCGGAACGTGCCCCGCTGCCAGGAGCGCCAGCGCGCGGGCAAAGTCGGCGGAGGTATAGGCGAAACTACCGGTCAATGCAATCTCCTGCCGCACCAGATAATTGGCAGCGAACGGCGACTCCTCTTCATGCAGACCAACATAGACGACGCGCCCCCCGGGCGCGACGGCGCGTATCGCCTGCTCGCGCGTCGCCGCAACTCCGACTGCATCGATCGCTGCATCCGCGCCACCGGGTGCGAACGCCTGGATCGCGGCAAGTACATCGTCACGCGCGCTGACCGTTGCCGTTGCGCCCCAGCTACGCGCCAGCACCAGGCGCGACTCGACAACATCACTGACCAGTACTTGCGCCACGCCGGCCGCGCGGGCCGCAACCAGGCACAACAACCCGATCGGACCGGCCCCCAGGATGACGAGCCGTTCCGCGTCGCCGGCATGCGCGACGGCGCGCACACCGCATGCCAGCGGTTCAGTGAGCGACCCAGCAACCATGGAGAGGTGATCGGGCAGCGGCAGACAGAGAGCGGCAGGAACGGCGACATATGTCGCGAACGCCCCCGGGCGATGGGCGCTGATCAGGCTGCGGTTGCGGCACAGGTTGGCGCGCCCGACGTGGCAGCGATCACACGTGCCGCATGTCACCAGCGGGTTGAAGGTCACCCGTGCCGCGGTGCGCGCTGGCGTGCCGTCACCCAGCATGGCGTCAACGGCGGCGACAATCCGACCCGCAGCTTCGTGCCCCATGATCAATGGCGGGCGACGCAAGCTGTTCAACCCCAGGTAGCCGCTCAGTTCGGAGCCGCAGATACCGACCGCCTCCACCGCAACCAGCACCTCGCCCGGCCCGGGGACGGGAACCGGCTCCTGGCGCAGTTCCATCCTGCGCGGCCCCAACCAGACTAGCGCATCCATCATGGTCGTCTTACTTTCTTTACTGGTGGGCAAGCGCGCAACGTATCTGTCTGTTGAAACTTGCGAGTTCAACGTCCCACCTTCAACCTTCAACGTTTACACCTTTCATGGCGCGCGGGCGAGGAAGTTATCCACAATGACCGTAGCCGGCTCAGAAAGCTCCAGCTGCGACGAAATGCATGCACCGGCCCGGCCGCCTGTAAACGGGCTCGGCGGCGTCGTCGCAACATGTTTGCTGTTGATCCAGAGCTGGATCTCATCCGGCTTCCGCACCACCCACAGGGTATTTGTCCCGTTTCCACTAATGATCACATCGTCCGGGATGAGACCGGTACTGCGCTCGGTAACGAACGAGCCATCTACCAGCGTACTGAACTGCCAGCGTCTATCGTTGGTGATTTCGAAGAACAGTGCACTCTGCGCTTCGGGCTGTACATCGAATGCAATCCCGACCAGTGCAGGCGCGCCAACGGTCTGGAACGCAACGCTCAGTTCGATATTGTAGGTGTCACCCAGGTCGCGGTTCCAGTAGTACCAGGCAATCTGGTCCGGCGCTTTCATGGTGAGGTAATACAGATTGTCACGCAGCACCGCGCGGCGCGTTTCATTATCAACCTGGGCCCAGATCGCCTTGGTGCGCTCGCCACGGTCATAGGTTTCGAACAGCAAACGGCGGAGACCCTGCACCTGGGCCTGGTAATCGGCAATAGCGAGCGTCCCTGGTTGTGGCTCAAGCACCTGCGGCGCCGGCGTTGCCGTTGGCACGGCGGCGGTCCGTTGCGCCACGACGGCGACGGTCTGGCGTGCGACGGCAGTTGCCGTCTGCCCTTCGCTGGCCTGACTTGCGCCGGCGGTCGCCGTCTGCCCCTCGGTGCGGGCAGTGGCCGTGGCCTGGCGCGCTTCGGCAATCGCGGTGGCAGTGGCATTCTGGCGCGCTTCAGCGGTCGCGGCGCTTCCGCCGCCTGATGATGTCTGTGCTGTGGGCGATGGTCGTACACCCCCGCCCGGTGTCACGGCAACCGCCACGATCCCCGGCAGGCCGCCACGTGACTGGAGTGCTACGTAGCCGCCAGTGCATACCGCCAGCAGGATCACCGCTGCAATGATACCGGGGATCAGCAGGCCGCGCCGGCGTTGTGGCGTCACTGCAGGGACCGTCTGGCCACCTTGCCCTGCGACCGGTGGAATTGGTGGCGGCGCAGGTGCGTCAACTGGATGTGACGCCGGCGCGTCCCGTGGCGGCATCGTCGCCGTCGGCGCGTCCAGCGGCGGTGTCGTCGCCGTCGGCGCGTCCAGCGGCGGTGTCGTCACCGTCGGCGCGTCCAGCGGCGGTGTCGTCACCGTCGGCGCATCAGGTGGGCGCGGCGCCGCCACGATCGGGACACCGGCCGGAGCGGTCACCGCCGGTGCAGGCGCCTGTGGCAGGCTCGCAACGAATGCACGGATCGCGCCACGCGGATCGGCAGCCGGCAGTTCAGCACCGCACTTGCGACAGAAACGCGCGCTGGCGCGATTCATCGTCGCACAGCGCTTGCACGCCTGATCCGGCGCAGCCTGAAACAGATCGCGCTGGACGGTAGCCGCGGATGCACTGGCCCGAGAACCATCGAGCGCCAGCAAACGCCGGACAATGTCCGCCAGCGCTACCGGCAGGTCCGGGCGCAATTGCTGTAGCGGAGGAAGCGTATCGCGCGTGAGGCGTTCGGTTGCCGGCGGCGGTGACATACCGGCGAGGAGCGTATAGAGCGTCGCGCCGATGGCATACAGATCGGTGCGCGGATCGCCCTCGGCAAAGGGCGCGACGGCGCCACCCGCCACGCCAGGGTTCACCAGGTAGACCTGGCCGGCGGTTGTGACCCGGATATTCGCCGGTCGCACGTCACGATGGAGAAGAGGTGGCGTCCAGCCGTGGAGGTGATCGAGCGCCTCAATCACCGGCTGCATCAGCCGCAGCGCAGCGTCCGCGTCAAGGCGACCGTGCGGTACGCGGGCGCGTAGCTCATCAAGATTGATGCCGGGAACATGATCAGCCACCAGAAAGCGGCCAAGCGGTGTCGTGAACGCATCGACCACCGCAGGAAGCGCAGCATTGCGCGCTGCTGCGAACGCCGCCGCCTCATGGCTGAATTGAATGTCGATATTGGCGGCACTACGAGTGACAGCCTTGATGTCAACCGGTTGCCTGGTGCGCTGATCGCGCGCCAGGTACAGATCGCCGAACGCGCTGCGGTCGAGCAGCCGTTCCACAACATAGCGATCCTGAAGAAGCGTGCCAGGCGTCAACACATAAGCCTCATTTCAGCGGAGCGCGGTCGTGGTATGCCTACGTATTGTAGGTTCCTCCGTTGTCAGAGTCAATCAACACACCTATGAAAAGGCCGGCAACCAGCGATGCGAGCTATGCCGGCCCTGATCCATCCAGGTGACAAAAACAGGACCATTCTCCTACGCGCAGGTCATATCCAGACGCACCGCCCCCCCTATAATCGCACATGTCTCCAGCGCAGGCGCAACCCCGCTCATCCACGCCGCCCCATCTTCGTATGCGCCATCTGCCGCCGGATCAGAACATCACACGAAAAGGAGAGTGCCATGCCCCGTCGCTGGTTGAGTGCACCCCTGCTCCTGAGCATCCTGGCCGTCGCGCTACTCTGGCAAAGCGAAACTCGCGCAGCTCCCGACTTCGAGATTGATATCGTAAAGACCGGCCTGGACCGCCCATGGAGCATCAACTTCGCTCCTGATGGCCGGCTCTTCTTTACCAGCCGCAGCGATACCAGCATCCGTCTCAGGGCGCTGAACCTGGTGACCGGCGAGATACAGGTATTCAACAGTTCGCCGCCGAGCCCGGTGCGTGTCGAGAGCGAGGCAGGCGTGCTTGGTATGGAACTGGACCCGAACTTCGCCGAGAACGGCTGGGTGTACATCTGTTACAGTACCTATGGCGCCGGCATGGCGAAACAGAATCGCCTGTCACGCTTCACGGTCAACGTCGGTAGCGCCACGATCGGCGACGAACTCCCGTTGATTGACGGCATGGTCGGCGCGCTGACCCACAACGGCTGCCGTGTCGTTGTTTCGCCCGACAACCGCTACCTGTTTGTAACGATGGGCGACGCCAGCAACGCTTCACTGGCGCAGAACCTGGACAGCAGCGGCGGCAAGACGTTCCGCATCTTCAAGGATGGTTCGGTTCCGACCGATAATCCGTTCTACGCCGCCGGGCAGCTCCCGCGCTCACTCATCTGGACGCTCGGACATCGCAATCACCAGGGACTGGCGTTTCAACCGGCCACCGGCAGGTTGTGGAGCACCGAACACGGCCCCAGCCAGAAAGATGAGTTGAACCTGCTGCAGCAAGGGCGCAACTACGGCTGGCCGACATGTCTTGGCATCCAGCCGGCATGCACCGGTGTGGCAAACTATGCCCCGGCGATCGCCGAGTACGATACAGATGTCACGGTTGCAACATCGGACATGACGTTCTACACGGGCAATGCCTTCCCGGAATGGCAGGGAAACCTGTTTTTCGTCACACTCAAGACCGGCAGGCTCTACCGGCTGCGTCTGAACAATGAGACGGTGGCCGAGCAGGAGATCCTGATCAACTTCCAGTATGGCCGTCTGCGCGACGTAACGGTCGGGCCGGATGGATATATCTACATCTCAACCGACAATGGCGGCTCAAATGATCGCATTCTGCGCCTGCGCGCCATGGAGATCGAGCGACCGTTCCGTGCCTTTCTGCCATTCGTTCACAAATAAGTAACAGAACGTATACGGTAGCACATTTCTGGCTTCGCCATACCCTGCGGCAATCGTAAGGCAGAACACAACGGGCGCCAGCAGGCGATGATGTACTATCATGCCGCATGGTGCCGTGTTGCTCACGGCGCAATGCGCGCTCGCCCGACGCTTCCAGCATCCGCATATTCCGCCACCATGCTGGCGTTCCAGGCGCCGCCGCTGGCGGTAATCATGCCAGTGAGCAGGTACGGAAGCAGGGCAGCGCCGCCACATCAAGGCTGATCGCCGGACCACGCACCTCGGCAGGGGCGGTTTCGGCCAGCCAGATGCCGGCGGCCAGTAGACTGAGGATGATCAGAACGATAATGGCGTCGGCGCCGGTGAATCGCGGGCGATCCGGTGGCGTGGGCGTGAAGATCCGGCGGCTGACGGGCGCCATGGCGCATGTGCTCCGTTCTGGCAATACCCTGAATGGATCACTCGCAGAGTATACCAGAGGTCCGGGTCATCCCACGGCGCCTGTCCCCGTTCATTCGACCGTGACACTCTTCGCCAGGTTGCGTGGCTGGTCCACATCACAGCCGCGTCGCACGGCGAACTGGTAGGCCAGCAATTGCATGGGCACACTGGTCAGCACCGGCGTCAGCAACGGCAACGTCTCCGGCACTTCGATCACATAATCGGCCTTGGCGGCGATCAATGCATCACCTTCGGCGGCAATGGCGATCACATGGCCGCCGCGCGCCCGCACCTGCTCGATATTCGAGATCATCTTCTCATACACGCCATCACGCATGGCAATACAGACCACCGGCAGATCGCGATCAATCAGCGCGATCGGTCCGTGTTTCATCTCGCCGGCTGGATACCCTTCGGCGTGGATGTAGCTGATTTCCTTCAATTTCAACGCGCCTTCGAGCGCCACAGGATAATTTGCCTGGCGACCAAGGAATAGCGCATCGCGCGCACCGTGATAGCGTTCCGCGAGTTCCTCATAGATTGCGTGCTGCTGCAGGATACGCTCAACCTTGCCGGGCAATTCGATCAGCGCCTGGATATACCGCCGCACCTCGCCTGCCGCCAGTACACCGCGTGCCGCGCCCAGCCGTAGCGCCAGCAGGTACGCTGCAACCAGCATGGTAGTGAATGCCTTTGTGGAAGCGACGCCAATCTCCGGCCCGGCATGCAGATAGATCGCGCCGCCATCGGCAAGGCGTGCCGCCTGGCTCCCAACGGCATTGACGATCGCGATGCTTTTCGCCTGCTGTCGCCGCGCTTCTTCCATCGCGGCCAGCGTGTCAACGGTTTCACCGCTCTGGGTGATCGCCAGCACTGCGGCGTTCCGGCCGATCAGCGGCTCGCGGTAGCGGAACTCTGAGCCATAATCAACCTCAACGCGCACACGCGCCAGCGCTTCGATGGCGAACTTCGCCACCAGCGCGGCATGCCAGGCCGTGCCGCAGGCAACGGCGCAGATACGCTCCAGTTGCCGTAACTCGCGTTCACTGAAGGTCAGTTCATCAAGCATGACCGCGCCGTCATCCAGGTCGATCCGGCCACGTAACACATCGGTCAACGCACGTGGCTGCTCGAAAATCTCCTTCTGCATAAAATGCTTGAAGTCGCCCCGGGCCGCCGAAACCGGATCCCACGGGATCGTCATTGGCGCACGTTCGATAGTTGCACCATCCAGCCGGTACAACCTGACCTGCCCGGCCTCAATCACCGCCAGTTCGCGATCTTCGAGAAACAGAACCTGCCGCGTATAGTCAAGAATGGCCGGCACATCGGATGCGACAAAGGTCTCGCCATCGCCAAGCCCGATCACAATACCACCGGCGTGCCCCAGGCGCGCGGCAACGATCCGCCCCGGCTCACGGCGCGTCATGGCGACGACCGCATTGCCGCCGCGCAGCTCTGCCAGGGTGCGCCGCATCGCCTGCTCCAGCGAACCAGTCTCCTCGTAGTACTCGCCCAGCAGGCGGGCAATCACTTCGGTGTCGGTCTGGGAGGCGAATTGATGGCCGTGAGCGACCAGGCGTTCTTTCAATTCGAGATAGTTCTCGACAATACCATTCTGAATGACGACGATGTCGCCCGAGGCGTCACGGTGCGGGTGAGCATTTTCTTCGGTGACGCCGCCATGGGTGGCCCAGCGGGTATGGCCGATACCGCAGCGCCCGACTACCGGTCGCTCGCGCAGGTGCGCCGCCAGGTTGCCGAGTTTACCGACGCTGCGCCGCAATTGGAGCTGCCGCCCATCATCAACGGCGATACCTGCCGAGTCGTAGCCGCGATACTCGAGCCGCCCCAGCCCGCCAAGCAGAACCTCACTGGCGTCACGCGGGCCGGCGTATCCAACAATACCGCACATCGGGTGCCCCTTTCTATACTGATTGTTGATTGCCTGGTTGCAGATTGAGAAATCCAGGGTTCAGTACCGCAGGCGCTGCACCGCCATGCCTGCCGTGTGCACAGCCGCACGCCGCGCCACGGCCACTGGCGCGCCACGTAGATTGTGCGGGTTGCCCTGTACTGCAAACGAGCGCCTGGCCACATGGGGCATACTGTGGCGCACCGGCGCAATGCGATATGTGGTGCTCGCTACGCTCCGCCTGTCCCACCTGTCGCCAGGCGGCTTTGCCGGAGCGCTTGCGGGCGGCTGCACGCCCGGGAGGCATCCGCTGATCTCTCGATGTTCCGCCGGTCAAGGGCCGGCGTTAGCCCCGCCTCGCAGCAGGGAACCTCCACCTCGTCAACTGCGGGTGCGATACCCGCAGCCCATGCGCTTGTTCCACGGTTCTACTGATCGCCACCTCCATCGTGCCCCCTGCAGCGCCGCCAGATCCGATCGCCGGCGCGCTGTTCGCATTCCGCTGCCAGCATACGCCATGCGCCATCCGGGAGTCAAGCAGTATGAAACAACTGTCAATAACAGGACTTACGTGGTCGCCCGTGTGAGCGACTCGTGTAACCGATCGTCTTGCCTTCGGCAGAGTGGACGTACCTTCTCTGGTGGTGCGATGTGGCGGCTTCGCTGCCACATCGCACCATCTTGATCATGAATACCATGCTACCGCAGGCTCTGGCGGAGCCAGGAATACGCCACCGCGTAAGTCGTATCAATAACAGGACACCGATCGCTTTGCGTCTATGGTAGGATAGTGTCGCGAGGTCCGATCATATTGATCAAACCGGTAGACCGGGCGTTCTGGTGTGATTCGCGCCGTAGAACCACGCTCCGGAGCCATGATCGGCGTTCTGGAGGTCTTGCGGCACAACCGTGCGGCAAAGGAGCAACTATGCCAGGCAGGTCCGCCCACCGCGTGGCGAGTTTCGGTACCACAATCTTCACAGAAATGAGCGCGCTGGCGCTGGAGCATGGCGCCATCAATCTTGGCCAGGGGTTTCCCGATTTCCCCGGCCCGGCATTCATCAAGGAGGCTGCGGCCGCTGCGATTCATGCCGACATCAACCAGTATGCGCCCATGCCCGGCCTGCCCCGGCTCCGGCAGGCGATCGCCGCGCAGTGGGAGCGCGACCATGGCCGCGCCATCGACTGGCAGAGCGAAGTAACCGTTACCAGTGGCGCTACCGAGGCGTTGTGCGATGTGATGCTGGCGCTGCTTGATCCTGGTGAGCGCGTGATCGTCTTTGAACCGGCATACGATGCGTATGTGCCGGACATTGTCCTGGCAGGCGGAACGCCGCTGCCGGTCCGGCTCTACCCGCCAGACACCGCGCACCCGGCGAGCTGGTGGTTCGATGAAGCGGAGCTACGCGCCGCCTTTGCCAGGCGCCCGGCCTTGATCATCGTCAATTCGCCGCATAACCCCACCGGCAAAGTCTTTACACACCCTGAACTGGCACTGATTGCCGCACTCTGCCAGGAGTACGACACACTCGCCGTTACCGACGAAGTGTATGACCGGCTGGTATTCAACGGCGCGACACATGTTCCACTGGCAACGCTTCCTGGTATGTGGGAGCGAACGCTGACCCTCAATAGTGCCGGGAAGACCTTCAGCGTCACCGGCTGGAAAATTGGCTATGCGGTCGGTCCGGCGCACCTGAACCATGCGTTGCGCCAGGCACACCAGTGGGTCACCTTCGCCACGTCGTCGCCATTGCAGGAGGCTGTCGCCGTGGCGCTGGACGAGGCCCCGCGCAATGGATATTATCGCGATCTGGTGCGGGAATACGATGAACGACGCATCCTGCTGTGCCATGTTCTCAGCAGTGCCGGCCTGGCGACATTGCCGGTTGAGGGAGCATACTTTGTTTCCGCCGACATCGGCGCACTCGGTTATACCGATGATCGCGCATTCTGCCGCTGGTTGACGACCGAGATTGGTGTGGCGGCGATCCCGACTTCAGTCTTCTACAGTGACACGGCAGGAATACCTGGCCTTGCGCGTTTTTGTTTCGCCAAGCGTATCGAGACGATCCAGACCGCCGCCCCGCGCCTGACGGCGCTGCGCGTGCGCGGGTAAGGGTGCAGGATGCCAACAACGATTCAAGCGCCGGGTGTGGATGGAACATGCAAAGACGAGTTTCTGGCGCAGTATGTGTTGCGGCACGCCGTTCCTCTGCCAGTTGTGGGTGTACAATTGGCCATAAGCCAGGGAGGAACCATCAATGCCGTCTTTCGAGAGCAATCAGTTATCTGGTGCGGATCTTGATGAATGGGTCAACCATGGTTTGATCACGTCCGATCAAGCTGCGGCCATTCGCCGCCATCTGGCCGAGCATGGCGCGGTTGCTGGCCGAGGGGGAAGTGCGCCGCGGCGCGGCGGGCTCAACCTGCTGACGATCGCCGCCTATTTCGGGGCGTTCCTGCTGGTGCTGGCATACACGCTTTATGTTGGCCTGCAATGGGAGCAGCTATCGTACCTGGTGCGGGCAGTGATCGCCGCCGTAACGATTGCCGTGTTCTGCATGGCCGGCGAGTTGCTCCGGCGCAATCAGTACATCACCGCGGGTAATCTACTGATCTTCGCGGGAGTCGGCGTCGTGCCGTTGCTGGTGCACACCCTGTTCGGCGCGGCGCAGATCTGGCCAGAAGAACCGGCCTATGGCGAATTCTACCGGCGGGTTGTGTTACCGCAGTGGATCGCCATGGAACTTGCAGGAATCGCCGCGGCGCTGGTCGCCGTCTGGGTTACCCGTTTTCCGCTCATCACGCTGCATATCGCCGTCTGGACATGGTTCCTCTCGATGGACCTGGCGCGGTGGGCGTTCGGCAGCACTGGATGGATGTGGGACGATCGAGAACGGCTGGTTGGCGCCGTTGCAGGAGTCGCCATGCTTGGAGCCGGCGTGGTGCTGCAGTGGCGTACCGTGCGTGATTACAGTCTGTGGCTCTACCTCGCCGGGCACGTGGCGCTCCTGATCAACCTGGGTACACTCGCGCTGGACCGCGGGCAGGATATCTACGGGCTTACCTTTCTGGCCATCCATGTCGGTTTTGTTGCCGCCAGTGTCTGGCTGCAACGCAGGATCGTTCTTGTTTTCGGCGCACTCGGGTGTTTCATCTATGTGACCTATCTGGCGTTGAGTGTCTTCGAGGGTGCGCTTGGTTTCGTCGTCGCGGTCGGCGTCATCGGGTTGTTGCTCCTGCTGGGGACCGTCGCCTATCAACGTTTCGGGGGTGGCACGCTGGCGGCACGCCACGTGAAACAGTGATGCCGATCCTGTCGTCATACATGCCGCCGGGATCACAAGCGTGAGGAGTGAGAGCTTATGCGCATGACGCGCATCCTGATACTGACAACCGATGCAGGCAGCGGGCATCGTAGTGCGGCCCAGGCGGTCGAAGCGGCGCTGCTGCAGCGCTATGGTCATAGTGTCCAGGTCTCGATCGCGAACCCGCTGCGTGAACCGCCAAGCCCGCCGCTGCTGCGCCAGGCAGAAGAATACTACCTTGCAACCGTGCAGCGCGCGCCGGAGCGATACGACCGGGCACACGCCCTGACGAATGCCGCTGCTTCCGCCGCACTCTTGCGCAGCGCCATGGGGCTGGCGGTTGGTGATGCGTTACGTAACCTGCTGGTTCGGCACATACCGAATGTCGTTATCAGCGTCTATCCACTGTTCACATCACTGGTCGCGGATGCCTATCGCAGCGCGCGTGGCCGCCCTGGCCTGATCACGGTCGTGACCGACCTGGGCGATGTGCACCATGCATGGTTTTCGCCAGGCGACGATATCTGCGTTGTTCCAACGGCACGGGTGCGCACGCGGGCGCTCGGCTGCGGCATGGATCCGCAGCGCGTCCGTATTGTCGGTATTCCAGTTCATCCGCGTTTTGCGGTGCAACGTGCCGCACCGGAGATGCTCCGTCGCGAACTCGGGTGGCTCCCCACCCTGCCGACGATCTTGCTGATCGGTGGCGGCGCCGGGGTTGGCCCGCTGGCGGAGCTTGCCATCGCCGCTGACGAAGTATGCCAGCCGGTACAACTTGTTATCGCCGCCGGGCGCAATAACGAACTGGCAGCCACCCTGCGCGCGCGCGCGTGGAAGAATCCGGTGCACATCTACGGATTTGTTCCGCTACCCGATATGATGCACGCAGCCGACATTGTGGCGACGAAGGCGGGCGGATTGAGCGTAAGCGAAGCGCTGGCAGTGGGGCGGCCCTTATTGATCTATGGCGCTGCGCCAGGGCAGGAGGCGGGGAACCTGGAGTATGTGGTACGGCGCGGCGCGGCGCAATACACACCGGATGCCACCCGGTTTGTCGAGGCGCTACAGCGCTGGATCGAGCGTCCTGAAGCGCGGCAGGCAGCGGCAGACGCGGCGCGTATGGCAGGTCGGCCGCTGGCGGCATTCGAGATCGCAGACCTGGCATGGGAGCTGGCCCTGACGCGGGTTGCGGCTCCCCGACTGGCGCCACGTGTTTCTCTGGGGGATTGGCTGAGTTCGTGGCGTTAAGATAAACCGCGGTACGAACCATGCAAGTGCGCCCCTTCTCGTGTGAGAAGGGGCGCACCAGTTGAGCACAACCGGAGTTGGAAGTATTGGAACTAGAAGTCCATCCCGCCACCGCCGCCGGGCATCGGTGCCGCCGGCTTCTCCTCCGGAATCTCGGCGACCAGCGCTTCGGTGGTCAACAACAGGCCGGCAATTGAGACGGCGTTCTGAACGGCCGAGCGCGTCACCTTGACCGGGTCAATCACGCCCATCTCGATCATACTGCCGAACTCATTCGTCAGCACATTGTAGCCGAAGTTCTTGTCGTTCTTTTCCTTCTGCATGCGGCGCACGCTATCAATGATCACCGCGCCGTCCTCACCGGCATTCTTCGCCAGCTGGCGCATTGGCTCCTCGAGCGCACGGCGCAAGATCTGCACGCCATACTTCTCGTCGTCATGCACCACCTGCACGCGATCGAGTGCAGAAATGGCATTGATCAGCGCCACACCGCCGCCGGGGACGATACCTTCCTCAACCGCCGAGCGGGCCGTCGAGAGCGCATCCTCGACGCGGTGCTTCTTCTCCTTCAGCTCCGGCTCGGTCGCCGCGCCGACCTTGAGCACCGCCACGCCACCGGCCAGCTTCGCCAGGCGCTCCTGGAGCTTCTCGCGATCGAAGTCGCTGGTGGTGGTTTCGATCTGGGCGCGGATCTGCTCGATGCGGGCGCGAATGGCGCGCTCGTCACCGCGGCCCTCGATAAAGGTGGTATTGTCCTTATCCGATACCACACGGCGGGCGCGGCCCAGATCCTCAAGGGTGGCGCTGTCGAGCTTGCGGCCGATCTCCTCCGAGATCAGCGTACCGCCGGTCAGGATAGCAATATCCTGCAGCATGGCCTTGCGGCGGTCACCGAAGCCCGGCGCTTTCACCGCCAGCGCATTGATGGTGCCGCGCAGCTTGTTGACCACCAGCGTCGCCAGCGCCTCGCCATCAACATCCTCAGCCACAATGACGAGGTTCTTGGTGACCTGCAGCGCCTTCTCAAGCACCGGCAGAATATCCTGAATACTGCTGATCTTCTTGTCGGTAATCAGAATGTAGGGGTCCTCGAGCTCGGTCTCCATGCGCTCGGGATTGGTCACGAAGTAGGGCGAGATGTAGCCGCGGTCAATCTGCATGCCCTCGGTGTATTCCTTCTCGAAGGCAATACCCTTGCTCTCCTCAACCGTAATCACGCCGTCCTTACCGACCTTCTCCATCACTTCGGCGATCAGATCGCCAATCTCGGTATCGGCGGCGGAGATGGCGGCAACGTGTGCGATGTCGGCGCGATCGCGCACCGGAGTGGCAAGGCTCTTCAGTTCAGCAACGACGCTTTCGACCGCCTTATCAAGGCCGCGCTTGATCAGCATCGGATTGGCACCGGCTGCGACCATCTTCAGGCCTTCGTTGACGATCGACTGCGCCAGCACTGTGGCGGTCGTGGTGCCGTCGCCGACGACATCGTTCGTCTTGGTTGCGACTTCCACCAGCAGGCGGGCGCCCATGTTCTCGAATGGATCTTTGAGTTCGATCTCTTTGGCGACCGTGACGCCATCGTGTGTGACAGTCGGCGCGCCAAACTTCTTGTCAATTGAAACATTGCGGCCACGCGGGCCAAGCGTCGTCTTGACGGCATCGGCCACGGTGTCAACGCCGCGCTTGAGGGCGCGCCGGGCCTCTTCACTGAAATACAACTGCTTTGGCATGGGAGTTCCTGTCCTCCTCGTCGTTAATCCTCAACGATGCCCAGAATGTCCTTCTCGGACAGAATAAGGTACTCGACGTCGTCAACCTTGAACTCGGTACCGCTATACTTGGCGAATACCACCTTGTCGCCGGGCTTGACATTCATCGGGACGCGCCGGCCATTGTCGTCGATGCGCCCTTCGCCCACGGCCAGGACGGTACCCTCCATCGGGCGCTCCTTGCTGGCCGTATCAGGCAGGAAGATGCCGCCCTTGGTCTTTTCTTCGCGCTCGACAGGCTTCACAACCACACGGTCGGCGAGCGGCCGGATGCGGAAATCCGTGCCCATATGCGTGTGACCTCCTTACATGTGCCAGGATCAAACTGCAGCGGTTAGCACTCTGTCTGGGTGAGTGCTAACCGCTGACTATACTACCGAAAGCGGGCGTGTTTGTCAAGTCCTATTCTAGCACTCTTGACGGGAGAGTGCCAGTAGACATAAAGGGCGCCCGGGCATAGCATCGGTGGTGCCACAGGATACGGTGACTACCTTCCACATATCGTGTTACAATCGAGGCGGATCGCCCTGTGCTGCTGTGGAACCGGTGACGGTCGTGTGATAGCGTGCTCTGTTCTGGTCGTTGTATCGTCAAGGAGGCTGCGGATGCGACTCGAGCGAAACCTGGGAATGGATCTGGTACGCTGCACCGAGGCGGCTGCCTTACGCGCCGCTCGCCTCATGGGTCGTGGCGACAAAAACGCCGCCGATCAGGCGGCCGTTGATGCCATGCGTTTTGCACTCGACAGCGTACCGATGGATGGCATCGTCGTGATTGGCGAGGGCGAAAAGGATGAGGCGCCGATGCTGTATATCGGCGAGAAGGTCGGCTCTGGCGAGCCGCCGGAAGTGGATGTCGCCGTCGATCCGGTCGAAGGCACGACGCTGCTCGCCGAGGGCATGCCGGGTGCCATTGCCGTCGTCGCTCTGGCCGAGCGCGGCGCATTGTATCACTGGTCCGGCATTGCATACATGGACAAACTGGCGGTCGGGCCGCAGGCGCGCGGGGCGATTGACATCAACGCGCCGGTGGAGGAGAACATTCGCAACGTCGCACGCGCGTTGAACAAGGAGGTCGAGGATATCACGGTGGTGGTACTCGATCGCCCGCGCCACAAAGACCTGATCCGCCAGATCCGCGAGACGGGCGCGCGTATCAAGCTGATCCTGCACGGCGACGTATCAGCCGGCGTCATGACCGCGATCGATGATCCGCCTGCCGATATGCTCATGGGCATTGGCGGCGCACCCGAGGCCGTCATCACTGCATGCGCCATGAAATGCATGGGCGGCGAGATTCAATGCAAGCTCTGGCCGCGCAACGATGATGAAAGTGCGCTCGCGGCCGCCAACGGCATCGATCTCGAGCGTGTCTATCGCACCTCTGACCTGGTGCGCGGCGAGAATGTCTTTTTCGCGGCAACCGGCATCACAGAAGGCGAGTTTCTGCGCGGGGTGCGCTACTACGGCGGCGGCGCGCGCACCTATTCCGTGGTGATGCGCTCAACATCCGGTACGGTGCGCTACCTGGAAGCCCGTCACGACTGGAACAAATTGATGCGTATTTCGGGTGTTGATTACGCGCACGGGCGGTAGCACCTGGGAACGGAGAATTGAGAACCGGGAATTGTGGTCGTTGCTCTTGTCTTCACATACCTGGTTCTCAATTCTCCATGCTGCGTTCTTACAGCACGCCGACGTGCGAATGATCGCCAAGAACCAGCCGGTACGCCTTCGGCTTGCGCGGTGAGCGGGTGATTTCGACATGCCGCCCGATCAGGCTGTCTTCCAGCCGGTGAGGCAGATCGCGGATGGTGCAATGCTCCAGTACGATCGAATGCTCAATCTCGGCGCCTTCGATGATGCAGTTATGGTAGATCGAGGTGAATGGCCCGATATACGCATTGACGATCTGTGTGCCCTCGCCGATGATCGCCGGGCCACGAATGGTGCTGTTAATGATCTCGGCGCCCTTCTCGATGATCACCTTGCCGATCAGATGTGAGTCGCGATCAACGAAGCCCTCCACCGACCCGGTCATCTCCTCCAGGATCAAGCGATTGGCCTCCAGCATATCGTCTTTCTTGCCGGTGTCGATCCACCAGCCATCGTGGACGTACGGGAAGACGCGCCGCCCGTGCTCAACGAGCCACTGAATGGCATCGGTGATCTCCAGTTCGCCGCGCCACGATGGCCGGATCGCCTCCACTGCATCCCAGATGCTCCGGTCGAACATGTAGATGCCAACCAGCGCCAGATCCGACGGCGGCTGGCGCGGTTTCTCCACCAGCCGGACAATCTGGCCGCGTTCATCAAGCACGGCGACACCATACTGTTCGGGCGACGCCACACGCTTGAGGACAATCTGCGCATTAAAGTCGCTGGCGCCAAACTGCTGCAGCAACGGCGCGATACCCCCCTGAATGCAATTGTCGCCCAGGAACATCACAAATCGATCGTCGCCGAGAAAATCGCGCGAAATCTTCACTGCGTGCGCCAGGCCCAGCGGTTCATCCTGCTCAATGTAGGCAATCCGCACCCCCCAGCGGCTACCGTCGCCGACGGCGGCGCGCACTTCGGCGCCCGTACTGCCAATGACCACGCCGATCTCTTCAACACCTGCATCGCGAATCGTCTCAATAACCCGGAACAGTACCGGCTTGTTCGCCACCGGAACCAGTTGTTTGGCACTGGTGTACGTGATCGGGCGCAGGCGCGTTCCCTTGCCGCCGCTCAGGACCAGTCCTTTCATTCGTACTATCCTTCCTGGCTGTTGTATGGCGCACGGCATACTCCGGCGCAAGTCACTATTGTAGCGTATGTTCGTCGCCGGCGATACACCAGGCAACCCTTCGTTGTGGCGATCGCAAACAGGGCGCCCGTGCAATACTGCACGGGCGCCCATCGTCCCAGACCTTTGTTCACAGTGACGCTCTGGCGTACTAGCGACGTACGCGAATGGCGCCATAGTAGCGCGATGTCCAGTACGAACCCCAGATACTCGACACCTGCACGCCATAGCGTGGTGTCATCGCATGCACCATGCGCCCGCCGCCAATATAGAGTGCCACGTGGCTGATACCGCGCCGCCCACCGGTATTCCGGAAGAAGACCAGGTCACCCGGCGCCAGGTTTTCCATCGGGCCGACGGATGCGCCGTAGGCGGTATTGAATTGCGCAGCGGCGGTACGCGGCAGGTTCACACCAAACTGGCGATAGACATAACTGGTCAGGCCACTGCAATCGAAGCCACTTCCCGGGCTTGCACCGCCCCAGCGATACCGGTACCCGACGAATTGCACCGCAAAACTGGCCACATCACCACTCGCCGGGATATTCGCCAGGCCGGCGCTGGCGCCGGGCCGCCCTCCGGCAGCGACCGGCAACGCCGGAAAATCGCGGCTGAGCGGCACCCGGCGCAACACATGCGCCGTCGTATTCACCAGATCGCTGAAAACCCATGCCTTCGTACCATCTGGCAAGCGCACCCGCAACCAGTCCTTGTACTTGCCGATCAGGTCAAGTTGCACGCCTGCATCAATTCTGCCGACGCGGTCGTAGCGCGAGTCAGGCCCCTTGCGCAAATTGACACTATTCTCCGCAACAAAGCCAACCAGCGCCGGGTTGGGATCGGGCACCGTCTCGGCTACCAGCAGGCGCTTTACCACCGACGGATCGACATCGAGGAACTCCCCCTTGACCCAGCCATCCAGGCCACCCGGCACACCGACGTGGAACCAGTCCTGATAGATTTCGTACAACTCGATCTGCGACGCCTGCTGCAGGCTCATCATCGGCACATAATTCGTACCGGGCCCATCGCGCAACTGCAGGCCACTCTCGCGCACCGTTGCAACCTTGGGTGGCGGTGGTGGCGGAATGGCGCTTTCCTGCACCTCGAAGAGCGTATACGATGCCGCCTCCGAGATATTCAGCAATTCGCCGGAGATCCAGTAGACCGGCGCGTCCACCCGTTCACGGATCTGGAACCAGTCGCCGTGGCGGCCTATGACCTGGATCGGCGTATCGCCTGATATGCGCCCCACCGCGTCATACTCGGTTCCAGGGCCGCTTCGCAGATAGACGCGTTCGCCTGCAACCGTCGCAGGGACGACAATCGGCGCCAGCGCCTCGCTACGGGAAATGAGCGAGAGGGGTACCGGGATGTCGCCATTATCCTCAAGCGGAGCATCACCGATTTCGGCAGCGGCATCAATGGTCAGCGGCGCCAGCGGCACCGTGAACTCACCCTCCCCCTGACTCGCCGCTGGCGCGGGGACCGCTGGCGCAAGCACACCGGGGCGAAGCTGCGACAACAGCATCGCGAGTGGAATCAACAGCACGACAAGCACATGCAGCGCCACACGAGCCGGGAACAGAGCAAGGAGATGGGCAGGGGAACCGAACCAGGTAGAACGAAGTGTATGCCATCGGGTAGTGAGTGCCTGGGTGAGCGATGTTTGTTGCCGACGCCTGGCGAGTGCGCGCCGCTCTAACGACTCAAGACTGTACGGTTCTGACGGCGCCAGACCTCGATGACTTTGCTCGATCATGGAGCATCTCCTGACGGTAGACCCCGCGACACACAACACATAACAGCCCGTTGTTCACAACAGGCCACGCCAGCACAGCGGGGAGTATCGTTGAAGGATCTCACGATTGCGCGAGTGTATCACAGGACGTTAAAAATTGCAAACGAATCATCTCTTTCACTACTACCATGCTGCGGAGCGAATGAGCAAGCTCATCGTGGAGCAGCCGTTTACCAAATATAAACCAGCTCTGCATTCCCGTCAAGCAAGCTAGCATCGTGCTATCGCCAGCGATGGTTAAAGATCGTCAACGATATGACGCAGGACGTCGGGAACGTCGGTAATGATCCCATCAGCCTCAAGCGCAATCAGCCGGGTCATAATGGCGGGATCATTGACCGTCCAGACATTCACGCGGTAACCGGCGCGGCGGACAAGGGGCAGCACGTGGTCAAGGAGCGGAATCTGGTAGGCCGGATGCCATGCAACGGCGCCAGCGCTTTTCAGATCGAGAAACGGCCAGCTTTCACGGAGGCGTATATCGGGGCGAAGGGTCTGGACGCCCATCAGGTAGGCGCGGGGCAGTTCAGGCGCCACAGCGGCGATCTCAGCGAGCGCCTGGGGCCAGAACGACGAGATCAACACCAGTTCCACGACGCGTTCATTGCGCACAAGACGGGCAACGTCAGCGCCCATGCCGGGGCCCTTGAGCTCGATATTGAGCCGCATACCCTGATCGCGCGCGAAGGCGCATACCTCGGTCAGGGTTGCCACGCGCTCACCGCCGATGCTGAGCTGGCGCAGATCGGCAAGGGTGCAGTGCGCCACGGTCCGTCCGTGCGCTTCCCAGCGCTCCGTCGTGTCATCATGGAACACGACAAGCTCGCGATCGGCGGTGAGTTGAACGTCGAGTTCGCACATGTCGGCACGCTGGCGCACGGCAAGCTCGAACGCGCGCATCGTATTCTCCGGTGCGTATGCTGATGCGCCACGATGAGCGATCACCAGGGTCATAGTGTATGTTCCTTGCAACAAAATCCCCGCTCCAGGGGGCCGGAGCGGGGATGGCTGGCTGATGGCGACGATCAGTTCAATGCGCTAACAAGGCGCTCATCGGTGGGAATGCTACCGGGTTCGCGTGCCGCCGCCGGCAACATCGGCGCGAGTATGCGTTGCAGCGCCATGACATGCGCGCACGTGTTCCAGGTGCGGAACGTTGTGCAATCACACACCCAGCGCGACTCAACCAGCGTCAGCGTGTGATCGTTGTTGCTGCCACGGAACCGGGCATGCAACGAATCAATCTCGATGCGCTCCAGTTCGTGCGCATACCGTCGCGACTTGTCGATCATGCTGATGAGCTCGGAGTGAATGATGACCGGGCCTGGCTCGCGCGCCTCAGGCGACAGCATCGGCTCCAGCACCTTCTGCATCGTCATCACGTGTGCGCACACATGGCGCAGATGGAACACTTCGCAGTCACACTTCCAGTGACCGCCCTCAAGCCTGACCATATGCTCATTATTGCCGCCGTGAAAACGGACGGTAATCTCATCAAGTGCGATGCGCTCCGGTTCCTGCGCGTAGCGCCGGGCTTTCTCAATCTTCCCGATCAGGTCCGAGTGCATGTGCGCCTCCTCATCTATTGTATTGCCGCAGGAGCGTCAATCCGGCCAGATCCGCTTGCGCCCTGCTATGCGTCTGCTGATGGATTGCGTCGCACCGCCAGGTCTTCTCCCGCACCACGCCAAAAACCGAAGCGGCACAGGATCACATGATCCTGCGCCGCTCACGTTGCCCGATATTCACCTGGCTCTGCGATTCGCATGGCAGATGGCCCTCACTGGTGCCGCACGATCGCGCTCGTGCTTAACCTCTGGTTAGCATTATAGCCATCTGGACAAGACGAGTCAAGCATTACGCCAAGCCTGTTCAAAACTGCGACCGGGGCTTCCTGATGCCAAAAATCGCGCTGTATGCATTGGCATGCCGGCGCATCGCGAGGAGGCAGGTTGTCCGATCTCAACCATTGAGATGGTGGGGACGGAGGGACTCGAACCCTCACGGATCGCTCCACAAGTTCCTAAGACTTGCGCGTCTGCCAGTTCCGCCACATCCCCACGACGCCTTTATTCTAGCATGTGGTCGGTGCCGCATGCAACTCAGGGCTGTCTGGTGCGTGTTCAGATGTACCGCCGAGCACGCAGAGGAGCGCAGAGCATGGGCCTTTTGAAATCCTCTGCATCCCTCCGCACCCTCTGCGGTACATACGTGTTCGGTACATGTGTCCACTATCCGCATAATGGCCGAGAGCCTCGCTGCCACAGGCCTTACTGCAGAATCAGCGGCACCACATAACCTCGTCTGACCCACGGCTGGATGCTCCGGGCAACCCGGCGCCGCTATCCTCGAATAATCGCCAGTGCCTCGTCGCGGCGACGCTCCATTTCGTCGCGCGTCGTCGCCTCCAGGTTCAGGCGCACCAGCGGTTCGGTGTTCGAAGCACGCACATTCATGTGCCAGGTAGGATACGTCACCGACACACCATCGAGATACTCGACAACACCATCGGCGTACGCTCTGGCCAGCGCTTCCATCCGCCCACGGGGGTCGGCAACGGTCGAGTTGATCTCGCCGGAGATAAAATACTTCGCCTCCAGCGGCGCCAGCAACGCCGACATTGACTGGCCGCTGGTTGCCAGCATCTCCATGATCAGTAATGACGGAATGATCCCCGAGTCGGCATAATTGAAATCGCGGAAGTAGTAATGCCCGGTGACCTCGCCGCCAAACAGGGCATTTTCGTCGGCCATGCGGCGCTTGATGAAGGCGTGGCCGACGCGTTCCATGAGTGGCGTGCCGCCGGTGGCGCTGATCAAGTCGCGTACCGCCCACGAAGCGCGCACGTCATAGACGATGTTGCTGGCCGGCGCGCGTTGCAGCAGGTAGCGTCCCAGCAGCGCGGTCAGAAAATCGCCCGACACAAACCGGCCGCGGTCATCGATGACGAAGAAGCGATCGCCATCACCATCGAAAGCGAAACCGGCCGCGGCACCTTCGGCAACCACGCGCTGCTCCAGTTCGGCGCGATTTTCAGGCTGCAACGGATCGAGACCATGGTTGGGCAGATTGCCGTCCGGTTCGAGATAGAGCCCGATGAACTCGATCGGCAGGCGCTCATATATCCGCTGGAGTATCGGGCCGACCGTGCCATTACCAGTGTCGGCGACGAACTTGAGCCCTTTGCCGCGCAGTCGCTCGACGTCAATCAGGCCAAGCACCGCCTCAACGAACTCGTCCGACAGGTCGAGCGATCGCATACTACCGGTGCGCGATGCCGTTGCATACGCGTCCTGCTCGACGATGCGGCGCAGATCCTGAATACCTTCGGCGCCACTCAGCAGATAGGGCATCTGGCGCACCATTTTGAAACCATTGTACTGCTTCGGGTTATGCGAGGCGGTCACCATCATACCTGGCAGGCCGAGCCTGGTACACGCAAAGTAATACTGATCGGTGCTGACCAGGCCGATATTCACCACGTCGGCCCCCTGCTCCATAATGCCGCGGGTGACAGCTGCAAAGATCGACGGCCCTGACAGGCGCATGTCGTGGCCGACAATCACCTGACTGGCCTGGAGAAAGGTAACGAATGCCCGCCCGATGGCATAGGCGCCTTCTTCGTTCAATTCGGTAGGATAGATGCCGCGAATGTCGTAAGCTTTGAAGATGCCGGGTGTTATCTGCATTCCCTGTTCCTTTCTTGCGACTATCGGCGCGCGGGTGGGCGGAATGCCATACGCCGCATTCAGGTGATAGAATGCAACTGAAGTTGATGGAAGGCCTGAAGCGTCGGGCGCCGTGTGTACCGGCCCGATTATAGCATCAATCACTGCTGCGGCAGTGTGCGTGCTGCAACGCAAACGAAGGAAACGCACCGTGGCACTGCGAGGCAGTCTGGTTGTCGTCACCGGCGCATCGTACGGGATCGGCGCGGCGGCGGCGCGCGTCTTCGGCAGAAATGGCGCGCGCGTGGCACTGCTGGCGCGAACCGCCGCCGCGCTTGACGCGGTCGCATACGACATTCGCGCGCAGGGCGGCGTGGCGCAGGCGTACCCGGTTGACCTGACCGATGCGCCGGCGGTTGCCGCTGTGGCGCAGCATATCATCGCCGACCTTGGCATTCCTGACGTGCTGTTGAGTAATGCCGGCTCAGGGCGCTGGTTGTTCGTGGAGGAAACCGAACCCGATGAGGCTGTGGCCATGATGGCGATGCCGTATTTCGCGGCATTCTACATCACACGGGCGTTTCTGCCGCCGATGCTGGCACGCGACCGTGGTCACCTGGCCTATGTCAACTCGCCGGCGTCGCTGGTTGCATGGCCGGGCGCAGCGGCATACACTGCGGCGCGCTGGGCACTGCGCGGTTTTGTCGAGGCGCTGCGCGCCGATCTCCACGGCACCCGCTTACGAGTGACATCGATCATACCCGGCCTGGTGGCAACGACCTATTTTGAGCACAACCCCGGCGTCCTGGAGCGCGCGCCCGGACTGGCACGGCGCCTCCTGCCGACGCTGACCGCGGAAGAGGCCGCTACAGCCATTGTGCGCGGCATTGCGCGCGGCGACCGTGAGATCATGATGCCGGGCAGGTTGCGCCTGCTGTATGCCGTCCATGCCGTGGCACCGAGGCTGGTACGCTGGCTTACCGTGGCGACCGGCGCAAAACGCGGCGAGCGCTAATACTACGCCGCCTCGCGAAAATATTCCCCACTGATCAGCTCGAATACCAGCTGATCAAGCGTCACTTCCGCCTCGTGATAGGTCCGCGCGAAGCCAACCAGTTCGCCGTCAAGATACATGGCGTAGTCGTGCGTGTCGCGGTCGTAGATGATTTCTTTGCAGTACATGCTCTTCCCCCGATCGTGTGATGGCCGTTGCGGCTGCCATGGACGCTGGTTCGAGGTCACCCGGTGACTGACCACCCATAGTATAGCACATGTGTTCTATCTGTCAAGTGTCTGGAGTGACGCTGGTCACGCGCGCAATCGGCCAGCCAGGCGTATGCCAGGGCCCGCCCGCCCGCGGGACGGCGTTCTTTTCCGCGTTGCGACCGCCTTCCCACCGCCGGATGATTGACCCTGGAGGGCGGCCCGCCCTCCAGGCCACCCTGCTGGTACGCCACCGCGGACGTTGTGTCAAGTGACCCCTGCGCTTGCGGCACATGACCGGCTCGGGTATGATGTCGCTCTGGTTGTTTCTGCGTGATGTCGCTTATTGATCCAGGACGCTGCCGTGCGCCGTCCCGTTCGTTCTGGCATCGCCCGCTACGCCGCTTTCCTGGCCGCGCTGAGGCGGGCGTTGCCTGGCGCGATCGTGGTGCTCCTGCTGGTATCTGGCGCGCGCGTCGCTCAACCGCACCAGCACGTCCGTGTCGCTGATCCGGATGCACGCAGGATGCTGGCTGGCTTCCACGCGCTCGAACAAAATCCAACCGATGTCTTCCGCTGGTCGCGCCCGGACGCCGCACTGTTCCTCTCTGGCTTCGACGGGCGCCCGGCGTTTGTGACCCTGCGCCTGGCGGCGCCACGTGACGCTGGCGATCCGCCGCCGCTCCTCGTGGTGAGTGTGCGTGGCCGTTCGATGGGATCGTTTGTCGTGGCGCCGGAGTGGCGTCACTATCGGGTGCTCATCGCGACCGATCCGGCCGGTGACACGCCGTTGCTGCTGCGCACGGCCGCCTATCGCCCCGCCGGCGACGCGCGCGATCTGGGAGTGGCGCTCGCGGCGATCACTACCGCGCCGGTGCTGCACGTCGCGTGGTTTCCGCCGCCGGTGCGCGCCATCTTTCTCGGCTCGTGGCCGCTTCTCGGCTGGCTGCTGCTTGTCTGGCGCTCCCGGCCCACAGGCCGGCGCGCATCCGTCGCGCGCTGGTCGGGAGTGACCCTGCTGGCGCTACTGGCCGGCTGGGCCGCTGCATTTCCGGTGACTTCCGGCTATCTGCTGCCCACGATCGGCTGGCCGTGGTGGCCGGTGCTCCCGATTGTGATGATCGTTGCCTGGCCGTCGGTTCTCTCGGTGGTGCGCCAGGGTGCCGGCTATGCGCGTTCCGCCGCACCGCGGTCGTTCTGGAGTGGCGTGGGCCTTGCGTTCGCTGCGGTCATCGCGATGCGTCTGGGAGTATCGCCGGTCGTCGGATTTGCCATACTTGCCGCCGGGGTGGCTCTGGCTGTCACCACTATCGGCGAATGCCACGCCGGCGCTCTGGCTCACGAACGTGCAGGAGGCGTGCCGGTGCTGCGCGGCGAGGCGCTGGCGCTGGCTGGAATAACCGCCGCTGCGCTTGTGCTGCGGCTCTACCGCCTGGATGATCTGCCTGCCGGCCTGTGGCGTGACGAGGCGCGCCACGGCCTGCTGGCGCTCCAGATCTGGAACGACCCATCCTACAGGCCGGTCTACGTGGTCGCCGGGGCGGATCTGCCGGCATTACTGTTCTACCTGATGGCGCCAGTGCTGGCGTTGCTGGGGCCGGGTGCAGGTGCCGCACGGCTGGTGAGCGCAGTGGCGGGGGCGCTGATGCCGCTGGCACTCTGGTGGGCAGCGCGGCCAGTCATTGGCGCGCGGGCGGCGGTATACGGCGCGGCGCTGCTTGCCTGGGCGTCATGGGGGCTAAGCATGAGTCGCTGGGCCTTTCCCGCGACTCTCGATCACCTGCTGGAACTGGCGGCCGTCGGGTGCATGTGGCGCGCGCTTGCGCCGCAGATGCTGTCGAATCGCGGCAACAGACGACGCGCACTGGCCGGCATGGCGCTGGCCGGCGCGCTGGCCGGCATGGCTGCCTATGCCTATCATACCGGTCGCCTGGCACCGCTTACGCTGGCACTGTTGACCGCGTTGCGTCTCGGTCGCGACGGGCGCGCCTGGCGTCACGCAGCAGCGGCGCTCGCCGCCGCCATGATTGCCGGCCTGCTCGTGCTCACACCGCTGCTCCGATTCATCCTGGAGGATTTCGAGGGATACAACCGGCGCACCGGCGCCGTGGCAATTGTCAACAGCGAGGATCTTGAACAGCGCGCTCCCCTGCTGTTACTGTTCAACAACGGTCTGCGCTACCTATTTATGTGGCATGTGTCAGGCGATCCTAACGGTCGCCATCATGCGCCGGGCGCGCCCATGCTCGATCCGCTGGCTGGAACGCTTCTGGCTATGGGCATCGGGCTGGCGGCGCGCTGGCGCCCGGGTACGCGCGTGCCACTGGCCTGGGTCGCACTGGCGTTATTGCCCGGCATATTCAGCACCGATGCCCCGCATGCGATGCGGTCGCTTGGCGCGCTGGCGCCGGCATGCATGCTCGCGGGTGCAGCACTCGATGGCATGCATCGTGCAACGTCTGGCGCGGTACCACGCCGCCGGGCGAATGGCGCCATCGTGCCGACGATCCTGGCCGTGAGCCTGGCATTCAATACCTGGCTCTATTTCGACGTGATGCCGCATGACCCGGCAGTGTATCGCGAGTTCGACCTGATCGAAACTGCCATGGGGCGGGCCGCCCGGGCACCGGCGCTATCGTCTGATCCCGAGATGCAGGCGGTCCAGGTCTATCTCGACCGGCGCGTGGCCGGCAGCGATGTCGTCCGGTTCTTGACGACCGGGCTGAGGATCGGCGTTTTCGACGGTGCGCAGTTGTCACAACCGGCGGGCCGGAGCGCCCTTGTGCTGCTCCTGCCGGACACCGCCGCAACGGAACGCGCGGCCGCCCTGGCCGCCCTCGGGCCGTCGGCCCGTGAACTGGTCGCGCCGTGCTTCCCCGATGGCAAAGCACCGCTGTTCATCGCCTATAGCGTAGGCGACGGCGCGCAACGGTTGCTGGAAGAAACGTTTGGCCCCTACCTGCCGGTCAGCAGAAATTCGCCATACTCCGCAGCGATGGTAAAACCCAGGCGCCTGTAGCAGGCGATCGCTGCTGTATTCTCAGCATGAACATTCAGGCCGACGAGATCGACGGTTTTCAGTAATGACCGGCACAACGCCGCGGTAACTGTCGTCGCCAGTCCGCGCCCGCGCGCGGTGGGCAGCGTGGTAATGTTCCCCAGTGCGGCAACGCGGTAGGCTTCCGAATAGACATGGACACCTGCCACGCTGACGAGGTCGTCATGCTCGCGAATGCCGAAATACTGGCCGGTCTCCAGCATGCGGGGGTCGAACCAGTTACCGGGATAACTGCGCGCATAGAACGCTACCAGTTCAGCGGTTGCCGCCGGCGTCAGGCGTTCGACTCCGGATATATCAACGCCTTCCAGGCACGATGGGTCACTGAGGCACATCTTGAGATGCGGGCCATGCGGCTCGAGCGCATAGTCTGCCGTGAGGGCATCGCGCGCTTCGGGGCTGAAGTGGCCATAGAACCGTCGCGGCAGCAGATGCTTCACCTGCTGCAGCAACGTACCGAGCGCCGTCGCCGGCGAACGCCCGGTCGCCAGCAGCGCCGGAAGGTCACCGCCGGTGTAGAGCAACGCAATCGCGCAAAGTCCCTCGCCATCCAGGAGTCCATACCAGACGGTATACGGCCAGAAGAAATCATCGAGGTCACCGAGCGCATAGAGGTGCAGCGCCGCGTCACGACGCAGATACGTAGCAATCGTGTGTTTATCGTGAAGGAAGACGGCACGCATCAGCGTTATCCTTGCATACGCCGCGCGGCAGGGCTGATTGCGCCTTATACGCGATTCCATGCAGCCAGGCGATCACTCAGGAGCTCAAGCGGCGCCGAACAGAAGAAGCGGCGGTGACGTTCGAACCCGAGCCGCTCATACCAGGCGCGTGCGCGGTCATTCTCCCAGCCGACTTCCAGTTCGACCGCGCGGCAGGCGTGCATGCGGGCATAGGGAAGAATACTGGACAGCAGATCGCGGGCCAGGCCATGCCCACGCCACGCCGGCGTCACATACAATTCATCAACCAGCAGAAAGCGCCCGCCGGCCTCTACCGAGAGCCCCAGTGTCGCAACGACATACGCGGCGATGACCGAACCAGCCGCGGCGACATGCACGAGACCATAGTCGGGGCGCTCCAGAAGGAGGCGCAACGCGGCGGTTGTACGCTCTGGATCGAACGGGTCGCCGTCGCCAGTGTGGAGCGCCGCGACCAGCGGCAGAAGCGCGTCGAGGTCGTCTGGCGTGAATGGTCGGATCGCAGGTCTGATGGCGTGATCGTGGTTCATGGCGCCATCATAGCATACACCGGCGCGCGACAGTAGCGACGTGGCAATGCAACGTCGTGGCGGCGTTGTAGAGACGTTGCATGGCACCGTCTCTACAACCCTATCGCCTGGCACCGATCAATGGAACTGCTCCGTCTCGGTCGACCCGGCAAGTGCGGTCGTTGATGAGGTTCCGCCCGAAATAATCGTCGCCACCTCATCGAAGTAGCCGGTGCCCGCCTCGCGCTGGTGACGTGTCGCCGTGTAACCATCCTTCTCGGCGGCAAACTCCGCCTGCTGCAGGCGCACATAGGCCGTCATACCTTCGGCGGCGTACGCCTTCGCCAGTTCAAACGCATTGAAGTTGATCATGTGCCAGCCGGCAAGCGTAATGAACTGGAACCTGTACCCCATCGCAGCCAGTTCGCGCTGGAACTTCGCGATCGTCGCGTCGTCGAGGTTGCGCTTCCAGTTAAATGATGGCGAGCAGTTATAGGCCAGCATCTTGCCCGGGAACTTCGCCTGAATCGCCGCTGCGAACTCCTTTGCTTCCGCCAGGTCAGGGTGACCCGTCTCGCACCAGACCAGGTCGGCATAGGGAGCGTATGCCAGGCCGCGGGCGATCGCCGACGGCAGGCCACTCTTGACGCGGTAGAACCCTTCGGTGGTGCGCTCGCCGGTGAGGAACTGGTGGTCGTATTCATCAACGTCGGAAAGCAGCAGCGTGGCTGCCTGCGCGTCGGTGCGAGCAATCAGCACCGTGGGCACATCAAGCACATCGGCGGCCAGGCGCGCCGCCGTCAGCGTGCGGATGAACTGCGATGTCGGCACCAGCACCTTGCCGCCCAGGTGACCGCATTTCTTCTCCGAAGCCAGCTGATCCTCGAAGTGCACACCCGCGGCACCGGCCTCAATCATCGCCTTCATCAACTCAAATGCGTGCAGCGAACCACCGAATCCCGCCTCGGCATCGGCGACGATCGGGGCGTACCAGTAGATGCCATTGTGCCCTTCCGACGCATAGATCTGGTCAGCGCGCATCAACGCGTTGTTCAACCGCCGCACCAGCGCCGGAACGCTGTTAGACGGGTAGAGGCTCTGATCCGGGTAGGTCTGTGACGCCAGGTTATTGTCAGCCGCGACCTGCCAGCCACTCATATAGATCGCTTTGAGGCCGGCCAGCACCATTTGCGTCGCCTGCGCGCCGGTAAGCGCGCCGAACGTTGCAACATACGGCTCGGTCTGCAGCAAATCCCACAACCGGCGCGCGCCTGCGCTGGCCAGGCTGTACTCAATCTTCAGCGTCCCACGCAACCGTACCACATCCGCAGCGCTGTAATCGCGTTTGATACCCTTCCAGCGCGGGTCGGTCGCCCAGCGCCGCTCCAGTTCGGCGATTTCCTGGTCTCGATTCATCATGGCAACACTCCTTCGTGTACAGGCTAATCCAGCCGGCGATAACCGGGAATGGTCAGGAACTCTACAAACTCCGGCGACAACACCAGTTCATCAAGCAATTCAGCCGCCTGGCCGAAATGATGCGGCCCCTCGCGCCCGGCCAGGAGCCCATGCAGCTCTTCGTCCCGAATCGCCCGGTACATGGCAGCATCAATCGTGCGCCCATCATCAAGCCGCGCGGCATAGCGCACCCACTGCCAGATCTGCGAACGGGCGATCTCGGCGGTCGCCACATCTTCCATCAGATTGTGGATCGCCACTGCGCCGCGGCCATTGAGCCATGCCTCGATATACTGCAACGCGACGTTGACGTTATTGCGCAGGCCGGCTTCGGTGATCGTGCCTGTCGGCAAGGTCAGCAGATCGGCAGCGGTAACATGGACCTGCGGCACATACTGGATCTGGTGATCCCCCTGGTACGCCGCGTTAAACACGTCAAGCACCGTCGGCACCAGATCCGGATGCGCCACCCACGCGCCATCGAAGCCCTGTTTCGCCTCGCGCTCTTTGTCGGCGCGCACCTGCGCCAGGGCACGCTCGGTGATCTCCGGTTCGCGGCGATTGGGGATGAAGGCCGACATACCGCCGAGAGCGTGGGCGCCGTGCCGGTGACATGAATACACGACCAGTTCCGCAGCCGAGCGCAGGAAGTGTACCGCCATGGTCACCTGTGCCCGGTCGGGGAAGATCCAGTCGGCACGGTGATTGAAGGCTTTGATGAAGCTGTAGATATAGTCCCAGCGGCCAAGATTGAGCCCACTGCTATGTTCGCGCAGTTCGTAGAGGATTTCCTCCATCTCAAATGCGGCAAGAATGTGCTCAATCAGCACCGTCGCGCGGATCGTGCCGCGCGGAATACCGTGCCGGTCCTGTGCGAAGTTGAAGATATCATTCCACAGGCGGGCTTCAAGATGGCTCTGCATTTTCGGCAGGTAGAAATACGGCCCACTGCCGCGTTCAATCAACTCCTGCGCATTATGGAAGAAGTAGAGGCCAAAGTCGAAAAACGCCCCGGCAACCGGCTCACCATCAACGTGCAGATGCTTTTCAACCAGGTGCCAGCCGCGCGGGCGTACCGCCAGCGTGGCGACCGTATCGTTCAGGCGGTACTCGCGCCCTTCCGGACTGACGAAGCGAATCGTGCGCCGGATGGCATCGCGCAGATTGATCTGCCCCTGAACGACGTTTTCCCAGGTCGGCGCATTGGCGTCTTCAAAATCGGCCATGAAGACCTGGGCCCCGGAATTGAGCGCATTGATCACCATGCGCCGGTCGGTCGGGCCAGTGATCTCGGTACGCCGATTGGCGAAATCGGCGGGAATGGATGCGACCTTCCAGTCACCGCCGCGGATAGCGACCGTCTCGGGCAGAAAATCGGGCAAGGTTCCGCCTTTGAGAGCGGCCCAGCGTTCCTCGCGCGCCGCGAGCAATGCCCTGCGACGCGGTTCGAACTCGCGCGCCAGCGCTGCAACGAAATCGAGCGCCTCAGCGGTAAGGATCTCCAACCACGCCGGCGTGGTCGGGCCGAGCAATTCGACACGGTTCGGTGTGCTCACTATGTTCCTCCTTGAAACAGTCGAGCGGTACCCGTATCTTAGTGACGCGAGTTACAATGTTTGAGGATTATACTACCACCAGTATACGACATGTGATGACGCAATGCGACAGAATACAGGAACCGTTCATGCTTTCGAGCCTATCCGAAGAACGAATTGGATGGCAGTGCGAGCGAAGCGACGCAATCTCCTTATCAAACGCCGCGATTGCTTCAGCCACACGTCGCTCGCCGCAGGCTAGAGCAACGTGCGAGAACCTTGCGCCCGGTGGGGCGCGCAGCGAGCAGGAACGGCGGCCCACCCGCAGATCATGGTTGCTGCTCACCGCTCTGGATGGTCAGCCATGCTATAATGCAGCGCGCGCCGTCGGATAGCGGATAGGAGCGTGTCATGAACGTTATCGACATCTTGTTCCTGCTGGCGGTACTCGGCGGCCTGGCGCTCGGGTTCTTTCAGGGCACCATCAAGCTCTTGATCGCAATCATTGCGTTCTATGTCAGCATTATTCTTGCAAGCCTCTATTTTCAGTCGCTGGGGCGATTTTTTCGCGAGCGCTTCAACACGACGACCGATGTGGCGCAGATTGTGGCATTTGGCGTACTGTTGCTGATCTCATTCCTGTTGCTCACGGTTGCCGGGCTCTATACCTTTCGTTATGCCAGAATGCCGGCCAGCCTCGATTTTGTTGATCGGATTATCGGCACTTTGTTCGGCCTGGTGCTTGGTGCGCTGTTCCTCGGCATGCTGGCGGTGCTCCTCGAACAACTCTTCGTGTTTCGCGACACGGCGGGCACCATTACCTTCCCGATTGTACGTGCGTTTCAGGCCGGTGTGCGCGGTTCGTTCCTGGTGCAGTTCTTTGCCAACAACATTCTGCCGCTGATCTATTCGTCGGTGCGGCCGGTATTGCCGCGCGAGTCGGAGATTATTTTCCGGCTGCGTTAAGTACCTCTCCGAAAACCCATGGGCATGCTGTCATTGCGAGGAGCGCCAGCGACGAAGCAATCTACCGGCGTGAGAGGAGATTGCTTCAGCCACGCGTCGCTCGCTGCAAACGGTCGCTCGCGCAATGCCACGAGGCGTAGCGGTTGTCGGATAGGCACGAAGGCGAAGATCCGTAGACCAGCCGGGCGAAGCGCGCATGTTGCTCAAGAAAGTTTCCAGTTGTGACCATTAGCCCGCAATCACTCGAGACACTCGAGTTCCCCAAAATATGCGCCCGGCTCGCTCGCTACGCCGCCTTCTCGGCGTCACGCGATCTGGCGCTTGCCCTGACGCCGAGTGTCGACCCATCTGATGTGCAACGACGCCTGCGCCTGACCGACGAAGCGCGCCGCTTGCTCGACGAGGCGCCCGATGTGAGCATCGGCGGCGCGCGCGATGTGCGTGGCCCGGTTGGGCTGGCGCGTCGCGGCGGCGTATGCGACGCCGCGGCGTTTCTTGAGATTGCCGCGACCCTTGCCAGCGCCCGGCGTCTGCGCGCATCCCTGCTCAAACTCGATGCCGCTGCCTTCCCCCTGTTGCGCGAACTGGCCGTCGATCTGCCGGTTCTGCCACAGATTGAGGAGGCGATTACCCGCACGATCGGCGATGACGGCCAGGTGCTCGACAGCGCCAGCCCGCAACTCGCCCGGCTGCGTTTTGAGGTGCGCGTGGCGTTCGGGCGTCTGCAGGAGAAGCTACAACATCTGATTGCGTCATCGCAGGGGGAGTCGCTGCAGGAGCCGATCATTACGGTACGCAACGGGCGGTACGTTGTGCCCGTCAAGGCCAGTCACCGGCGCAATATCCGCGGCCTGGTGCACGACCAGTCGGCCAGTGGCGCAACGCTGTTCGTCGAGCCGCTGGCGGTTGTCGAGCTCAATAACAAGTGGCGTGAATTGCAACTGGCTGAGCAAGAAGAAGTTGAGCGCATTCTGGCCGAGCTTTCCGACCAGGTGGGCGGTCATGCTGAGGCCATCGTCGCCGGTGTCGAGACCCTGGCAGCGCTCGACCTGGCCTTCGCCATGGCGCGCTATGCCACGGCGCTGCGCTGTGTGATGCCAGAGATTATTGATGCGGCGCCCGACTCGCGTGAGCCGCACCTGGTATTTACTGCCGCCCGCCATCCGCTGATCGATCCGCAGACGGTCGTTCCTATTGACATGCGCCTCGGCGGGCCGTTTCGTCTGTTACTGATCACCGGGCCGAATACCGGCGGTAAGACGGTGGCCTTGAAGACCACCGGCCTCCTGACGCTCATGGCCCAGGCAGGGCTGCACATTCCGGCTGCCGAGCCTTCACGCCTGCCGGTGTTCAGCCATGTCTTCGCCGATATTGGCGATGAGCAGAGTATCGAGCAGAGCCTCTCGACCTTTTCGTCACACATGACGAATATCATTCGCATCTTGCAAGCCCTGGATGGTTCGATGGAACCGGAGCGCGCCGAACCGGGCGTTCCTGTCACACCGCCGCCCTCACCGGACGAACTTACCCGCCTGTCAAACTGGCGCAAGGTCGAACCTGGCCAGTGGGCGCCGCTTGAGCCGCGCCAACCCGCGCCCGGGCTGGCACTGGTGCTCCTCGACGAACTCGGTGCCGGTACCGACCCGGTCGAGGGGGCTGCACTGGCGCGCGCAATTATCGAGCGCCTGCTCGAACGTCGCGTGCTGGGAGTCGCGACGACCCACTATGCGGAGCTGAAAGCGTTTGCCTACGCAACTCCCGGCGTGGAGAACGGTTCCGTCGAGTTTGATGTCGAAACGCTCGCGCCAACCTATCGGCTGACCATCGGCTTACCCGGCCGCTCGAATGCGCTGGCGATCGCTGCGCGCCTGGGGCTTGCGCCGCAACTGGTGGAACGCGCGCGCGCGACAATGGCGCGCGAAGATGTCCAGGTCGAAGACCTGCTGGCGGGTATTCACCGCGAGCGCGACGCTGCTGCGGCCGAATTGCGCCGTGCGGAGGAGTTGCGCGCCGACGCCGAGAAGTATCGCAACCGCCTGGCGGAGGAGTTGCACGAGTTTGAGGCGCGCCGCGCCCAGGAGTGGCACGCCGCGCGCGAACAGATTGAGGCCGAATTGCGCGCCGCACGCAGCGAGGTGCGCCGGCTGCGCGAAGAGTTCCGCTCGGTGTCGGTGTCGCGCCAGTGGCTCGAGGAGGCCGAGCGGCGCCTGCAAGAGGCGCGCGCACATCTTCCCGATGCACCGGCGAGCGCGCAACGCGCTGAAGCGGTGCGCCACCTTTCCACACCGCCCACGCCGCCGCGCCCGCTTCAACCCGGCGACACGGTACGCGTGCGTTCGATCGGGTTGAGCGGCGAGATCCTGGCGATCGATGAAGAAGAACGGACCGCCGAGGTGCAGGTCGGCGGCTTTCGTATGCGCGCCGATCTTGCGGAACTGACCCGCGAGAAACCCGGCAACGGCAAGGGCGGCGCTGGCTCCGAACGACCGCAGTATGAGTCGAGTGGCACGTCGCTGCCAGCGCCGGCCAGCGTCTCGCTTGAACTGGATATGCGCGGCTGGCGCGCTGCCGAGGTCAGCGACCGCCTCGATCGCTACCTGAACGATGCATACCTCGCTGGCCTGCCGTGGGTGCGGGTCATTCATGGCAAGGGCGCCGGCGTGCTGCGACAGGTGGTGCGCGACACGCTCAAAGGGCACAGACTGGTCGCGTCGTTTGCGAGTGCCAGCGTGGCTGAGGGCGGCGAAGGTGTGACCGTCGTGCGCCTCCAGGAACGGTAACATGACCATGCCGCAGTGGATGCTGCTTATCCTGCTGTTTACCGCGCTTGTTCTGCCGATCATCGGCGCACTCGCGCTACGCATCGCGTGGCCACACCTTCACGAACGCCAGCGCGCCGTCTTTGTAGTCGCTGTATTCGGGCCGGCATTCGGCGCAGCGCTGATGCTTGCGCGTAGTGACGTCACCAGCCTGCGCGTCGCCGGCCTGACGGTTATGTTGCCGATTGCAGCGCCTGTGGAGGCACCGGTCCCGTCGTTGCCACCACTGCCAGAACCGGACGTTCCGCTCCCCGAAGACACGCGGTCGGCACTGACCCCCCTGCCGACCAC
>JACAEQ010000133.1 GCA_013388755.1 Chloroflexota bacterium
GGAGTATGCCCGCAGCCTGCCCATGCCGGAGATCTACGCGCTGATCAGCCAGGCCGAGCCGTTGAGCGACATCATACCCCACAAGTTCCCGGCCAGCCTGCTCCGCCACTACGAGCGGCTCACGCGCTTCCCAGAGGGCTACCTGGTGCTGGGCGACGCCGTGTGCAGCTTCAACCCTACCTATGGCCAGGGCATGACCTCGGCGGCGATGCAGGCCGCCGCGCTCGACGAGTTGCTGACCGCGCGCATGGGCCGGCTGGATGGCCTGGCGCCCGTCTTCTTCAAGCGGGCCGCGCAGGTGATTGATACGCCCTGGCAACTGGCGGTGGGCGAGGACTTCCGCTTCCCCGATACCACCGGCCCGAAGCCTGCCGGCGTGGATCTGCTCAACCGCTACGTGGCCGCGGTACACCGGGCCACACTGGTGGACCCGATGGTAGGCGCGGCCTTCATCCGGGTGATGAACCTGCTGGCGCCGCCCGGCAGCTTGCTCACGCCCGGCATGCTGGTGCGGGTCTGGCGGGCGAACCGCCAGCGTTCACGGCTGCTGATGCGTGAAATGGACATCGACACTGATCCCCAGGTCTGTTAGAGATGTAATCGCGCCACCTGTTGGCCGCTGCCGGGCAGTCCGCCTAATGAAGGTTAAAAATCAAAACCGGCAGACCGCCCGCCCGCCGTCGGGCTAAAAGCCCGCGGCTCTGCACTGGCTCCTGAAGGCCGTGCAGACGGCCTTCGCGCCTGCGAACCGAGCCCTTCAGGGCCACGGCGGAGCGTCTACCGGTTTTCATACTGAATGTTCATCAGGCGACACGACGACGGTAAAGCTAGAATCCTTGCTGAAACCCTGAGAAAGTAGATTCCAATGAGTCAGCAGACCAATGTCATCACCGGCCAGCGCGCGCTCGACGAGCGCACCGCCTGGTACATGGGCCACTTGTTCACCTTTCTCATCACCGGTGAGGAGAGCGATGGCCAGTTCGCTCTGATCGAGACCACTATCCAGCAGGGCCTGGAGCCACCGCCCCACATCCACGAGCGCGAGAATGAGCTGTTCTACATCCTCGCGGGCGAAATCCGCTTCGTAATCGGCGATGCGGTTGTCACGGGCACGCCGGGAATGGCCGTGCTCATGCCCCGCGGTGTGTCGCACGGATTCCAGCTCCAGACCCCCGAGGCCCACGCGCTGTCCTCTGCACGCCGGCGGGGGTGGAGCGCTACTTCCAGGAGTTCAGCGAGCCCGCCGGCGCCCTGACCCTGCCGCGCCCCGCCGCGACCCCACCCGACATCCCGCGGCTGATCGCCGCTGGCGAGCGCTACGGCATCGTCTTCCTGCCGCCCCCTGCGGCGTAGCAGGGGCCTGAGACGGGCAAGTCACGCACACCGCACGATAGGCGGCTGGAGTAAGCGCGGGGATTCAACGGCAGCGTCGAGGATGTGATAAACCCTGGTTACCCCGCGCTTAACAACTCGTGCAGATCATCATCATGATGGGGCGAACCGCGACGAACGGCTGGCACGTTGATGCGATCCAGCTCCTGATCTCACACGCCAGTGCTCCAAACAAAAGCGACGCACTTAACCGCCGTCAACGCGGAGAACGTCAGGAATATCAAGCAAACGCCTCCAGGCGCCGAAATCGAACATCTAGTACACCTTCTAGTCGATTCTCTCTCTCACGAGCCCTCAGCGTACCTCCACACGCAACTTGAACATGAGCGACACACAGACAGCATAGATTCTGGCTACGCATTGCTGCTATACTAAACACGCCCGGTTTTGCCAATCAGGGCTTGATGCATAGCGATCTGCTGGTCGTGGCGGATGGCTCCACTACCTATAGCAGCGCCAACTGGTCGACCGCCAACTGGTCAACTGCCAACTGGTCGACTGCCAACTGGTCGACGACGATCGTTGATGAGTAGGAGCGACATCGAGCAGGTTAGCGACAATGGCTCTACTCCATCAGGCAGTCGACGTATTTTCAGGCGTTCACACACGATAACGCCTGTGGCCCAGGTTGAGGTGGCTGGCTGCGCGCTGGCCACCTCGACCGGCCAGTACGCGGCTGATCGCCGTATGGACCGCTATCTCCACGCTGCGCAGGCCGCGTCACACCTATCATCCGGACGCGGAGCCCGCCCTGTTTGATCTGCACCACGCCGTGGATAATGACCGCGAGCAGCACCTGCAACAGCGCGATCAGCGCCAGCGAGTGCAGGCCGATCAGCGCTGGCGCAGGATCGGCGGCGATCACCCCGAAAAAGGCCAGGAAGACATAGCCGATCGCGTGGGCAACATCGGCCAGGCAGATCCCGGCCAGTCGTGGCCGGATGCGACCGGCCGGCGCCGCGCACCGGCCCCCGGGCCAGCGGCAGCGCCGGCGCCCCCACCAGCAGGTCGGCGCTACCCGCAGTCAGACCCCACCAGACCGGCGCCTGCCCGGCGGCGAGTAACACCAGGAAGATGACGCCAGCCAGGCGATGGACCTCCAGACCCACCAGCCAGGGTGTATTATGCGACACGTGTCAAGATCGAGGTGATCTGGCATTTCGCCGGTGTCTGTCGTTTTTTCCAGAAGGGGTAAGATTCAACCATTGTTAGAGCCTATCCGAACACCAGATGGTCACTGTCATGGCGAGCGCGCGCGAAGCACTCTCCGCTCGGGCCGCTCGAGTGCGTCAGCCACGCTGCGCTCGCTGCACGCGGTCGCTGGCGCTCCGCGCAATGACCGCATGCCCATGGGTTTTCGGATAGGTACTTAGTATTGTTGAGACCCTCGGATGGGTCTCATGCGGTCATGTTTGCCGCATGGTATACTCGCAGCTATTATTCAACCTTACTGCTGATTGAGAACGTCTCGCACACTGTTGACCCGCCAATATTTCCGCCTTGTGCCAGATTTACACGTGGTTCGTGCCATGAACATCTTTGAACTACGCGACCGCCTCATCAACGACTACAACGCGTATATCAGCAGCTTTTTCCAGATCCGCGATCCGGCCATTCGTGCAAAGGTGGAAGAGTCCGTAGATGCTGGACTGCTCTGGCCCGAGTCGCTCATCCAGCTGAACCCGGCCTTTGCCCCTGGCGCCTGGATTGATGAGCTTGTCGCTGAGGGTGTGTTGCACGACGAGTGCAAGCGCATCTTTCGTAAGGACAAATCCCGATCCGAATACCACGGGTCTGGCCGGCCCTTACGCCTGCATCGGCATCAGGAAGATGCCGTGCGGATCGCCCGTCAGGGACATAACTATGTGCTGACGACCGGAACTGGCTCGGGCAAGAGCCTCTCCTATATTGTCCCGATTGTTGACCATGTGCTGCGCCGTGGTTCGGGGCGTGGCATCCAGGCGATCATTGTCTACCCCATGAATGCGCTGGCGAATAGCCAGGAGGGGGAGTTGAGGAAGTTCCTCCAGCTCGGCTACCCCGAAGGGCAAAGCCCGGTCTCCTTTGCCCGCTACACTGGCCAGGAGGATGATGCGGCACGCCAGGCGATCATTGCCAACCCACCCGCTATTCTGCTGACGAACTATGTGATGCTGGAGCTGATCCTGACGCGGCGCGCCGAGCGTCCGCTGATCGCGGCGGCGCAGGGGTTACGCTTCCTGGCGCTCGATGAATTGCACAC
>JACAEQ010000128.1 GCA_013388755.1 Chloroflexota bacterium
CCCATCTTCCGGGTCATTGCGCGCGCAGCGACGCAAGCTCCCATCTTCCGGGTCATTGCGCTCGCAGCGACGCAAGCTCCCATCTTCCGGGTCATTGCGCGCGCAGCGACGCAAGCTCCCATCTTCCGGGTCATTGCGCGCGCAGCGACGCAAGCTCCTCTCGCGCCGGTAGATTGCTTCAGCCACGCTGCGCTCGCTGCAGGCTGTCGCTAACGCTCCTCGCACTGACAGCACATGCCCATGGGTTTTCGGACAGGCACTTAGCGTCGTCGCAGCACATAGGCCCATTCCAGCGCCAGCACAAGTAATGCACCGAGCGCCAGCCAGGGCCAGAGATCCATCATCTGCCGGCCGGATGCACCACCGCCGGGATCGGTTGCCGGTGCGCGCAATGGTGGCGCAGGCTGCGAGCGCAGGTTTGACTCGATCGCTGCACCTGCATTGACACCCACGGCTCCGGTGAGTGTTGCCACGCCGTCACGCTGCTCTTCGACACGGTACAATCCTGGTTCGGTCAGCGAGTCGAGCGCGACCGCCGGTGCAACCGGCGCTTCCAGGGATTGATCGCCCGGACCACGCACGAGCAGGCGTGTTGCCCGCGGATCGGGATGCGCAACCAGCGATTCGCCGGCGCGCACAGCCGGAGGTAATGGCGGCGGCGTCAGATCGCGTACCGTCCGCGCGACCAGTAATGGAAAGGCCAGGCGAGTTGGGAGATTACCACTTTCGACATCGAAGGTCCAGACAGCAATTTCACGGTTCTCCATGCGGCCGCGAAGGATCAGTGGCAAATCACCAGTTGCCAGTTGCACATCGGCCCACGGTGGCACCTCTACCCGGCGGGCGACACCAAATGTAACGCCGCCAAGGCCAAGCCCTTCGAGCGCCGCGCCATGCTGCTGGAATGGCGTTCCACCCTCGACGCGTTGCAGAGTGTCGGCGATCCGGAGCAACCCCTCGCCCGGCGGCGGCGCGACCACCAGTACGGCGCCCGGAGGCCATTCTTGTGGCAAGTAGCCATCGAACACGGTCAGATCGGCGGCGTTACGCTCGGTGGCCGTCGCGTATGCTTCCGGCGCGATCACGGTCACAGCCACACCGGGGACCGCCGCAAGCGCGCGGCGCAGCGTCGCCGGCCGGCTGGAAACCAGCAGTGCCGTCACTGGCCGCGTGCGGGTAATACTTACATACGCCGCATCATCTCGCGGCAACGCGTCACCCCCATCGAAGACAGCCTGCAACGCTTCGGCGCCTGACGGTAACGTCCATGTCACTTCTGTTTCCCCGTCCGGCTCGATCACGATCCGTTCGGCTGCAACCGGCCGGCCATCGGCAAGGAGCTGAAGCGTACCGGCGTAGGGTACCGTATCATAGTTTGCCGCGCGGACATAGACCTGCACCCGGCCACCCCAGGGACGGGTTGCGAATGCGATAATCGCCCGGTTCGCCCGGTCACCCCCGATCCGGACCCATTCGACGGGCACCGCCACATCGCGTGGCGGCTGAGGCGGCAGGGCGCCGTCGGTAATCAGCACAATACGCCGGCTCAATTGCGGATCGAGCGCAGCTTCGGCCAGGGTCACCGCATCGCCGAGTGCCATACCGACATCACCGGGGCGCAGGGCATCGAGCGCGCCGGCGATGTCGGCCGCGCTGCTGCCCGATGCAACAAGCTGTGCCCGTGATCCGGCCGCGATCAGGGTGAGACGGTCGCCCGGCGCCAGCGATGCCAGGATCGCTCGTGCGCGCTGGCGCCCTCGTTCAAAGCGAGTGACCCCACCATCGTCTGCGGCCATGCTACTGGAAATATCGAGGATAATGGCGGTATGGCGCGCGCCGGGGCTGAGCGCGCCGGCGATCTGCGGCCCACCGAGGGCCAGACCAAGCAGCGCGGCCACCAGAAGATGCAACAACAGCAGGAACGTCAAGGGCAAACGACGGCTACGTTCACCATCAACACGGCGCGGCAAGCTGGCCCAGAGGAGCAGGCTCGGCACCGCAATGCGCCGCAGCCGTTCACGCAGGAAGTGCAGCAGCACGATCACCGGCAGCGCAACCAGCGCCAGTAAGCCGAGTGGCAAGAGAAAGCTCATGGTTACGTCAGAACCTGTCGTGTCCGCAGGTACGGGATGACCTGGCGTTCCAGCGGCCAGGAGCTGAGGATGCGGGCGTAGGTAGCACCGCGCCGTCCGCAGGCGGCCTCGATGCCACGCTGCCATTCGGCAAGGTTGCGGCGATACAGCGCCAGCGTTTCAGCGTCGAGCGTCAGCGGCAGCAAGGCACCACTCTCGCTATCTTCCAGTTCTACCGGGCCGAGCAACTCCGGCTCCAGTTCACGAGCATCAAGCACATGCACCACAAGCACCTGCCAGCGCGGTGGCGCATAGGCGCGCAACGCGCTATCAAGACCATCCGGGGCAAGCAGGTCGGAACAGAGAACGAGTAATCCGCCACACTCATGCCGGCGCGCGTACCCTTCAAGGACAGCGGGAAGCCGGGTGACGCCGGCGGATCGCACGCCTTCAACAAAACGCAGCATATCAATCAGGCGCGCCTTACCCTGGGCCGGACCGAACTCACGCCCGACCCGGTCATCGAACGGCGCGACGTACAACCGGTCATTGTGCGCCAGCGCAAGATAGCCGAGCGCACCGGCGAGCAACTGGGCGGCGCGCAGCTTTGACGGTACGCCCCACGCCATTGAACGCGAGACGTCGATCAGCACGTGGATGTTGATATCCTGCTCAATTTCACCAAGCTTGACGAACAATTCATCCTGATGCGCATATGCGTTCCAATCAACATAACGATAGTCGTCACCATCACTGTATGGGCGGTGATCGCTGAATACCGTTGTCGGCAACTGGCGACGACTGAGGTGCGCGCCGCTGGCCGGGCGGCCGCGCAGCGTCCGTTGCGCCTGAAGGCTCAGGCGTTCCATGCGGCGCAGAAAGGTCTCGTCAAAGAGCGCAGGCGTCGCCGTGGGCCGTCTAGGGTTGAAAATATCCTTGAACCACATCACGTTCATCCAATGGTATGCGCAGTGGATCGGCGCCGATGGCGCCTCCTGTCCCGGCGCTTCCGCCTGACGTTGAACCACTGCTGCCCGGCAGCGTGGTTGCCGGATTATTCTCTGTTCCAGCAGGCTGGCCGCCACCCTGAGCGTCGAGCGCCACCGGTTGCCCCTCGACGCCAAGACGGCCCGCAGGAGCGATCGGGCGTTGCTCACCGGCTGGATTGTTCCCTGCAGAACTCCCCTGACCGGTTTGCTCGCCAGCGCCCGGCTGCGCGCCATCTGCTCCGGCCTGACCCGGCAGATCGCCCTGCTGGCCGTTCTGCGGACTCTCACCCGCCGGGCCATCTGCGGGCGGTGCAGTTGCTGCTGCCGCCCCGGACTGGTCAATCGCCTGAGCCAGTTCATCCAGGCCGCGGGCCGCACTATTCTCGCGCTCCAGGTCGCGCGCCGACTGGCGCAACTGGCTGGCAAGCGACGGGTTCCGCCGCTCGATGTCGCGTGCCGCATCACGCAGCGCCTCGGCCAGCGCCTGGCGCGCCTGTTCGGAAAGCGAATCCGCCTGATCGGCCAGTTCGCGCAGATTGCGCGCCGCAGCGGCGGTATCGCCGCGATCGAGCGCATCAGCCACGGGGCGCGTCGCACCCTGGTCACGCAGTGCATCTGCCAGCGCTTCGAGGGTCTGCGGGTCGAGCCCGGCCGTACTGGAAACTGCCGATTGCGCAGGCTGGGCGCCAGCCGCGTTTCCGGTCGAACCAGGCGATTCGCTCTCGGCGGTACCGGTCAGGGGCGCTACCTGGTCATCGCCGGCCAGCACGGGCGGTATGCCCGCCAAGAGCGGTTGCGCGGGATCAAGCGGTTGCACGAGCGGCGGCAGCGTGACGGCGCCGGCATCGAGCCGCAGGCCGCCGGTTCCTGAGAGCAGAAACAGACCGGCAGCAACAATCACCAGCGCAAGCAGTGTGAAGAGATCGGTCCATGGCGCCGCCTGGCGCTGGCGCACATGCTGATGAACGCTCATGGCCGTACGCGCCGAACGATCGATCAGCCGGGCTACGACCGGCGATAGTGGCGCACCAGTTGCCAGCACCTCAACCGACGTTGCGAGTTGTTCATTCAGGTGAAAGCGCCGATCCAGCCGGCGCGCCACCTCGGCCGGGCGCAGCGGCCGGCGCAAGAGTGTTGCCAGCGCGATACCCAGAATTGCCAGCGACAGCGCCGTCAACAGTCGCAGGTCAATGATCCAGCCCCACAGGAGACCAGCGCCAAGGCCGGCACACCACACCCCCACTGCCACCGACGCCGCCTGAAGCACGGTCCGGAGTGC
Organism: Chloroflexota bacterium; assembly: GCA_013388755.1. Classification (GTDB taxonomy): domain Bacteria; phylum Chloroflexota; class Chloroflexia; order Chloroflexales; family Roseiflexaceae; genus JACAEQ01. Next base: position 4,341 of record JACAEQ010000128.1, read on the forward strand.
ACGCCGGCTCCAGCGATCCGTCGCAAGCCGTTGCAACTGGGTGATCAGGGGATGCCGCTTCATTCGCATTACCACGCTTCCGCTTCACGCACCGCCAGGCGTCGCACAAAACCGACGGCGATGCCGGCCAGGCCGGTCAGCAACAGAACCGCTCCGGCAAGGCTCTGGACACGATCAAGTTCGGCGCGCAACGCCAGAGCACGCGCAGCGCCATCCTGGTTGCCGAGGGAGAGAAACTCCACCGCGGCACTATCGGCAGCAGCGCGTGCTTCGATGTAGGTGCGCCAGTCAGCGGCCAGTGCCGTTGCCCGATCAAGGGTCGCCATGGCACGCTTACCACGTTCAGCCATTGCGGCGTATGCAGCCAGCGCCTCGGTACGGGTCGAATCGCCGAGCGCCACATAAGCGGCGCTGGCACGCAACGCGAGATCTGCGGCTGCCGGGTAGTCGGCGCGCTCAAGCGCAGCACGCGTCTGGCGCGCCAGGTCGTCGGCATAGAGCCCGGCCTCGCTGCGTTCAAGCAACTGGCGCGCGCGCGCCAGAACCTCATCCTGCCGGGTGGTACGCAGCCAGGGAATCGCCAGTTCCAGTTCGCGCCGCGCATCGGCATAGCGTCCGGCGGCCACCAGCGCCTCGATCGGCGCGAGGTCGTAGGCCGACAGCGCATTCTGGCGATAGCCACCATCAATGTAGGATGGAAGCCACTCGCGCCACAGACGCTCCAGTTCGGCAGGTGGCACACCATAGACGCGCTCAAGCGCAGAGCGATAGCCACTACTACTGGCGCTGACCGTCAGAAACTCGCGAAATCGGGCGAAGGTGTAGCGCTCGACCAGGAAGGCGACAATCGAGAGCGTTTGTGGATAACCAATCTGCGGGCTGCCATAGATCTGTTCACGGTCGTCCAGGGCGCTCCAGGCGAGCAGCGCATCCTGCTGCATCGCGCGGCGCAACGCCTCGACCTTGCGATCAAGCTCCGGCGACGGGCGTTCAACATACTGCGCCAGCCCTTCCTGAAACCCGACGTTCAGCCGGTTTTGCGAGATCTCCGCCGCGACAATATGCACCAGTTCGTGCCGCACATTATTCTGCACTTCTTCCGCCGTCTGCGATGTCGTCTGATCGAGGATCACAACCACTTCATTGCGCCGGAAATCGGCATGCGCGACGATACCCGGAACCGTGACCGCCAGCGGGTTGGCAGCATCATAGGCAACACGCGTTGGGTAGAGGCGCAGGGTTACCGGTATCGGAGGGGCCTGGCCGAAGATCGACGCCACCTCGTCGTAAATACCATCCACGAATGCCGCATACGTCTCAGCCTGGCCGAGATTGCCATCGGTGTAGAGGATCGCAAACCGCCGGGTGCGTTGTTCGTACCATTGCGGCAGCGATGCCTGGGCAAGGGCCGGAACCGGCGCAAACAACATTCCAAGCGCCAGAAGAAGCATGATCACCGACAGCAAACGCGCCCGTATGCGCATGTGTGTCTCCTATCTCCTGGACCATCTGAGATAAGGGTGGTAACCGCGGCTGTTGTAGTCTACCATATCGGGGCAATTTCTGCCTGAGATCCTGATGAGAAAGGCGCTGTGGTATAATGGCACACAGCACTGGTTTCGCAAGAGGTCGTTCGATGCCTTCTCAATCTCGCTCACAGCGTCGTCGCCAGCAACAGGCGCGGTCGCGGCAACGCCTGCCGGAACCACGCCGGGCGCCGGAAGCAATCGAAGAGTCGCCCGCTGATGAGGGAGCGACCGTTGACATCATCGCTACCCCCGAGCGGGAACCGGTCGTGCCGGCGAATGCGCCGCGCAGGCAGCGCCGGGCAGTGCGCCCTGCACCACAACCTGTTGATTACACCGGCGACTATCAGGTCGCACGGCACGATTTGCAGCGTATCGCCATACTCAGTACGCTCCTCCTGATTGCCATCATTGCCCTGCGATTATCCGGTCTGGTCTGAGCCAGGTCAGGTCACGTGACTGCCGATCGCATCCAGAGCAAGGCTGCGCGTCTACAACGTATCGAGCGCCTGCTGTACAATACAGCGGGCGGCATGCGGGTCAATGAGCTTGCCGAACGCTGTGGCGTCGACCGGCGTACCATCTACCGCGACCTGGCCGCGCTCGAAGAGATGGGCGTGCCGATCTGGCAGGACCAGGGGCGCTATGGCATTGAGCGCACAACGTATCTTTCGACGGTGCGCCTGAACCTCAACGAGGCAGTGGCGCTCTTTTTTGCCGCACGTTTGCTTGCGCACCACAGCGACGAGCACAACCCCCACGTCGTATCTGCATTACAGAAACTGGCGGCCAGTCTGCCGAATGCGACCATTTCGGCGCATATTGCCCGGGTGGCTGATCTTATTCGCGCTCGACCGCTGCGCGCAAACTATATGCGTGTGCTCGAAACGATTACCCGCGCATGGGCCGACCGGCGCAGGGTGGATCTGGAGTATCGCGCCGCCAGCGGCGAGATGACCCGACGTGTGATCGCGCCATACGTGCTGGAGGTTTCTCGGAGTGAACCAGCCTCGTATGTGATTGCGTTCGATGAGCTTCGCGGGGCATTACGCACGTTCAAGCTCGAACGCGTCACCGATGCCACGATCCTTGACGACGGGTATACCATTCCAGAAGATTTCGACCCGTACCAGCGTCTCTCCTCGGCCTGGGGGGTCATGGACGAGACCGAGGTCGAGGTGCGCTTGCGTTTTACGGCCACGGCGGCAAGCCGGGTGCGTGAGAGTGTGTGGCATCATAGCCAGCGTATCACGGACGGCGCTGATGGCGGTTGCGAGATGACAATACGGGTTGGCGGAGTGCGCGAGATCCGGTCGTGGGTGTTGAGCTGGGGCGCGGACGTCGAGGTGCTTGCGCCGGATGCGCTCCGCGACGACGTGGCGGAGCATGCCCAACGCATGGCCAGTATGTACGGAGCGGAAAATGAGCGGTCATCTCCCCAACCCTTAATGAGCTGAAGTTGCAGGAGTGACGCGGTCGCCTCCGGAGGGAGGTGTGGATGCCGCAGGTCCTCCAAAAGATGCGTTCATCAACCGCAAAGCTGGCGAGGTCATATGGTCACACACGATACGACCATGGCAATCCGTTCAGAATCGGCCCGGGTGGTTGTCGGCCAGGAAGAGGCATTCACCCAGATGCTGATCGCCCTGTTCTGCGGCGGGCATGTCTTGCTCGAAGGGGTTCCCGGTACGGCGAAAACCCTGATGGCCAAGACGCTTGCGGCGCTGACCAGTTCAGAGTTCAAGCGCATTCAGTTTACCCCCGACCTCATGCCCTCCGATGTGGTCGGCACGCAGGTGTTTGAGATCGGAACCGGCCAGTTCCGCCTGCGCCAGGGGCCGGTATTTACCAACATTCTCCTGGGGGATGAGATCAATCGTGCGCCGGCCAAGACGCAGAGTGCGTTACTCGAGGCAATGGAAGAACGCCAGGTGACGATCGAAGGCGAACGCCTGCCGCTGCCCGAGCCATTCTTCGTTCTGGCGACGCAGAATCCCGTCGAATATGAAGGCACCTACCCGCTGCCCGAAGCACAACTCGATCGCTTCCTGTTCAAGGTCGTGATTGACTATGCGCCACAGGAGGTGGAGATCGAAGTCCTGCGCCGCTACCACGCCGGCTTCGATGCCCACCGCCTGAGCGACGTCGGATTGCGCCCGATCATGACTGCCGAACGACTGGCCGAGTGCCGCGCCGAGATTCGTCAGGTGCAGGTAGACGACGGCATCCTGAAGTATATCGCCGATATCGCCCATGCCAGCCGGCAAAGTCTCGACCTGCTGCTCGGCGGTAGCCCACGTGCCTCAATCAGCCTGCTCCTGGCGGCCAAAACCTGGGCAGCCATGCAGAACCGTGCGTACGTCGTCCCCGATGACGTGAAAGCACTGGTGCGACCGGTCTATCGCCACCGCATCATTCTCAAACCGGAAGCCGAGATCGAGGGGCTGACTCCCGACACGACCATGACGCGTATCCTTGCAAAAGTGGACGTGCCGAGATAGATATGATCCCGACGCTCCGCCTCTATCTCCTGCTCCTGATCGGCTCAACACTGGTCGCAGGGATGGCGCTGGCGCCGGTGCTCCTCTGGCTGGCGGTGGCGTACATCGGTGCCGTTGCGGCACTGGTGGTGGCGGATTATTTGCTGACCGATCGCCCGTCAACGCTCGATGTCGAACGGCTCAATGATTCGCGCCTCTCGCTCGGCGCCAATAATCCGGTCACCATCCTGATCGGCAGCCGGGCGCGCCGTCGCCTGACGCTCCAGATCCGCGACGAGCATCCGCACGAGATTCACGCCGATGCGACGATCCTCACCGGCGCAGTGATGCCGTTTGCACTGCTCGAAGCGCGCTACCACCTGCACCCGCTGCGCCGTGGCGACTTCGCCTTCGGCGATATCAACATCCGCTACCCGAGTATACTTGGCACCTTTGTCCACCAGGCACGCTACCCCGCCGCCGCGCCGGTCAGGGTCTATCCTGACGTCCTGGAGGTGCGCAAATACGATCTTCTGGCACGCAAAGGTCTGCTGATCGAGCTCGGTCTGCGCCCGGCACGGCTGTTCGGGCACGGCGTCGAGTTTGAGCGGTTGCGCGAATACACCACCGATGACGAATACCGGCGCATCAACTGGAAGGCGACCGCCCGGCGCGGCAAACCGATTGCCGCTGAATACGAGACCGAACGCAGCCAGTATGTTGTCAGCGTCATTGATACTGGCCGCCTGATGCGCGCGCCCGTTGACGATCGCTCCGGCGAGAACGAAGCAAGCCTTGCCAGGCTCGACTACGCCATCAACGCCGCATTGCTCCTCTCCTACGTTGTCACGCTCAAGGGCGATCACGCCGGTCTGCTGACCTTTGCCGACGATGTACGCACCTATCTTGCGCCACGGCGTGGCAAGGGCCAGTTCTACCGCATGCTCGAAGTCCTCTACAACGTGCAGTTCGAACCGGTCGAAGCCGACCATGCCCGCGCACTGACCTACCTGAGCATCAAGCACAAGCGGCGGTCACTCGTGATCGTCTTCACCGACCTGGTGACGCTCGACGCGGCGCGCGCCCTGATCGCGCACATGTCGCGTCTGGCGCAGCGACACCTGCCGCTATGCGTTGTCATCTCCGATCCCAATATCACTCGGCTGGCAGGACGAACGCCGGCCGATCCAGGCGATCTCTACCGGCGCGGCGTGGCCGAGATGTTGCTCGATGAGCGACGCATCGTGCTCGACACACTCCAGCGGAACGGGGTGCTGACGCTCGACGTCCCCGCCGATCGATTGAGCGTTGCATTGATCGAGAAGTATCTCGAACTGAAAGGCCGCGGCATGCTGTAACGCCACATGCCTGCGTGTCGAGATCAGGTGGGCAAGTTGCAATTCTTGATGCATGATCCCCAACTCCTGCGGAGATCCAACCTGCTATCATCATGCGTAAAGGGTTGAGGTTCAGCAGGGTTAAGGTTCATTATTGAGGTTCAGCATGGCACAGTTTCGCTCCCGCCGGCTCGCACCGGGCGACCATGCGCCAGATGTAACGCTCAAACGTCCAGACGGCACACCCGTTGCGCTTTCGTCACTCTGGGACGACAGACCGGCCGTGCTGGTGTTTCTGCGTCATTTCGGCTGACCATTCTGCCGCAGGGCGCTGGCCGGTCTGGCCAGGGATCGCGAACAACTTGAGGCCGCCGGCGCGCGTGTCGTCGCCGTCGCGATGGCCGAACCGGAGGAGGCGTCGCGCTTCTGTGGTGATCGCGCGCCAGGTATTCTGTGCCTGTCGGACCCACAACGCGTGGCATTTCGCGCCTTCGGTATCGGCCTTGCCGGGCCGCTGGAACTGATGACGCCAGAGGTATTTGTCGCCGGCGCACAGGCGACCTTTGAAGGGCATCTACCGGGCCCGCCCACCGGTGACGTCTTTCAGATGCCTGCCGCATTTGTCATCGGCGCCGACGGGCGGGTGCGTCTTGCGTACTACAGTCGCAACGTCGCCGACTACCCGCACATTGCAACACTACTTGCCGCGCTGGCATGATCGCCGGCGATGACGTTCTCTGTGGTACAATCGCCGCTGTGATCGCCCGACGCCACATCAACCGGATCATTGCCGATATCGGCGCATCCATCCCGCTCGACGGCAAACGCGACTATTTCCGGCTGCACCAGAGCCGCTTCGCCGATCTGCTTGCCGCGATCCCGCCCGATGCCGGCGGACGTGCACTCGAGATCGGCGTCAACCCCGGCCTGTTCACGCAGATCCTGGTGCGCGCTGGCTACCACGTTCGCGGCACCGATCTGTTCCCGGAACACCGCGCCGAACTCTGGCGCAGCCTGGGTGTCGAGGTGCGACGCTGGAACATTGACACCGAACCACCCCCATACCCGCCTGCATCATTCGACCTGGTATTCTTTTCGGAAGTTATCGAGCACCTGGCCAATCCGCCAATTGATGCGCTGGCGACCATCCGCGAGTTGCTGGTACCCGGTGGTTACCTGGTACTCTCAACACCGAACCAGTTCTATCTCAAGAGCCGTTTACGCACGATGATGGATATCATCCTGCTTCGACCCTTCGAACACGATGAGGAATTCCGCCGCTGGGCCGGCCTCAAGGCTGAAGCCCGCTACTACACGCACAGCCGGCTCTACAGCATGCGCCAGCTCTGCTGGATGCTCGAACAGAGCGGATTCGCGATCATACGGCGTAGGTACTGTGATCCCTGGGAACGCGTTGGATTAGAGTGGCATCGCCTGCCACGTTACCCACACCGCTGGCTGACCAAGGCGCTGTTGTGGAGCGTCACGCGAGCGATACCGCCGGCGCGGTCCATGTTGCTGGTGGTCGCCCGGCGACCGCCCGCGTGAGTCAGGTCCTCGTGCTACACAGGCTCGCCAAGAACCAGTATGTCGTCGCCTTCCTCTGGTATGTCGCCCTCGGCCTGCTGGTCATGGCGCCGGCGCTGCCCGTCGCGGGCGTAGCCATCCCGGGCGGGCCGGTCGCCGAAACTGACGGCTGGCAGAACGTCTGGAACTTGTGGTGGGTGCAGCGCGCCCTGGCGACACCGGCCAACCCGCTGTTCACCCCGCTGCTGTTCTACCCGGAGGGCGTCGATCTCACCCTCCAGACCCTGAATATCGCCAATGGCGTCCTGTTTGCGCCGGTCACCGCCCTGTTCGGCCCGATCGCCGCGTACAATGCCGCGCTGCTGGCGGCGCTCGCCCTTTCCGGCCTCGGTGGGTACGCCCTGGCGGCTCGTGTGAGCGGCGACCGTGGTGCCTCGCTGGTCGGCGGTGCGGTCTTCGCCTTCTCGCCGTTCCACCTGACGAAAGTCTGGGATGGCCAGCTCGAACTGATTGCGCTGCAATGGATAGCATTCTATGCATTGTTCCTGTTGCGCACAGTTGAGGATCTGCGGCGACGCGACGCGCTCCTTGCCGGTCTGTTCCTGGCGCTTATCGGGTATACGAGCTGGTACTATCTGTTGTTCTCTGGCGTGTACAGCCTGCTGTTCGCTGTACTCTGGCTTGCAGGAGCGCCGCGCGCGCGGCGGCAGGCGATGGCCGTGCAACTGGGGTTGAGCGGCGCGTGGGGCGCGCTCCTGCTCGCGCCGTTCCTCGTGGCCGCCGCGCGCGCGGCGCGCTCCTCGGGTAGCGGCGGCTCACGATTTAACCCTGCCGATCCGCTGGATCCCATCCTCATCCACTCGGCCAATGTCTACGACTTACTGCTGCCGAACGGGCTGCACCCACTCTGGAGCGACACCGTTGAGGAACTGGTGCGCACCTGGCATCCATATATCGGCGCATGGAACATTGCCCCTGGCTTCGTGGCGCTCGCCCTGGGAACCATCGCGCTTGTCGCGGCACGCCGCGATGCATGGCGCTGGGCCGTTCTCGGCCTGGCGGCAACCATCCTCGCGCTCGGGCCGGTGCTGCAGATCGGGACGACGCGCACCATGATCCCGTTGCCCTATCAACTGCTGCTTGCAGCGCCCGGCATGGAGATCGCGCGCCGCCCCAGCCATTTCATCGTCATCCTGACCCTGATGCTTGCACCGCTGGTCGCGCTGGGCCTGCGCGCCTTACGCGCGCGCGTGCAACCCCACCACGGCCAGATTCTGGCCGGAGCGGCCGCAGTCTTGATCGCTGCCGAATACTTTCCACCGGCATGGCCGCTCCATACCCTCGCCGTGCACCCGTACTACACGCGAATCGCCGGTGATCCGGGGGCCGTGCTCGAATTGCCGCCGCACCCCGAGTCGAGCGAGCCGCTGAAGGCGCAGATGATCCACGGGCAGCCACTGCTCGGCGGCTTCGTCTCGCGCCGTCCGGCGTATCCGTTTGCCTCGCAGGCGCCCGGCGTTCGCCAGCTGTGGGCCATGCGCCCCGAAGAGTCGCGCCTGTTCGCCGGTGGGCCGGACGATGGGCTGCTGGTGCTTCAGGCGTATGGCATACGCCACATTCTGGTCTACTGGAACAAGATCGATCCCGGACACCGGGCGAACCTGCGCGCGGCCCTGCTTCAGACACTCGGCGACGTTGCGCCGATCTATGCCGACCAGCAACTCAGTGCGTATGCCGTTCCGCCGGTGGAACCGCGCCCGTTTGCGTATGCTGCCTTCGGTGACGGCTGGCATCCTGAAGAGGCGGACGGGCCACGCCGCTGGCGCTGGATGGGAGCGCAGGGCGATCTTGTGCTGGTGAATCCTTCGCGGCGCGATCTGCCAATTCTGCTGTCGCTCCACGTTCAACCATTTGCCGAGGAACGCATGATGGCCGCGGCCTTCGACCGGCAACCGCTCGGCGAGTTCGTCGTGCGCGCGGAAGGCGCGACGTTCACCTTCAGGCTGCTGTTGCCTCCTGGCGAGCATGTTCTGCGGCTGGTCGCTCCAGCGGCAAGCGATCCCGGATTGTCAGGGCGCTTGATCAGCATTGTGGCGCTGGATGCGCAGATTCGCGTCACACCCTGAGCGGCGATCGCGCGTAACCGTTTGCTGCCCGCGAGCGGTTGACAAAATGAAGTGGAGCGACTACCATACATCGGCGTCAGGAAAGTAGATTAACAGCAATGATGCACGCTGTTCACTGTCGAGACCGCACGCTCTGCCGGAGCGAACGCTGCTCAGTACACGGCGCAGGGTGCCCTGTTGCGCCGGTGCCGTAACCCCCATGACTGTTACCACCTGCGCAAGTGAGTCACCAGCGCCAGAAGACCGCACATGCACGACCATTGACGACCCGCAAAGAGTGCTTTCCCCTCGTGCATCCACCCGGCAGCAGGCGGTCACGAATGAGGCGATCCACACGCGGTATCGCTCACATCCAGGCGATCCTGTTCATGTGGCAGGAGTTACGGAGCGCCACGCTGCCGAAGGCTATGGCCAAACCAGCAATGCGCCATCGCGTGCGTCCTGTCATGTGAGCAGTGCCCTGCCCGTGTGTACGCACCGGGAGGCTGCCTGCAAACCCATGATATTCTCGGCTACCAGTCACGTGAGAAAGGAGAACGGCTCGTGTGCGCCGCGATACGCTCCGGCTGCGCAGCCGACCAGGGTATGAAACAATCACGTTCGTCTCTCGTTATTGCCGCTGCAATGATCGGCGCCGTCGTTGCCATGCTGCTGATGAGCGCGCCGGCGACGCCGGGCCAGGCGGAGCAGCAGGACCTGATCGTATTGCCAACCGTGCCGCCGACATCAACGGTGCCGCCAGCGCCAGCGCGCCCTGCCACCGGGGGTGCCGTGCCGCAATCGGCGACGACGCGCCTCGCCGACACCTTCGATACCGATGTGTCGCTCGGCGCGTGGCGAATCGTCGATCTTGAGCCAGTCCCACCTGAACGCCAGGCCTCCTGGATCGTTGCCGATGGCCGGCTGCAACAGAACCGCACCGTGCCACCGTTGCGCGATCCCAGTATCCACGAGACGGCAGTCATCGCAGGAAATGCGAGCTGGAGCGATTACACGATCAGCGCCAGCTTCTACGATCAGGAGAATGCCAACGTCGGCCTGATTGTGCGCCGGCAGGGCAACAGCTACTATCGCTATCGCATCATCCGCGATGATTATGAAGCGCGGCCAAAGCATCTGCTGGAAAAGGTTGTGAATGGCGACGTAACCATCATCGCGGCCCTTGATGCGTCAGGGTACGGTGCGCGTACCTGGCACACGATCGCGTTGAGCGTCAGCGGATCGCAGCTACGCGCCTATTTCGACGGTCAGCCCACGATATCGGCCAGCGATACCTCGCTTGCTGCGGGTGAAGCCGGGCTCTACACCCGCGCCATCGGCGGCATGTTGTTCGACAATGTCACGGTGACCAGCCCGTGATGCGCCGCCACGCAGCGGCTTATCCGGTATCAGCGCGCCCCATCCGCCTGCCGTGAGCAGCGCGCAGGGGTGTACCACGAGGTTGATATGAGTCGTCTTGTCTCTGCGCTTCTCTTCAGCATCCTGGTCGCCACGGCGGCTCTGACGCCCCGGGCGCACCAGGCCGTCCAGGCACAAACACCACCACAGATCGAGTTCCGCGGCCAGGCGACCATTCCTGGTTCGGGGAACATCAAGTTCCCACAGATCCGCGGCAAGGACGATGTGGTCCACGTTGCGGGCAGCGGCGGGAGTGGGAACGATAACAATCCGCTCTACTGGCGCAAGAACGCCGATGGAACCACCAACTTCGGCAATCCCACGGACCTGGGCAACGTGCGGGGCGAACCAAACTATGCGGTAACCGATGTCACCGTTGCGCCTGGTGGCCGGGTCTATGTTGTCTGGAACGATACGTCCAGCAACGCGATCTATCTGTTGAGCTCAGCCAATGGGACGAGCTGGGACCCGAATGACCGTAAAACCGTCATTGATGACAGCACCTTCCGCGTCTATACCCGGATCGGCGCCGCAAACGACCGTCTGTGGGTTGTCTGGAATCAGGACGGGCGGTATCGCTTTCGTACGACCAGCGATGTCAGCGGTGGTGGTGGCTGGTCGGAAACACAACTCATCTCAGGGCGTGAGTCGATCAACCAGCCGTCAATCGCCGTCTCGCCGAATGGCAGCCGCACTGCCGTCACATACGCGATATCAGACGGTGATATCTATGTTGGTATCTGGAACGGCAGCAGCTTCACCGAACGGCTGATCTCCAATACCAACCAGTACCTTGTCGACCCGACGGTTGCGTTCGGGCCGGATAACCGGATCTGGGTGGCCTGGCGCGCCGTTGAGGGTGGTATCTTCTTCAGCCGTGAAGATGATCAGGGCAATTTCCCGGCGTCACGTATCATTTCTGCCGAGTCGTATGGTACGGTATCGATCAACGTCGATCCCCAGGGCTCGCCGCATGTGTTCTGGGTCGGGAACCGTGGCGACGGCTGGAAGGCATACTATGCGCGGCAGCAGGATGGCGTCTGGGGAGTGTCGGTTGCCGATCCCGGCGCGTTCATCGTCAACGGCATCGGCGCGGTCACGGTCTCAGACTATGCCTACGGCCATGGCGTCACTGAGTATTTCAGCGGCAGCGGGCTGGTGACACGGTACTTTTTGTTCCGTTCGCTGGGCAGCGGTTGTGTGGCACAGACGATCACGGTCGGCAACGCAGTTCCTGGCACCGACCCGCCGGTGGTGCGCGATCCATTTGTCACCGGCGCGATCGCGCCATCGGCAGGATGTACGCCAGCGCAACAGCGTGTGGTATTGAACGCACAGGACCCGAATCAGCCGGCTGATCCCTGGGTCGGCGCGTACAACAGGACGATCACGAGCCCTGAACAGTGCGTCCAGACGGTGAATGTCCAGTTGCGCGCCAATAATCGCGATCAATTCGATCCACAGTGGCGAAGCATCACGTTTGTTGCCGATCCCCAGAATACTGGCACGCCGGTCGATGCGGCGGTGCAGGTGATGAACCCCAAGAACTTCGGCGCCATGCCATCGGTGTTCCCACCAATCACCCCTGCCGGCGACCTGATCGAACAGGGAGCTTCGTCGGGTGATCCGGGCTATACGCGCATCAACCAGATGTTCCTGCGTGTGAATGACATTGGCGACTGTACCGGCCTGGTGAGTTACAACATCATCCGCGCCAGTGATGGGACGGTGGCAAGTTCGGCAACCTTCCCCGGCGCCTTCGCCGGGAACGTTCCGGTGCCGTCGCAGACGCAGACGGGCGTGTTAACGCCAGGCGGCACAGAGTTCGCAGTCCAGGTGATCGACCGCGTCAGCAATACGACGAATGTTGATCGCATCATCTTCTACGATCCACCAGGCAATGACAGCTCGGGCCGCCCGGTGATGAACCGGGCCAGCTTCGCGCCGGACACCAGCACGCTCACGATCCTGCGCGAACTGACGATCACGCAGATCAATGTGACCGACAATCTCTACCGGCGTGGCTTCTCAGTGCCAACGCGCGGCTATGTCAATACGCAGACGCCGCCAGATACCAGCGACGCGACGAAGCAGTTCTGGGGCCTGTGGATTGCCGTTGAGTATCTTGGTAAAGGCGCCAATCCGACCACGACCTACCCGCCGCTGCCGGAGGGCGACCTCACCAGGCTGCGCTGGCAGGCGGTGGAGGTGCCTGACGCCAGTGGCACGCCACGGGTCAGGTTCAACCTGTTCGACGGCGTGCTCGATCGCACCGCGGCAACGCCAACCAACGGCTTCGGGCCGGATCTGACGAAGGACGGCACGTACCGCGTGTATGTGAAGGCGCTCGACGGCGCGGGTAATGCCAGTGTCCAGACGGATAGCTCGCTCATTTTCACGCTCGATCCCGGCTACCGTGTCATTACCCGGTGGTTGCCGATCATCACACGCTAGGATGTCATCGTTCACATCCAGTATCTTGCAAATAAGGCTTTACGCGCCGCACAGTCCCCCTCCCAACCTCCCCTCGCTGGGGTGAGGAGCCAGACTCCCTCCCCCAGCGGGAGGGCCGGGGTGGGGGCGAAGGGCTTATTTGAAGAGTATTGCGTCCACATTCCCTGCCTCTTTCCCGAATGCGGGAAGGAGGTGAGAGGTGGCGGTGGGCCCTGTTGCAGCTTCCCGCTGCGGCCCACCGCCCCTTCCGTTCTGAGTGTATCGCGCACCAGGCCGACCATCTGTACGATACGGCTTCGGTCGGTCGGGACGCCATCCAGCCCGGCTGGAAGATCAGGATGGCTGATGCCTCTCTATCGAGAGATATGTTCGTTTCACTTGCTACCCGCGTCCGGTACGCCGCAACACGCTGGCGCGGCGACCGTGGCATCCTGTTGATTATCGCGCTCTTCATACTCCTGTTGCCCATGGCGACGCCGCGGGTCTACGCCACCGACGAAGTGCAGTATTATGTCTATCTCCGCTCGCTACGTTTCGATGGCGATCTCGATTTTGCCAACGACTACCAGCGCTTCGCAGCGATCAACCCGCGGTCGGGAATCGAGGGCAGCCTGCTTCAGCCAAACCGCATTCGCGCCGCTACCGGCCTGTATGGCAATATAGCGCCGGTCGGTTCGGCAATCATGTGGGGGCCGTTCTTCCTTCTCGCAGATGTTGTGGTGCATCTGGCCAACCTGTTCGGCGCGGGTATTCCCGCCGATGGGTACTCTGCGCCCTACATGACCGCCGTCTGTTATGCCTCGGCGCTCTATGGGCTGCTGGGCGTGCTGCTCTCGTATCGCCTGGCCCGACGCTTCGTTGCTGTATTCGCGGCGACACTGGCAAGTATTACTGTCTGGCTTGCCTCGCCGCTGGTCTTCTACATGTATGTTCAGATGCCCTTCGCGCACGCAACTGGCCTCTTCCTCACAACGCTGTTCCTGACGATCTGGCACGAGACGCGGGGCGATCCGGGGACAGGGCGAGCCGGGGAGGGATCAGGCGGAAGAGAACGCGGCTGGCGCGCCTGGCTGGCGCTCGGCCTGGTTGGCGGGTTGATGACCATCACGCGCGAGCAACTCGGGTTGTTCCTGGTCGTTCCGGCACTCGAAGCGCTCTGGCAGTACGCGCGCCTCGCTCGCGCGCCGGGGGCGGCATTGCAGCTCGCCGCACGCCATGCGCTGTTTGTGGCAGCATTTGCCCTGATGCTGGCGCCTCAACTCCTGGTCTACCAGATTCTGAACGGCGCACCGCAACCGGCGGGCGAGGTGAGCGGCAAACTCAACTGGTGCAGCCCGCACTTCATTGATACACTGGTGGATTTCGACCCGTCGCCCGATTTCTGGTGCCCCGGCGCAAGCAGCTTCACGGCAAGCTTCCCACCATTCAGCCGCGGCGCGCTGGTGTGGAGCCCGGTTCTGGGGATCGGGCTGATCGGGCTGGGGCTGCTCTGGCGGCGCGACCGGCGGCTGGCCGTTGTGCTGGCAACGGCATTCCTGGCACAGACCTGGATCAATGGCGCATTCGGCACAACCTGGCACCTGACCGGCGCCTTCGGCTTTCGGCGCCTGATCGAGTGCACGCCGATTTTCGTTATCGGCGTGGCGCTGCTTGCGGAGTGGGTCGCACGGCGGGCCGGGCGTTTCGCGGTGATCGCGCCGGCACTCCTGCTGATCGGATGGAACTTCGGGCTGGTGCTGAACGCCACCGTGTTCAATGCCGAAACCAACCTGCGGCGCGGGTTGGCCTGGCCCGATGTCTGGCGCTGGCAACTCGAAGCACCGCTGCGAGCCATCGAGGCGCTCGGCGATCTCCTGTTCCGGCGTTGCCGTTTCTTCGAGAATCAGTCGTGCCCGTAGTGGAGATGTGGTGGGCCGCCCAGGATTCGAACCTGGAACCCAGTCGTTATGAGCGACGTGCTCTGCCATTGAGCTAGCGGCCCGCAGGTATCATCGTACCACGGTGTCGCAGACGGCGCAAGGATCACACCATCGGTCCTTTGACAGCCGGAACGAACCCGGGTATAGTTGTATCATCACATCGTTGTATGATACATTCATTGAGATGCCGGCACCATCAGCTTACGAATGCGCCTCGCTTCTGCTCGATACCGTCCCCGGCCTGATGCGCAGCATCACCGGCACGCTGCGCCAGCGCCACGATGGCGGTGACGACGCGCCAACTCTCGGGCAGTTGCGTATGCTGGCGATGCTGGCCGAACGCCCCTGGACCCTCGGTGAACTGGCGGCACGCCACCATGTCACGCCATCTTCGATGTCGCGCATGGTGGATGTGCTGGTGCAGCGCGCATGGGTGGAGCGCGTGAGCAATCCCAACGACCGACGGCAGGTTGTGTTGCACCTGACGCCTGGCGGCCATGATGCGCATCGCGCGCTGCTGCGCTTTGCCGAGGAGTCGGTGGCGGCGCTGATTGACCGGCTGGATGACCAGGACCGCGCCCGGCTCTACGACGGTCTCAGCGTCTTACGCGCACTTGTTGACCATCCCTGCCCGCACGTGATTGATCATGTCTCAGGAGAAACTGCATGAGCCCGCTGCGCCGCGCACTGACATACCTCCGGCCGTACTGGGTGACAGCCACTGGCGCCCTCCTCAGCCTGGCGCTGGTGACCATCGCGAACCTGGCGGCGCCGCAGATGTTGCGCCTGGTCATTGATCGTGGTATCGCGGAGCGCAACATCGGCGCCTTGCTCTGGACGTCGGCAGCGCTGGTGGGGATCGCGCTCGTGCGTGGCCTGTTCAGCTTCACCTCCGGCTTCTGGTCGGAAAAAGCGTCGCAGGCGGTCGCCTATGATCTGCGGAACGTGCTCTTCGCCAGGATCCAGAGCCTGAGTTTCTCGTACCACGACCGGGCGCAGACCGGGCAACTGATGACTCGCATCACGAGCGATGTCGAGCAGGTGCGTACCTTCATCGGCATGGGATTGCTGCAACTGGTCAGCGCCGTTGCGCTGCTACTGGGATGCATCGTGGCGATGACGGCAATGAACTGGCAACTGGCGCTCCTGGCGCTGCTGACCGTGCCCCTGATGGTTGCCGTGATCATGTATTTTATGCAGGTCGTGCGGCCACTGTTCGGCCAGATCCAGCAGCGCCTCGGCGCACTCAATACGGCGCTGCAGGAGAACCTTGCCGGGGTGCGCGTGGTGCAGGCGTTTGCGCGCGAGCCGTATGAGTGGCGCCGCTATTCCAGCCTCAATGAGCAACTCCTCGATGTGAACCTGGTCGCTATCCGCGCCATGTCGCTGGCGTTTCCCCTTATCTTCCTGATCGGCAACCTTGGCACGGCGGCGGTGGTCTGGTTCGGCGGGTTCCAGGTGATCGGCGGCAGGTTGACGATCGGTGAGCTTGTGGCGTTCAACACCTACCTGGCGCTGCTGATTATGCCGCTGATGATGCTGGGCATGATTATGGCCCAGCTGGCGCGCGCCGCGGTCAGTGCGGAGCGCATTTTCGAGGTGCTCGATGTCGAGAGCGAGGTTCACGACCGCCCCGGCGCCCATCCCCTGCCGCCGATCGGCGGGCGGGTGGCGTTTGAGCATGTCTGGTTCGGCTATGGCGTGAAGGCGGACGGCGCAGAACGCGCAACTTCCCACGCGTCCCATACGGGTGATGAGGACAGGTATACCCTGAAAGATGTCTCGTTTGTCGCCGAATCGGGACAGACCGTTGCCATCCTGGGTATGACCGGCGCCGGAAAGAGTACGATTATCAATCTGATCCCGCGCTTCTATGATGCGACCCGCGGGCGGGTGACGATTGACGGGGTTGATGTGCGTGACGTGACGCTGGAAAGTCTGCGCCAGCAGATCGGGATCGTGTTGCAGGATACGACGTTGTTCAGTGGCAGTGTGCGCGATAATATCGCGTATGGCCGCCCGGGCGCACACGATTCCGACATCGAGGCGGCTGCGCGCGCCGCGCAGGCACACGAGTTTATTACTGCCCTGCCGGACGGGTACGCCACCATTATCGGCGAGCGCGGCGTTGGCCTCTCCGGCGGGCAGAAACAGCGGATCGCGATTGCCCGCGCCCTGTTGCGCGATCCGCGTATTCTCATCCTTGATGATAGTACGTCATCAGTTGATGCGGAAACCGAATATCAGATCCAGCAAGCACTTGAACGCCTGATGGAAGGGCGAACCTCATTTGTGATCGCGCAGCGCATCAGTACGGTGCGCCGCGCTGACCTGATTCTGTTGCTCGATCGGGGGCGGATCGTCGCCCAGGGTACACATGAGGAATTGCTGGCGAGTAACGCGCTGTATGGCGAAATCATCGACTCGCAGTTCGGCGGTGATGTCGTGCAGGTGGAACTCGCGGAAGCGGCATGAGCCTGCCGGGCACTGAGCAGAGACGACCGATGACGCGCCATCACCCGCTCTTCGTCAGGCTGGTCAAAGCCGGAACCACCGCGCATGTTGCGCTCTACCGCATCCTGCGCGGCAATATCCCACACCCGTTTCTCGGGCGCCATTGTATTCTGGTGACCACCACAGGGCGGCGCAGCGGCAGGCGCCATACCATGCCGCTGCTCTTCGTGCGCGACGGCGGCGACTATGTCGTCGTCGGGTCGTGGGGCGGCAGTGATAGCGCGCCCCACTGGTATCGCAATCTGCGCGCCGACCCGCGGGTGATGGTCGAGGATCGGGGACGCACGACGCCGGCAGTCGCCATCGAAGTTGACGATGCGCAGGAGTATGCCCGTCTCTGGGCGCGCCTGGCGGCAATCTATCCGGCCTACGAAACGTACCGCAAACAAACATCGCGACGATTGCCGATCGTGCGCCTGAGCCCGACGGGAGAGCAGCACCATGTTCGGTGATAACCGTTCCTGACAGGAGATGTCTTCCATGATGCATGGCTTGCCGCGCGTAGCTGAATTGCCCCAGGAGAAAGCGCAGCAGCAGGGTGCGGTCGCGCAGCGATTGCTCGCGTATCTGCGCCCGTACTGGCGCCGGTTGCTGGCGATCCTTGCGCTGGTTGTCATCGCCGCCGGGTCGCAGGCGCTCGGCCCGTTGCTGATTGGCATCGCCATTGACGGTGCGATCGCACGCGGCGCGGGCGACGAACTGAATCGCATCATGCTGCTGCTGCTCGGCGTCTATGTTGCCGGCGCAGTTGCCGGGCGCTACCAGTTCATGCTCATGGGCGAGATCGGCCAGCGTACCCTGGCACGCCTGCGTAGTGAGATCTTTGCGGCGCTGCAACGTCTGTCGTTACGCTTCTTCGACCGCCGCCCCGCCGGTGAGTTGATGTCGCGCCTGGTGAACGATACGGAAGTCATCACGCAGTTGCTGGGGCAGGGCCTCGTCCAGGTGCTCGGCAGCCTGTTCGGCCTGATCGGCATTCTGGTGGCGATGGTGGCGCTCGACTGGCGGCTGGCGCTGGCAAGCGTCACGGTGATTCCGGTGATGCTCTGGATGACCAGTGTGTTCTCTCATATGTCGCGCCGGGCATTCCGCCGGACGCGCGAGTCGATCGGTGATGTTTCGGCGGAGATTCAGGAAGAGATCGCGGGGGTGAAAGTGGCCCAGGCGTTCACGCGCACCGCCGTCAATCAGCAGCGCTTTGCCCAACGGAACGCCGCCAACCGCGATGCCAACGTCAATGCGACGGCGATCACCTCGGCGTTCATGCCGGCGGTTGATGTGCTGTCAACGGTCGCCACCGCAATTGTCGCCGGGTATGGCGGCTGGCTGGTGCTCCAGGGGATGGCGACCGTCGGCGTGGTGGTGGCATTTCTGACCTATGTGCAGCAGTTCTTCCGCCCGGTGCAGGCGCTTTCCGCATTCTACACAACGGCGCAGGCGGCGCTGGCGGCGTCGGAACGGATCTTTGCGCTGATTGATACTCCCGTCGATCTGGCCGATGCACCTGGCGCGCGCGCCATGCCGCGCATCGCGGGACGCGTGCAGTTCGATCATGTCTGGTTCAGCTACGGCGCCAGGAACGCTGCCCCTGCGGCGTCGCCGCAACGGAATGGCGCGGAAGGTGAGCAGTATGTGCTTAAAGATATCTCGCTGGTTGCTGAACCCGGCCAGACGATTGCACTTGTCGGGCCGACGGGTGCAGGCAAGACGACGCTGGTGAACCTGATCGGTCGCTTCTATGATGTGAGCAGCGGCGCGGTGACGATTGACGGAATCGACGTGCGCGACGTGACCCGCGCCAGCCTGCGCTCGCAGATGGGCGTCGTGTTGCAGGACAGTTTTCTGTTTGCCGGGACGATTGCCGACAATATTCGCTACGGTCGGCTCGATGCGAGTGATGCCGAGGTGGAAGCAGCAGCAAAGGCGGCCAACGCCCACGAGTTCATCATGCGGCTACCCGACGGCTACCAGACGCACCTGGGCGAGCGTGGCGGAACCCTGAGCCAGGGGCAGCGCCAGTTGCTTGGCATTGCGCGCGCCATTCTGGCCGATCCACGCATCCTGATTCTGGATGAAGCCACGAGCAGTGTGGATACCCGCACCGAGCAACTGATCCAGCAGGCGTTGCGTCGCCTGCTGCGCGGGCGTACCAGTTTCGTCATTGCTCACCGCCTCTCGACCGTGCATGATGCCGACCAGGTGCTGGTGCTCGATCAGGGGCAGATTGTGGAACGTGGCGTTCACGCCGAATTGCTGGCGCGCGACGGCCTGTATGCCGAATTGCATCGCCGGCAGTTCCGCGACGAGCCCCTGCTGCGCGCGGCGTAAGCGCCTATTCGCAAACCCATGGGCATGCTGTCACTGCGAGGAGCGCCAGCGACCGCGTGCAGCGAGCGCAGCGTGGCTGAAGCACTCGACCGGCGCGAGCGGAGAGTGCTTCGCGCGCGCTCGCCATGACAGTGACCATCTGGTGTTCGGATAGGCTCTAAGTCCTGGGAGCGAGGGCGTCCCGCCCTCAGGTGGCTACGC
>JACAEQ010000134.1 GCA_013388755.1 Chloroflexota bacterium
CTGCAAAGGCGAGCATCGCCACGCGGATATTATTGGTCATGATCAGCGCTGCCGATGCTGCCGCAGGCTCTGGCGGAGCCAGGAATACGCCACCGCGTAAGTCGTATGCTTAAGAGCCTACCCGAACAACGCTACGCCTCCTGTCATTACGCGGAGCGCGAACGACCGCCTGCAGCGAGCGAAGCGTGGCTGGAGCATCTCGGTGTTTGCTCCGGAGACTGCTTCGCTTCGCTCGTAATGACATCCAATCCGTTATTCGGATAGGCTCTAAATGACGTTCAGCTCGCGCCGCAGTGTGCCACGGAAGCGCATGACGCGCAGCGAGTCGATATCGATGGTGTGGGCGCGGCCATCAAGGATCTCCTCGGCGATCAGCATGCCGGTCGCCGGCGCGTGCATGATGCCGTGCCCGCTAAAGCCGCTGGCATCAACATACCCCTCAAGATCGGGATGGCGACCAAGGATCGGCATGTGATCCGGCGTGATTTCGTAGGCCCCTGCCCAGCAGAGTTTCTCGGCCAGGCCGGCGCGCTCAAGGATCGGGAAGCGCTTCAGCCCTGCCTCCAGCACCGTGTCGAGCCATTCCCAGTCAACGGCGGTATTGTAGCCCGGCGGCTCGGCATAATTCGATTTGCCGAAAAGCACATTGTCGTGCTCTTTGCGCATGTAGAATCCAGAGCCGACATCAATCGTCAGCGGAATGGCGCCTGGAATTGCCGGGAATGGCTCGGTGACGTAGACACAACGACGGTACGGGCGCACGGGAATGTCCAGCCCGGCCAGCATACCGACCTCGCCGGCCCACGGCCCTGCTGCATTGACGACCACCTGGCAGGCGATGGCTCCAGCCGGCGTCTCGACCGCGGTGACGCGACCGCTGACGGTGCGGATGCCGGTGGCCGGCATGGCGCGCTCAAGGCGCACACCGAGTTCGCGCGCACGATTCAGGTAGCCGAGCGCGATGCCGTGAGGGTCGCAGAAGCCGTCGTCGGGGCCGAAGGTGGCGCCGACCAGATCATCGGTGCGTGTGCCGGGGATGAAGCGTCCGGCTTCTTCGGGCGTCAGGAGTTCGACACGCACGCCGAGGCTGCGCTGAAGCGCCACATTGGCACGATACATCTCCCAGTCGACCTGATTGTCGATCAGAAACAGATAGCCTGTCTGCTGCAAATCGGCATGACCGCCAATCTCCTCGCTGAAATGCTTCAATCGTTCGATGCTGTAGAGAGACAGGCGAATGTTGACGTCGGTGGAGAACTGGTGGCGCACACCAGCGGCGGAACGCGCCGTCGAACCGCTGATTTCGGTTTCATCCTTTTCGAGAATAACGACGCTGGTACAGCCGCGCGCCGCCAGGTGATAGGCGATTGAGGCGCCGATCACTCCGGCGCCGATGACCACGACTTCGGCGGTTTGAGTGGACATACCCTCTTCTCTCGTGTACACGCATTACCAGGAGTTATGCGGTCGCAGACAACTCGCGAGCCGCCCTTCCACGGGAGTACCCACATTGCCACGGGCTCACAGACGGTGCATGTTTGCCTACTTGCGTTTGCGTGCCGCAAGGCGGCGTGTTTGCGACGACTCGGCGGCATCATCAGCCGGTAGCTGTGATTCTTCGCCTGCCAGCACCTGCGGATCAGGTGCCGGTATGGGCTCGCGCCGCATGCCGCCGGCATCGAGGCGCTCTGCACCGGTTGCTCCTGCGGCGCGAGCCGGTGCCACACGTTCATCGCGCCAGGCCAGGCGCTCGCGTACCGTTGCCTCGAAGCCGCGCCCGGTTGGTTCATAGTAACGCCGGCCGCACAGGTTGGCCGGGAAATGTTCCTGATCCACGCGCGCGTCCTCATAGTCGTGGGCATACTGGTAGCCGCGACCGTACCCAAGACCTTTCATGAGTTGCGTGGGGGCATTCCGCAGGTGCAACGGCACCGGTTCATTGCGTGATTCGGCCACATCTCTGAGCGCCGCGCCGTAGGCAGCGTACACCGCATTGCTTTTTGGCGCCTGAGCCAGGTAGACGACCGCCTGTGCCAGCGCCAGGTCGCCCTCGGGCTGGCCAAGGAAATGGACCGCCTGCTGGGCGGCGATAGTCAGCGGAAGGGCCTGCGGATCGGCCATACCGATATCTTCGACGGCCATGCGCACCACGCGACGCGCGATGTAGAGCGGATCCTCGCCGCCATCAAGCATGCGCCCGAGCCAGTAGAGTGCCGCATCGGGGTCGCTGTCGCGCACGCACTTGTGCAATGCCGAGATGGCATCATAGTGGAGTTCACCATTCTTGTCGTAACGCATCGCGCGGCTCTGCAGCGCGTCGCGCACATCGTCAACGGTGATCAGCCGCTTGCCTCCTACCCCCGGCGCCTTGGCGAGCGCTGCCGCTTCGAGCGCATTGAGCGCGGTACGCGCATCGCCATTCGACATGTTGATCAGGTAGCCACGCGCATCCGCTGCCAGGAGCACGTTGAGATCCCCCAGACCGCGCTCCGTATCTGCCAGCGCCCGGTCAACCACCACACCGACTTGCTCGTCGGTCAACGATTCGAGCACGAAGACACGTGCACGCGAGCGTAGCGCCGGGTTCACCTCGAACGATGGATTCTCGGTAGTCGCACCGATCAGCAGGATGGTGCCATCTTCGACATAAGGCAGGATGGCGTCCTGCTGCGCCTTATTAAAGCGATGGATCTCATCAATGAACACGACCGTGCGTTGCTGGAACATGCCAAGGCGATCCTGCGCCTCTTTCACCACACGGCGCAGGTCGGCGACACCGGCAGAGACGGCAGAGAGCGGTTCGAAAGAGGCGTGAGTGGTGTCGGCAATGATACGGGCCAGGGTCGTCTTGCCGGAACCCGGTGGCCCCCAGAGGATGATCGAGAAGAGCGTGTCGTTACTGATCGCGCGGCGCAGCAATTTTCCCTCGCCCACAATATGCTCCTGACCGACGAATTCGTCGAGGGTGCGTGGACGCATACGGGCCGCCAGGGGTGCCTGGCGATTGAGCGCCTCCTCGCGTTGCGAGTCGAACAGGGTCTTTTGCTGCTTTGGCATGGAACGCGGTTCCTCCATCTGCCGCGCACTGGTCGCGTCGCTCCATGATACCAGAAATCGGCGGCCAGGTCATACTTCCGAATGGTACTTCCACGCACCAAAGGGGCATACACAGGTGGGATGTAGGTGCTATTGAGATGGGTGCGGCAATCGCGTATCCTGGTAATCAGAGAGGCACTGTCCAGAGGAAACAACCGGCTGACATCCAGAATTTCTTCTCGCAATCTACCTCCGGTTCCTCCAAAATCCTCTCATATCCTCCGGCCTGTCAATCGGATGCTGGACAGGGGCCTGGGACTAAAGACAGCGGCGGGCGGCGGCACCCCCCCCCCCGC
>JACAEQ010000144.1 GCA_013388755.1 Chloroflexota bacterium
AAGCTCTTCGCCCCCACCCCAGCCCGCCCCCGCCGGGGGCGGGAGTCCGACTCCTCCCCCCGGCGGGGGGAGGTCGGGTGGGGGGCTGTGCGGTGCATAACGCCTTATTTGCAAGGTATTGGCTCTATGGGACACTCCCCCACGAGGCCTCGACCTGAAGGGCACGCGCCAGGCGACGGCGATATTCCTGGCGCGGGATCTCGATCAGGCCGAACTGCAACAGGTGCGGCGACCCGAGAAACTGCGAGTCGAGCAGCACGAACCCGCCACGTTGCAGCCGTTCCACCAGATGCACGAGCGCGACCTTGCTAGCATCTCGCTCGCGGCTAAACATGCTCTCCCCGGCAAACAGACCACGGATGGCAACCCCATACAGACCGCCAATCAGCCGTTCGTCGCGCCAGACCTCAACACTATGCGCCATCCCCATCTGGTGCAGAGCAGCATAGGCATCGATCATCTGGGCCGAGATCCAGGTCGTTTCGCGCCCTTGCGCAGGTTCGGCGCAGGCCTGCATCACGGCGCGAAAGCTCGTATCGGTGCGTACGGCAAACCTGCCCTGGCGTACGGTACGCGCCAGGCGACGTGGCACGTGAAACGCGTCGAGTGGAATGATCGCGCGCGGATGCGGATCGTACCAGTGAATCGCACCATCATCGCCGGCCATCGGGAAGATACCCTGGCAGTAGGCCGCGATCAACATATCAGGCGTGAGCGTCGCCATGGAACGGCGCAGGTCTTACATTTCGACAAAGTACGACTTGCACGCGGCTGCCAGCAACTCACGCGACATCGTCGGTTGCGTACGTGTAAAGCGCGCGAAATCAATCACCTGATCGATCAGGTCGCGCGGATGCACGGCGCGCAATTCCAGTTTACGCCGCGGGTACTCAACCTCAAGCAAGTATCGCAACCCATCATCGCTGTAAGGAACGTTCCGTGCCCGGCAAACGCGCCGCATGATCTCGCGATACTCGGTGGGCGTCGGGTTGCCAATCTCGATCTTGTAACGAATGCGGCGTAGGAAGGCTTCGTCAACCAGTTGTTTCGGCTCGATGTTGGTCGAGAAGATGATTAACTGATCGAACGGCACTTCGATCTTCTTGCCCGTATGCAGGGTCAGGTAATCGACCCGCTTTTCGAGGGGCACGATCCAGCGATTGAGCAGATCGCGTGGGCGCATCTGCTGCCGGCCAAAGTCATCGATCAGAAACAATCCGCCATTGGCCTTCATCTGGAGCGGCGCTTCGTAGAACTTGCTGTACTCATCATACTCAAGGTCAAGCGAGCTCATATTGAGCTCACCACCGGCTACGACGACCGGGCGCTTCGAGAGCATCCAGCGGCGATCGTACAGGTGCTCCTGCCCCTCTGGCAGCGGCTGGCTGTCATGGTAGATCGGATCGAAGACGCGAATGATCTGCCCATCAACAATCACCGCATACGGAATCGCGATCGTATCTGATAGCAGGCGGGCGGTTGCTTCTGCGATCGACGTCTTGCCATTACCGGCATGACCAAAGAGAAAGATCGAGCGACCGGAGTTGATCGCCGGCCCGAGTTGAAGCAGCAGCGCATCACTAATGACCAGATGCGCAAACGCCTCCCGAATGGCGTCTTCCGTCACCATCAGACCCTGGGTTGTCTGCCGGTGCATCATTTCGCTGTAATCGCGCAGATTCACCGGAGCCGGCCCAAGGTACTGGTTGCGCTCGCCAATCTCTTTGGCGCGCGTCACTCCTTTGGCAGTCGCCTGGTAGCGATACGATTTCTCGCCCAACCCGCTGCTGCCTTTGACTTCGGCCATTTGCTCGCGTCGCAGGTACCCCATCGCCTGGTCAAGGACATTCTCCCATGGCAGATGCAGCAATTCGACAAGTTGCAGGCCGGTCATCTCACCAACCAGATACAGCGCCCGCACAATCTGGTCGGAAATAAACGAGAGCGACAGGCCAGTTTCCTCGACACTGCGCGGGCGTGGCGGAATCTGAAACGCCGGCGCGGTAGTGGATGTACCCGTGGCGGTAATCGACTGCATACTGCCCCCCAACATTGCGTGGCACCGTTGCCGATACGGCGCCGGTGGTCCCCATCAACACAACACTGTTCAGTATAGCATGTTCCGCAATGTGGTATGGGAGGTTCCACAAGTCGCCCGACCGGCGACTCGCGGAACGCATCATAGCTAGAGGTAGATAGTGATCATCTGGCGCCAGTGTTCGATACGGTGCGCCTCACCGGACCAGACATGCAGCGCGTTCCAGACCCCCTTGTCCCAGAGTGCGCTACTGAGGTTGCGGTTGGTCCAGGCAAATGGATCCTCTTCACCGACCGCGAGGATAATCTCCATCCGCCGCAGGGCATGCAGAATGCGATCATCTTCAAGGCGTGGTATGAAGTGACAGGGTGTGTGATAGTAGATAGTCTCATCATAGTAGCCATCAAACAATGCACGAAACGTACCGGTCGCGACGGTGAGATCGTAGCGCCCACTCAACCCGACGACCTTACAGAACAGATGAGGATGGCGAAAGGCGAGATTGACGGCATGGTATGCTCCCAGGCTACAGCCATGGGCAATGAGGTAGGGACTGGGGTTCATCTGCCGCGAGAGGGGGAGCACTTCCTCAAGAATGTATGACTCATACTGCACATGACGAGCAATCCGCTCGTGTGGCGGGCGGTGAAAGGCATACAGGCTCTCCCGGTCAACACTGTCGACGCAATAGAGCTGGATCCATCCTTGCTCGATCGAATGCCGTACTGCCTCAACCAGGCCCCAGTTTTCATAGTCGTAGAAACGTCCGGCGCGGGTTGGAAAGACCAGCACCCGCGCACCGGCGTGCCCGATCACAAGCAGTTCCATGTCACGCTGGAGCCGCGGGCTCCACCAGCAGTGATACTCTCGCTCCACAGAATCCACACCCGACTGTCAGCACTAAGTACCTATCCGAAAACCAGATGGTCAATGTCATTGCGAGCGCGAGCGAAGCAATCTCCTCTCGCGCCGGTAGATTGCTTCGTCGCTGGCGCTCCTCGCAATGACAGCATGCCCATGGGTTTTCGGATAGGCTCTAAGAGCCTATCCGAATAATGGACTGGATGTCATTGCGAGCGAAGCGAAGCAATCTCCTCTCGGCGATCAGCTTCACCTACACGACCATATTTCCATCAAATGTCATCGCGAGCGAAGCGAAGCAATCTCCGCTCGGGCCGGTCGATTGCGTCAGCCACGCTGCGCTCGCTGCAGGCAGTCGCTGGCGCTCCTCCAATGACAGCATGCCCATGGGTTTTCGGATAGGCACTAAAAACACATTACGATCGTAGTTTTCGCAGATTAGGATCTGGTTAAGGCACAGTATACATTCTATTGTCGGACGTTAAACCTGGCGTCGCGCGTGAGCAGCGCATCGCGATACCGGCAGAGAATACTCGTCCACAACCGGTAACCTTCGGCACTCAAGTGCAGGCCATCAGCATCGAACAACTCGGCGCGTGGCCGGCCATCCTGGCCCAGCATGGGATGGTACACATCAACGTAGTAACCACATGAGCGATTGTTCAACACGCGCCGGATCTCCCGATTGACTCCTGCAATCCTGTCGCGCAGTTCCCAGCGTGCAGGGCTGGGCTTGATAGAAAGGAATGCAACCGGGATCGGACCGAGCAACCTGCTGATTTTGGTGAGCAACGCATGAAACGACGCCACGATGTCGTCGTGCGTCCGCCCATCGCCGAGGTCATTGTCGCCGGCATAGCACACAATGCTCGCCGGGGCACATGGCACGGCGAGTCGTTCAAAGAAGTGCACACACGCTGCCAGGGTTGAGCCGCCGAAGGCACGGTTCACCACCGGCCATGATGCGAGATCGGCAGAAAGCGTGGACCAGAGGCGAAATGATGAACTGCCATAGAAGAGCACCGATCCAGGTGGAGACGGCGCTGTCTCGTGCAATCTCTCAAGCGCGCGCACTTCTTCCTCGTACCAGTCCACCACGGCCCTCCTGTCACGTCCGCTGTTCACGCGCAGCGCATGCGGCGATCGGGGTGGCAAGCATGCCCCGCTCATGGGTATTATAATGACAATGATGATACATAATAGTAATCACGGCCAGGCATGCCCGATCACAGGCACTGGTCCGGGCCCGATGTGAACGTGAGATCCAGCACCATGAACGCCAGTGACGCGCTACCTGACGAACTGCCACTCTTACTGTTGCACGGCGTTGTCGTGTTTCCGTTGACTGTCACGCCGCTTGCGGTGAGCCGGCCAGCATCGGTGCGCATGGTGGATGATGCCGTCGCCGGTACCGGCGTTGTTGCGGTTGCCACACAGCGCAATGGTGAAGATAGCGGATTCTTCGCCGTCGGCGTGGCGGCACGGGTGCATCGCCTCGTCCGGTTACACGACGGTACGCTGCGGATTGCGCTAGAGGCATTCGAACGCATTGCGATTGGCGAACTTCTCCAGCGCGCGCCCTACCCACGCGCGCGCGTACAACCCCTGCCGGACGTCGCCACCGACGCTACCACTGGCCCTCTACTCGCTCAGGAAGCGCTGGCGCGCGCGCACGAACTGCTCGATGCGATGCCCGGCGGAAGCGACGAACTACGCGCACAACTCGACGCTGCCGACCCGCGACGCCTTACGGCACTCCTCGCCTCGACATTGCTACTCCACGCCGGCATTGCAGAACGACAGGCGCTGCTCGAGCTTCCCGGCCCCGACGAACGTCTACAGCGCCTGTACGTACTGCTGGCGCAGGAACTGGCGGCACTGCGCGGTCACTTGAGAATATAGTACGCCCCGCGCTTATCTCCAACTCGTAGCAACAGGCCGCGTTCCACCAGGTCGGCCAGGTCACGCCGCAGCGTTTCGCCCGAGACATCCGGGGCCAGTTCCTGGTATTCACGGTTCGTGATCCGTTGTTGCTCAGCAAGAAACAGCAGGGCAGCGATCTGGCGCTGGTTGAGACCCATGCGACGCCAGGCAGCGACATCGGCGCCGCCCGCGTCGGCGCGATCATCGCCCGTGTGCCCGCGGAGCGTCACAACGAAGCCGGCGGCAGTCTCACGGAACTCGGGCGGCGGCAGACCGGCATCGGCCATCTGGCGCAGCATGCGGTCAATGCCGTAACCAAGGCGCTCGATCAGGCCCAGATCGGCCAGCGACTGGACCAGCGTTTCATTCCGGCTAAAACGTTCCTCGACAATGTTCTGCAACGTGACGTGCCCTGGCAGGCGCCCCGGCGAGTAGCACTCCAGCCGATCGCTGAACAGCATGATCCGGATCGAGTCGCCGCGGATGCTGTAATCGCGGTGCGCAAGCGCATTGACCAGCGCCTCGCGGACGGCCCCGGTCGGGAATTGGGTCCAATCCTGGCGTTCGAGACCTACCATCCGGCTACCGCGCCGCATGTGCTCCACGATCCAGCGCTCAGCACGCCGTGCAGCTTCAGGCAGCGTATCGCGCACATCCTCACGGAGAAATTCATCCTCCATCTCGCGCCCGCGATACCGCACCAGGGTCATCTCAGCCTGTGGGAACCAGCGCTCGACATCCACCGCGAAGAGCAGGAGCCCGGCATTGGTAGGCGCCAGCGCCTCCATGCGCCCTGAAGCTGAAGCGCCAGCGAGCGGATCGGCCCCGGTACGACCTGCCAGGCAACCGCGACGCACCAGAAAGGCCAGCGGATCGGCCTCGGCGATTGGCCCGACTCGGTGCACATAGGCAGCAATCTTGTCAGCATCCAGATCGTCAAACGATGCACCTTGCGGCACAAGGCGCTCCCAGCTCGTCCCGCCGCGCTCAATCAACAGCTGGCGCAGTTCATCGGGCGGCAGCGATACATTGGCGGCACCCTGGCGGCGCAGGTAGGTTCCGCCAACACTATAGACATGCGGCAACCCGGAAGGGACAGTTACCACCATCAGCAACATGCCCTCGTGCATCACAACCGCCGGCAACGGCAGAACCAGTGGCGGCGTGCATGCGAGCGCCGCATCGAGCACCAGGGCGCGCGCACCGTCCGGGTCAACCAGGCCTTCAACCTTTTTCCCCCGCATGCCCATGATGATGGCGCCCCCAGAGCCATTTGCCAGTGCAGCCAGGGTCTGCGCCAGTTCACCCATGCGTGTGCTGGTGCGTACAAACGCCAGGCGCTCACCTTCCGGTTGCGCCAGGAGTTCCACTATCGCTTCTTCTTGCCGATTCATCGCGCGCTCTTTCGACACATTCGTAGCCTGTCGCCTCGATTGTAGCACAGAATAGCGAGTATGTCTTGCAATATTCGCATGGATGTGCTATGCTTCACCTATGCATTGCCCACCAGTCGATCAGTGTGTGACGTTCATCTATACGCATGATCTCTCAGCCAGCATCGCCTTTTACGAAGGCGTCCTTGGCCTGACGCTGGCACTCGATCAGGGGGTGTGCCGGATCTATCGCGTCGCCGGCGGCGCCTACCTGGGCATCTGTCACCGCGATGATGCGCCGGCGCCTGATGCAGGCCGGCAGAGAGACGTCATCCTTACCCTGGTAACGCATGATGTTGACGGCTGGCATCGTCACCTGGCTGCGCATGGCATAATCTTCGAGCAGCCGCCACTGTACAACCCGCGTTTCAACATGTATCATTGCTTTCTGCGTGATCCGGCAGGCTATCTGATTGAAATCCAGCGTTTTCTCGATCCATCCTGGCCCGCAGGCGAATCCGGCTAAATCAAGGTATTGTATGCCCAATGCCGCCACCCATGACGTGATCACCGTCGCGACAGGCGCACTGCTCGCGCCGGCAACTTACCTGCTGCTGGCTGCCGGCGACCCTGCGCGCGCGTCAACCGGCGTTGCCATGCTGGTTGGCGCACATCTCATTTCGGGGATCCTGTTCTCACCCGATCTCGATATTGATTCCGCCATTGACGACCGCTGGGGAGTCCTGTTCTGGATCTGGCGGCCATACATGTGGCTCATCCCGCACCGGCGCTTCTGGAGCCATAGTCTCCTGTTTGCGCCGCTGTTGCGTCTGATCTATTTCTACAGCATGGCCATGCTGATCTATATTGGCGGCGCATGGCTGTTGGGCCGAACCGGCGTGGTTGTTCCCGATCTCCATCTGCAGGCATCCGCGTGGATATTTGACCTGATGCGCCACAATCCTGACATGGTGCGGCTGTTCCTGCTCGGTTTCATCACCGGGAGTGCAGCACATACCATCGCCGACTGGCTGGTCACTGGTGGTAAGCGCTACCTGAACCTGTTCGGCCTCCGCCTCAAGGGCAACTACCGCGAGCATGATCGCCAGCCATCTCGGCGCAATCGTTCCGCGGGGGCCTGGCGCTAAGCGCCTATCCGAAAACCAGATGGTCAATGTCATTGCGAGCGCGAGCGAAGCAATCTCCTATCGCGCCGGTAGATTGCTTCGTCGCTGGCGCTCCTCGCAATGACAGCATGCCCATGGATTTTCGGAGTCATAATGAGCGAAGCGACACGATCCAGCAGCGCGAGCGGAGAGTGCTTCAGCCACACTGCGCTCAGGCTCCGCGCAATGACAGGCGGCGTGGCGTTTGTCGGATAGGCTCGAACTACCTCAACATTATGTCTCCCGGATAGGCTCGAAGTTGACTTCATGAACGCAGCGACGCCGCGGCCATGCTGTTCCGCGGCGTCGGCATTCGTGGTCCGGCTGTCTATGTGTGTTTCACTGCTGGCCTTCAAGGCGCGTGAGGCGCCGCTCAGACCACCAGCATCCGGCCAACTATCAGCAAAACAACAAAGAGGAGCAGGCTGAGCGCGCTGATACATACCAGTGCGCCGACAATCTGAGAGCGATAGATCGCGCCATGCTGTCGCTCCGGCGTTCGCAGCGTCTCGACACGGTCGTGTAACGGCATGGACGACGTCGCAATGTGTGGCCGGCCAGACGGGCGTGGCTGAACCAGTTCGTTGACCAGGCTACTGCGATCGGGCACAGGGTCGCTGGCCGTCCTCCCGATCAGCGCGCGCATCGTTTCATCAACGACAGCGCTGTCAGGGTTCGGAGCCGCAGCGCCATCCTCGGTAAAGGTCACCGGTCGCAGGATCAATGGCGCCGCCACCGGAGCGCTGCGACGTCTGCTCGCAACCGGCTCCCTGCCCACAGTCGTTCGTGACGGCGCGGCTGGCTCAGGTGAATGCTCCGCGCTCTGCTGAAGCATCTCTTCGACGTGTTTCATGTTGAAAGGCACAGGCTCCGTTGAGGTATACGATGAGTGCCGGGCAACGCCGCCATTGGAACCGGCAGGCGTCGAGACGATATACCATGGCGCATGACTATCGCCAACGGCTCGTTCTTGCTCCGCTGCAGGTTGTGCGCCATCCTGGTGCGGCATATGCTGAACAACAGGCACCGGCGCCGGTTGTTGTACCGGCACCGCACTCCCGCCGCGTATCTCTCGCAGCGCCGCACGTGTGCGGAGATTATGCGGATTGATGGACAATGCTCGCTCCAGGCAATAACGACGCCGTTCTGCCGACGTGACGACGCGTGCCAACCCGAGCCAGGCGTGCTCGTTGTTGGGATTATGCTCGATAGCCCGCACGATCAAACGCACGGCTCGCCCCCGATCACCCGCGAACAGAGCATCGAGCCCTTGCTGGATGAGTAATGCCGGCTCTGGATCACTGGAGCTCGACGTAGTCATGGTGTGCATCTCCGCAGTTGCCGCCATGCTACATCGCTGCGTTTACCAGAACATTACCATGCAGTGGCTCGTTATGACGTGCGTTTCATATCCACACCATCTCCAGCAGTCTGTGGGCATGCTACAATGCGCAGCATACGCGTGGCTTCGGCGCGAGGCGCATTCTGATGCCGCCAGGTGATGCGCCATATGCTACCCTGATTGTGAAAAGCCTGTAAGCATGCCGTGAGTTGGTATGATGCGATCTGTACGTCAGCTGCGCCTGGTGCGCCTGGTCCTCCTTACTGCACTGCTGACAGCGTGTGGCGGTCAGCCCCAGCCCTCGCCAGCGACGGAAGCGCCAGCTGCCCCACCGGTCATTGCACAGCCGACCAGCGCGCCTCAACCAACGGCAATACCACAGCCGACGGTTGTTCCATCTCCTGTTCCCGAGCCAACCACACCGCCTGCCACCAGCCTGCCTGAACCTGCCCCTGTACCTTCGCCAGCACCCGAACCAACCATCGCACAGTCGCCAACGATCGCGCCATCACCGCCGCCGGCAACGGCGCCGGCAACATCATTCAATGGCACACTGCTCTTCCTGCGAAATGGCGCGCTGTGGGCGCTCGACTCCAGCGGCGAACGCGTGCTTGCCGATAGCGTCCTTGATTTCGTTCCAGATGCTGATGGGACGCAAATCGCGCTGGTGCGCGAGGTTGAGCGCGGGTACGACATCTGGGTGGTCCGCCGCGATGGGAGCGCTCTGCGGCAGATCACCAGCGATGGGAGCGAGTTGATCGAGGCCACGCCCGCCTGGTCGCCCGATGGGGCGACACTCATGTTTGCCGCTGCTGCTGCAAGTGACCCGATGCCGAACGTCTGGCCGGACTGGGCGTTATGGTGCGCTGCAAGCCAGGTGTATGTTCTCGATCTGGCGAGCGGGCAACGCCAGGCGCTTGCCCGCGGTTGCGACCCGGCAGTATCGCCTGATGGCCGCCGGATCGCCTATAGCGCGCCGCCGACCGCGCGTGATGCGAATATTGCCGCGGGCGCGCCGACAATGGTCAACACCATCCGGCTGATCAACCGGCGTGGCGAAAACGGCTGGAACTTCGCTCGTGCCGATGGCCCCGACGCGCCTGCACCCGATACCGGCCTGCTGGTGTATGGGCCGGCATGGTCGCCCGATGGGGCGTCTGTCGTCTACCATCGCTACGTCGGGATGCAGATCGAGGTTGACATCAACCTGAGTGAGATCGGTGGGTCGTTTGAAGGCAACGGGCGCCCGCTGGCCGAAGGCGCCGGCTGGCTGCTGCCCGCCCGGTTCGCACCCGCTGGCCGGCGCGTAGCGATTGTTGAACACAACTATGGTGATGCACGCGGCTTTGGTGGGTATGATAGCTGGTCGGTGCAGGTCATCACACTCGATGGAACGCGCATCGTCGATCTGCCGCAAGGTGCACTGGCCATGGTCGGCGGTATGGCCCACCGTCTCCCGCGCGCTGCGGCCGCCGCCTGGTCGCCAGACGGAGCAGCGCTGGCGGTGCTGTTGCCGGCTGGCTGGCGCGCGGATCTGCCGCAAGACGCGCCTGTCGATCCCTCAGGCGCCGAACGTCCTGGCGAGGTATGGTTGTGGCAGCCGGGCGCCGTGCCGGCAACACGTCTGATCAGCGGTGTGGATTTCGCCTCGCCGCTCTACTGGCTGCCATAGCCCGCCGGTCAGGCAGAGGTGCGGCGCGGTGCCGGCCATAACAGCGCGAGCAGCGCCAGCCCCGGCGCGACGAAGACGATCGCCAGGAGAAGCGCGAGATCGCGTGGCGCCATGCCGCTATCAGCCGCCAGCCCGGCAAGGTAGCTGGAAAGGGCAGTCGTCAATGTGAGCGCCGCCAGTTCGACGGCAAACACGCGCCCCTGTAATCGGTTGGGCACGCTGATCTGCAGCAGCGCCGTGCTGAAGACCCATTGCGTGCTGCCACCCAGGTGCGCTACCAGCACGGCCAGCGCAACCAGCGGCAGTGAGGGCGCGATACTTGCCAGTGCGTAGCCGGCACCGGTGAGTAGCACCGCCGGGCCAATCATTCGTCGCAACGCCTGCACCGAACTACCACCAAATCGCTGCGCCGCCAGCGGGCCAATCGCTGCGCCCACGCCGCGCGCAGCGTACAGCAGGCCAATGCTCAGCGCGCCATCGGTGCCAAGGGGAAACAGTTGCCTGCCGAACAACGTAAGGACGAGCAGCACGCCGCCACCCAGGCTCCACAGCGCCTTCACCAGAGCGTACACCAGCACATCGCGGTCCGAACCAAGATAGCGCAGTCCTTCAACCAGTTGACCTCCGCTGCTCAGCGTGTGCGCGTGCTCGGTAAGATGTGTCTCATGGGCGCGTACCGTCGCAATCAGCACCGCCGAGAGGAGAAAGGATGCAGCATCAATCAGAAATGCCGCCGCAGGCCCCAGCGTGCCGGCCACCAGGCCACCCAGCGCCGCACCAAATGCCAGCATGGCCGACCATGTCGCGCCGCTGATCCCGTTGGCTGCGATCAGTTCCTCACGGGTTGTAATCTGCGGGATCAACGCGCTGCGCGCCGGCTCAAAAAAGGACGTCAATACCACCTTCAGCACCGTCGCCAGGTAGACGATCCAGATATCGCCGGCATCACGCACCAGAAGAAACAATAACACCAGCAGCGCACGCCCGATATCCGCGACAATCATGACGATCCGTCGCGGCAGCCGGTCAACAAGAACGCCCACCCACGGCCCGACAATCGTCGAGGGGAGCAATTCTGCAACCAGCAACAATCCAACCACCTGACCGGACCCGGTGAGGCGGAGCAACAATGCATACAGCGCAATGGAAGCGAACCAGTCGCCAAGTTGTGACACGATCTGGCCGTACCACAGGCGACGAAAGGGCTGGTTGCGACGTAGTAGCGCAAGGTAGCCAGCAGACTCGGTCACAATACGGGCCTTCCGGTACAGCGGTTTATTTCCCCAGCATGCGCAGGACACGCGGCGTAAGTAACCAGTCGAGCGATCCGGCACCCGCATCGAGCGACGGCAGATCGACAAGCGCCAGACCACCTTTCTTCATCACGACCCGGCTCCCACCGGTCAGGTCGGCGATCATGCTGCTGAGATCAGGTTCATGGCCCACAACCATCACGCTTCCCGCGCGCGGCATCTGTGCCAGCAAACCGAGCAGCGTGTCTACGGTGCAGCCCGGGGCGAGCGCACCGCTCGTCTCCGGCGCAACCTCCAGCGCCGCGCCAACGATCGCGGCAGTCTCACGGGCACGAACCAGCGGGCTGGTGAGCAGACGGTCAAGGCGTATGCCAAGCCGCTGCATGCCACGCGCCCCGCTCCGCATTTTTTCGATCCCGTCCGGCGTCAAGGCGCGCATCGCATCGCTTCCATCGCTCGACCGTTCCGCGGCGATCGCATGGCGCAGAAGATAGAGATCCATGGTCTGGCTCCTGTCAGTGTTATAATGCGGCTCGTACAGGCATTATTCTCGTTGCCCGTGGTATGCACGAATCTATTCCTGTCCTCGATTTCGGATCGCAGACCGCGCAGTTGATCGTTCGTCGCCTGCGTGAGATCGGCGTTTACAGCGAATTGCTGCCGCATGACGCTCCGGAAGCCGCCGTGCGTGCGCTCATGCCACGCGGCATTGTGTTGTCGGGCGGGCCGGCAAGCGTCTATGAGCCGGGCGCGCCGCAGTTGCCGCCATGGATCATAGACAGCGGCCTGCCGGTGCTCGGCATCTGTTACGGGATGCAACTGCAGGCGCATGCGCTGGGCGGGCGCGTTGAGGGCATGCAGAGCCGCGAGTTTGGCCCGGCCGCGATCACGGTCGTTGACCCGGATACTCTCTTTGCCGGCACTCCCGACCAGCAACCGGTCTGGATGAGTCATGGCGATCATATTGCCGCGCTTCCGGATGGGTTTCGCATGCTGGCGCACAGCCCCGGCGCGCCGTTTGCCGCCGCCGGGGATGAACGGCGGCGCTGGTATGGCATTCAATTCCACCCAGAGGTCGTTCATACCCGATTTGGCCGCGATCTGCTGCGCAATTTCGCCTTTCGCGTCTGCGGCTGCCATGGCGACTGGCAGGCCGCCAGCTTTGTCGCCGACGCAATTGACCGCATCCGGGATCAGGTGGGCGACGGGCGAGTCATCTGTGCGCTCTCTGGTGGGGTCGACTCGGCGGTCGCCGCACTGTTGATCCACCGCGCGATCGGCGACCGTCTGACATGCGTCTTCGTTGACAATGGCCTGTTGCGGCAGGGCGAGGCCGAGCAGGTTGTCGCCACGTTCCGTGAGCATTTCCATGTTCCATTGATCGCCGTCAATGCCGCCGAGGAGTTTCTCGGTGCGCTCGCCGGTATTGCCGATCCTGAGGAAAAACGCAAAATTATCGGTGAGAAATTTGTGCGCATCTTCGAACGCGAGGCGCGCCATATCGAAGGTGCACACTTCCTGGCGCAGGGGACGCTCTATCCCGATGTCATCGAAAGCAAAGCGCCCGACCGCCAGAAGGGTGTGACCATCAAAACCCACCATAATGTCGGCGGGTTGCCTGCCGACATGCAATTGACCCTGGTTGAACCATTACGCTACCTGTTCAAGGATGAGGTACGCGCCGCCGGCCTCGAACTGGGCCTGCCGGACGAGTGGGTCTGGCGCCATCCTTTCCCCGGTCCAGGGCTGGCTGTGCGCGTCCTCGGCCCGGTCACCTGGGAACGGCTCGAAACCCTGCGCGCCGCCGATGCAATCTTCATGGCCGAGTTGCACGCTGCCGGATTATACCGCGCAACACAGCAGGCGTTCGCGGTACTGCTGCCCATCCGCAGCGTCGGCGTGATGGGAGATGGGCGCACCTATGCCGATGTCGTCGCGCTCCGCGCTGTGACAACCGAAGATTTCATGACCGCCGACTGGGCCCGGCTGCCCGCCGATCTCCTGGCACGCGTCAGCAGCCGGATCGTCAACGAGGTGCCGGGGGTCAACCGCGTCGTCTACGACATCTCTTCCAAGCCTCCCTCCACTATCGAGTGGGAGTAGGCGGCCACGTATCGCCCGGCGCTGGCGACTGACCGTACGCACGCATGGACGACCATATCATAAGCCGTGCTTCCGCATGCGGCAAAATCATTCTTTGCGGCGAACATGCCGTGGTCTATGCACGCCCGGCGATCGCTCTGCCGCTCGCATCCATACGCGCCCATGCGGTGATCACCCGGGGTATACCAGGGGCTGGATTGTGTTTCGTTGCGCCGGATCTTGGCCGTCGCTGGTTGCTCGCTGCCACCCCCGATGACCCGATGGCGGAACTGGTCACGACGACCCTGCGGCGCCTGGGTGTCACGCAGCCGCTCGATCTACGGATCACCGTTACCTCAGAGCTTCCGATCGCCAGCGGCATGGGAAGCGGGGCGGCTATCGCTACGGCTGTCGTGCGCGCTCTGGCGGCAGCGCTTGACCGTACACTTGAGCCAGCCGACATCTCGGCGCAGGTGTATGATAGCGAGCGACGATACCACGGCACACCCAGCGGCATTGACAATACCGTCGTCGCCTATGAGCAGGCGATCTGGTTTCAACGCCGCGCCGAACCACCGCACGTGATCGAACCGATCACCATCGGCGCGCCGTTCACACTGCTGATTGGCGATACCGGCGTGCGTAGCGCCACCAGGATGCCTGTTGGCGACGTGCGGCGGCGCTGGCAGGAGGACCCGGCGCACTATGAGGCGTTGTTCGATCAGGTGGCTGCCATCGTGACCCGCACGCGAACGGTGCTGGCAAGCGGCGATCTCGGTACACTGGGTGCGTTGCTCAACCAGAACCAGGAACTGCTGGAACGGATTGGCGTCTCATCGCCGGAGCTTGAACGACTCGTTGACGCTGCGCGCAGCGCCGGAGCATACGGCGCCAAGCTGTCAGGGGCGGGCTGGGGCGGTGTCATGATCGCTCTGGTGGACGACGGCAGCGCCGACAGTGTGCGCAGTGCGCTCGTGCAAGCCGGTGCCACGCGCGTGTTGCAGACAACCGTCGGGGCAGGCTGAAATGTCTTGCACGCACGTGCCGGTTGAGCTTCCGCGAAGCTCGCCGGATAGGCGGGATCGTGTGGGCTGAGGGTCAGCGCGCGATTGGTAGCGCGCCGTACGCTCCACGGAAGCGCTGTTCTGTGGGGGCAGTTCGCCCCCCACCAGCGCCGCAACCGGCTGGAAGCTGCACAATATGGTATACTGCCAGCAGCGGCGGTAGGCCGCCTTTTTTCACGAGTGATCGTATATCGTTATGGCAAAAATCATGGTTGCGATGAGCGGCGGGGTCGATAGTTCACTGGCGGCTGCGCTGCTACAAGAAGCCGGGCACGACATTACCGGCGTTACCCTGCATCTGTGGGAAGGCGATGATACGCGCCTTGCCGAGAGTCTCTGCTGTTCGCAGGAGATGGCCGAAAGCGCCCGGCGCGTGTGCGCCCAGCTCGGCATCCCCTACTATGTCTTTAACTACCAGCGCGAGTTCCGCCGTTATGTGATCGACTATTTCCTGCGCGAGTACGCCGGCGGCTTTACACCCAATCCATGCCTGGAATGTAACCGCGAGATCAAGTTCCGCGCCCTGCTTGCCCGTGCCCGAACCCTTGGCTTCGATTACGTGGCGACCGGTCACTATGCGCGCATCAGAACGGTCGTTGCGCCGGGCACCCCGAGCGACGCAACACCAGCGCAGGACGCACACACTGTCGCATATCAACTGCTGCGCGCCGTTGATCGCGACAAGGACCAGTCATACATGCTCTACATGCTCGGGCAGGACGATCTGGCGCGGCTCAAGTTCCCGATCGGTGAGTATTCCAAGGCAACGGTACGCGCCATGGCAGCCGCGCGCGGCCTGGCAAGTGCCGACCGTCCTGAGAGCCAGGATATCTGCTTCGTTCCCGGCGGCGACTACCGCAACCTGTTGCGTGAGGAGCGCCCTGATGCATTGCAACCCGGCCCGATCGTTGACACTGACGGGAACGAGGTTGGCATGCATCGCGGATTGCCCCTTTATACCATTGGCCAGCGGCGCGGCCTGGGCCTGGCAACCGGCCAGCCACTCTACGTTACCGATCTCGATGTTGCCCGCAATACGCTGGTGGTCGGCCCCGAGGCCGCACTCCGGCGCCGGCAGTTGCACGCCGAACACGTCACATTCGTGAGTGGCGACTGGCCCGAGGCGCCGATCGCATGCCTTGCGCAAATCCGAGCCCATGCCGATGCGGCACCGGTCGTATTGACGCCGGTAGCACCCGGTACGGTCGAAATCATGTTTGATCAGCCACAGCGCGCAATTACCCCTGGCCAGGCGGTCGTCTTCTATGATGGCGACGTGGTGCTGGGTGGCGGGCGGATCGCGCGCGATGGGTAGTGGACAGTGAACGCCTGGTGTTATAGACCATGCCACCAGCCCTGCTCTTGACCCTGCTCATAGTGACTGCGAGCGCAGCACTGGCGCATCTCCTCTGGGGACGCCACTGGGTGCAGCTTCCGATCTTCTGGCTGGCAGCAGCCGGTGGAGCGATCATCGTCTTCGTTCTGGGCGCTCGCCTGCCACTACGCTTCATTGAGCCGGCAGGAGTGCCTGTGCTGGAAACTACACTTGGCGCCTGGTTCATGCTCGTCGTTGCTTCCCGATTGCGGGTGTGATATAATCGCCGCCGCCTTGCGGCATCCAGCTGGATGTCGCGCCCGATGCAAGGAGTTGAGCCGTGGGTAAGTGGATCGGCATTGGCCTGGCCATAGTGCTCCTGATCACTGTCGGGTTTATCGTTGGCGCCTACCTGGCACCTGAATTTCGCATCGCCACACGTGATATCGCCATTGTCGTGCTGGCGGTGTTTCAGATGATCTCGGCGCTGATCACCATTGCTCTGCTGATCGTGATGGTCTTTGCTGTGCGCACCCTCACACGGGTGTCGCAAACAACACTGGTGCCGAAACTGGAGGAACTATCGGGGAAGCTCGACCAGGTGCTCGATCAGGGGCGTGGCGTGGCGGCGAATATTCGCGATACAACCAGCACCGTCAGTGGTACGACATCGTTCCTCGCCGATCGGGCCGTTGCGCCGGTGATTCGTGTGTCGGGCCTGATGGCCGGTGTGCGCGCCGCTGCCGCCTACCTTGCCCGGCGCGACGACGAACAGGCACCCTGATAACGACACGAGCCGGGAAATGCCTCCGATAACGTCGCCTCAGCGGGGTGTCTCAACTGCCGTGGCAGGTTCCACAGATTCCGGCGGCACTGCCCCGCGGCAGATGAGCAATGCCATGCGGGCAGGATACTCACACGCTCAGGAGACGCGTGAATAGTGACACAACGAAATGCTTGATACCACCCCGAGCACATGGCTGGACTCCAGTGGTACCGGTGCGCTATTGTCGTTCACTAGGCTCCGTGGTATGATACCGTGCAACAGACGGTTGCCCG
Source organism: Chloroflexota bacterium (assembly GCA_013388755.1). GTDB lineage: Bacteria > Chloroflexota > Chloroflexia > Chloroflexales > Roseiflexaceae > JACAEQ01. Next base: position 17,149 of record JACAEQ010000144.1, read on the forward strand.
GCGTGCTGGTTGCGCGCCTGTTACCGGCGCCTCTGCTACTGGATGGCTGGATTACCCGAGAACTTCCTCACAACAGGACTCTCCGCTGGCAGTGAGTAGATCGTCGCCAGATTCGTAACGATAACAGGTGGACGGAAACCGGGGGATGAGCGATAAACAATTCACGTATGGCGGGCAGGCAGTCCTGGAAGGCGTCATGATGCGCGGCCTGCGTCAGGCAACGATTGCGGTGCGTGCGCCGTCGGGTGAGATTGTGTTCCGCCATGAGCCACTGAATAGCGAGCGCCGCCGGGTATGGGAAACGATGCCGTTTCTGCGCGGCATACTGATGCTGTGGGATGCACTCAACCTTGGCGTGCGCGCGCTCAATTTTTCCGCAAGCGCCGCTCTCGGGGAAGAAGAGCAACAGCAATCAAAGGGTGCAGTGGCATTAACACTGATCGTATCGCTGGCGTTTGCATTCGGGCTCTTCTTTGTCACGCCATTGTTGATCGCCAGCCTGCTCGAACGCGCGGGCGCAACGCCACTCCTGCGTGACGCCGCCGAAGGGTTCATTCAACTCGGCATCTTTATCGGCTACCTTCTGATCATCGGGCGCGTGCCAGATATCCAGCGTGTCTTCGGGTATCACGGGGCAGAGCACAAAGCGATCAATGCCTATGAATCCGGTGCGCCGCTGACGGTCGAGTCGGTGCGCACCTTCACGCTGATCCACCCGCGCTGCGGCACCAGCTTTTTGCTCGTCGTTGTCGTGTTGAGCATACCGTTCTTTGCACTGTTCAGCGGTCTGCCACTCGGCGAACGGCTGCTCTCGCGTTTCGTGCTGGTGCCGGTCATTGCCGCTGTATCATATGAACTGCTGCGGCTCTCAGCAGCCAACGTTCACCGGAGCTGGGTACGCCGGCTGGTGGCGCCGTCGCTGGCATTACAGCGCCTGACGACCCGTGAACCGGATGATACAATGATTGCTGTGGCCATTGCCGCGTTGATTCCGGTGCTGGCCGCTGATGGTGTCGTTCCTGCCGTGTTTGACCCGTCGCTGGCCGACGGCGCCAGACGTTCGCCAGTCGATGCCGCGCTCGCATAGCCCTCGCACGCCCGTAGGCGGAGGAGATCCATGCCGCTGGTCGGTAACATCCGCGATTTCGGCCTCTCAGATTTCCTGTACCTTGTCGATCGTGGGTACAAGACAGGCTGTTTGCATCTGAGCCGCGCCGACGAAATGGCGTCGCTCTACTTCGATAAGGGAAAGTTGATTACGGCAATACGTAAAGATGATGTTGCCATTGTGACCGATCTGCTCGTTCGGAAGGGGAAACTGACACCCATTCAGGCAGCTCAGGCGACGCAGGCTCAACGGAACGACAGCGGTGCAAGCGTCTCGCAGATTCTGGTAAACTTGAACCTTATCGGGCGCGATGAACTTCAACGCGTCCTGCAACAGCATATTGAGGAGTCGGTCTATCTGCTGTTTGGCTGGAGCGAAGGGGAGTTCCGCTTCGAACAGGGGCAGCGGCCGGAACTGACGGCGCCAATCTTGCTGACACCTGTGCCAGTAGAACACCTGATCATGGAAGGTGTGCGCCGCATTGACGAATGGGGCCGGATCAAAGATCGTATTCCCAGTACCGATATGGTCGTCAAGTTCATTGAACAGCCAACCGAGCGGGCCAAGGGGATTAACCTCGCTGCAGAAGAATGGCGTGTGTTTGCGCGCATTAACGGAAAAGATACACTTGCCGAGATTGCGCACAAAACCAACATGAGCGACTTCGATGTCTGCCGGATTGTGTACGGCTTTCTTACTGCCGGCCTTGTCGATGTACTTCGTAAGCCGGCACCGGTGCCCATGCTGGCCACGGGCCGCCCCCTGGCAGAGGCGCCACGTATCAAAAAGAGCCTGGTTACGCGCATTATCAACCGCATTCGCGGTATGTAGCGGCGCAGTCAGCGCGGAGGGCCGGTGTGCAGACCGTAAAAATGGTGATTAGCGGCGCAGTGAACGCCGGAAAGACCGAGTTCATCAAGACGATCAGCGAGATCGAGGTGGTGTCGACCGAACGGCGCGCGACCGACGATACCAAGCTGATCAAAAAGGAAACCACCGTGGCGATGGACTTCGGTCGCATCGCGGTCGGTGATGACCTGGTGTTGCACCTGTTCGGCACGCCAGGGCAGAAGCGCTTCGACTTCATGTGGGAGATCCTGTCGGAGGGCATGCTCGGCCTGGTCATCCTTGTCGATAGTACACGCCCCGAGACGTTTCGCGAAACGAATCGTATCATTGATTTCTTTATGTCGTACCGCGAAACGCCATATGTCGTGGCCGCCAACAAACAGGATCGCCCCAACGCCTGGTCACCGGACGAATTGCGCCTTGCGCTGCGCCTACCAACACACATCAAGGTGCTACCCTGCACAGCGAATGATCGCGAAAGCGTCAAACTGGTGCTGCTTGAACTGCTTGATGTGATTATGCAGCGCAGTGAGGATTAGGCTTCTTCCCCAGCACCGCGATCATGCTGGACAGCGTCATAATGACAGCACCGGGGCAAGCAGGCGTAATCGCCGCTTCGCCCCGGTCCTGATTCTCAGGCTGCTTGCCACATGCAAGCAGCATTGAGATCACTCATACAGGCGCATATCTTGCAGGCGCAGACGTAACGCCAGGCTGGCGGCCAGGTTCCGCATCACGCAGAATCCGATCGCTGTATCGGCTTCGCACAGCGCAATCAGCGCTGCATGCCGCAGCGCCACCAGGCGCGCGCCATTCGGCCCGGCGCGTAGTCGTGCCGAGCGAACGCCACCGTCGAGCAGCGCCAGCTCACCACACGTCTGCCGTGCCTGCAGAACGGCAATTCTGCGCGGTTGCCCCCCATCCTGGCCGACATTCAGCGGGTCGAGCCAGACCTCAACGGCACCTGAGCCAATAATGTATACTTCATCACTCTGTTCATGCTCATCACAGATCAGCACACCTGGCGCATAGGACCGCAGCTGCCCGATCGCCGCCAGGCGCGCCTGCTGGGCAGGTGTCAGGCCGTCGGTTAACTCGGCGCTGCGCAGAATCTGAGCCGTATACTCAGCAGGCTCCCCGGTTGCAGCTATGAAACGCTCGCTTTCATCTTGCGGGCTCTCCATGCCGTGCTCCCTTCGTAACGTCGAACCCGACCGGCTGGATCAGTATATCACAGACGCTTGCGCCTGCCCGGTGCCAGGCGCAAGGGGGTATGACAATGTCATCTCCCCGGAAGCTTTGTTCCACAGAACCTTCGTCATCCCCGGCGCATGGACGCGCGTAACCGCTCTCGTTATGATTGGGATTCGGATACTCGGAGTATGCACGGGGTTGTATGCATAGGAGAATGTACCATGAGCGCCACCCTTTCCGGTTTGCCTGAGACGATCGCCCTGGTCGATGATCTCCATCTTGGCCGGCCACACGTCGTCGGCACATATGTCATGCTGGGTGATGAACCAGCCATCGTCGATCCCGGCCCGGCCAGTGTTTTGCCGAACCTGGAGGCCGGACTGCGCCAGCTCGGCCTGACATTCGGCGATCTACGCGCGATCGTGCTATCGCACATTCATCTTGATCATGCCGGCGCTACCGGATCGCTGGTGCGCTACTTTCCGCATCTCAAGGTGTACGTCCATCATCGCGGCGCGCCGCATCTGATCGCACCCGATAAGTTGTTGCGCAGCGCGACGCGCATCTACGGCGGGCAGATGGATTTTCTCTGGGGAGAGTTTCTTCCCGTGCCTGCCGACAATATCGTCACACTCAGTGGCGGTGAGACGATACGTGTCGGCGGCAGAACGCTGCGTATCTTTGATGCCCCCGGCCATGCCTCGCACCACCTGCTCTATCTGGATGAAACGACCGGGGCCGTGTTCGTCGGTGATACTACCGGTTTGCGCCTGCCAGGGTTCTCCTATGTTCGCCCGGCGACACCGCCGCCAGATATCGATCTTGAAGCATGGCGCCGCACACTCGATACCCTGCTGGGCCTTGGCCCACGCATGCTGCTGCTGACCCACTTCGGGCCGGCCCTCGATCCCGAACGGCATGTGACCGAAATGTGGCAGCATACGTTGAACTGGGCCGAGACGGTGCGCACCAGCCTTGCAGCCGCCGAGGACGAAACCGCTGCCGCCGCAAGACTCGCAGCGGTCGCCGATGCGGAGCTTGGCCCGAACGTTAGCGCCGAGACGCGGGAGCAGTACGCCCAGGCTGGCGCGGTTGATATGAGCTGGCACGGCCTGGCGCGGTACTGGCGCAAGAAGGGCGAGGCGTAGGCTGCCGACAGAATCGCCCCGGCGATCATCCTGGAGCACCAGGCGGCCGTGAATCCTGCAGCCGGGCAGGGCATGACCGCCGGGGGATGGCATCGTCCGCCAGAGCGGCGTATGGTGGAAGCGCACGATCGCCATGCGCCGGGGGACGATGCATATGCACAGGTTGATCGAACAGTTTCTGGCGTTGCTGCTACCCGATCGTTGCGCTGGTTGCGGCCGGGCAGGTACCCTGTTGTGCGACAGGTGCCGCGCCTCATTCGTTGCCTATACTGGCGAACCTATCCGGGTTGCCGATGATCTGACCGATGTCGGCGTGGCGTTTGTCTTTGAGGGGCCACTACGCCATGCGCTGCATCAACTCAAATATCGCCGTGTGCGTCGTGTGGCCCGGCCACTCGGTGCGCTGCTGGCCACCCATCTGCGCACCCTTCCATGGCCACTCGATGCACTGGCTCCCATCCCACTGCATCGCCAGCGCCTGGCAGAACGCGGCTTCAACCAGGCCGAGTTGCTCGCCCGTGAAGTCGCAGCCATATCTGGTTTACCACTGATTGTCGGGCCACTGATGCGTGTCAAGGCGACCAGGCAGCAGGCGCTTCTTGATACGCCGGGGCGCATCGAAAACGTTGCCAACGCGTTTATCTGGAACGGAACGCCACCGCCGGCGCGTATCGCCCTTGTTGATGATGTCTTGACCACTGGCGCGACGGTGAATGCATGCGCCAGGGCATTACGTATAGCCGGCACACGTGAGGTATACGCACTTGCCCTGGCGCGCAGCCACCGGCAGCATAGCCGATGACAGATTGCCTGATGGCAGGCGTCACATCACCAGGAGCGTTTCTGACCAGGCACGGTCGCGCCAAAGATTGACGGCGGCAGTTTGAAACCGGAGGCCTCAAGGCGCGAGGAGAAGCGCGGGCGCGTACCGGTTGGCCGCAACTCGCTCATCACCTTACCCTCTGGCGTCTTACCAAGGATGTGGAGCAGGAAGATATCTTGTAGCACAACGACATCGCCTTCCATACCCTGCACTTCGGTAATATGCGAGATCTTGCGACTACCATCTTCCAGGCGCGTCTGCTGAACGATCAGATCGACGGCGGCCGCGATCTGCTCGCGGATGACATTCACCGGTATATCCATGCCGGCCATCATCGCCATCGTCTCCATGCGGGCGATGGCGTCGCGTGGCGTGTTGGCGTGCAGTGTCGAGAGCGATCCATCATGGCCGGTATTCATCGCCTGCAGCATCGCCATGGTCTCGCCGCCACGACATTCGCCCACCACGATCCGCTCCGGGCGCATACGCAGCGAGTTGATCACCAGATCATTGATGCTGACGCGCCCGGTACCATCAAGTTCAGCAGGTTTCGACTCCAGCCGCACCACATGTTCCTGCGCCAGTTTGAGTTCCGCGCTGTCTTCAATGGTGACGATCCGCTCTTCCTCCGGAATGAAGTTCGACAACACGTTCAAGAGCGTCGTCTTACCTGAGCCAGTGCCACCGGAGACGATAATATTCAGCCGGCTGACAACGCACGCGCGCAGGAACTCGGCCATCTCAGGCGTCATCGAACCGAAGCGGATCAGATCCTCAACCTGGAGCTTCTTCTTGGAAAACTTACGGATGGTAATTGACGGACCGTCAATGGCGCATGGGGGAATAATCGCATTCACACGTGAGCCATCCGGGAGACGCGCGTCAACCATCGGCCACTTGCGATCGATACGCCGCCCCAGCGGGCGAATGATACGATCAATGACTTTCAACACGTGATCATCATTGGCAAACCGTACCGGTGTCAGGGTCAACTTCCCCTTCTGCTCGATATACACGAGGCGCGGGCCGTTGACCATCACTTCGGTCACCAGTTCGTCACGCAACAATGGCTCGATAGGGCCAAAGCCGAACAACTCATCCATCACCATGTCGTAGAGTTGCTTCGTCTGGTCATCGGTCAGGTTGACACCGCTCTGGCGATAGGCGCCGGTGAACTTCTCCTGGATCTGGCGTTCCACTTCCGGCGAACGCTTCAGTTCCTGCTGCCCGCTCAGCGAACTGAGGATCCGGTCAACGATCCAGAGTGAGAGTTCCAGCATGCGCTGCTGCGACATTTCACCTGTCGCACTACCCGGTGCCGTATGCGACGATCCGGTGGCTGGCGCGCCATCTCCCTGGCCAGAACGCAGCACAGGGGCAGCAGGCGACGCAACCACGGCATTACCGGTTCCAGGTGTTTCGCCCTGCGATTGCGATCCGCCAATTCGCTTCAGTAACGACATAGTATCTTCTCCGCCATTATGACAGCTTCACGAAATAGGCATCATAGGCGCGATCAAGCAACTCGCGCGACATTGCGGGCGAGACACCGCGGTACTTCGATTCATCAAGAATCTGGTCGCACAGGTCGCGCGGATGGCAGGAACGCAGATCCCGGCCATCGCGCTTATAGCGGTCAAGAATGAGGTAGCGTAGACCCTCGTCGCTGTAGGGGATGTTCTTCGCTTTGGCCACTCGCTGGAAGATCGCGCGGTACTCCTCAGGCGATGGGTTCGGCACCTCGATCTTGTGCCGGATGCGGCGCAGAAACGCATCATCAACCAGGTCCTGTGGTGAGAGGTTGGTCGAGAAGACGATCAGCACATCGAACGGTACCTGAATCTTCTTACCGGTCTGCAGGGCAAGGAAGTCAACCTTCTTTTCCAGCGGCACGATCCAGCGGTTCAACAGATCCTGTGGGCGGCACTTCTGCCGGCCAAAGTCATCGATCAGGAAGAGACCGCCGTTGGCTTTCATCTGGTAGGGCGCTTCATAGACCTTTGAGATTGGATCAAAGATCAGTTCGAGTTGCTCAAGAATGAGTTCGCCGCCAACCATGACGCGCGGTCGTTTGCAGACCAGCCAGCGCCGGTCGGGGAGTGGTTCGCCGACGATCGGGCGGCCGTCAAACGACACGGCCGGTTCCCGGGTCGAGGTCGCCGGTTGTTCAACCAGTTGATGATTCAGAGGATCGAACACCTTGATAATCTGTCCATCAACCTCGACCGTATAAGGAATGAGCACGTGGCCGCCCAGCATATTCGAGATGCCTTCGGCGATCGTCGTTTTGCCATTGCCGGGCGGACCATAGAGGAAGAGCGAGCGGGCCGAATTGGCTGCCGGGCCGATCCGGTCAAGCATCCGATCGTTCACAACCAGGTGCGCAAACGCCTGGCGCACCGTTTGCGCATCAACCACCATATCGCCCACCGACTGGCGCTTCACCATCGCGACATAGTGATCGAGCGGCACGGGGGCCGGCCCGGCGTACTGCGATCGGTCGAGTACTTCGTGGACCTTCAGGCGCCCTTTATTTGCGATGACATACTGGAACGAACGCTCATTGAAGCCGCCCTGCGCGCCGATAATGTCGACATATTCTTCGAGTTTCAAGAACTCGAGCACCTTGTCGAGCACACCGAAGAACGGCAATTTGATCACCTCAGCGATCTGCTGGCCAGTGATATTGCCGTTGAAATAAACGATCTTCAGCACCAGGTCATTGAGGAAGCCCATACTCAGACCGGTGTCGGCAATTGATGCAGGTTCCTGAGGGATCGCAACGCCACCCGGAGCAGCAGCCGGCGCCGCGCGGCGCATTTCGGCATACTGTTGCGATAGAAAGCTCATACAGACTCCTCCGTGGACTGAACCGGTAACCAGGGAACGCTGCTGGCGCGCGTGATGGCATCGATTGGCGCCACGACATCAACCCCCTGGCGACCGACAAGCAGGAAACTGGCGTGATAGAGGAGCATATTGTCACTGACACGATAAACGCGCGCTTCCGTCATGGGCAGATAGCGCAGCCGTTCATCGTTCAGTTCATCTTTGAGGCGTTTACCGGGCCGCACATACAGATAGCCGAGCACCGCCAGATCGCCGCCACGGACGGCGCACAACAGCGCATCTTTCGGGACCCGCACCGCAAAATACTTTCCTTTTTCGTTGACGCGCACACCCAGGTCGTCGTGCTCACGGAGCAGCGGCTCAGGCTCGACAGACGGCTCAAGCCACGGTGTCGCGCGAATATTGGCCAGTGCGTCGAGCTCGCCAATCAGCAGGATTTCGCGGAAGGCCACCAGCAGGAACGCCGTCTGCAACAAAAAGGCCTCGTCAGCCGCGCTATACACGCGCGCGTCCGTCACCGGGAGGAACGAGGCCGGGTCGCTATTCAGTTCATCGGTGAGGCGATTGCCTGGCCGGACATACACCGACCCGATGATGATCTTGCCGGCGGTGCGAATGAAGGCGGTTACCGCGTCTTTTGTGATCCGCGGCGTGAAATACTTGCCCTTTTCATCAATCCGTACGTCCATACGACTCCTCGTGCTGCAACACAGGTCCTCAACCCATGTATCCGGGTGCCGATCGGAACTGCGCGTGGATGCGTGCCGGCGAAACCGCGAGGTGGGGGACGGCGCAAGCGTGGCGACCAATCCGTGCCTATCGAAAAAACGATACGCCGCATGTCATTGCGCGGAGCGTCAGCGATAGCGTGCAGCGAGCGACGCGTGGCTGCAGCAATCTCCGCTCGCGCCGCTCGATGGCGTCGCTTTGTGCGCCATGACATCCAGCCATCCGTTATGTGGCCAGGCACTAAAGAACCGGACGCCTGGCGTGGCATCCGGTTCAAGTATAGTCGAAGAGATTATGCAGGAGCAATAGTACAGCGGAGCTACATCATAGTAGGCATAGCGCCTATTCCTCACTCAGATCTTCATCTTCGCCAATATCCTGTTCGATCTCTTCGAGACCAAGTTCCTCCTCTTCGCCGCCAAAGACCTCTTCCTCAACTTCTTCACGCTCTTCGACGCCTTCTTCTTCCTCAAGAATATCCTCGCCGAAATCGTCGAATTGCGCGCCACCGATGAAGCCACCACGGAATGCGCCCTCACTCAGCTTGCCCGGGAACGAGACGCGGCCACGCTGGGTAGGTGACTGGAACGTCTCACGAATCAGCACGCGAAGCTGGCGCCCATCAATATGGGCAACGGCCGCGGCATAGCGATTACCGCCAGCCATCAATTCGCCAAGCCGCTGTGCCAGCTTGGGTTCGATCCGCCCGAGCAGCGTGCCTTCGGTATCATACACCGCTACACCACGGCCGTCGGTGCGGAGTTCGACTTTCTCGCCCGTGACGACGGCGGCAAGCGCCGGGCCACGCTGCACATCGATCAAGGAAGTCAGCGCCGTCTTGCCGACCTCGGTGATGAACAGGCGCAGATCAACCAGCTGGCGCCCGGCCTTGAGCGAGACAGAATGGGTCGCCGAACGAGCCAGCAACTCCTCTATGCGATCCAGGTTCTTCCGCGCGATCAGATTGTTGGGCGTCAGGCGCAGCGCATTGCGATATGCATCGCGCGCTTCCGCCAGGCGGCCCAGTTCAAAATACGCCTTGCCGAGCCGATTATAGGTATCGGTGCTCTCACCAAGGCTGATCAGTTGCTCATTCACCTCTACCGCTTCATCCCAGCGATTCTTTGCCGCCAGTTCGACCGCCTGGTTCTGTAACCGGCGGTGCAAGCGCAGCTTTTCATCCTGCCTGGTCAAGGTATGCTCCTTGTTATCAAGCACAGGCGCGTTTCACCCGTGCGACGATGCGTGTTCAGGCATCAGAGTTGCGGGCACGCACCTGGATTATTCACACAGGTCAACAATGCCGCGAACGCAATACCGTTGTTCAGTGCGTGTGCCACGATCCCCGGCAACAGGCTACCAGTGCGATCGAATCCCCACGCAAGTGCCAGCCCGATCAGAAACGACGGTATCAGCAATCCCAGAACTCCTTCGGTCGCGGCCAGTGAATGGGCCAGCGCGAAGAGCAGCGCGCTGACGCCATAGGCACATATGATCCACGGACGTGAGGTGCCGGCGAGGCGGCGCAGCGAGCCGAACAGATAGCCACGAAACAGGACTTCTTCCCCAATCGGCGCCAGCACAGCCGCACCAAGCAAGAACAGCGCCTGGCCAGCATAGTCGCCGGCGAACAATGGATAGAGCGCAGCCTGATTCTGGCGAATGCCGAGCGCCACAAAGACCGCACCTGCAGCGCCGTTCAATATCAAGGTGAGAACACTCAAGCCGATACCGAACATTACCAGCCGGAGCGGTCGTGGCGCAGTAAAACCGAGTACATGCAACGGCTCGCGGCGCAACGCGCGGACGCGCACCACCGGAATGCCGGCAAAGACCGCGTTCTGCAACACGAGCAAGACCAGCATCCCGTCGCTGCCAACCAGACGCAACGCTTCATCACGGCCCAGTTGCCCCAGCGTATTCAGATCGAGCCCGCTCTGCGCCGCACGTACCATGATCACTGCGCCAACAACCAGAATGCTCAGCATCAGGGTCGCAAGGGCTGCCAGCAACAGGTCAATCACGAGCGCACCGATTATTGCGCGCGGCGCGGCAATCGGCGGCGGCCCCGGTTGCGGAATGCGCGCCTGCATCAACCGTACACTCCATCGCCAGGTGTCACCCGTTCGGCTGGCTGAACCAGCGAACCCTGCAGCGACCAGGGCCCGGTCTGCGTGATGCGCACCTGAACCAGGCGACCGGTCCACACAGCAGGATCGGCGAAGAAGACGAGTCTGTTTCCGGGCGTCCGGCCGCGCCATTTTCCTTTATGCTCACCCTCAACCAGCACTTCAACCGTCTGGTCGAGCAACGCGGCGTTGCGTTCCGTAGCGATCCGTTCCTGGAGACGCTCCAGTTCCACTCGCCGGGCCTGTTTCTCGCCCTCTGGCACGGCCAGTTCCGGGTCGAGTTCCATCTCGGCTGCGCGGGTACCTGGCCGGGGCGAGAATGCTGCAATATGAACCTTATCGAACCGGATCTCTTCCAGCAGTCGTTTTGTCCCATCGAAACGTTCGCGCGTCTCGCCAGGATGGCCGACGATGACATCGGTCGTCAGCGCAACATGTGGAACAGCGGCGCGGATCTTACCGATCAGGTCGCGATAACGCTGGACGGTATACCCGCGGCGCATCAGCCTGAGCAACGCATCATCGCCCGCCTGCACCGGCAGATTTATATCCGGCATACAGCGTGGCAGTTCAGCAATCGCCGCAATCAGCCGATCGGTCATCCAGGCCGGATGAGAGGTCAGGAAGCGCAGGCGCTGCAACCCTGGCACCTGATGGACCGCACGCAGCAAATCGGCCAGGTCAGGGCGGCCAGGCAGATCGTGCCCCCACGAGTCGACGATCTGGCCCAACAACGTAATCTCCTGTGCGCCACGCGCCACAATCCGGCGGCACTCCTCAACGATTTCCGCGAGCGGCCGGCTGCGTTCGCGCCCCCGGCGCAGTGGAATGACGCAGAACGAACACGACATATTGCAGCCATACTGGATCGGCACATGCACCGATACTGGCGGATGGTCCCAACGCGCGACCGGTAGCGCCGGTTCATCAAGTTGATAGATAGGATTTGGCGCAAGCGCCACCACCTCATCAACCGCCGACGGGGATACGAAGTGGTCAACCATCGGCAGGCGGCTCTGGAAGATCGACTGGTTGGCCGGGCCCACCATGCATCCCCACAGAACGATCCTCGTATCGGGCCGGGCGCGTTTCACGCGCTGCACTTCGCTCAACTTGCCAATGATTCGCTCTTCCGCCGACGCACGCACACTGCATGAGTTGAGCACAATAAAGCTTGCATCCTCTGGCCGGTCGGCAGGCGCGTACCCCACGCCCTGGAGCGCAGCTTCGAGCCGCTCCGAATCAGAAACATTCATCTGGCAGCCGACTGTCCAGACATAGTAGCGACGCTCGCGCGGCGTCTGATCGCGCGACTGCTGTGCACGCAACGCTTGCGCTTCGCCGGGCGTATGCACTGTAATATACTCTGCCATTGCTCACTCTGGCGAGCACGGGCGCTCGCAGTCATGCACCGATTGATCCGCGTTTTTTGTGCGGAGCGTTATTATAGCGAAGACTCGAGGCAGGGGCAAGGAAAGGCTACAGCGATCGTGAACAGTAACGCTACAGCACACGCAGGCCGGAGCAACATGCGCGCTCTGGATCTCGGCCGGTCAGTTGCCGATTACCACACAATAATCGGGAGGTCGGTCGCAATACTACGGTCAGCCGCCTCGCGCAATACCGCAAGACAGCGCAACGCCGGGCTGGTGGCGGGCACGCCAGCGGCAACCAGCATCCCCTCCAGTTCCACAAGTTCACGCTGTAGCCCGATCGACGAGCCGAAACTTACAACTGCTTCTTCCAGTGGCTCATCGTCATCGTCATCGTCCGGCTCGACAGCAATCCAGATCGGCTCGGCAAAGTCGGTTGGCAGATAGTAGCCGCCTTCGGCCTGGTGCTTGACCAGATGCGGAAAACGGGTTGGCTTTTCGTCTTCCCAGATTGCGACCAGCAACGGGTCAGGCTCGCCATCGAGTTCAGCTTCTGGCGCCAGCAACCGCTGGATATCCTGGTTATGTTCCAGGTAGACCGCAAGCAGACGCAGCAAAAACAGATCGCGGTAGCGTTCGATGCCGCCCTCCCAGACTTCGACACCCGGGCGCGACAACAGGTCGGCCTCGACACCTTCTTCGCGCAATAACTCCTGAACATCAGCGAGCCACTCGCGCTCTTCTTCATAGAGATCGCGATCTTCTTCCGGCAAGGTTGTAAACATGGAACCAACCAGAAGATCCAGTTCCGTCATGCCATTATCGGGCATATGGCAGATCCTTTTCGCCAGATGGATCATCATCCCAGCACTCTGGAGTATACCATGATCTCTCAGCTTCTGATCATTGACAGCCCTCGTCCATCTAGAGTATAGTGATGCAGCGCCGCTTCAGCGCGGTTTGTGGCGCCGCTCCGCGCCAGAATCAGTCACTCCACAGATGTTCCAGGCCAGGCAGGGTACCGTTCCTGGCCATCCGTAGTGTGCTGGAGGTTTTCGTGTCGGCTGACCAGGCGAATTTCTCGCCGACGGCGGAACTGGCCGATCGTGGCGGCCCGCCGTCGGATCTTCGTGCACGCTCCCGCGCGCAGCGCCCGCGCCGGCGTGGCCCGGGCTGGGGATTGTTTACGCTCTGTGTGGTTGCCGTTGCTTTCCTGGGTGCAACCAGCGGGGTGTTGTATTTCACTCGCTCATACCAGGGGCGCATCTATCCCAATATCTCCGTTCAAGGCATCGCCGTGGGCGACATGACGCCGCAGCAGGCTGAGGCGGCATTGCGGGCGCGCTATGAAGCGTTCCTGCGACAGCCGGTGATGATTACCTATGGCGACCGGCAATGGGCGCCAGCGCTGGATGAACTGGGCATGACATTCGACTTCCGTGGCGCGATTGATGCAGCTTACAATGCCGGTCGTGGCCACGGCACGCTCGACGACCTGCAAGAGGTCGCGGCAATCTGGCAGCACGGTCTTGAACTGCCACTGCGGGTCTCGTATGATGAGACCCGGGCACAGGCGTACCTTGCCAGGCTCGCACGGGAAATTGAGCGTGCGCCGGCAGATGCGCAGGTGCGCCTCGATGGATCACAGGTTGCAGTTGTGGGGGCGATCGTTGGCCGGCAGGTGCTGGTTGATGCGACCTTGAGCCAGCTTTCCAGCGGGCTGCAGGCGTTCATGCCCGCCACCATCCCGCTTCAGACACGCGAATTGCCACCGCGCCTCGATGATGCAACCGTCAAGGCTGCGCGAACGCAGATCGAGACAATTCTGCAAGGGCCACTCACATTGCGTGTCGGCAAGAATGAATATGAGTGGACGATCAGCGACCTGGCGCAGATGATCGATATCACGCGCGTTGTTTCGGCGGATGGAGATCGGGTATCGGTGACGCTCAACGACGAGCAGGTCGAGCGCCGCCTGCGCGAAATTGCTGATGCCACCGAGCAAAAAGGGACCAACCCACGTGTAGCCTGGAACAATGGGGATCTCCAGATCATCAGGCCCGGCAAACCAGGTTTGCGGGTTGATGAAGCACGGGCGCGCGACATGGTCCTCGCTGCCGTTACCGGTCGCGACCGGGAATTCGAATTACCGATGGCCCCTATCGACCCACCCGTTACTGAGGCCAATCTGGATCAGCTCGGCTTACGCGAACTGGTAAGTATCGGAAAGAGCGATTTCACTGGTTCAGCCGCCTATCGCGTCCATAATATCGGCGTCGGGATGCAGTTGCTCAACGGTATTCTGATTGCACCCGGCGAAGAGTTTTCGTTCAACAAGAATATCGGCCAGATTAATGCCGCCAACGGCTTTGTCGAAGGTGCGGCCATTATCCAGAACCGGACACAGCAGGAGTTTGGCGGGGGTATTTGCCAGGACTCAACGACGCTCTTTCGCGCGGCGTTCTGGGCTGGCCTGCCAATTACCGAACGCTGGGGGCACTCGTTCTATATCAGCTGGTATGACAGGTATGCCCTGGGGCCACGCGGTAATGGCCCCGGCCTCGATGCCACCATTTTCACCGGCGGTCCGGATCTGAAGTTTGTCAACGACACCGGCGCCTGGCTCCTGATCCAGGCATGGTCGAACCCGAAGACCGGCGTGGCGCAAATTGAATTGTACGGCACCAGGCCAGCGCGCACCGTTGACCTGACTCAGAAAGTGTATGATTATCAGCCGGCGCCACCCAACCCGGTGTACGTTGCCGATCCGGAGGTACCAGTTGGCACAATCAAGCATACCGATAAAGCGCGTGGCGGAATGACGATTGATGTCTATCGCCTGGTCGTGGAGAATGGTGTACCGCGCGCGCCCGAGTTGTTTCGCACACGGTTCCGCCCCTGGCCCAATATTTATACCCTCAACCCGGCTGACTTCGGGCCAGACGGCAAGCCGTTGATTACCCCGCAACCAACCGAACAGCCGGCGCCTCCTCCTGCTGAGCAGCCGGCGCCTCCTGGCGTTGAGCAGCAACCCCCCGCACCGGACGCGCAACCGGCGCCGACCCCTGAAGTGAGCCAGCCAGCGAGTGGCTGACGCTACCTGTTTGGTGCCAATACCTTTCAAATACGCCCGTCACCCTCACCCCGGCCCCCGCAGGGGAGGGAGTCCGGCTCCTCCCCCAGCGGGGGGAGGTTGGACGGGGGACTGTGCGGTGCGTCAAGCCTTATTTGACTGGAGTGACGCGGCCACGCATGCAATCGGCCAGCCGGGCGCATGCCAGGGCCCGTCCGCCGGCGGGATGGCGTTCTTTTCCGCGTTGCGACCGCCTTCCCGCCGCCGGATGATTGACCCTGGAGGTCGTACCGCCCTCCAGGCCACCCTGCTGGTACGCCACCACGTCCATCGTGTTAATGAGCGCCCCCGGACAGTAGCTAACGTGTTGTCCGGGGTCCTGCATGGATATGGCAGTGCAGCCCGCGCACCTGATGAAGACGCTCCACCGGGGCATGTCGGGCGCGGTGGTTTTGCAGAGGCTGTCGGGCGCAATCCTGACGCTATGTGCCCGCGGCAAGCGCATACACCAGCAGGGCGACCACGCCGCCCGCCAGCGAACTGAGAAAATTGACGGCGTCATTGTTCATCCAGGGCCAGCCACGCAACAGGGGATACTGCTGGCCATGGCGGCCCGCACGCCGTTCCGTCTCACCACCGGGTGCAAGATACATCGCCTGAACGGTTGCCCCGATCAGGCTATCCACCAGGCTACCGGCTACGCCCCCGGCGAGGGCCGCTGGCAGCAACATGGGCAACCAGGCGCCGCGCTCCACGGCAAATGCCAGCATGACGGTCGTACCAATCAGCAATGCACCACCGGCCGACGCACCCAGACCATACGCCGTTACCCCACCTGACGTGCCGGGCGCCACGAGCCGGCCAGTCGTAATCAAGCGCGGCTGCTGCGGGCTCAGCACACCAATCTCGGTTGCCCAGGTATCAGCCGTCACGGTTGCAAGGATACCGACAAACACCACCAGGAGTGTCACGGGCTCGCCGGCGAGCGCATAGAGCAGCGCAACCGCCGCGCCGGCGCCGCCATTGGCCAGCGCCTGCCAGAGATCGCGCCGCCCGCCTTTCTCGAACTTCTCACCGGCAATACGTTGCTTTTGCGCCTGGCGAAAATGCGAGAGCACGCTGGAGGTGACGAAGAAGACGACCAGGGCGCCACCCCACGTCCATCCGCCAAAGCCAAAGGTGGCGGCGCCGGTGATGATCGCACCCAGCCATCCGCCACGGTCAAGCGAACCGCGCCGGTACGCCACGGCACCGATCAGGGTGCTCAACAGTAAGCCGGTGATAATGCGCGAAGGATCGAACACAGGACCTCACGGAAGGAAGCCACCGCGCATAATCGTACCATGACGATGCGAGCGGCACAACCTTGAACTCAGGTGACCGTCTACCGTTTCTGTCAACGATTTCGCTGGCTGCACACCACGGAGGATCCAGAGGAAGCTTGAGTAAAGACACATCACCGGGCGTCGATCGATGGTGACGTAGCATCCGCAGGCTCCGGAACTGTCGCCTGGCCGACGAAAAGTTACGGCCACGCGGGTGCGACACCCACACTTCCAGCAGAAGACTGACCGCCACAAACACAGATCAGCCCGGTTGACTTGATCCAACCGGGCCGATCGCATCTCTGCCGGCAGTGCAGTTCAGCGTTCGATACGCCGCGCAAGCGCAGTCAGCGCATGCTCAAGATCCGGCGCGACCATACCTGCAACATGTTCGTGCGGCACCATGGCGGCCAGTGGGCCAAGCATCGGCGCCAGGTCAATCGTTAACGTCACGCGAAGATCGGTTGCCGTGCCAGCCGGTACAAACGACCAGCGTGACTCGACGGTCAGTGGGTGACGGGCGCTGAACACGACTTCCTGATCTTGCAGCCAGCGTACTTCACCTTCGGAGCGAATTGTTGTAAATGGCCCGACTGCCATATGCGTTGCGACACGCGCACGGGACTCACCGCGCTGCATGATCTCAACTTTTTTCACACGCGGCAAGAGCCCGGCGAGTGTCTGCGGATCGGAGAGCACGGCAAACACATGACTGTTACTGGCGGCAATACGCCGGTGGCGCTCGACCGTTACCAGCAACTCGCGTATGGCTGGCGCTTCTGCTGGCTTACCCCGTACCAGATCGCCGTGTCGGATCATGCCCATTGATGCCTCCAGTGCGGCTGGCCGCCTACGTTTATGCGTCCACAGCGAAGCGCCATCAGGTGAGATAGAACGAAGCAGTGTCGGGTGGCATGATTGGCGTTCACTTGTAGTACGATGCTGTGCATCAGCCGGATGCAAACTGTGCAAGAACTCTTGCCAGGACACTGAGCGGCAAACATCCTGACTTGAGCAACCATTTGTGATATAATGGCGCGAGTAATCAGTGCACGGCAAGGGGAACCGTGCAACCATACCAGTAGTAGTACAGGGGGCCGCCAACCATGGCTGAGAAGAAGTCAAAGACCGACGTTACTGCGCGCGACAAGAGCGGCAAGGCAACAGAGCACAATTGCGTCAACTGTGGCGAGCGCATTCTCAATGACCGCGAGCTCGTTGTGGTCATGGATGGGCGCCGGCGAAACAAGACGTATCACCACCGGGCCTGTTTTCAGAAGGCGATCGCGTAAACGTATCGCCATACGATGGTGCTGTTTCATCGGCTCATCCGCGCCGCGGGTGGGCCGATGTGCTATACCAGCATGTCTGCAGCTATGGTTGAGGATCGAACAGCGCTGGAGTTTCCCTCTCAGGGTGCGGCGACGGTCGCGCTCTGCGAGCCATATGGCATCCTCTGTTGCCTGGCGTCGGGGCCAGGCGGCTACCCATTGCGCGTCATGATCGATACCGGCACCGATCCTGCAGCGATCGACGCGCGCCTGGCACGTCGCCTTGCGTTGCCCACCGGCGGCAGCGGCGTCGGGCAAGGCGCCGCCAGCGACTCGGTTGCATTTACTGAAACCACCCTCCCCTGGTTGCGGCTCGGCGACCCGCATGTTTCGGGTGGACAGCTCTTGACGATCCGGGATCTGTATGCGCCGGCGCTCGATCTCAGTTCGTTACCGTTCGCAGTTGATGTGGTGCTCGGCTACAGCGTGCTTCGCCAGGTTGCGTTACGCGTCGATTTTCAGCGCCGGTTGTTGACCCTGACCCATCCCGACATTGGCCCACAGGCGCCAGGCAGGGGTGGTGCACGAATGCCGCTCTCCTTTTTTGAACACTTTCCAGCGCTGAATAATCTTGAGGTCGATGGCGTCGTCATTGCGCAGGCGACGATTGATACCGGATCCAATGCCACTATCACGGTTGGGCCCGGGCTTGCGGCGCGCCTCGGGTTGCAACCGGGCAACACGGGCGTCAGCCTGGCGCAAGGCACGGGGTTCGGCGGCGGCGGCGACGTTATTCGTCGCCGGTTCCATCAGGCGCGACTCGGCCCGTTTGTGCTGGAGGATGTGGAACTGGATACGCACCTGGCCTGGGCGGGCGACCTTGGCCGAGCGGAGCGGGCCAATATTGGAACACGGCTGCTGTCACGTTTTGCCGTGGTGGCAATTGATTACGAGCGCCGAGAGGCTGTGTTCGATCCCCTGGATGCGCCCTGAACGAGACACAACAGACAGGCGCGCCACCAGGTGTGACGCGCCTCTCCGGTGGGGGCTCGATGAACTTTACGGGCTATGCGCAGTGCGGGCATTCCTCGTCAGCGAACGGCCCATGATCGGGGCAGTCGCCACCGGGGGCATCCTCAGGCAGATTATCGTAATCCACGGCAGCAGCTCCTTCCACGTGTCGTGTCATGTGGAACGATAGCGACTGGCCGTATGTACTACCAATATGTGTAGATTACAGACGACTGACATGCGAGCCGGCACGCGCCGGGCGGCACATACCACCGGTCAATGACCTGTACCCGGCGATGTAATGTTCAACGCTGCCGTTCTGGCGATGGTCACCCCTGTGCAGCAGCAATTGCCAGGCCAGACGCGACACCGGTAAACACATCCATCTCCTGCAAGCGTTCCGCCCCGAATCTGGCTGCCAGCATGCGCACAAAACAAGGAATACGGGATGAACCGCCGGTACGTAGCACCACATCAATCTCATCGTGGGACAGCCCGGCGGCGGCCAGCGCGCGATCGACGCAGGCGCCAACGGCACGTACATCAGGGCCGATCAGGCGTTCGAAATCCCAGCGTTCCAGGACTTCCTCAAATTGAATACCCGGCACATGCATCGCAATCGTGGCGCTACGATCGTTGCTCAGCCGCACCTTGGCGCGTTCAACCGTCTCATACAGGGGCAGACCATAGTTCTCGCGTACCAGGGTGCGCAGCGCGCGCAGCTCCTTTGGGCGGTTGCCGGTACGGATAGCTTCATCAATGATGTCAAGATACCGCGGTTGCGTCAGATCAACGATGCTCTGCCATTCAGACAGATGATCAAGCAAGATAGCCGGCAGTGGGAGACGGCGCGGGCCGAGAGTCGCGCCTTCGCCAAAGTGCGGCAGTAGTTTGCCCATGACAATACGGCGATCCATGAGATCGCCGCCGATAGGGACACCGTCGGTCGCAAGAACAGTGGTGACGCCACGATCGGTCACGGCCATCACCGTGACGTCAAGGGTACCGCCGCCGAAGTCAAACACCAGGACCCGTTGTTCGCGCTGCACGGTTGAGGCGTAGGCAAAGGCTGCCGCTGTCGGCTCAGGGAGAAACTCGAATGGCGGCAACTCGGCAATCTCACAGGCACGCCGCATGCGTTCGATGGCCAGCGCGTCGGCAGCGGGATCGAGCGCATAGTGTACCGGGCGCCCGATCACCAGGCCGGTCACCCTCTGGCCAAGTTCCGCCTCGACTCGTTGCAGCACGATGCGCAGAATCACGGCAATCAGTTGCTCGAGCGTGTAGCGCGTGCCAAAAACATCAGTGCTGCTGAAGCCGCCATCGCGCAAATGACTCTTGAGCGACTGAAACAAGCGACCAGGCGTATTGCTGTCAACATGGGCATAGAGCGCCTGGATGACGGTACCGAATTCGGCCAGCGTTACTTCCGTTTCGCCGATGTAACGCCACATGTATTCAATTTCTCGCCCGACGTTGCCCTCGGTGAAGCGATCAATCGCTTCACGCCCAACAAAGGGCGCGCCATCGCGACTGATGAACAGAGCAGAACGCATGATAGCCGGCTCAGGTCCGCGCGGATCAATGTTCAGCAGCCGTACGCACCGCCCGTCAAAGACTGCAGCGCTTGAATTGGTCGTACCAAAGTCCAGGCCGATCCGCATTGCAATGCCCTTTCGAGACGACACGAAACTGGCCGGTGCATGCACGCACCGGCCCGATTGCAGCCTATCGGGCCATGATACCCAAGAACGATGGCCGGCGCAATCCGCCTTGCGAAGGATTGCGAGTCTATCACTGCTCTCTGCAGCATGGTATGGTACGATTGGGTTGGAACATCCCTATCGCACGCTACAAATATTGGAGCCACCTGATTATGGTCAATGAAATCGCCCGTGTGCTGCTGCGTTCTGGTGCAGTGCTCCTTCGCCCGCACGATCCGTTCACGTTCGCGTCGGGGCTACGCTCACCAATTTACTGTGACAACCGCGTGTTGCTGGGTGATGTCGCCGCACGCCGGATCGTGACGCAAGGATTTGTGGAGCAGTGTGGCCATGCCGAGGTCGTGGCCGGCCCGGCAACGGGTGGCATCCCGTGGGCGGCCTGGGCCGCTGAGGCGCTGAATCTGCCGATGGCGTATGTGCGCGGCGCGGCAAAAGGGCACGGTCGCGGCCGGCAGGTAGAAGGTGCACCAGTTGACGGGCGGCAGGTTGTCCTGCTGGAAGACACGGTGAGCACCGGTGAAAGCGCGCTGCAAGCAGCAGCGGCGCTGCGCGCAGAGGGTGGGACCTTACTGCGCTGCGTGTGTATCTTTACGTGGGGTTGGCGCGAAACGGCGGCAAGTTTTGCATCGGCCAGCCTTGCCCTTGTACCGCTGGTAACGCTCGCAACGCTCCTTGACGTTGCTGCGGGCGAGGGGCGACTGCAAGCCGGTGAGCGCGCGCTGGTCGAGGCGTGGGCAGCCAACCCGCGCGGCTGGTCACCGGCCCGGTGAGATCACGGAATCGCCCTGACGCGACACACCCTGTATCACTCGCGGGGCAGCGGCGCACCCGGCGGCGCATTGATGATTTCCGCCTCTATGGCATCGGGTGTGATCTCCGCCGGTGCTGCTGGTGGTGGCGTTTCACTCGTGAGCGGTTCGATCGCAAGCTGCTCGTCAACGGTCGCATCTGCGACGGGATGCGGCTCATCAATGGCGGCGCCCGGCGGCAGGTTCACGATCGCCATCTCAACGCCGGCGTCCTCATCCTCTTCGTGGCCATGATGATGCGTGGCGCCATACTCGGTGATCAGGCTGGCGCGCTTGATGCGGCGATCATACTCGCGATACACGGCATCAGCAATGCTCTGGAACAGGCCTGGCATAACACACCCCCGGTACGACGACTGGTGTCGTCAGGCTCTGCTCTATTATACCGCATGCCTTTAGCTAACTGGCACACCTATGAAGCGGCTGGCACCGATGCACACACTCGCCAGGCTGGCCGGTTCGCCAGACGGGTGGTATGGCTGCACTGGCGCAGGCAAGCCGGTGCGCCGTGGTCGCCAGACACCGGGCACCTGCGCTCCTCCATCACGCTACACGGTATCACTGGCATAGACCGGCCGCCCGTTGGTAGCGGCAGGGTCATCGGCGGGATGCAACTCGTCACCTGGCGCGCCACTTCCTGCGCCCTCCGTATACCCGCCGGCGTTGAACTCCTGCGCCCACGCCTGAATGTCGGGCCAGTCGTGCAATGCCAGGTCTACCACGTGATCAGGCCGCCAGATCCCACGGAGATAGGCCAGATCAATGCGCTCCGGATGCTGGCTGGCAAGCGGCAGGACCGTAGTCGTCTCGCCTTTGCCCCATTGCTCTTCCTTGCCGGGGCCGAGCGGCAATGCGAGTTCGTAACACTGGATGACATCTGGATGCTTTGCCCGATCGACCAGCGTATCGGCGACCTCGCAGACCCGCACATGATCGATCAGTGCGGCAAGAAGTTCGTCGGTCATCCGGGAACGCACCGATATCTGCACCACACGTGGGTAGAGCAGCCATTCACTGCCGGTATCGCCGTGCGCAAGTTGCAGATAGCCACGGATCGCCATCTTTGACCGCTCGCCTTCGCCACGCCCCCAGCGCATGCCAATGCCTGCCTCGATTGTGGCGCCAATGTTGCGCTGCGCGAGGCTGGCAGCGACCGTGGCTGCAACCGGCCCGCTGGTGACCGGAAAGAGACGCAGACGCTCACCGAGGTTCCAGTGACGTACGATCTGCGCCGGCGCCCCCTGGCGCGGGTGACGAATCTCCATCTGCGGTACACTGGCACGTTGCATGAATGTGTCAAACTCATCGTCGCGCCCGACTTCGGCGTACCACCCGACATGGGACACGAACCGCCCGCTGCCAGGGGTCAGGCGGGCCTCATTTTTGCCATTGGCCCACTGAATGGTCATCGCATCGGCAAGCTGGCGGATTTTGTTGCGACCGATTGCCATGGTATGCACCTTCTTGCTCGTACCACACTCGTACATATGTTCTATTATAGATGATGAGGTGGCGAATGTCAATGCGGCAACGAGATGTAAGGTCAGGTATACTTGACGCAGGCATCCTGCTGCTCGGGGTGGGAACGTGCGGCACTTCAGCGGCGAGCGGCACCCGTGATCCGCGGATGCGCCGTCGTTCCTGCGCGCCACGCGCCCCATCAGGGCGCACGGTTGTTGCACGTTGCTCTGGTAAT
Source organism: Chloroflexota bacterium (assembly GCA_013388755.1). Classification (GTDB taxonomy): domain Bacteria; phylum Chloroflexota; class Chloroflexia; order Chloroflexales; family Roseiflexaceae; genus JACAEQ01. The sequence continues at coordinate 40,261 of JACAEQ010000144.1, forward strand.
GTGAATGCCTGGTATCTGAGAACTCACCATGGTTGCTACTCTTCTCCACGCTCTCGCGCCACTCTTCGACGCCATCATACGCGCCGGTGGTCGCCCGTTGCTTGTCGGTGGGGCAGTGCGCGACGTGTTGCTTGGCCTCGCACCGGCTGATGTTGATGTCGAGGTCTACGGTATTGATGGGAATACCCTCACTGCAGCGCTGGCGCTGTTTGGCCGCATTGATGCCGTAGGGCGCTCCTTTGGCGTACTGAAGTTACGCCTGAACGGCTACAACGTGGATGTCGCGCTGCCACAACGGCGCCATCCCCTGCCCGGCGGCAAGCCCGGCGCCCTGCCGGACGTTGACCCTGGCCTGGAGCCGCGCGATGCACTGGCCCGGCGCGACTTCACCCTCAATGCACTGGCGATGACACCCTCAGGGGAGTTGCTCGACTTCTTCGGCGGTCGCGAGGACCTCCAGGCACGTACCCTGCGCCATACGTCTGCCGCCTTCGGCGACGATCCACTGCGCGTACTGCGTGCAATGCAACTCGCGGCGCGCTTTGATCTGCGCCTGGCGCCAGAAACCGCGTCGCTCTGTCGCACGCTGCTGCCCGTGGCAGGCAGCATTGCGCCCGACCGCATCTGGCGCGAATGGCAGAAGTGGGCCCTGCTCGGTACCCGCCCGTCTGCGGGATTACGGGCCCTCGACGACAGCAGCTGGCTCACGCTCTACCCGGAACTGGCGTTGCTCCAGGGATGCCTGCAGCATGCACATTTTCACCCGGAAGGTGATGTCTGGACCCATACGCTGCATGTGTGTGACGGCGCGGCACGGCTCGCCGATCGCGACGAGCTGGATGCGCGCGAGCGCGTGGTGCTGCTCTTCGCTGCGCTCTGCCATGATCTTGGCAAACCGGCGACAACCGTGGTTGAGGTTGATGGCACAGTGCGCAGCCCTGGTCACGCACAGGAGGGCGTGCCGCTGGCGCAGTCGTTTCTGGCACGTATTAGAGCGCCACACTGGCTCGAACAGCCAGTCGCATCGCTGGTACGCGAGCATCTGGCGCATCTCAGCGCCCCGCCAACACCACGCACCGTGCGTCGCCTTGCCGCACGTCTGGTACCGGCAACACTTGTCCAATGGGAACGATTGCTCGAAGCGGACGCATCAGGGCGCCCGCCATTGCCGCCGGAGCGCCCCGGCAGGGCATTCCTGGCGGTGGCCGAAGCCGAGGGAACCGCAACCAGGCAGCCACCACCGCTGGTATACGGGCGCGACCTGATAGCGGTAGGGATCAAGCCTGGCCCACGCCTTGGCGCGCTGCTGCGCCGCGCCTACGAGGCACAGCTCGACGGTGCGTTCACAACGGTCGAAGACGGCGTCGCGTGGGTGATGCGCCAGGACATGCACGCTGAGTGAGACTCAGGGCCAATACTTTTCACATCCGATTAAGGTCGGGTAGGCACGCCAGTACCTTGCAAATAAGGCGTTCTGCACCGCACCGCCCCCCACCCAACCTCCTCTCAAGTGTAGGGTTTTTGCAACGCTTGTGGCTTTTTTGGCATCAGGATGCGAAAAAAGGCACTCACCATGTCGAGTTCGTTTTTTCGCATCACAAAGCCATCCGGCGAAAAACCC
>JACAEQ010000137.1 GCA_013388755.1 Chloroflexota bacterium
CAGCGTGGCTGACGCAATCTCCGCTCGCACGGGGAGATTGCTTCGCTATCGCTCGCAATGACCCAGAAGCCGGGAGCGTGCGTCGCTGTTGCGCGCACTGACCCGGAAGATGGCAGCTTGCGTCGCTATCGCGCGCACTGACCCGGCAGCGGGGAGATTGCTTCGCTATCGCTTGCAATGACCCAGAAGCCGGGAGCTTGCGTCGCTATCGCGCGCACTGACATCCAATCCGTTATTCGGATGGGCCCTTAGCGTCTTCTGGCGCTAGGGAGCCACAATGGTCAACGCAATCGTCGCCGTCTCTTCTGCGCCGCTGGCCTCGTGCGTCACCTGAATCGTCATCGTTGCCGTGCCCGCGGCAAAGCGGCGATACTCCAGTCTCGACAGTCGAGTATTGGCATCGGCAAGCGTTGTTGTAAATGTCTGTGGGCCGGCTGTCGGGCCAAACCCTCCCGGGCCGAGGATGCGCATCGCGCCATTCGTGGGCGTGCCGGTAACACTGAGCGTCACAGTGATCGTATCTTCATCAGGAACGCCCGCAATACTCACAGGGATACCGGTCCAGGTGGCCGTGGGCAACTCGAACGAGCCGGGCGCATCAATCGTCAGTGACACGGGGGTCGCTGTGAATGTCGGCGTAGCTGTTGGTGTCGCCGTCGGTTGTGGCGTCGCCGTCGGTTGCGGCGTCGCCGTCGCAGTGGCAGTTGCAGCTGGTTGCGGCGTCGCCGTCGCGGTGGCAGTTGCGGCTGGCTGTGGCGTCGCCGTCGCGGTGGCAGTTGCGGCTGGTTGCGGCGTCGCCGTCGCTGTTGGTGTGGCGGTGAGGAGGTTATCGGCGGCAAGAATGGTGCCAACCGCTTCGCCATCGTCGAGGTTTGCGCCGGTTGCGCTGGTTAACCGAACGCGCAGGCGAACGTCGGTCAACTTCGTCGAACTTGGCAAGACAATGACCGCGATCACGCCAGAGACATCGCCTGGAACAAAGGAGAGCGTCCCGACCGCGCTCCGATAGTCGTCACCGGCACGCGCCGTATCATCTTCCGTCTCATACTGGACAGTAACGGTTACGTCGCTCGCTTCCGAGAGACGCACCGGGAACGAGAGTGTGACTTCGCCCGTCGTAAGGCGCCTGATCGCTGCATCGTCGATCACAAGCGATGGTAGACGGGGGAGGAGCGTCCGGGTCGGTACAGCCGTTTGTGCTGGTGTGAGCGTCGGGGATGGAGTAACAGAGGGCGTCACGCCTGCTGGCGCGATCGTTGGCGCCGGCGGCGTATCGGGTGCAACCGTGGCGAATACGGCGTCAGGCGAGGGCGGGAGTGTCGGCAGAGCGGTGAGTTGCAGCGGGATGGCCGAGGCAGTCGCGAACTGTGCTGCAAACGTGGCCTGCAAGGCGACTCGCTGATCCTCAGGCGCCGCGGTCGCCGTCTGCACCAGAGCAACGAGCGTTTCGCGCCGCTCCAGATCGGCAACCAGGAGCGCCTGCGCCTGTGATGTCGCGGCGGCAACAGCAGTCGTGCGCTGATCGGGCGGCTCAGTGGGAGCAGTGAGAATCCCATACCCCGGCAGTGCGCCGGCAAGTGACGCCGGGATCACGGCGAAGCCGCACAGCAGGGCGAGCAAAAGCAGGCCAGCGAGCACGGCAACCCACCAGAGCGGAAATGTCGCCGCCTGGATGAACTGCGCATCAGCGACCAGCGTCACACCGGGCACCGCTTCCGAGGCGCTTCCTGCCGCCTGGACGGTAAACGCATGGCGCAGGTCGCGACCGAACAGGCGACGCTCAACGGCGACGGTCAGCGGCGTCTCGACGGTCTCACCAGGCGCGATGGTCAGATGTTCCTGGGCGAACGAATAACTCAGCGCCTGTGCCTCATCCGACGCGCCAAGCGTGTAGGACGTGTGGATGTTTCCATCGTTGCGCACACTCACGGTATAGACCGCCAGTTCGCGATCGGTCTCGCGCTTCGGCGCAATCGAAAGTGTACCGGCGACAAACGGTGCAACGCGCCACTCAAGCGGCGCCTCAAACACCATATCAGCGATTTCGGCGGCAGTCGCCTCGATGGTCACGGGGTATGCGCCGGCGCGACTGGCGCTCTCCTGCGGTACGTGGACGACCATCGTCGCAGCGACCCGGCTGCCGGGCGCAACCCGCACGGTCGGCATCACTTCGACCCAGTCGCGTGGCAGGCCCGCGATCGACAGCGAGACCGTGAGTGGCGCAGCAGTCTGGTTCGTAACGTGCACATCAATAATCGTGCGCCGGCCAGGCTCCAGCATGAGGTTAACCTGGTCGGGCGCAAGCGCGAGCGTCACGGCAGGCCCGCCGGTAGCCACCTGCCGCGACTCCACAGGCGGAGCGGCTGGAGCGTCGGCAGGCGAAGCCAGGCGCCCGGTTACAGCCGCCGCTGCGAGCGCAGCCGGCTGTGCGCCAGCGCCGGATGGAACGCTGGCGGCGGGCAGGGCTGCCGCAACTGGCGCAGCAGCTCCCGTAGCCGGCGGCGACTCCACAGGCGGAGCGGCTGGAGCGTCGGCAGGCGAAGCCAGGCGCCCGGTTACGGCCGCCGCTGCGAGCGCGGCCGGCTGTGCGCCAGCGCCGGATGGAACGCTGGCGGCGGGCAGGGCTGCCGCAACTGGCGCAGCAGCTCCCGTAGCCGGCGGCGCGCCGACCTGTAACCGGATCGTATGGCGGCCAATACGGATCGGCAGTTCAGGCGGCCAGGGCTGCGGAACCTGCGCTTCCAGGCGGACCGTACCCAGGAGCGTACCAAGCCTGGAGCCGAGATCGACCACGCGCGCATTGCGGCCATCCCAGTCAACCCGCACATGATTGCGCGAGACAGTGGGATCTTCCAGCACCAGGCTGCTGCTGCGCAGGCGCCCGATCGTCACGCCGGCGATCGTCAGCTCGACACCCCGAACCGGTTCGCCACGCGCATCAACCAGCACGACGCGGGGCACATGTGGCTGCTCAGGGGTCGCTACCAGTTGTGTCGCATACGGATTGTGCTGCGCCTCCGCCCCGGATTGCTGCTCTGGCGACATACTGATCACCTTATGACGTCCAGCGCCGCGTGCAGCGCATCATAATGGAAGAAGCGACGTCTGGACGAATTCGGCGGACGCCTGGACAGACGTTCCGCCAAGCACAGCGGCGGTCACCACGAACCGAAAGACCTGTGTCCCTCCAAACACGCGCCGGCCCGTGCGAACCTCGAGCGGCACGTCCACTGCCTCGCCGGGTGCCAGGTGGACCTCGTGACGGCCAAAATTGTACGCCAGTGCCTGGCCCGGATCGTCACCCATCAATACCACATGGGCCGTTGCCCCTCCCTGGCTGACAAGCCGGATCGTATAGCGCGCCTGATCACGCCCACGCACCGTCTCGGGCGTCACGTGCAGCGTCAACGCCGGAGGCGCCAGCACCGTCCACGTCGCTCGCACCGCAGCGCCGATCTGTGGCCGGGTTGTCGAGCGCGCATGGATCTTCACATGTTGCGGACCGCTGCGCGACCCGGCAATGGCCGGCACCTCCAGCGGCAGATTCACAACGACCTGTGCGCCCCCATCAAGGGCAACCGGCTCGGGTGGCAGGCGCACCCACTCCGCAGGCCAGCCTTCGACGGAGAGGACAAGCGTGTCGCGCTCGGTAGCGCGATTCATCAGTGTCAGCGCGACCGTTGCCGGGTGCCCGGCGATAATCGAGAGCGCATCATCGCCAGGCGCCAGCGCCACAGCGAACTGATCTGCGCGGCCTTGCTCAAGATGCAGGGTAAAGGGGCCAATCATCAACGGCACGCCCATCGTCCAGGGCTGCGACTCATGCGGCTTGAGGGGTGTATCGTCAAGGCGCGTGCCGCCGCGCGATCCCAGGTCCTTCACCTTCACGCGCCGCCCGCTCCACTCGATATGCAGGTGATTGCGCGACACCGCCGGATCATCGAGCACCAGTTGATTTTCCGCGCGGCGGCCGACCGTCAGCCCGTCCTCCGTGAGCGGTACCAGGCACACCACATGACCCGCGGCATCAAGCACCCTCACCTGCAATCCTTCCGGCACAGGAGTTGTTGCGGCGGCAGGGGCCTGCATCAACCGCCGCAGCGCCTGCGCCAGTTCCCCGGCGGTTGCAAAGCGTGCTTCGGGCTGTTTAGCAAGGCAGCGCAGAATAATCGCCTCGAGCGTGACCGGAATATCGGGCGCGACCGTGCGCGGCGAGGGGGGTTGCATGTGGACATGCTTTTCGACCGCCTCGCTCAAGCGGCTGACACTGAACGGCAGGTAGCCGGTAACGACCTCGTAGAGCACAATGCCGAGAGCATAGATATCGCTGCGCCCATCAACCGGGAGCCCCTGGCATTGCTCCGGTGACATGTAGGCTGGCGTACCGACCGTCACGCCGCTTGCGGTAATGCCGCTGCCCTCCACCAGGCGCGCCAGGCCGAAGTCGGTCAGTTTCGCCACATAGAGCGAACGACCACCCGGGCCAGCGTGGCGAGCGATCAGGATGTTATCCGGCTTGACATCACGGTGGATCACGCCTTTCGAATGGGCAAAGTCGAGCGCCTCTGCCGCCTGACGCACCAGGTCGAGACTGAAATTGAGCGGCCAGGGGGTTCCTTCGCGCGCGCGGCGATCGAGCAGTGTACGCAGTGAACCATCGGGCAGATACTCCATAGTGATGTAGTACCGCCCTCGTTGCTCATCAAAACCGAAGATCCTGACGATATGCGGGTGTTCCAGCGCAGCAATCGCCTGAGCCTCCTGGCGGAAACGCGCCTGAAAGCCGGGATCGAGCGCGAATTGCGGGTGCATCACCTTCACGGCCTGCAAGCGATCGAGGTTGACGTGACGTGCACGGTACACCTGGCCCATGCCCCCTGCGCCAAGCAGCGCCTCGATCTGGCAATTACCGATCATCTGTCCGAGAAGGTTATCCACACCGGTAGCTCCGATTGTAGTGCCAATACGTTTCAGATAAGCCCTTCGCCCTCATCCCGGTCCTCTCGCGCCAGGGAAGAGGGTCTGGCGCCTCCCTCCAGCGGGGTGAGATCGGGCGGGGTGCGTAGAGCCTTATGTGCAAGGTACTGGTTCTAGCGCAGATACTCGAATACCCACCAGCCGGTCCTGGGTCCTTCGCGACCGGTCGCATCAACTGCCCAGACGCGCCAGCGCCCCGGCTGGGCGCCAACCCACTGGAACGTATACTGTGTCGCCGTAATGCCGCGTTGAACCTGCCATGTACGGCCGACATCGGTACACCAGGCGCCCGCCTGGCAGCAGTGGAAGCAGTCGATCTCGACCACATACGTCACTGCACCGGGCACTGCCGACCAGGTAAGCACGGTCACACGCGGGAAGATATCGAAACGCGAACCATCAGGCGGTGCCAGTTGCACCGGCGGCGTCGTCAAGAACAGATCCGGCGTCGGCGAGGGCGTGATCGTCGCAGTTGGCGTACTGGTCGGTGATGGCGTAAGAGTCGCTGTCGGCGTCTCAGTTGGCGCCGTGGTCGGTGTCTCGGTCGGTGTGCTGGTCGGCGTCAGGGTTGGCGTACTACTCGGCTCGGGAGTGCTGGTTGGTTCCGGCGTACTGGTTGGTACGGCGGTGGCGCTGGGAGCCGGTGTTGGCGCGATTGTCGCGCCAGGCGCCGCCGTTGGAGTTGCGGAGGGCGCCGCACTCGGCGTCGGCGAGGCAGTGCCAGCATTCCCCCCGGCGCCAGTAGTGGCGCCGCCTGCACCACTGTCACCGCCGCCCGAACCGCCTGCCGCGGCAGCCGCCTGTGCCGTGCCCGTCGCCACAGCCTGGGCAGCCGCCGCCGTTCCGGTTGCCGCGATCTCCACTGCACTGCCATCAGGTGTTGCATCGGGTGCGTTCGTTGCAATCGCTGCTTCCGGTGTTGCACTCGCCCCCGTCGTCGTTGGCGTCGGTGAAACGAGCGCAGTCACAGGTGTCGCCAGTTCCACCCCACCGGCGACGCTCACGTCATCTGCATTGCCGCCACGAAACACTGCATACCCCGGCAATCCGCCGGCCAGCGACACCGGCAACGCCCCGAAGCCGCACGCGCCGCCGAACGCCAGTGCCAGCACTGCCGCAATGACACTCCAGGCCGGCAGTAACGAACTTTGCAGCCATGTTCCTGCCGACCGCAGAACCGCGCCATGTTCCGCCGCCGCCGTCACGCTAACGTGATGGCTCGTCTCGCTTCCCAGCAACTTCAGCGGCCCTTCCACAACCACCGATGCACTACCACTCTCCCCTGGCGCGAGGACCAGTTCCTCCGGCGCCAGTGTCACCTGCATGCCGGCTTCTTCCGCCTCGCCCTTCAACCGGTAGCGTACCGTCGCATTACCCAGGTTCTGCACGACCGCCTTCATCTGCCCGCGCCCGCGCCCGCGCACCCGGACTGGCGTCAACGACAACTCCTCTTTCGTGTATGGCCGCACCGTCCAGCGTGCCAGAACGGTTCCACCTTCCGCCGGTCGCGCCCGCGACCGCGCAACAACTTCAACCGGGTATTCACCGGCGCGCGTTTCCGGTTCCGCCGGTGAGCGCACTGTCAGATTCACCGTCGCCTGTCCTCCAGGCGACAGTTGCACCGCCGGTGGCAGCGTCACCCATTCCTCCGGCACACCGGTCACACTGACCACCAGGTGATCGACCTGTTCGCTCAAATTCGCCAGTGTCACCGCGACCGTCGCGACCTGTCCCGGAGTCACAGCCAGTGCTTCCGGCTCAACCACCACCCCGACGCGCCCGGTAGTCATGAACGCCTGCGAGTACTGCAGCGGCATCGCATCGCTGTGAGGCGCCGGCACCGTCATCACGCCGTGCCCCGGCGTCGCGACGGTCGGCGCAGTCGCGGCGCTCCGGCCCGCCTCGCTCTCTGGCGGATCCAGACGCAGCCAGTACGACCCGACGCGCAGCAACGTGCGCCATGGCCAGGGCACGGCCTGCTGCGGCGGCAATCGCTGCTCACCCAGCAGCGTCCCATTGCTTGAGCCAAGGTCGGTCACCAGGACCTGCGTTCCGTCCCACGCCAGGTGCACATGGTGGCGCGACACCCCTTCCCCGCCGAGCACCACATCATTGCGTTCCACGCGCCCGACTGTCAGACCCGCCGGCCGTACCGCCACCACCTGCAACAGCGTCCCCGCATCGTCCAGCACCTGGATGCGCGGCAGCGGGCTTCCACCCATGACTGTGAGCACTGCCGGGGCCACGGCCGGACCCGCCGCCTGAATCCGGGTCCGAGCCGCGATTTCGGTCAGGGGGGCTCCATTCTCCCCACCCGCCGCCAGTTCCGGCGCAACCAGCCGGATTGTCTCATACAACGCCGCCGCCAGATCCGCCGCGGTTGCGAAACGTTCTTCCGCCGTCTTTGCCAGGCAACGCGCGATGATCGTCTCGACCGCTTCGGGCAATTCCGGCCGCACCTGGCGAGGTGACGGCGCGGGCACATAGACATGCTTGAATACCGCCTCGCTCACCGTTTTGACAACGAACGGCAGCGTACCCGTGGCCACTTCGTAGAGCACCACACCCAGCGCATAGATGTCGCTCCGGCCATCGAGTTCTTTGCCCTGGCACTGCTCCGGCGACATATAGGCCGGCGTGCCCATGGCCATGCCGGTTGCCGTGAGATTGCTGCCGTCCGCCATGCGCGCCAGGCCAAAATCGGCCACCTTCATCACCGGCGCGCCGCCCAGCACACCCGGCTGCAACAGCAGGTTATCCGGCTTGATGTCGCGATGCACCATGCCCATCGCGTGAGCGTAGGCCAGCGCATCCGCCGCCTGCCGCACGAGTTCCAGCCCCTGTGCAAGGCTCCCGTTCGCGTGCTGCCCTGATGAGCGCAACCAGCCGCGCATCGAACCGCCCACCACCAGTTCCATGACCAGGTACGCCATGTCGTTGTACTCGTCGAAATCGTACACTTCGACAATATGCGGGTGGCGCAGTTTTGCCGCTGCCTGTGCCTCATGGCGAAAGCGTGCCTGGAACATCGGATCTTGCGCCAGATTACCGTGCAGGAGCTTGAGCGCAGCCGGCCGATCCAGGTGGATATGACGGGCGCGAAACACCTGGCCCATACCCCCGCTGCCCAGCAGCGATTCGATCCGGTAGTTGCCGATCGTCTGCCCGATGTATTCTGTCACGTTCTGGCTCCGTGCATTGAATGAGGCCGTACGCGCCTGCGGAGGAAAGCACGCGGAGCAATGCTGTGCAATCAGCATTATACTGTGCAAACGGCGGTGACGCTGCTTGCGTTTTTGTCATCCAGCGCGGAACACACTACAATGCGCCAGATTCGACACCGGCAGATGGATCGCGCACGGTGACACATCCACAGGGCCAGCCCGATCTCACGGGCGCACAACCGGCGTCAGCAGCACCGGCGCCACCACGATGTCGGGCCGGATGACCCCCCACTGGCGTCGCAACACATAATTGGTCGTCCGGTCCTGGCGGCCGTCGGCAGGCGTGTAGTCGTCGAACACCTCGGCCTGCATGTCTTCACCCTGCAGGCGGACGGTGATACGCGTCGTCTTGTAGCCGAAGTTATACAGGCCGACCAGCTGGCCAGGCGTGTATGGCACCTGGATCACACCCCAGTCACAATCGCTCGGGGTGCATTTGCCAAAGCCGTGGAAGGTATAGGTCGACTCATTGACCTTCTCGATCACCAGTCGCGTCATGCCACTGGTGCTGGTATCAACATTGGCCCAGTTGCCAAGAAACGCATTAAATGCCGCCGCCTGAGCGGTCGCGGTTGCTGCGATGACCGTCTGCTGCGCCGCCAGCGCCTGCGCGGTTTGCGCCACGGCCGTCTGCTGCGCGGCGATGGCCGCAGCCGTCTCGGCATTCGAAGCCGCGGCCATCGTCGCCTGGGCATCAAGGGCCGCCTGCGTCGCCTGGGCATCGAGAACCGCCTGCGTCGCCTGTTGCGCCACGGCGGCAGCAGTCTGTTGTTGCGCCGCCTGGGCCGTCGCCTGCGCGATCGCCTGCTGCGCCTGCTGGGTCTGCTGCTGTGCTGCCTGCTGCGCCTGTTGTGCCGCCGCGGTCTGTTGCGCCTGTTGTGCCGCCGCCTGCTGGGTCTGCTGCTGTGCTGCCTGCTGCGCCTGTTGTGCCGCCGCGGTCTGCTGGGATGCCGCCTGGGCCGTGTTCTGTGCCGATGTGAAGGCGATCTGCGTCTCGATCGGCGCTGCGGCCAGCGTCTGCTGCTGGATGATTCCGGCGGTCTTCTCGGTCTGAACGGTCGCCTGGACGGCCGTATTCACCACGACCGCCGTTGACGTCTGTTGAGCGGCCAGCACGCCGGCGGCTTCTGCGGTTGCTGCGGTCGCCGTCGCGCGTGCCGGCTGCACCACCAGGATGTCGTTGCCGAAGAACAGGCCACCCAGGCACAACGGGATCAGCAAGAGCAACAGGGTCACCATCCATGCCGGGATGATCGGCAACTGGATGAACTGCCCGCTGGCGACGACCGGCCCTTCGCTGCCGGCAATCGCTGCGCCCACGGTGAAATTGCGCATCTGCTCGCGCCCGAACCAGCGCCGCCGTCCCTGGACGATGGTTGGCACCTTCACTTCCGCGCCAGGTTCAAGCGTCACTTCCGGCGGATCGAAGCGATAGCGGAGCGCGTGCTCGTCATCCTCCGCCCGCAGCGCACAGCGGATTGGCGCATTGCCGGTGTTGCGGAGCGTAGTCGTGAACACCGCCTGTCCCCGGCCACTGGCGCGCTTCGGCGTCAGTTCCAGCGCCGGCGCCGCGAACGGCAGCACGGTCCAGCGCCCCTGCGCCACTCCCACCTCCGCCGGGTTTTCGCGCGATCGCACGCGCAGGGTCACCTGGTAGTCACCGGCACGGCTCTCCGGCGTGCGTGGCGCCGTCACCGTCAGCACCACCGGCGCCTGCACCCCGGGCATCAACTGGGTCGCATCCGCCGGCTGTCGCACCCACTCGGCCGGCGCTCCGTCCACCTCCACACTGAAATGATCGACCACCGTACCCAGGTTGGCGAGTGTCAGCCGCAACGGCGCCGGTTGCCCCGGGGTCAACGTCAATGTCTGGTCATCCAGCACGACGCCAATCCGCCCGGTGCTGATACTGGCCGTCACCATACCGGTCGGCATGGCGCGGGTAACCCCGGCCTGCGGTGTGACCGTCGGGCGGGCTTGCAGCATCTGTTGCAGCAGCGCATCACCCTGGGTCGCGGTCTGAGCTGGCGGTTCCAGGCGCAACCAGAATGGGCCGACCCGCACCACTTCGCGCCAGCCCCAGACCTGCGCGGTGCGCGCCGGTAAGCGCGTCGCACCGAGCAGCGTACCATTGCTCGAGCCAAGATCGGTCACCATCACCTGGCGCCCATCCCAGTCCACCCGAAGATGGGCACGCGACACCGCCTCAGATTCGAGAACGATCGTATTCGTCGCCTGGCGCCCCACGGTCACGCCATCACTCGTCAGATCAACGACCCGCAGCAGGTTGCCGCCACTATCGCGCACCTGGATGCGCGGCAATGCCGACACGCCCGCCAGCGACGGTATCGCCGGCGGCAACGTCCCACCACTCTGGGCCATCGCCGTCGGGTGCGGCACCGCCTCGGTCGGCGGGATGCCCGGGCCAGGGTGTGCTGCCGTGGGCCCTGCACCCTGGGGCGACACCAGCGGTGGCGTTTCGTTCGGATGCGCCATCACCGTTGCATGGACCAGCGTCGGATCGGGGCGACCCAGCACAGCCTGCAACGCTCGCGCAACATCCGTCGCACTGGCATACCGTTCCTCCGGTCGCTTCGCGAGGCAGCGCAGCGTCACCTCCTCCAGATCAGGAGGGAGATCGGCCCGCACCTGGCGAGGCGGCGTCGGCGCAACAAACACATGTTTGTACGCCGCCTCGCTCAGTGTCGTTGCTGTAAAGGGCAGGTACCCGGTCGTCACCTCGTACAGCACCACACCGAGCGCATAGATATCGCTCCGCAGATCGACGTGCGCCCCCTGGCACTGTTCCGGCGACATATACGCCGGCGTCCCCATCGCCGTACCGGTCGCCGTCATGGTTGCGCCTTCGGCCATGCGCGCCAGGCCGAAATCGGTAATTTTGAGCGCATAGCGCCCTGCCGGCGGGCCCGACACGGCGCGCAGCAGCATATTGTCGGGTTTAATATCGCGATGCACCATCCCCTGGCCATGCGCGTAGGCCAGACCCTCGGCCGCCTGGCGCACCAGGTCTATCGCCAGGGTCAACGGCCAGGGCGTGCCCGCACGCGCATGTTTCTGCATCAGGCTACGGAGGGACCCGTCAATCAGCAACTCCATCACCAGGAACATCAACCCGTTCTGTTCGCCAAAGTCGTACACTTCGACGATGTTGGGATGCTGCAGCGCGGCAATCGCGCGTGCTTCCTGGCGAAATCGGGCCTGAAAGCCGCTATCGTGCGCCAGGCCGGCATGCATCACCTTTAACGCAACCGGGCGATCCAGATGAATGTGTCGTGCGCGAAACACCTGGCCCATTCCGCCTGCACCAAGCACGGCCTCAATCCGGTAATGGCCGATTGTCTGGCCGATCAATTCAGTCATCTCATGCTCCTGTGGAGGCGGATCCTCGATACATTATTGCACCAGTAACGCCACCTGCGCGAACCAGTGTACACGCCGATCCACATCCAGCGCAAGATCTGCAACTGTGGTCACCGGCGCTTCATGTTCAGCAGGTTGCACCTGCCCCGTCGCAATCGCGCCAGCCATCGCCTGTGCCAGCGCAGCGCGATCGTGGCTGCCATCGAGGAACTGTGCAAGCTGGCGGTCGAAGGGGTCAAGGTGGATCATTTCATGATAGCGATTCGTGACCTCAGACCCTGCGCGGGCCTCCAGGCGCGTCAATGCCGTCACCATCGGGCGCTCGCCGGCGCGCTGCGCAACGTGCGGTGGGTGGAGGTAGAATGAGACCAGGGTTGCAGCTGTTGAGAAGGCACGCAGGAGATCGCCGCCCAGGCGCCGGGCCAGCGTCGCTGGCGCGACATCCGCCATCGGCGCGCCGGCATCGGCCAGTCGCTGCTGCGCAACGGCCAGCACCTCATCGAAGGGTATGGCACGGGGCGACTCCTCGGCCAGGTACAACAGTGCAGCCTTGCTGATCGGCGTGGCGACGGTGAATGGCACATCGTAGGTATTGCGGAAGACGACGGGCGCATCGCTTGCTATGTCCAGCGGCTGTTGCTCAGGGCGAAGCAGCGCCGTAACCGCCATACCTGCCAGGCGCTCCGGGCGCAAGGTACGCTGAACGGCGACATGATCGTGGCAGAGTAGCGTCTGGCGAAACTGGCGACCCCGGAAAAAGTCCATGTACTGCTCAAGATCAATGCCATCCTGCGACATAGCGCGGATGGCGTCGACTGTCTCAGGTTTCAACCCGATTGGCAACACCATCGGGAACTCGGTTTCGGTCAGATACTGCAGGCCATGCCGCACTGCGTGAGCAGCGAAGTGGGCAAAGTACACCGGCTCATTGACTACTTCAAGCGCATCGTGAACCAGAAACGAGTCGCGCAACGGCCCGAGACGGTTCAGCATGGTGCGGAACATGGCGGCATACGAGGCAAAGAAGCTTCCAAACGCATTCAGCCCATCGGGTTCGCTATCGGCCAGCAGATCAAGCACCTCCATCGCCTGGCGTGCACGCTCCTGCTGGTCGATCGTCGCTGCAGTGCGGTGAAGCATCAGGTCGCGCAGCGCGCCAAGAACATGCCAGCCCGGGTAGGTGTTGTAGCTGACATAGGCAATACCATTCGGGGCAAGATGCCGCTTACAGATCGCCATCAGCCGGTCGCGCACCGCGGCGGGCACCCACGAATAGATACCGTGCGCAATGATATAGTCAAACTCCCCGAACGCATCATCAACTTCGAGAATGTCGCGAACGAGCAATCTGATATTCGTCAGGCGAAGCGCAGCAATCAGATCATTGCCGGCGGCGATCTGGCGCGGCGAGATATCAATACCGACAAACGCAGCCTGCGGCAAGCCGAGCGCCATCGGAACCAGATTACCGCCAGCGGCGCACCCGATCTCGAGCACGCGACAGCACTCAACCGGCGGAGGTGTCAGGCCGAGCAACGTCGCCAGCACCGCCATATGATCCGGGTGAGTCTGCGAATACGCGCGCCCGGGATACGGCACATCATCATAGCTGTGCGCCGGGGCATAGATGGGAGCATGTATCATGAACGTCAGCGTATATCAAGAATATAGCCCGCATGCGCAGGCTTGTGCGTTCGCACCAGGTCATCAATCAGGCGCGCATCAATATCACTACCGGGCGGAATCGTCAGCGCCACACGAAACACGAACGGCTGGGCCGGATCCTCGGTGATCTTCGGCGTGATGCCAGTCACGACCTCGATCATACGGCTCAGCCCGTAGGCGGTGCCGCGCCAGCGGTAGAGTTCGGTCGCCGCAGCGATCAAACGCCGGCTCCGCGACTCGGGCCAGTAGGGTTGAAGGGCGACATCGAGCCAGCTTGCCAGCCAGGGCAGGAACGACGGCGGGCAGGTACGCGGATCGAAGTACAGGTTCATATGGTTTTCGCGCCATTCCAGCGGCTCCCAGATGGTTTCGAAGATCCGCAGGTAGCGGCCAAGGAACTCATTCTCCTGGAAAATTGCCGGCAAATAGCGCAGGTAGCGACTATCCAGCCCATGGGGCGGGGCGACGTAGCGTGATGGCAGCCGCTCAGGAAACTCCTCCGCCACGCCAGGCAGCGCCTCTGGTGGTAGTGCGCCAGGTGGAACCCCTGGCGGCGCGGCTTCGATGGGAGGCGCCGTGGGCACTTCCTCCGGAATGGACGCCACAACGCCCACCTCAACCGGCGGAGGCGTTTCGGCAGGCGCGGCTGGCGGCTCAGCAGTAACAGCAGGCGCGGCTGGCGGCTCGGCAACCTCCGCGGGCGGGAGCGGGGCCGCCTCAGCGGGATATGCCACGCCGGGTGGCACGTAGACGAGAATGAACGGCCCGATCCGCACCTCCTCGCCGGGCACCAGCGGGTGCGGCTGGTTCGGCGCAAGGCGCCGTTCCCCAATGTATGTCCCATTCGTGCTACCGAGATCGATGATCCGCACGCCCTGCGGGCCAACGTCCAGGCGCCCATGGGTACTCGACACCACGGGCGAGTCGAGGTGCAGATCCCGCTCCGGATTGCGCCCGATCGAATACTGGCGTTGCCTCAGAATCTCGACACGCTCGCCATCGGCGGAACGAATAATGAGCTTACCAGAGTCAGGTTCCACGCACACGCTCCATTGATCTGCAGATCAAGCGCCAACCGAGACGCGGTGCTGCCAGGAACAGATCAGGGCATGGCGCGGCACATCGAGGCGCGGCGAAACTGGTTGCGGTTTCGCATTACTGCCCGGCTCCGTCAACCCGATCTGCACCTCCTCAACGAACTCAACCGACGGGATACGCTGCATAAGCGCATAGATTTCCGACACGTGGAGATCGCGACCGAACGGCCAGCCGTCGCCTTGCGGCCCGCCGACATACGGGTTGAGGTAGCGGTAGAGGATAGCCTCGGCTTCCTGTTGCACCGCGCGCACCAGCGCCTGGTCGCTGCGTTGCGGCACGCGCAGGCGCACATCAACTGTCACCCACACATATTGCACCGGCCGCACCTCGAGCGCAATACCGAGCGGGCGACGCCGGTCAAGATAACTGAGCACCCTGGCACGCAATTCTGCCGAGAGTGTCAGCACCTCCGGCGGGATGCGTCCGTCAGGATGATCGGTTCGCGGCAAGACATGAACAAGCACCTGGCCCGGACGTGGCTCGGCAGGGCCACCCGGCTGCGCGCCAGGGCTGACGCAGCAGGCGCGCGCCACCCCCGTCACTTCGCACGCCAGATGTTCATAATCATCGGCAGTCATGGCGCGCGTGCGGGTGCGCAGGATCTGTGGCGCGCGTGCGCGCGCATCGTCAAGCCCCTGCGGGTCGCGCCCACCCTCAGCGGCCTTGCGATTTGTCACCCGCGCCACATACGGGATTGACGTCTTCAATGTTACCAGTGTATGTGCCAGCACATTACCGACCACACCACCGCCATACTGATAGCGGCTCATGGTAAGGACGCTGCCGTGCGGCGGTACGCTGCCAAACTGGCGTACGGCGCCGTCGGGTTGCAGCAATGCCGGCCCGAAACTTACCGTACCACTCAACGCATCAAGCGTATAGTGCTGATCATCGGGGCCAGACGCGGCAAAGTCAGACACCTCGATCCACTCACGTGGTCTGCCGGGCAGCGGTGGATCAACGATCAGGATGTCACGCTGTGGATCGCGCGCCAGCACCGGCGTATTGAGCAGATGAAACTCCTGGCCAGGCGTCCCATCGCTACGACCAATCACCTCATCGCGAACCGTCACCGCATGCCGGGCATTCACCGTACCGCCGCGCGCCTCGATGCGCAGCCCGAGCAATTCGGGCGACACCTTATAGCGATTGTTGCGGTTCTCCGGAACATCGGCCTGGGCGTCGGTCATGCGGCAACGCAGCCAGTGCGCCGCCACCCCCTGGATCGTATCGGGCGCCATCGCCGGCAGGTGGAGCACGATCTCGCCAGGCATATTGAAACCACCGGTACCGTCGAACTCCACATCACACCGTGCCCAGCGAGCCACGCCCCCCTGCCACACCTCCCACACCAGTGGTGGGTTGGTCGGATCGACACCAGCGCCACGCGCCACATCACAGTCAACAACCAGCGCCAGCACATGGTTGCTGTGATTATGCTGTAACGGGATGTAGAACGCATCATTGGGCAGCGGGTTGGGTGCAAACATGGTAATGCGCCCATTGGGGAGCAGCAACTGGCGCAACTCGCTGCCGCGCCACGACGCCGGAACATTGTTCGGACGCTCGACCTGGCGCGTATACACCTTGTCATCGGTCACAACTGCGGGGTAGATCGTCAGATCCGACTCCGTTGTGAAAATCACTGCCGGACTGGTCTCGGTGCGCACGGTCGCAACCTCGGTATCGCCAGGGATGGTGATCGGCGTCTCCTGAGGCGCGGAGAGGTAGAATGTCACACCGGCAAACGCCGATTGCGGCGGTTCGAGTCGGATGCCGATCAGATTCAACAACGTTATGTAGACCTTGTCCGGCACCTGATTGACCCGGTAGAGCAGCAGATCAGTCATCCAGGCAAACAACTCGATCAGCGCCACACCGGGATCGCTGACATTATGGTCGGTCCATTCCGGACAGAAGCGCGGAATCAGACGCTTGGCCTCATCGACGATATCCTGAAAATGGCGATCGTCGAGGTTGGGCGTTGGGAGTGGCATACGTCCCCCGGTCTATTCACCCGGAATGCGGTAAAACGGAAACACCAGCGAACGCCGGTCATGGGTGGCTTTGATGCGATACTCGATGGTGATCAGCATGCGCTCCGGCACATCCGGATCGGTAGCGACCTCGACGTTCAGCACATCAATGCGCGGTTCCCACATTGCCAGCGCCTCTTCGACATAGTAGACAGCAAGACCGGCAGTCGCCGCATCGTTGGGAGCGAACACCAGGTCGTGGATCTGGCAGCCGAACAGTGGGCGCATCAGGCGCTGCCCTTTCGGCGTCAGCAGGATCATCATGATCGCCTGTTCAATATCAACTTCCTGGCGCGCCAGCGCGAAGCGCCCGCGCACATCGAGCCCGACTGGAAAGGCCCAGCCAACACCAAGAAAATCGCTCATCGGAACTCATCCACCAATATCAACCTGCGGAAACCCCACCACGATCACGCCGCCATGGGCCGTCTGGTCGCCCAGACGCGCCGCTGGCATGCCGCCGATCAGCACCGTTGCGCTCCCTTTGATGATCGTATCCGGCGGGCCGGCGCACGCCGCCATGCCGGTAACCACTGCTGCCGGCAAACCGCCGATCAGCACCGTGGGGACACCCGGCGGCATGATCGGCCCGCCGACATGCGGCTTTGGGCCATCGGACAGCGGGCAGGTGTGCATGTCGCCTACGCGAGCTGCTGGAGGCATATGGCGTTCCCTCTAGTTAATCTTTACCAGCGTTCCCTGAATCGTCAAAACTGCCGCCGACTTGACGTCAAGCGTCGCGTTGGACTGCACCGTCGCAGCGCCGTTGGATTTCAGTTCAAGACTGGCATTGGCCTGCAGCGTTGCGTTCGTATTCGACTTCAACTCGAGGCCGGTCTTCCCTTCGATGGAAGCGGCCTGCTGCGCCGTAATCGTCAGCGTACCTTTTGACTCAATCGTCAGGTTACCGTCGGCGCTGATTTTGCCGTTCCCTTTCACCTTGATCGTCAACTCATTCGTCTTGCTATCGAGCTTGATGACATTGGCACTCTTATCCTGAATCGTGATCGAAGGCTTGTCGTCGCTGTCATCAAGCGTAATAATGTGACCGGCGCGCGTCTTGATCACCCGCTGCACCACCTTGCCACCCTGGACGGCCGTGTTGCTCGGCACCGGCGGAGCATCCTTACCGTTCCAGAGACCACCGACAACATAGGGGCGACTGACGTCACCATGCTCGAACACGACGACCACTTCGTCATTGACTTCCGGAATGAACTCGATACCGCGCTGTGGCCCGCCACCGACACTGATCACCCGCGCCCAGTGGCTGGTGTGTTCGGTACTCAGAGTCGGGAAAGTCACTTTCACCCGGCCAAGATTCTCCGGATCCTGATTGTCCGTAACGACACCGATCAACATCCCGTCCAGCGCCAGCCGGGACGGCGAGGCACTCGCAGATGTTTCCGGCATCAGAACGCCGAGCAATGTCGCCGGGTGCATGCCGGATACCGAGAACTCGGTGGTATACCCAGCTGCATCATAGTGATGGGTCGCACCGGTGACCATATACGTGCCGGAAAAGCGCGCCCCTATGTTTCCGATCTTCACCTTTGCGCCGGCGACAATCTTCGGGTTGCCGGCTGCCGTACCTTCAGCCTCGACAAACCGGCCTTCACGTTCATCCATGATCGCCTGAGCCAGTTTATCCGCTTGCGCCTGCACACTGATTGCGCGATCCGAGACCTGTTCCCTGGCCTGGAGGCCGAAAGCGGTTTGCGCCGTCTGCCCGCCACTTTTCTGGATGCCGATCTCCGGCCTGGTCGTACCATTCGATGCCTGGCCGATGACCTCTTTTTTCGTTTTCGCGTCCCACCCGCGCACACTCACCGAACTGACCTGCCCGATCGTGCTGAGGCGCGGGCGAAAGGTCACAAGATCGCTGGCCCATTCGAGTTCCACCGGCGTGGCACGCGATTCCGGCGCTTCACAATGGAGCGTCTCACCATCAACGTACAGCAGGTAGCCAAGGGCGCGCGCGCGCTCTTGCAGAAACTCCAGGTTGGTCTGGTTCCACTGAATAATGTAGTCATGCACCTGCGTTGTGGAACCTACCTTTGCCCGTAAGCCAGCTTCCTGGGCCACCTTCTGGATGATGTCGCCGTCGGTGACGTTCAGAAACGTGCGCGCCTGGCGCCCGCGCGCCAGACGGTGCAGACGATCGAAGGCGCGGATCATCACATGCAGGCCACCGGCCTCAAAGCTCGGCTCAATCTCGACAATCTCGCCATCGAAGATCGTCTCGGTCGTTCGCCTGTCCTTTACCTTCACAACCAGTTTCTTCCCCACCTCCAGCGTACTGTCGTCCACCCATTTGAGCTGCTGATCATTCAGCACAATCGTTGCCACATCGGGCAGATGCATACTGCTTTCGACCCTGATCGAAAGCACATCACGCATCATCTGCAGCGGTGCGTCAGCGCCGCCAAGCTGCAGGTAGAAATCTGAGACATGCCGTGTATCACTCATTGGGTATCACCAGCACGGCGCCGGACGGCAGCTCACGCACGCGTTCAAGGCCATTGGCCTCGGCGATCGGGCGCCAGCGCGTCGCATCGCCATAGCATTTGTACGCAATCCATGCCAGGGAATCGCCGTCGCGCACCCGCCAGACACGCTCGCCACCGGCGCCACCCGAGGTCGGGTTTTGCGGCTGCAGATTGGCTGTGTCTTCAATCTGCTGGAAGGTCACGTCAAGTTCGGCGCGCACCGGCGTTCCGTCAACCATGAAGAGTGTGAACTTCTGGGTAATATTGGTAATGACCGCCTTGAACGACCAGGATGTCCCCCACTGAAAGCGCACCTTCGGCGGACGACCGCGCGTACTTTTGGGATCCTGCAGGTTAGAGTCGATCATCATGAACGACCAGATCTTATCGGTATAGACCTTGCGCACATCCCCTGGCCTGGCGCCCGGCCTGGTGCTGGTGTAGGTGTCGAACAACAGATGCATGGCCAGTGTCGCCGGCTGGCCGCCGCCGAATTCAATCTGTGGCACATTCGTGCTGGGCGTTTCGCCCCGGCTCCAGGTGTTCTGTTTGGTAAACGTGTATTCTTTCGGGTTGAACAGACACTCGACCTCCTGCGAGGGATCGTCGAGGTTGATGATTTTCGCTTTGACAAGACTCGTATCGGCCATACCTGTCACCTCCGTTGCTGGATCGCTCTCGCCAGGGACGTACCCGATCGACACTCCGGAACCATATCACCCGAGGCGCCGCCGTTCGGCAGCCAGGCGGCGCTTAAGAACCGCATACACCTGGCGCGCCAGTGCGTCGAGATCCGGCGCGGGCGCGGTTTCCTGCTGGCGCTCGTCATGCTGCGGGCGCTCCGGGGCCGGCACGGTCCGTGCCGTTTCCGCTGCGCGCACGACAGGCGGTTCTGGAGCCTGTGGCGCAACCGGCGCAGGCGTTTCGGCGGCCAGGATCGGCGTCGGCTGCACTGATGCCGTCACCGGCGCAGGCGGCGTCGCCAGCCAGTCAGGCAGCGGCTCCCAGGGCGCCGGCAGATTCCCCCACCGGGTGCGCGCCTCATCTGCCGGGATACGCTCCTGCCGCCCCGCGTCTGGTGGCATGGTCGCGGGTACAGGACCATCCCGGAGTACAGGCGTGTGAGCGACCGCGTGCGTCGCCGCGCCAGGCGTCACCATGCTTACACCTCGCGGCGCATGCGTCGTGGGCGGGACGAAGCGCGTCCGTGCCGCCTTGATCGTCTGCGCTTCGACGGTGCGCGCGAGCGCCTCTTCATCAACGCCGGGGCCGGGCGGGGCCGGCGCGAGGCCCGCCGCGCGCGCCTGGGGACGCGCAATCGGCGGAATCACGCCCGAATTGCGCCAGCGCGCAACATGGGTCAACTCGTGCGCCAGCAGACCAAGCCCTTCGGGCGATGTATCGCCTTCGCCGGGGGCAAGTGCTATATGTTCGCCACGCGTCACGGCGTCGGCGCGGTACGCCGTGGTGACCCGGCCGGCCTCCGGACCGCGCACCATGTGCACCGTCGCCGGATCGACACCCACGGCGGCGCGCAGAAAGCGGCGCGCCGGCTCCGGCAAGGGCGACACGCCGCGCTGTGGCGGCACGAACCGGGCCGGGCGGGCGTCTCCCGGGCGAGAAGCGGCGGCGCTGCCGGTTCGCCGCGCGGTTTCAGCAACAGAAGGGGCATCCGGAAGCGTGACGCCAGGCGCCTGTCGCGGGCCAGTATCCGGCGCATGTGCCAGAAATGCCCCGGCCTCAACAACCGGTGGCAGTTGCGATGATACCGGCTGTGAGGATTGCGCCGCAGATGCTTCACGCTCCCGTCTCCGCCGTGCATCGGCGCGCAGCCGTTCCATCCAGGCTGCCGGTGAACGATCGAACTCCGCCTGTTCCCGGCTCGTCTCATCAGCCGGCACGCCAGCATGCAATGTAGCGCCTCCAGATGGCTGCTCCGCAACGGGCGGTATACTGTCCGGCGGGTTCACCGCAGGTTGCGCGGCAGGCGGCGTGGACGGCGCAACCGTCGGGCGCACCACGCCAGGTTGGGCAACGCGCGCCGGCTCACGCCCACGTGGCGGCCGGGCAACGCGCATCTCGATCGGCGTCGCCGGCGGCGATGGAGGCGTCGCAGAGGCGGGTTCCGGCGGAGAACGGCGCGCCTCAGCCGTGCGCTGTTCAAGAACCCCGCGCATTTGCCGTTCCACCCACGCGCGCGCTGCGGCATCAACGGTCGGCGGCGCAACAGACGGCCGTTGAGCAGGCCCGGCCTCCTCCGGCGTCATTGCCGCATGATCCACGCTCGCCGGTTTATCCGGCGCCTCGACCGGCACTGCTTCCGGGCGTGGCGCGCTTGTTCCGCGAAGTCGATCCAGCCAGGCTGCCGGCGAGCGATCAAACGGCGTTTCACGCGGCGTCGCAGCATGCATTTCATGCCCCGAATGAACCTCTGCCGCCGGTGCGCTGTCAGGGGTGGAAGCAACCGGCGGCCCGGCAGATACCGGCGCTTCAGGCGCAGATATGCCCACAGACGCGGGATGAACCTCGAGTGGCGCATCATCTGCCACACCCGGCGTCACAGGATGCGCCACTGACTGGTCCGGGCGATGGGTTTCGGTGACCGTCGCAGGCTCCAGCGCAGCAGTACGCGGCGGCGCCGTGGGGGCGACATCTTCCGCAACCGCTGCCGGCGTAGCGAAGCGAGGCGCCTCCAGGCCGGCTGCAGGTGCCACGACCGCCGGCCCGACGACGCTATCCGGCATCGCAGGCCCGCCTGCGGCGATCGGCCCATCACCGACCCCGGCGACGGGCAGTTCAGCAGTGTCACGGGCCGGCAGAGGTTCATCACCCGCCGGCAACTCGGGCAATGTGTAGGTTGCCAGAGAGGGCGAGGGTAGCATGGTAGGAGCGGCCGGCGCCGGCATTTCACCTTCGCGCGCATGCCAGCCGGAGGCTTCGGGAGGCACACCTGTGGCGGCGCGCCCGGACAACGGCATGGCCGGCGCTGGCGGAGGCACCTGCGAAACCGCATCCGCGCCAGGCGACACAGGATGCCGGGGAGTCGGCGCAGGCGATTCGATCGTTTCGCCCGAAGCGACGCTCGCATCCGCCGTGATCGCATCCTCGAACGGCACCTCCGGCCCGGCAGACTGCACACCACCTGTGAATGATGGCATCTCGGCAATGTCGTGCACGGCGATGACCCCGGGCTCACGTCGCCACTCCATCCCCGGGCCAATGCCCACATCAGCCGAATCGCGGTCACGCACGGCCGGTTCAGCGATAGCAAGCACCGCACGCAGACGACGCGGCGGCGCCGGGGCGCGTCCGATCGCCCACAGCAATGGCTGCTCGATCGATGCCCGGAAGAGGAGCGGACCGCGACCGGCAAGCATGCGCGCGACGGAGGTATGGCGCCGTAGCCGTGCCAGCAGAAGGCGACGAATCATAGCATCAACCCAGCGTCATGCCATTATGCGTAAGCTCGAGCGTCTCAACCGCCGCACTGGTCGAGTCGGCGGTAAACTGCGGACCGACCCACTTGACGGGGTACGCCTCGATAAAGTTCCAGCGAAACAACTCTTTTCCCGCCGAGTCATACATGATAATCGTCACGTTCCGGCGATCGATGGTGCCGCGCGCAATCTTCAGGTACCACTGCAAAAGCTCATTGGAACTGGTCATGCCACGCTTGAGAGTGATATTACTCACCTTCGTGCGCCCCGGCAGCCGGTGGACAAAGTCATTGTTGCCGCCTTCTTCCAGCTCCGTAACATCGGTCTCAACCTGTAACCCGCTCACTTCGGTGAACACCGCCTGCGGCACACTGGCGATCTCAACATAGAACCGGTATGACGGATAGGCTTCTTCGGTTGTCGGCATGGATCATCCTTTCCGGCGTCGCGGTGCAGGCACACCACGCGCGCGCTCGAGGCGCGCCTCCTCGCGCATCAGGCGGTAGACCCGGTCCGCCAGCGCCTCGATATCAATCGCGCCCTGCTGCTCAGGTTGCATCTCAGGCTGACGCTCGCGCGGCGGCTGGTCGGGCGCATGCAACGGCTGGCTCATGATCCTATCCTGTCATTTCAGCAATGCCGACGTCGAGGGTAAAGCGCGTACCGCACGATGGGCACTGCGTTTCGACAATCTGCGTGCTGGCGGCATTGACCTGCATATACAGATCCTGCAGGTAGAGAAAATCAGTCGCAAACAGGCGCTCGACGATCGCCGGCGTCACAGCGTTGATCGAGCCAAGGCGGGTAATGACACGGCTCAAGAGCAGAATACTGAGGTAGGCTTCATTGCGCTGCACCCGGGGATCCTCGAGTGGCTCCACCTCATCGAGCGCCGTTGCGCGGCGCATGGTTCCCTCGCGATGCAGATCGCCCTGCGGATCAACATATCCACAGGGCAAGACAAACGAGAACTCAGTCTGAAGCATCCTGAACCTTCTTCGGCCTCACCCCCGGTGTCATACGCCCGATGCGCCAGATAACCGGCCGGGGGCGAGGCCAGACTCATCTGCAAGGAACGTTGCCGGCCCTTAGTACCAATACCTTTCACATACGCCCGTCACCCCCACCCCGGCCCTCCCCCGGCGGGGGAGGGAGTCCGACTCCTCCCCCCGGCGGGGGGAGATCGGGTGGGGGGCTGTGCGGTGCAGAACGCCTTATTTGACAGGTATTGCCCTTAGTGCCTATCCGAAAAACCATCTGCCTCTTGTCATTGCGAGGAGCGTCAGCGACAGCGTGGCTGACGAAATCGAGCGGCGCGAGCGGAGATTGCTTCGCTCGCGCTCGCCATGCCATTAACCATCTGGTGTTCGGATAGGCCCTTACTGGACGCGCTCGTATCCTTCGTGGACGATCTCGAGCTCCTCAATGGCCACCTCATTATTGGTAGCGTTGGCGCTCGGGCCGGTCAACTTGCTTGGCCAGGCATTGATAAACTTCCAGCGCGCCACCGGCTCACCCATGGTGTTGAACATCGTGATCGTCCCATTGCGGCGCGCCTCCTGGACCTTACCTTCCTCAAGCATTTTGCGCCACTTCCACATATCCATGGCATCGGTAATACCGCGCTTGAGGGTGATATTGTTCCATTTCATACGTCCGGGCAGCTTCTTAATCACGTACTTGCCGTCCGGGCCGCTCGCCTTGCTCTCGACGACCTCATTTTCACTGCCGAGACCGGTACATTCGCGAAACGCGCCGACGACCCCATCGCCGAAGTCAACGCCGAACCATGCTGAAATCAAGGGATCTTTGTCGGTCATGATCTCCTCCGTAGCGGCCGGCGACCGGGTGCGCCGCCGGCACGAACCATTACATCACAGAACGAACGCAACCGCCACACGTAGAGCCTGCCCGAATAGCGCCACGCCCCTGTCATTGCGCGGAGCGCAAGCGATAGCCTGCAGCGAGCGAAGCGTGGCTGAAGCAATCTACCGGCGCGCGAGGAGATTGCTTCGCTTCGCTCGCACTGACATCCAATCCGTTCGTCGGACAGGCACTTACGCGCCGCCGCCCGAGAACTGGCTGAAGCGGAAGATAACGAACTCAGCCGGTTTGACCGGCGCCAGGCCAACCTCGATAATCAACTTGCCCTGGTCGCGCACCTCAGGCGGGTTCAACTCGGCATCACACTTGACATAGAACGCCTCGCGTGGCGTCAGGCCAAAGAGCATACCATCGCGCCAGCAGACGGTCAGGAACGCCTCGACATCACGTTTCACACGCGCCCACAGGTTGGCATCATTCGGTTCGAAGACCACCCACTGCGTACCGCGCTCGATCGACTTCTCAACATAGTTGAACAGGCGCCGCACATTCACGTAGCGCCAGGCGGCATCGCTCGACAGCGTGCGCGCGCCCCAGACGCGCAGACCCATGCCGGTGAACGAACGAATGCAATTGACGCCGATCGGGTTGAGGGTATCCTGCTCGCCCTTCGTAATTCCGATCGCCGGGCCAAGCGCCCCCTGCACCACCTCGTTGGCCGGCGCCTTGTGCACGCCGCGCGTATTGTCGTTCCTGGCCCAGACGCCGGCGATATAGCCACTCGGCGGTACTTCCATCTCCGTTTTACCATCCGGCCCCATGATCCTGAGCCAGGGATAGTAGAGAACCGCGAACTTCGAATCGTAATTTGTATCGCGCTCACGCCACTGTTTCACCTGTTGCGGCGTCAGATCGGGCAGCGGATCGAGAATGACCATCCGATCCTGCATCCGCTCGGCGTGGGCGATCATCGCCAGTTGCACCGCCTTGACCGCGTCTTTGCTCATTGCGCCCGACTTATACGCCGCCATCAGATCAGGGGCGCAGATCATCGTCACATCTTCGGCGATCTCCATGCCTTCGACGCCGGTACGGTCGGCGGCACTCCCGACAAACGACGTGGCATCAACCCGGGCCGGCACCATAGGCGCAGGAGGCTTGAGCACCGAAATGCCGAACTCCGGCACACGGTCGGCCAGCGAACCAGTGGCGGCACCCTCCGCAACCTGCACCAGCGAACTGGAGCTATTGATCTTCTCGACGACGTATGCCGTGCCATCTTTTGGCCGCTTATTAAAGGAGACATTCTCATAGGTCTCCTGGACGTCGCCCATACTGATCTTCACGGTGAATGCCTCAGGGGGTGGATTCTCGCCTACCGGCGGCCCGATCTCCACCTGAATATCGCTTGCGGTGGTTGCCTTGGGCGTGACCAGCAGTGAGGTCAGCGCCTTTGATGAACGGCTCGGGAGTTCGAGGCGCGGCGCTGCGGGTTCCTTGCCATCCGACTGCTGCGGGATGCGCGTTACATAGCACCGGCCGCCGCCATTGAGGAAATAGCCGTAGACGGAGTGCGAGAGGTATGCGCCCTCCAGGTGCGGATTACGTCGCCCACTCTCGTCGAGGCTGCCGAACTTCTCAACATACTGTGACCAGTTGGTCACCAGCACGGGCTGATTCACCGGGCCGGCGGCAGCAAAACCAATAAACGCCGCCATTGCCGTGCCGACGCCCTCGATTGGCCGCGGGCCGCTGCTGACCTCCTCGATGTAGACACCAGGCGAGAGATACTCAGGCATGAACCGCTCCTTTCAATCCAGTGTAATATCGTACGAGTCCGATGGTGTTTCAACCGTCACACGTTGCGGGGCACGACCGGCGCGAGTGATGCGCAATGTCGTCTTCCCCGGCGAGACGTGGCTCAACGCGAACCTCCCTTCACTGCCGGTCACCGTTTCAACCGCGCTCCCTTCGATCGCCACCGTGACACCCGCGATGGGCGCGCCGGCGCGGTCGCGCACCGTACCACCGATACGCATCGTCACCGCCGGCGCGCCCGCGTCGCCACGTTATCGCGTGCGCAGCATCCGCGTCAGCACCAGCGGCGATTCAATCGCGATATCGAGATCAACCGGCACGGTCACGACATACAACAACGACGGGCGTGGCGCCTGTTCGAGTGCGCTCCACACATCGATCAGGCGCGGTCCTTCATCAGCGGTCGCAATCTTTGCCGTCAATGGCGGCTCCGCCAGCAAGGCGCGCATGGTCGCCTGCGCCGCCGGCTCGACATCGGCGGTGGCCACAGCGCCGCGCAGATCGTCGAGCGAGGTGCGCTCACCCGCCCGGGCCAGCGCCGCGAAACGCTCGCGCGCCGGCTCGGCGCTCGCTCGCGCCGCAATCACCGTCATCGCCTCGGCCAGCGCCGATGGCGGTAACGTTGCATATCTCATAAGCGTCGCCAGGATACGGTAGATCAGGAGATATTCATCATCGGCGACCGTGGTCAGGGCAGAGACCAGGTAGCGCAGGTCGAACCTGCGGGGCGGCATGCGATACGTGGCATTGCCGGCGCCACGGCTCACAGGCATGTTGGTCTGCCGAAGATCGGTGTTTTCTTCAATATCGAACAGATACAGGTTGATCGTCGGGCGCACCAGCGAGTCAACCCACTCTTTTGTCGGCCGTTCGAAACAAACATCAACCTCCTCTGGCGGGATGAGCCCGCGACTGTAGAGGAGATGCCGGATGGCAGGATGCACATCGGTTATCATAGCATGTCAATGGTCAGCATGGTAGAACTGAAGTGCGCATACGATGGTCGTCATCTCGTGGTTGCCGTCACGACGCCACGGCTGTGGGCGCGTCACGCACCACTCCTACGGGGAGGCCCCCCTCTCGCGATCGCGCAACACCATCAGATTGCGCGCCAGGATGAGCCAGTGTACGAATCCACGATACTCCTGCTCATCGCGGCAGGCGCCAATTCCGGCGCGCACAATGCCCCCGATCTGCGGAAAGCCGCGCTTCTCCAGTTCCTCGACCAGTTCCTCCGGGAGTTCCCTCGCCCGTCGTAGACTGATCTCGTTCGCCGTCGTCAGCATGCGGTTGAACATTGGCAGCGGCACGCCGGCCTGTTCGGTTTGCAGCGCCATGGCGGCACAACCGACGCCCTGCAGTTCCAGGCGCAACCGCCCCTGTTCATCGAGGAACCCGCCTGCAAACAGGCCGGGCAGGTCAAGATCGAGCTGTTCCTGGCGTGTATAGTCGCGTTCCGGATCGATCGGCATGCTGTTTCCTTCAACCCTTGCGCTATGGCGTCGCTGGCTGCGGCGCCGCCGCTGGTATGGCCGTCGGCGCGTCAATCGCAGTGAGCATGGTATGGCCACTCGGTAGATTCAGCGTACTATCCTTGAACTCCTGCTCGGTGCGCCAGATAGTGTCGCCGGTTGCAACATCGTGGATCTGGATCCGGCTGCCGCTGATTGCCATGGCCATCACATAGTGTGCCGTGTCGCCGACGCTGCCACCCACGACAATCGGAACATGAATGCCAGCGGCCAGGCTGTTCTTCAGGATGTCAAGCGCGGCATTGAGCGTAATCTGCGTGCCGACGATGCTGGTCTGATAGGTGACGCCGGTTGCGGCCGCCAGCGCATTCATCTCCGCCTCGACCCACGCGCCGCCGGTGGGCTGGGTACGATCGGTGGCCGGGTTGCCCGTACCCGCAGCGGCATGCGTGTCAAGGATGGCTTTCTGTTCGCCAGCAAGCATCTGGTTGGGAATGGTGTCGGGTGCGCTGACCGCGTGCTCCGACGCTTGCTCGATCGGCCCGGCGGAACGCAGCGCCAGCGCGTAGATCGGGTCGGCCGAGGCGCGAATGATCTGCACCGACGTCGGGCCGCAACTGTTGCCATATTGCTGGATGATGCCGCGCTCAACGCCATCGGCTTCGTTCAGGTCAACCACATTCAGGTTGCGCAACAACCAGTTGTTGCTCAAGCCACGGATGGTATCGGCAAAGGCCTGAATATCGGCAAGCGTACGCGCCGCCGCGAGCGCCTTGCACAGGAAGGCACGCTCCATGTCGGAGCCGGCGCTCTGTAGCAGACTGCGAAACGCCGTGTAGTCGGCTTCGCCGAGCGCCAGCACCGCCGGCTCGACCCGCGACGCCTGGTGCGCCGTCAGGACGCCAGGTTGCGTCCCGGCGGCAATCATCGCCCGATCTTCAGCCGTCCAGCGCTCGGCAGACGGCTGTGGCCCGGGCGGGACCGGTTGCGGGCCGGGTGGAACTGGTTGCGGGCCGGGCGCCTGCGACTCCAGCGCGCCCCACGTCAACGGGCCGATGATGCCGTCTGGTGCAAGCCCGTGCGCGTTCTGGAACGCAACCGTCGCCGCATTGGTCAGGGGACCGAAGATACCATCGAGTACCAGCGGCGGCGCAGCACCATGCTGGTTGAGCAACTGTTGTGCATCTCTCACATCATCGCCGACGCTGCCCCACCGGATCATGCGCCGTGCGCCGCCCCCGGGTGCACTTCCCGGCGCTGTGCCATCGTCGCGCTGGCGCTGAACCCGTGGCGCGCCACCGGCCTGCTGGATGGTATGGGTCAGCTCATGCGCCAGCAACTCGCGCCCGGTATCGCTACCCGGCTGATAGCGCCCGGCTGCAAAGGCGATATCATGACCCACCGTGAAGGCCAGCGCATCAAGGGCACCGGCAGCCACGGCGGCGCGTTCACCGGTATGGATACGCACCTGGCTGAAATCATGGCCAAAGCGCGGCTCCATCATCTCGCGCGTCGCCACATCAAGCTGCTGGCCGCCGCCACGCATCTGGCCAACCGCCGACTCAACATCCGGTGTCACTTCCAGCAACGACGGATCGTGTGCCGGCCGGCGATCGAGGCGTGCGGCGGGGGATGTCTCACTGCGCAGTGGATGTGGCGCTACCACTGGTCGTGACGCCCTGGAAACAGACGCTGATCGCTGACGTCGAGACATCCGGTAATCCTTTCCCCTGAAGCCGGCCGGCGCCGTGGTTCACTCACCTGCTGTCGCGACCGGGTTATCACCGGCGCCCTCGCGGTAGAATGCATCACTATACTCGCGGAGCGCCTGACGGACATGGGCCGGCGCAACATTCGGCTGCGCCCGCAGTGCATCTTCCATACGCTGCTGCATCGCGCGCACAATCTGCTCCATCGTCTGCGCGTTCAGGATGCCCTCGATCATCGCAAAGGTCGGCTCCAGGCCCGCGACGATCGGAACCGACTTATTCGTGCCGAAGATATCGAGGTTCTCGCGATTCATGCTGGGCGGGAGCAGGCCACCGCGCAATTCGTCCTGGTAATTGAGCGAGGTGCAGGCATAGAAGAGCCAGACGCGATAGCGGTTCTCGTCCCAGGCGCCGCTGGCCGTCATCTCTTCCAGCGTATTGGTTCGCTCACTTTCCACCGACCGCCAGTACGGATCGCGCGGCGTGCGCACACTGGTTTCCGGCCGGTCGTGCAGGCTCGAGTGCGCGCCAATGACGACATTCTCCCGCCCAACGTGCTTGTCATCGAAATCCGGCCCCAGGCCGCCGCGCGCGTGGCCGACATAGGTCATGATCTCGGTGTCGTTCAGCGTCTCCAGAAAGCGCCGTGCCGCGCCCTCGCCCGGCGTGATCAGTCGCAACGTCACCAGCACATTTTTCGTCACCTGCTGCCCTTCAGCATCTGGATAGGTAATATCCTTGCGCATCTCGTAGTGTTCGTCGCCTTCGGCGGGCGAACCGGAGGCCAGGGTGAACCCCTGCCCTTCCAGCCACTGCCTGCCCGCCTCGGCATCTTCCACATGCGACTGACCTTCGTCGTACCCGATCGAGATCGAAAAATCGAGCCGGTCATCCGCGAGCAGGCGGTCATAGTCTACAAAATGCTCGGTCGCCTGGCCTGGCGGCGGCGCCACCCGGTCAAGCACGGCCAGCACGGTGTAGTCAACGTCCTGACCGGGGGGAAGGTGCTGATCCACGCGAAACTGGCGCACTGCATCGCGTGTTTCGCCGCCAAGCCTGCCATCGTCGTGGAAGCGCAACAAGGAGTACCCCAGATCGAGCAATGCCGTCTGTACCGCCTTCACGGGCCGCCCGTTATCGCGTGTCGCGAGCGGGCGCTGACCTTCGGCAACCGTGCGCAACGCCGGAATGGGCGCAAAGCGCGGGTTGGTCAGCGTCACCGGCGGTTCGGGCGTATCAGTATGTTCCTCATCCTGGCGCTGTACCGCCTGCGGTGCATGGCGCTGCTGGACGACATGGGCCAGTTCGTGTGCGAGCAACTGGCGCCCGGCATCACTTCCTGGTTGATACTGCCCCGGCGCAAACGCGATATCACTACCGACGGTAAACGCCAGCGCGTTAAGCGACCGGGCCGCGGTTGCAGCGCGTTCATCGGTATGAACGCGCACATGCTCGAAATTATGGCCGAAGCGAGGCTCCATGAACGTGCGCGTCGCGCTGTCAAGCAATGTACCTGCGCCGCGTAGCGCACCGATTGTCTGCTGCGTCTCAGGCGGAACATCCGGCGCTTCGCCATCTCCTGCCTGTGCCTGAATGGCGTGCGGCGCAGAATGCGACAGCTGCACCTCCTCGTCACTCATCCGCAATACCTGCTCCGCCACCTGGTCCGCCTCCTGCTCATAGACATCATCCGGCGCATTGACGGTCAATTTCGGTTGCGGAGCGCGCGGCGCCGTGTGGATCTGAAACGTGTCAGGCGAAGGATGCGCATCGCCATGATCTACTGGCGCAGGCGTCGCGCGTCTGCCCTGCGGCGACGGCTTATCAGGCATCGATCGGTGCAGCAGGCGCGAGTGTCTCACGGTATCTCCTCGTGCAGAACTTCCTGGGCCTGTGGAGTTCCGAGGGCGACAAGCTGCGCGCGCGCCTCGCCGGCGATCGCCGGTTCCGGACGGCGCAATGCGCACCTGAAGGCCCCAAACACATCCACACGGTGGCCATCCGGCAATGAGAGGCCATCATGTGCGGCAAACGCATAGAGTTGCTTACAGGCGACCATCGCAGTGACGCGGTTCGGGCTATCGAGCGCCAGCCGAACCGTGGCGAAGCCGCGCGGGTCGCCAAGGATCGCGAGCGCGCCAGCGGCCTGCAATGGCGCCGGCGAGGCTTCGACCGACAACGCAAGCAGCGCAATGAGCAGGTCGCGCGCACCTGCGACATCCATCCGCGCGAGCGCGAATGCCGCCTGCACGCGAGGAACTTCCTCGGCGCGCGTATCATTCGCCAGGCGCTGCAGGGCGTCTATCGCGCTACGTTCGCGCCGCGCGCCAAGGATGCGCGCCGCCGCCGACTGGAACACAGCAAGTGGTGAGTCGAGCAGCGCGATCAACTCATCAGTCTCCTCTGTGTACCCATTGGCCGCCAGTAACGCCCCGGCATCAACGTCCTCACCCTGATCGTACGGCACGCCTGCAGGACGGCGAGGCACCACCAGGTCCGCAAGCGAGCGTACCGGCTCGCGTCTGGTCTCATCCTCGCTCACGTATATTCTCCTCTCCCACCCTTGGCGCTGATAGCTTCGGCGCGCGCTCTGTAGACGGGCGCGCCATCACCATAGGCGTGCCGTTCGCCATCTTCGGTTGAGAGCGCCGCAAGCAGTGCGGTAGCGAAGCGCCCCGGCAGTGCGTTCAGCAGCGTCTGAACGTCGGCTGCACTCGCCGCCGTCTGCCCATTCAACCATGTCGTCACGGTCGCCATGGCTCCGGGGCCGTTGGCCAGATCGTCGTTGGCGTGCACAAGCTCATGGCGCAGTGTCAGATCCTCGGCCCAGAATTGCGTGCGCGGGGGACGACCGTTCAGATCGCTCATATTCGGCGTCAGGTCCGCCGCGACGGTCGCATAGTTTGCCGCCGTAATATCAGGATCGGAATCGGATGCAATATCAACCTGGCCGCTGGGGCCCGTGCCTGACCGCACCTGGTAGGTAATCGGATGCTCGAACGTCGCCGACACGTCGAAGGTGCCGGCGTTTGGCGTAATGGTGACGCCTGTCAACCGCGAACTGAATGAACGGGTCACGCCAAACCCGGATGGTGTGGCGCCGCCGCGCGTAATGCTGCCGCTATAGGTAAACGCGCCATTCACGGCGTCGGTCTTCTCAATCTGGGCAAGGGCCGGAATCTCGATATCCGGCACCGCAATCGGGCTGCCGGCGGCCCGGGGGGTCGCGGTTTCTTCGGCGGGCGAGGCGCCGGCCTGGAGACCGGCGGTACCGGCGGTGGTGGCCGTTGAGGAAGTGGATGTACCGACGGTGGTGGCCGTTGAGGAAGTGGATGTCGTTGCCGTACTGCTCGACACCGCCTCCGGCGTAGCACCACCCGCTGTTTCGGGCGCAATCGCCGGCGCGGCAGCAGGATTGGCGCTCAATTGCTCGAACAGCGCCAGATACTGCTCACCGCCATGCTCCTGCCCCGGCCCCGCGTCACGACGCACCGGCACCGCCGATGGATCTGCGAACCCCAGCGCAGGAGCAGCGCGACGTATCGTGGCCCGAAACGGATAGCGTTCAATCCGCGTCCTGGTCTGGACCGACGAGGTCGCGCCCGCCGCTCCACCAGCATCAGAACGCTGCACTGCCGGTTGCGTCGCCTCTGGTTCGGGCGCGTGGAACGACAGCGCGGGCAAAGCGATTGTGCGATGCAACGGCACTCCCGGCAGATGGGTGGCGACATCCCGAATATCATGAGCAACGGAGGGCATCCAGTCGCTCACCTGTGGCACAGCATCGGCCGGCGCCGGCTGCGGCGATTGCACCGGCACGGAACGTCGCTCGTTACGCGGGCGCCGCACCCGCGCATGTCGATCAGCCATGCCTTTCCCTTTCTGTACGAGGTCCATCCTGGACGCACATGAAAACACCGACGCTCACCCGGCGACCCAGCCGGCAATCTCGGCTTCGGTCAACTGTTTTTCGAGCTTGGTGTACTCTGCGCGAGCCGCGCGCAACAGATGAGCCATCCGTATCGGTTCGCCGGCATCGGCGGCGAGAAAGGCGGCATTCAACGCGATAGTGCGAATATTGCCGCCGGCGACATTCAGGCGTGCCAGTTTCTCGATATCGAGGGACTCGACCGGTGCGCCCGGCGGGAAGACCCGGCGCCAGATCTCGGCGCGTTGCGCCGCATCGGGGAACGGGAACTGCACAACGAAGCGAATACGGCGCAAGAATGCCGTATCGAGCGCGCTCTTCAGGTTCGTCGTCAGAATCGCCAGGCCACGGTAGGCTTCCATCCGTTGCAGCAGATAACTGACTTCGATATTGGCATAGCGATCGTGACTGTCCTTGACCTCGCTACGCTTGCCGAACAGCGCGTCAGCCTCATCGAAGAGCAAGATCGCCCCACCCGACTCGGCGGCATCGAAGATCCGGCGCAGATTCTTTTCCGTCTCACCGATATACTTACTGACCACAGACGAAAGATCGATGCGGTACAGGTCGAGGCGCAGTTCATTTGCCAGCACCTCGGCCGCCATCGTCTTGCCGGTGCCGCTGGCGCCGGCGAACAGGGCGCTGATCCCCAGGCCACGAGCACCGTGCGCGGCAAACCCCCAGGTGTCATAGACCCGCGCTCGCTGGCGAACATGCGCCGCAATATCGCGCAACACCTGGCGTTGCGAACCCGGCAGCACCAGGTCGTCCCATGCAACCGACGAATCGATGCGTTGCGCCAGGTCATCAAGGCGCGGGCGCGCCTGGGCGCGGCTGGCGTCCCAGATCGCCCGCACGGCATCCTCGCCGGTATGGTCGCCAATCTGGCCGAGTGCCTCAACGCTCGCGGCCTGGATCGCGTGCGCGCTGAGATTGAACTGCGACACCAGCAGATCCACCTGGCCATTCAGTCGTTCGGCCGTACTGCCAAGCGCGGCGTACCAGGCGCGACGCTGTTCCGTGCTGCCTGGCCGGCAGACATCAACGGTCACCATGGCGCGCCGGGCCGGACGCCAGCGGTCGCGCGCCGCGACAAGCAAGGCACCGGCGGTGCGTTCGAGCAACCAGGTAACCGCACCGGCGCGCGCCGTATCAGCAGGATCGACATCCTCACAATCAACCAGCAAGGCGCTGGTGCTGAGCGCCGCCTCACGCTCCCACAGACGCGCCAGCGCTTCGATCTCGGACGCGGCAACCGGCAGCATGGCTGCGCTCAGGGTGTGCAGGTTCAGACCGACGGATGCGCAGGCGTGCGCCGCGATCGCCTCGCGCGTCGCGCGCTCATCGCCACAGATCTGAACCAGCGGCAGCACCCCTCCACGGGCACGCGCCCACACACCGGCGATTCGCCCGGCCAGCGCCTGGTGCGACGGCAGTAACGGCTCAGGCGACCAGACCGGCGCCACCATGCCCTGAAGGCGTTCATCAAGATAGGCAACACCTGTCAGATAGTGCAATACCCGCTCATCAATCCGTAACGGGCTGCGCGTCAGCAGGCTGGCGGTGCCTGGCTCGACCAGTCGCCAGCGACGAAGTGGCGCATTCGGCGCGAGGGCGCTCCAGTGAGCGCCAGGCAGCGCCGCCAGGGCCAGGCTGAACGTTGGCGCGACACGCTGCGGATCGCCCTGGGCCGCGGCGCAGAGCGACGCAAGGCCTGCATCGAGCTCGACACCGGCGCATAACACCAGAATATCGCGCTCGAACGGCGAAAGCTGGAACAGCGCGCACAGTGTATCGAGCGCGGCCTGCCCATCAGAATCACGCTCATCATGCGCGACTGGCGTACCGGCCGGATGATCGACCGTGTCGCCACGCGCGCGCGCAATATGCCGTTCGAGCGCATCGCGCACGTGTGCAAGCGCCATGCCGAGCACGCGCCGGTTGACAGTGTCGCGGGATTCGGGCGCAGCAACCATCATCTTGTTCCCATCACCTGATCAGCACCAGTGAGATCTTGTACGCCAGTGACGGGCGATAGCGCGCCTGCAACGCCGACCAGATCTTCGAGAGTTCTTCGCCACTGAGGTACTGCGGCCGGATCTCAATCTGTTCGATCTGCTGATCCAGGTCAAAAGCGGCCAGCGCCTGTAACGGCGGAGCAGCGCCATGATCGGCGGCCGAGAGCGTGGCAAGCGCGCCTCGAATGGCATCGCGGCGCAACCGGGGCGTGCGGTGCATCAACTGCGCAGCATACCCGAGCAGTATTTCGATGTGAAAATCCTGCGCACCATAGGCCGTCAGCAGATAGTGCAATTCGAGCGCCAGCGGGGTGATCTGCCCGCTCCCAGCCTCCAGAGAGCGCAGACCGGTGTGCGGTGTCACCTGGTAGAGAAAGAGATTCAACTGCGGCCGCTCATCCGATCCGGTCGTGATCCGGTCGGGAGGCAGGGCCGAGACGATCGTGTCGCCGCCGATGCTGGCATTGACCCCTTCGCCGACCAGGCCATTTTCGAGCAGGCTCTTCAGCACGGCCGTGACCGATGCAATCGCAAGCGCACTGCTCATCGCAGCCCTCCAGCTCAACCATTCGAGATCGCTTTCGTGACACGACCGGCAAGACATGCGGCGGAGCACACGGCGCGGACACCGGGCTCGTTCATACGATTGACGGCGACGTGGTCATTATACTCCAGTGATGTGCAGAATCAACCACTAAACCAGGTAAAAATGCCGATATACTACGCTCTATCCTTTTCAGCGCTTCCTATTGCGGTGGATGGCTATATGTGGTAGCATTGCCTGTGTTCGATCCAGACTCCAGGCTCGCTTCCGGCGAGTCTGCGCCACCGCTGAACGGCGTCGAGCCTCCGCATCCCGGCGCCGGCCACGGTCAGCCAGCGATAGCACCCGACAACGCTACAATGGAGGGGGCGATGGACTCTCGGAATGATCGCTCGAACACCGAGCGGCATGAGATGATTACGCTCCAGGTGCCGCGAAGCGCACTGACAGCGCTGTGGGTGCTGGGGTCACTGGTTGCTCTCTTGCTTGTTGCGGTTGCGTTTGTCGCCGGGCTGGCCCTCCGCCCGGGCATTCCTGACTCTCCGGTCGCGCAGGCGACGATCCCAACCGGCATTCCACCATCTGTGCCGTCTGCCACTGCTGAGCCAGCGCCACTCGCCGTGCCGGCAACAACCCTGCCTGTGCCCACCGTTGTTCCAGAGACAACCGTTCCCGCCCCGAGCGTCTCGCCTGCCATGCCGACCGTTGAGCTCATTCGCCCGACAGCAGCACTGCTTGCGCTGGAAGCGCAGGCCGAGGCACCAGCCGCAACGCCAGACGATGTGGACTTCCGCATTGACCCGCCGGCGGCCCGGGCGCCTGGAGAGGCTGCGGCTCCCGTCCAGCAGGCGGCAGCACAGGCCCGGCCAGCCGCGCCCGGCGCACAGGCAGCCGCGCCTGCCGCCGTTCCTGCGGCGCGCCCTGCCGATGCCGACGCCCCGGCGCAACCGGCCAGCGCCAGCCGGCCAGCCCCGCAAGATCTCCGCGGCAGCGTCCGCTGGTCAGCCGCTGCCGGCCCGATCATTCTACAGCGCGACCTGCTGGTCAGTGGCGGCGCATCGTTAATTATCGAGCCCGGCGTCGAGGTGCAGATTGCGCGCGGTGTCTCCATCCTGGTTGACGGCTCGATTGTGGCGCTGGCGACGCCCGACCGGCCGGTACGTTTCGTGCAGATCGGCGGCGGCGATGATCCCCGCCAGCGCTGGGAAAGCATTACCGGACGAACCGGTAGTGTGATTGATCTGCGGAACGTGTTCATCAGCGGCGGTGGCGCGGGTGGAACCGTCATTGCCATACAGTCGGGGAGATTGTCGTTGCAGAGCGCGCGTATCAGCGGCAATGGCGGGCATATCCGTGCGAACGATAGTTTCGTCATCATTCGTGATAGTGAGATTTCGGGGAATCGCATGCCGTATGGCGCGGCGATTGATATCGCGCTGCCACGCGGCGGGGGCGATGGACCCGGCAGCGATATCGTCATGATCAATAACCGGGTGCTGAATAATGCGCTCGTCGCCGGCGTCGCGCCACTCCAGATCACCAACCCGAGCTTCGACCGACCGGCGCGGATCGAAATCGAACAGAACCTGCTGGTGGGTGCCGCCGGGCCAGACCTGGCGCTGGTGACCAATACGCAACTTATGGGGAACGTGCGCTGTAATACACTCATCGGCGGCGCCAATGGCCTGAGTCTGCGCAGCGACGCGCCGCCGAACCTCAGCCCGATGCTCAATATTCGCGATAACGCGATCGAGGCGCACGACCCGCCCAACAATCCGTTCTACCGCGAATTCAACATCGGCAAGGGCGCAACCAGCGACCTGCCACTGGGTATGGCAAACAACTGGTGGGAGATTGCGAATGGCCCGTACGAGCCGGCGACCAACCCGGAGGGGCGTGGCGAAGCCGCCGGACCGAATATCGGCTTTCAACCCTGGCTCCAGACGCGCCCGCCATGCGCGCCCGGTTTTTAGCAGAAATGTATCGGTGCTCTGCCTCGCCGCCGCACCACGACGCAGCAGCAGGCGCGCCACCCGGATGACGGGATGCGGTCGCGGCGACCTGTTCACGTATCAGTGCAACCGTGACCGTATCCAGATACGCCGCGCCCAATCTCCAGATAACGTGCTGCAATCACACCGGCTACGACCGGCAGTCGCGCAACCTGCAGTGCACGTCCGGCGATTTCCATGTAACACAAAGGGTGCGGAATCCACACCATCGCGTAACTCGAGGATGGGGGACCATTGTTCATGCACAGAATCCTATGAAACTGCGGAAAGCCAGGTCGCAGACACGTCTACCGCTCGATTCTGCATCATATGAGCGACCCGACGAGTTGTATGCGATATTTGAACGCGCGACAGTTGACACACCGGCGCCGGATGATCCGTCGCCCATGACGGATGCAATTCGGACGAGCATCCCCTCCTCATCGAGCCCGGAACCTATCTCGCTCAGCGAGCGGCTTGCGCCACGCGAGCAGGCGCCCGTGTATGATACAACCCTTGCCCGCAGAGCGACCGATGAGGACCTGCGCCGCGCCGCTGTTGAGAGCCGGCTGGCGGCACTGACGATCATGCGCCGCCGCGCCGCAGAGTCGCGCGTGGCCGCCATACCGAAGGTGATCGTGCTGCCACCAAACCCGCCCACACCCGAACCCGCCCCGGTCACCCTCGCCGATGAAGCTCCACCTGAGGCCATGCCGCCGCAGCCACTGATCAACACCATACCGCTGCCACCAGCGATCGCCGCCGACAGCGCCCGGCTGGCGCTTGCGGCATTGCGCGCTGCGGCTCGCCTGGTTCCACTTCTGCTCCTGCCGCACGCGACACGTCTTGAAACCAGCGGCGCAACACGCGCACTCACCCGGCTCGGCGTACGCACGCTCGCCGCATGGGTTGACACATGGGGGCGCCGGCCAGTCGTTCAACTGTTTCGCACGTCCGCCAGCCCGGCATTCAATAGGACGGTGATTCAGTATCTCCTGGCGGATCAACTCGCGGTGGCACTGGCAAGCGATGCGGCACTGGCCCACGATGTCGAGTTGCTGAACCGTACCCTGGGCGCACGAGTGCGGGAGGGCCAGTAGCACCCGTAGCGCGCGTGTTTGTGGATGAAGTATACTACGCTGCACGGCAGCGACGGGCAGCCCGGGATCCGCGAACGCGCCTCCGTTCCCGCTCGCCCCGCGCTCTTTCGGGGCGCAAGCTTTTTGCGCGTTGCTCACATATCCGAGGTGGCACATCCTCTCCGTGAGGTGCTGATGGCTCGACTCGAAGACCTGACCGCCGGCGTCTCGCTGCGCGGCATCCTTCCGGATAGCATGGTAACCGTGGTCGCCGTGCAGTGGTATGGCAGCGATGCGCTGGAGCTGACCTACAAGGACGCCGGCGGGCGCCCCGGCGCGCGCCTGCTCTACCGTGACGATGAGCCGGCCCTGGCGATCGTCAGCGCCGGCCGCCCCTGGAGCTTCGATGGCGATGGCCGGCTCTTCCGGCTGGTCGCCGAGGCCCACCGCATCCGCCTCGCGCATCTCTTCGATCCGGTGCTGGCGGTGCATACCTCGCTGGTCGAGCCGCTGCCCCATCAGATCACGGCAGTGTACGAGACAATGCTCTCGCGCCAGCCGCTGCGCTTCCTGCTCGCCGATGACCCCGGCGCCGGCAAGACG